>NZ_JBXWOM010000010.1:0-198195 GCF_059610905.1 Ruegeria sp. CDSC002
TCGACAACGCATATGGCGACAGAAACCTAATCTGCACATGCCCCCCAATGGACGCTTACGAAGAAGCCGCTGAGTAAAATCAAAGCCCCCGTTGAAAAGCGGGGGTTTTTCTTAGGGTGCGAAGTCAACGGGTACGCCAAAGGGTGGCGTGTCCACGCTGGCCCCGGTCAGGGCGTGCAGAAACGAGACAAGGCTGCTGATTTCCGTTTGTGATAGTTTCACCGGAGCGATGTCGATCTTACTGCGCACACGCTGCATCTCAAACTGGTCCTGCCAAACAACAAAATCTGCCTTTTGCAGCCATGGTACACTGGGTAATTGCGCCATTTCGGGTGCCCAGTTTGCGAAACTGGCCAAAGGGTCCAGGTGATGGCGGATCATGCTTTCAAGGTCAGGAAAGGCGCCGTTGTGGCCGTAAGGTGCGGTCAAGGCCACGTTGCGCAGCATCGGAGTACGGAAGCGATAGGCATCCTCAAGCCGGTCACTTTCGCCCATCCGGCCCACGTCGCGAACATAAGGGTCCCACTGCCGGGTACGACCGGGACCAAAGGGTGGCAGGGCCAGAGCGTGGAATTTCTGATCGGACATCAGCGGGCCGGAATGGCAGTCAGAGCATTGCGCCTTTCCGTAGAAAAGGTTCATTCCGTTCTGTTGGGCCGGCGACAGGGCATTTGTGTCCCTGGCCAGATACCGATCAAACGGGCTGTCGGTGCTGCGCCATTCGGTGGCCATGAACGCCGCCAGCGCGTTGGCGATTTGTGTGATCGAGATGTCTTCGGTCGTCTCGACCTCGTCAAACGCGGCGACCATTGCCGGGCCATAGCGCGGATCGGTGCGGACGCGTTTTGCCAAAATCGGCCAACCCTTGTCGATGCGATCATGGACCGCGCCCGTGACCTGGTTTTCGGCGACATTCCCGGCCATTTCGAATTGCGAGGTCAGTGGGAACAGCGCTTGCGCGGCCAGCAGCGAATTCAGACCGTCAGGCAACCATTCCTGCGCAGGTGAATTGAAGCCGTTGCCATACACGTCTGAAATACTCAGGCGGCCATCATGGAATACCGTATGAATGTCTTTTGCCCCAAGGTTCCATAGACCCAGCGAATTGCGCGGAATACGTTTGAGGATTTTTTCCGCTCCGGTACCAGGGGTTCGGTCTGGGCCGAGCCCCTGTCCACCCTCGCCAATACCCAGCGATAACCCGTCGGACGTGCCGAAATCCGGGTGATGGCAATGGGCGCAGGTGATGTTCTGATTGCCGGACAGGATCGGATCGTAAAACAGTTGATGACCGATAGTGGCCTGTTCCATATCAAAGGGGATAAAATCATCATCCGTCAGCGGGCGCGGTAATTCCTGCGCCGCCGCCGCACCGACGAAAAGGAAAACAGCCCCATGCGCCAGTTTGTATTTGCCCTTTGCTGTCTTGCGACCCCGGCGCTGGCCGAACTGGAGCAGGCCCGTGACATGATGGAGGCCGGCGCGTTCGAGGCCGCGCGCGAGGAACTGATGCCCGCTGCCCGATCGGGCAATGCCGAGGCAGAGGAACTGATTGGCGTGATGTACGGCCTTGGGCTGGGCGTCGAGCAAGACTATGAAAGGGCGTTTGAATGGTATTTGCGCGCCTCGATGAAAGGGCATCCGGGGGCGCAATCCGGCGTCGGCTGGTATTATGAATTGGGCCTTGGCATGCCCGCGCCTGATTTGGTGCGGGCTTACATGTGGTACACGCTCAGCGCTATTGGCGGCGATCCCGATGCGGCGATCAGCCTTGAGGAAGTGGTCAAAAAAATGTCGCCGGAACAAATCGAAAAAGCGCATGTTCTAGTTAACGACTACAAAGGGTGGATGTACCCGTTTCGGTAAGGGGGTCGGGCCAATGGCCCGACCGAGTTTCACTTAGTTCAGGTCCGCATCGCGGGATGCGTTGATCTCACCTTCGGCGATGGACACGGCCTCGGTCAGCGCGGCAAAGATCTCATCCCCACGGGCCACGTTGGACTGGAACCACTCGTAAACTGGTGTCGCTGCGTCTTTGAACGCGGCTTTCTGTTCGGGAGTTGGAACGTACAGATCACCACCACCTGCGACGAAATCTTCATAGGCCTGGATCGACTTGCGCTTGGGCGATGCAAAGGTCGCTTGCTGCAGGGCATAGAACCCATCCACCACAACACGGCGCAGTTCTTCGGGCATCTCCTGGAACTTGGCATTATTCATCCACCACAGTGCACCCATGTAGGCGTGGCCGTCCAGCGTGACGTATTGCAGGCCCGCATCAGGGAACTTCATGCCCATGATGTCGGTGATGCCGTTCTTGGATCCCTCAACAACGCCAGTCTGGAAACTGGTGAACAGTTCCGGCCACGGGATCGGGGTGGGCGACGCGCCCAGAGCCTTGACCAGTTCCTGAGGCAGGTCGGCGACCACGGTGCGGATTTTCAGGCCTTCCATGTCGGCAGGTTCTGCGATCCGGCGTTGCGTGTTCGCGAAGTTCCGCCAGCCACCGGTATTGCCGATGGTCATCAGGCGGATCGCACCGCCGGAATCCTCCAGCGCCATCTCGCGCATTGTGCGGGTGAAATCACCAGATAGTACACGCTCGGCCACGCGGTCATCCGCCATCAGGTAGGGCAGGTCGAGAACCTGCACATATGGGAAGATGCCCGACGCGCCACCAGAGGTGGAGATGTAGATGTCGATTGTGCCATCAGCCACACCCTGCAGGCATTCGGCGCCATTCGAACAGAGTTGCGTACCGATGAACAGCTCCACCTCAATCGCGCCGTTTGAGGCCGCCTCGACATAGTTCTTGAAGACGATCAGGCCGTCATAATCCTCGTCGTTTTCGTTTGAGTTTGCGGTCGCGCGCAGCGTGTAGTCAGCCGCAGTGGCCGCAATGGCGGTTGCGGCAACCAGCGACGTCGCTAAGGCTGCTGTTTTGATAAATCTTCCGAGCATGCGTTTCCTCCCTGTGATACTCAGTCAGTTTGCAAATCCCGTTATTCTCGGGATCGTCATGGATAGTGCGGGGATATAAGTGATCAGGAAGATCACTATGATTTCGACGGCCAGAAACGGCAGGATCGCCTTGGCGATCGTCTCGACCTTTTCGCGCGACACGGCGGCGGCCACGAACAGGACCAAACCCATGGGCGGCGTGGCCAAACCAACGGTCAGGTTGACGCTCATGATGATGGCAAAGTGGATCGGATCGACGCCCAGGCTGGTGAAGATCGGCGCAAGGATCGGGCCAAGGATGATGATCGCCGGTCCTGCGTCCAGGAACATGCCGACGACAAACAGCAGCAGGTTGATCAGGAACAGCAGGATCAGCGGATTTTCTGACAGGCTGAGGATCAACTCGGCCAGTTGTTCGGGCGCATGGCTGAGACTGACCACGGTTTTGAAGGCCATCGCCGCGCCGACCAGCAGCAAAACGACGGCCGAGGTCAGACCCGCATTGCTGAGAATTTCAGGTACCTCTTTCAGCGTCAGCGTGCGCAGGACAAAAAAGCCGATGAGGAACGCATAGCCGACAGCGACCGCCGCGGCCTCGGTTGGGGTGAAGATACCACCCAGAATACCGCCCAGAATGATGACAGGTGTCAGCAGGGGGAAGAACGCTTTGAGGCTGGCCTGACGGCGCTCGCCCCAGGTGTATTTTCGGCTGGCGACGGGGAAGTCGTATTTGTCGGCCATCACCTTGATCATCAGCATCAAGCCGACGCCGACCATCACGCCGGGTACGATGCCGGCAAGAAAAAGAGCGGCCACGCTTTCGCCCATGACATAGGCGTAGATGATCATGATGCCTGATGGTGGAATGATCGGTCCGATCACGGAACTGGCCGCCGTGATCGCGGCGGCGAACTTGCGGGTATAGCCCTGTTTTTCCATCGCTGGGATCAGCATTGAACCCAGCGCCGACGTATCGGCCACGGCTGAGCCTGACAGCCCGGCAAACAGGATCGAACTCAGCACATTTACATGCGCCAGACCGCCCCGAAAATGGCCCATCAGGGCTTGGCTGAACTCAACCAGACGGATTGTGATGCCGCCGCGGTTCATCAACTCTCCGGCCAGCATGAAGAAGGGGATGGCCATCAGCGGAAAGCTGTCCATGCCGTTATAGACATTGCGATACAGCAGCGTGATGTCGGCCGTCTGACCGTTCAACCACAGAAGAATGCCTGGTGCAGCCAGCAATGCAAAAAAGACCGGCAGGCCGATCAGCAGAAACACCAGAAATGTGGGCAGGAACCATATCAGCATCTATTCGGCCCCCACAGGTGCATCGGCAATGTCCGGCAGCAGATGACCGCCGCCCAACAGGGTCACGACGGTGCGCAAGATCAGCTCGATATTGACTGAAATCAGCAGGATGACCCCAACCAACAGTGAGGCCATCATCCAGCTGCGCGGAATGCGGTACCACTCGTCAAACCCAAAGGACGTTGGCAGATACAGCGCAGCGGTGGCGAACTTGCCGCCAAACCCGGTGACCTCGGACCAGCCGATTTTGACGGCCACCAGCAAAACGGCCAGCGAAACCAGCAGCAGCAGGATGTTCAGGGTTTGCCCAACCCCTCGCGGCAGCATCAGGGGCACCATGTCGATAGCGACAAACCCGCCGCGCCGAAATGCCGTGGGGGCCATCAGGCCGGTCATCCATAGCATGCAGAACCGAGCGGCCTCATCCGGCCAAGGCAGCGCGTTGCCCAGAACGTATCTGAAAAACACCTGAATCAGGATCGCGATTACCATAAGCGCAATCGCAACGACACCAACCGCGCGGCCCAATCGCAGCACGGTTTCATTCACAAACGCGATCGGCGCAAGCACCGACGTCAATCCGCCCATGCGGATCCTCCCTTTTCAGCCGCGGCTTTCACCGCGACAGTTATTCCGCGCTTACTGGTGCGCGAATTGGCCGAGCTTTCCGGCGTAGAAGGTCAATGCGTCTCCGTCCGCCATACTGGCACGCAGGACCTTTCCAATAACGATAACGTGGTCGCCCGCATCGTGATACGCGTGCTGCTCACACTCGAAGCGCGCCAGGCAATCAGGCAGCAGCGGGGTTCCGTTTTCACAGCGCTCGTGGTCGATGTCCTGAAGCGCAAACGCATCTTTCGAGCATCCAAAGCAAAGCTCGGCTTGTTCCGCTGAAAGGACGTGAACACTGAAATGTCGTGCTTCTTGGAAATAACGGAACCGGCGCGAGTTGCGATCGCCTGCCCACATGACAAGTGGTGGGTCCAGCGAAAGGGACGAGAAACTGTTTGCGGTGATGCAAACCGGCCCGTCCGTGCTGTCACAGGTGACAACGGTGACACCGGTGGCAAAACGACCAAAAGCGTCGCGCAAGGTTCGGGTATCGTCCCTGTGGGGAACGAATGTGCGGGTCATGTCCTTTGAGATTGCATTCATCATGGTACCTCATGCCCCAGTGCCGCCTCATACAGGCGGTACCAGCTTTCGCGATCCAAATTGACTTTCAGCGCGTCAGAGATGCGCTTGATCCGGTCCAGATTGTTGGTGCCCAAGACTGGAAGAATGCCTGCAGGGTGGGCCAGAAGAAACGCCACCGCCACGGCGGCGCGATCCACGCCGAATTCCTCAGCGATTTCGTCCGCTACAACCCCGACCGGAGGGTTTCCAGCCATCAGCAACCCGCCACCCAAGGGTGACCACGCCATCACCGGCTGGCCATGCTGCTGATGAAACGCCAGATCACCGTTGGTGAAGGGGCCGATTTCGCCCAGAGAAATCTCGATCTGGTTGGTCACCAATTGGGTTTTCATCGCCGATTGCAGCAGGCTCCAGTCCCATGGGCGGAAATTCGACACGCCAACCGCGCCGACCTTGCCGCTGGCGACAACTTCGTCCAGCGCGGCACCTGTTTCGTGATGATCCATGAATGGATCGGGGCGGTGAATCAGCAGCAAGTCGATATGATCGATGGCCATTTCGGACAGCGATGTCTCAACCGATTTCAGGATATGCGCGCGCGAGGTGTCATAGTATTTGCACTTGGCGTCCGCATACCGACCCATCGGCGCGACGATGTCACATTTGGTGACGATTTCCATCTGCTGACGCAGGCTTGGATTTGCGCGCAAGGCATTGCCCAGAACGGCCTCTGCTGCGTATCCGCCATAGATATCGGCCTGATCGAAGGTGGTGATGCCCTGATCCAGACAGGCCTGAATCTTGGCCTCGACATGGTCTGCCGATGTATCCGTATCATCGCCCAGCCGCCACATGCCATAGACAAGGCGGCTCATGTCCAGCGAGTCAGATAGTTTTACACGTTGCATCAGCGGCGAACTCCATTGCCCAGCGGGGTGGCCGGGGTATTTGCGGGAACCCTTCCGTAAGCTTCGGGAAGGGAACAGGTTTTCAGGTTAGGCATAACACGGCTGCCAAAATGGCGGGCCTCGTCCATGTGAGGATAGCCCGAGAAGATGAAGGCGCGGATGCCCATCTTCTGATACTCTTCGATCTTGGACATGACCTGATCGGTCGATCCGACCAGTGCTGCGCCGCACCCCGACCGTGCGCGGCCAACGCCGGTCCAAAGGCCGGGTTCGACATAGCCATATTCATCCGCCAGATCGCGGTTTTTGGCCTGATGAGCGACGCCCAGTGATGTCGAATCCAAAGCACGCTCACGGATGGCGCGACCGTATTCGTCATCCAGTTTTGAGACGATGTAGTCGGCGTATTCCTGCGCTTCGGCCTCGGTATCGCGGACAATCATGTGCACGCGCAGGCCGTAATCCAGTGTGCGGTTGTAGTTCTCGGCAACCGCGTGGACGGCTTTCATCCGTTCGGCCAGTTGATCTTTGGTTTCGGGCCACATCAGGTAGACGTCGCAATGTTCACCGCACAGTTCCAGAGCGGATGGGGAGTAGCCTCCGAAATACAGTAGCGGCCCGCCGGTTTGATATGGCTTCGCCGGGTCGGTCGTCAGGCCCGAGAAGCTATAGACCTCGCCCGCATGATTGATCTCATCCTGCGTCCACGCCTGTTTCAGGATTTCCACGACTTCGCGTGAACGCTGATAGCGATAGGCGCTGTCGGCTTTCTCGCCGGGGAAATCAGACGAGATGATATTGACCGTTAGCCGTCCCTGCAGCATGTGATCCAGTGTCGCGATGGTGCGGGCCAGCATGATGGGCTGCATCTCGCCGCAGCGCACCGCGGCCAGCATGTTGATTTTGTCGGTGATCGGTGCGCAGCCTGCCACAAAGCTAAGCGTGTCTTGCCCCACCTGATAGGACGACGGGCAGAGGATGTTTCTAAACCCTTGCGCCTCGGCCTCTTTTACGATGCCTGAACAGTGATCCCAGCTGGATCGCAGGTCGCCATCAGGCATTCCAAGAAACTGGTAATCGTCGGAACACAACGCCGCAAACCACGAAACCTCGGCCGCATTCAGATCGGGTGAGGTGATGGGGACGATGGTCATCTGATTCGTTCTCCGCGTGGCTGTGACTTTCCTCTTGCGTAGCAATCACATTGATGTAGATCAATGGTGTATCAATTTTTCCTGCGACTGAGTGAAGCGCCCAAAGATGTCTTCTGCCAACCGAAACCCGAACGCCCTGCCGGTTTATGTTCAGATTGCCGAGCTTTTGATCCGCGACATCGCCGCCGGTCGCCTGATTGATGGTGAGCGTTTGCCGCCCGAACGGGACCTTGCCGCGGAACTGAAGGTATCGGTAGGGACCCTGCGAAAATCGCTGGCTGAGCTAGAGAAAAAAGGGATGCTGGAGCGTATTCAGGGATCAGGCAATTATGTACGTGAGACCGGAACGCAGAACAGCGTCTATGCGATGTTCCGTCTTGAACTGCCCGAGGGGGGTGGGTTGCCGCGGGCAGATATCCTCTCGGTCGACCACCTGAAAAAGCCTGTGGACCTGCCGCGCTTTGGTTCATCGGACATGGGATCGCGGGTGCGTCGAATGCGCTACCTGAATGATACAATTATCGCGGTTGAAGAAATCTGGCTGGATGAGTCCGCTGGTTTGATTGATCGACAGCTGCTGTCCGACTCGCTTTATCGGTACTACCAGCACCAGTTGGGGTTCTGGATCACGCGTGCGGAAGACAGGGTTTCCCTCGGGATGTTGCCGGATTGGACGCCCCCTGATTTCACCAGGCCAGCCGGAGAAACGGTTGGCTACATCGAACGGTTCAGCTGGTCGGAAAAACCAAAACCGGTTGAGTTTTCAAAAACATGGTTCGACCCGGATCGAGCCACCTATGTCCAACGACTGAAGTAAAAGGAACTGCGCATGACCCGGACCATTCACTACGGGCTGATCGGATGCGGTATGATGGGGCAGGAACACCTGCACAATATTGCCCTGCTGGACGACACGCGCGTTTCAGCGATTTTTGAGCCTGACGCCGAGATGGCGAAGGCAGCGCAGGCGATTGCGCCTGACGCGGTGATGGTGTCTTCGGTCGAAGAATTGCTTGCGGTCGACGATCTGGACTGCGTCGTCATCGTTAGCCCCAACCACCTGCATGTGGATCAAATCGAAGAGATTGCCCGGACGCGCCCGTTGCCGTTGTTGGTAGAGAAACCACTTTTCACAGATCCGGTGGATGCGGCGCGGCTTGAGGCGCTGCAGCGTGATTATCCGCACCCGATCTGGGTTGCGATGGAATACCGCTATATGCCGCCCATTGCTGCGCTGATTGCAGAGGCTGAGGCCACGGGCGGCGTTAAGATGCTGTCGATCCGCGAGCATCGGTTTCCGTTTCTGGAAAAAGTCGGGAACTGGAACCGGTTCAACCGGAATACCGGCGGAACATTTGTCGAGAAGTGCTGCCATTTCTTCGACCTGATGCGTTTGATCCTGCAATCCGATCCGGTTCGCGTTACAGCCAGCGGCGGGCAGGCGGTTAACCATCTGGATGAGGACTATGAGGGCGAAACGCCCGATATCCTTGACCATGGCTATGTCATCGTGGACTTCGCCTCGGGCGCGCGCGCGATGCTGGAACTTTGCATGTTTGCCGAAGGATCACGGTATCAAGAGGAAATCTCAGCCGTTGGGCAAGACGCCAAGATCGAAGCGTTGGTGCCAGGGCCGGGGCGGTTCTGGCCGGAACATCTTGGCACGCCGCCCGTCCCGCAGATCATTGTCAGCCCACGTGCCCCAAAAGGTCCGGTCACCAAAGAGATCCCCGTCGATCCGCGCCTATTGGCCGCCGGGGACCACAATGGTTCAACTTTCTACCAACATCAGGGGTTCTTAGCTGTTCTACGAGGCGAAAAGGCACAACCTGACGTCACCCTGAACGATGGCCTTTGGGCCGTGCGCATCGGTTTGGCGGCGCAACAGGCATTGGAAACCGGAGAGACTGTGCGCCTCTCGTCTTGATGCCGATAGGAAACCCGCGTTCCAGATACGCACATAATCGGGTGTCGTTTTTGGCACCCGATGCGTCTTTTCCGCTTGCTGGGCGTCGTTCGAGGCAATAGCTCTGTCTGTGGGACACCCCTCCCCAACGAGGGGCGTGTATCTGTAAGGGTAATACACATGAGCATTGAACAACCGGCGACGCGGCCGGCAAATCCGCGTTTTTCCTCAGGCCCCTGCGCCAAACCCCCCACATTTGATCTGACCAAACTGGCCGATGCCGCGCTGGGCCGGTCGCACCGTGCAGCTGTCGGCAAGGACAAGCTGAAGGCCGCGATCGAAGGCACGCGTGAGGTTCTGGGCATTCCGGCAGATTACAAGATCGGCATCGTTCCCGCCTCGGATACCGGTGCGGTTGAAATGGCCCTGTGGTCGCTGTTGGGCGAACGCAAGGTCGAGATGTTGGCCTGGGAGAGCTTTGGGTCCGGTTGGGTGACCGACGTCGTTAAACAGCTGAAGATCGACGCAGAGGTTAAGACGGCAGACTACGGCCAACTCGTTGATCTGGCCTCGATTGATTTCGCCAATGACGTTGTCTTTACGTGGAACGGCACGACCTCGGGCGTCCGGGTTCCCAATGGCGACTGGATCGCGGATGATCGTCAGGGCCTGACGATCTGTGACGCAACCTCGGCTGCGTTTGCGATGGACCTGCCCTGGGACAAACTGGATGTGACCACGTTTAGCTGGCAGAAAGTGCTGGGCGGTGAAGCGGCGCACGGGATGTTGATCCTGAGCCCCCGTGCAGTGGAGCGGCTGGAAAGCTACACCCCCGCATGGCCCCTGCCCAAGATTTTCCGCCTGACCAAGGGCGGCAAGCTGATCGACGGTATCTTTACCGGTGCAACGATCAACACGCCCTCGATGCTGGCGGTCGAAGATTACTTGTTCGCATTGGACTGGGCGCGCTCGGTTGGTGGTTTGCAGGGCCTGATCGCCCGTGCGAATGCCAATGCCGGAGCGGTTCACGCGTTCTGCGACCAAAACGACTGGATCGCCAATCTGGCAGAGGATGCAGCGACACAGTCGAACACTTCGGTCTGCCTGAAGTTCACTGACACACGCATTCAGGACGGTGCGACATTCGCCAAAGCTGTGGCCAAGCGGCTTGAGGCTGAGAATATCGCATTGGATATCGGCGCCTACCGAGACGCACCCGCAGGCCTGCGCATCTGGTGCGGTGGCACGGTTGAAGCCTCGGATATCGAGGCGATGTTGCCCTGGCTGGTATGGGCCTTTGAGGCCGAGATCGCGGCGCAGACAGAAGCTGCCTGACCCTTTTTACCGGGCCGTCTCAGGCCCGGATTTTTCATGACATTCAAGGACCACAAACATGGCCCCCAAAGTACTCGTATCCGACAAACTCAGCGAAACCGCCGTGCAGATATTCCGCGACCGCGGCATCGACGTGGATTTCATGCCCGATCTGGGCAAGGACAAGGACAAGCTGGCCGAGCTGATTGGCCAGTATGATGGTCTCGCCATCCGTTCGGCCACCAAGGTTACGCCGACCTTGCTGGAAAAAGCCGACAATCTAAAAGTGATCGGTCGCGCTGGTATTGGCACCGACAATGTCGACAAGGATGCCGCGTCAAAAAAAGGTGTGATCGTCATGAACACGCCGTTTGGCAACATGATCACCACTGCCGAACACGCAATTGCGATGATGTTCGCCGTCGCGCGTCAAATCCCCGAGGCCAGCACGTCGACCCATGCAGGCAAATGGGAAAAATCCAAATTCATGGGCATCGAGCTGACCAATAAGACCCTCGGCGTCATTGGCGCGGGCAACATTGGCGGTATTGTTTGTGAACGTGCGCTGGGCCTGAAAATGAAGGTCGTCGCCTACGATCCCTTTCTTGGCGAAGAGAAAGCCGCCAAGATGGGCGTCGAAAAGGTCGAGTTGGACGAGTTGCTGGCCCGCGCCGATTTCATCACACTGCACGTGCCGCTGACCGACCAGACGCGCAATATCCTGAGCCGTGAAAACCTGGCCAAGACCAAGCCCGGCGTGCGCATCGTCAACTGCGCCCGTGGTGGTCTGGTCGACGAGGAGGCGCTGGCCGAGATGCTGCAATCCGGCCATGTCGCAGGGGCCGCGTTTGATGTGTTCAAAGAAGAACCGGCAAAGGACAACCCGCTGTTCAACTTGCCGAACGTCGTGTGCACGCCGCACCTTGGTGCTGCAACGACCGAAGCGCAGGAAAATGTTGCCCTGCAGGTGGCTGAACAGATCTCGAACTATCTGCTGACTGGTGCGGTGGAAAACGCGCTGAACATGCCCAGCGTCACCGCCGAAGAAGCCAAGGTCATGGGGCCATGGATCAAGCTAGCCGGTCACCTGGGTAGTTTCATTGGTCAGATGACCGATGAACCGGTTAAGGCAATCAACATCCTGTATGACGGTGTCGCGGCTGAGATGAACCTGGCTGCTCTGAACTGCGCCGTGGTTGCCGGGATCATGAAAAAATTCAACCCGGAAGTGAACATGGTGTCAGCCCCGGTTGTAGCGAAAGAGCGCGGGATTCAGCTATCGACCACCAATCAGGACAAGACCGGTGTCTTTGACGGCTACATCAAGGTGACTGTAGTAACCGATAAGCGCGAACGCTCGATCGGGGGTACGGTTTTCAGCGATGGCAAACCACGCTTTATCCAGATCAAAGGCATCAATATCGACGCCGAAGTCGGTGCCCATATGCTCTATACCACCAACGAAGACGTTCCGGGCATCATCGGCGCGCTGGGTCAGACCATGGGCGAGAACGACGTGAACATCGCTAACTTTACGCTGGGCCGTGCCGAAGCGGGCGGAGAAGCGATTGCTTTGCTGTACGTGGACGAACCTGTTCCGGCCGAAGCGCGGGCGAAACTGGCGGAAACGGGGCTATTCACTCAGATCAAACCGCTGGAATTTGACGTAGCATAAGATTCTGTCCGAAAATTGTGACCTTGGCGATGCCCGTGCAAAAAATGTGCGGGCATTGTCTTTTTTCTGCAACCGAGTTGTTGCACAAAGTGACTGACATATTCCAAGAGGTAGCGTTTTGAGCATCCCAATTTACGCGGTCGGCGATATCCATGGGCAAATGGGCATGCTGCAAAACGCGCTATCCCGGATCGAGGCGGATGGCGGGCCGGATGCGCGTGTTGTCTTTCTTGGGGACTATGTGGATCGTGGCCCGAACAGCCGGGAGGTTCTGGATCTGCTGATCGAAGGGCGCAAGGCGGGGAGGAACTGGGTCATGGTCAAAGGCAACCATGACCGGATGATGGTCCGTTTCGTGCAGGATTGCGAGATCGCAGACAAGCAGTTGCCGATCACTTTGAACTGGCTGAATCCCCGGCTTGGGGGCCAAGAGACGCTGGCATCCTACGGTGTCGAGGTCACGGACAATGACCGGATCTTTCAGGTTCACGAACGGGCCTGCGCCGCTGTGCCGCCGGAACATTTGGACTTTATCAATGCTTTGCCAACCTATCATCAAGAGGGTGAGCTATTGTTCGTTCACGCTGGCATCCGACCTGGTATCCCCTTGGCGCAGCAATCCGAGGATGATCTGGTTTGGATACGACAAGAGTTCTTAATCGAATCCAGCCCGTACCCTTGGCTGATCGTGCATGGGCACACACCCGTGGATACGGCGGAGCATTGCGGCAATCGTGTCAATCTGGACGCAGGGGCAGGTTATGGTCGACCACTGGCCACAGCCGTGTTCGAAGGGCGTCAGTGCTGGTTGCTGACGGACGCCGGCCGGGTCCCGTTCGAGCCTAATCCGCGGTAAACATATCTTTGTAAAGCTCGCGCAAGGCGTTCTTTTGCACTTTCCCCATAGTGTTTCGGGGCAGCTCATTCAGCACGATCAGTTGGCTGGGGTGTTTGAACCGCGCCAGTTGGTTCTGAACGCTGGCCATAATGGCATCAAGGTCAGGCGCTCGGCCCGGTTCTGCAACCAGAATACCCAGAACGGTTTCGCCGAAATCAGCGTGTGGCACGCCAATTACGGCGCTTTCCAGCACACCGGGCTGGTCGTCCAGCACCAGTTCGACCTCTTTGGGGTAGATGTTGAACCCGCCCGAAATGATCAGGTCCTTGCCGCGTCCCACGATGTGTACGTAACCATCCACGTCCACGCGTCCGAGATCACCGGTGATAAAGAACCCGTCTTCGCGCAATTCCGCAGCGGTTTTTTCGGGCATTTGCCAATAACCTTCGAAGACGTTTGGTCCGCGCACTTCGATCATTCCTATCTCGCCTTGCGGTAATGCCTCGCCGGTTTCAGGGTTGGTTACCTTTAGTTCGACACCCGGCAGCGGGAACCCGACAGTTCCTGCGCGACGTTCACCGTCATAGGGGTTCGAGGTGTTCATATTGGTTTCCGTCATACCATAGCGTTCAAGGATGCGGTGTCCGGTTCGGTCCTCGAACCGTTCATGCGTCTCGTCCAGCAGGGGGGCCGAACCCGAGATGAACAACCGCATGTGCTGCGCCAGATCACCGGTGAACCGATCATCCGCCAGCAATCGGGTATAGAAGGTCGGCACGCCCATCATCGAGGTCGCATTGGGCATCAGACGCAGGACATCATCCAGATCAAACTTCGGCAGAAAGATCATCGAACCGCCCGAAGCCAGAATAACGTTCGTCGCTACAAACAACCCGTGGGTATGAAAGATCGGCAAGGCGTGCAGCAGCACATCATCCTGGGTAAACTGCCATTCGTCCACCAGCGTCTCGGCATTGGACAGCAGGTTGGCTTGCGTCAGCATCGCACCTTTGGAGCGCCCGGTCGTGCCAGAGGTGTAGAGGAATGCGGCAAGATCACCTTCGGTCCGCTTGACTGGTTCGAAGGCAGGAAGCATACCCAATGCCCGCCGCATCAAGCTGCCCGACCCATCTGCGTTGAGCGTCTCTAACCTGGCGTTTTGCGCCTCGGCGATGGGCGTCAGTTCCGCTTGTTTGGCGGCATCGCAAACCACCAGCGCAGCCCCACTGTTTTCGATGAAATAGCAAAGCTCGCCGGATGTGTAGGCCGTGTTCAACGGCAAAAAGATCAGCCCGGTTTGCGCGCAAGCCGCGTAGAGCGCCAGCGCTTCTGGAGACTTTTCCACCTGAACAGCAACTCGGTCTCCGGGCTCAAGCTCGTACCCGTTCAAAGCGTTAGCGATTCGGGCTGCCGTGTCCAGAAAAGCCGCGTGGGTAATGGTCTGGCCGTCGGGCAGAAGAAGGAAAGGTGTATCCTTGCCTGCATGGATGCCAAACAACCGATCATAGAGTGGGTTACCCATCCCATATTTCCTTCGCGCAGGATCAGAATACGCTGAATCTGGCGTGGATTAGGGGCACGGTAAAGCAGAAATCGCGGTCAGCTCAGAACTGAGTGGTCATCCGGTACCCGGCGGCGAAGTACATCTTTGCAAAGGTGACAGGCTGGCCCTCAAGCCATGTGATCCGTTCGCCCGTAAACACCGGCTCACCGATGGGCAGGTCCAGGAATGCGGCCACCGATTCATCGGCGCGGCTGGCCAGGAAACTCAGTTCGACATTGGTGAAGGGAACGGTCTGAATAAGCCATTCATTTGGGCCTATTGAGGCGAAGTCCGCATTTACCACTTGCGGAACCGAGTCTATGACGATCCACCGGTCTTCGTATTGAAACGGAGTATTGCCGTTAAAATGCATGCAGCGAACATGCATCACGTGTTGGTCCGGTTTCAGCGCCAGTCTTGCGCACAGCCAATCGGGCGCTCGCTCGGCAACAGACGAGACCAGCGCATAGCGATAGATTCCGCCCAACGCCTCAACCTCGTCCCGCACCTTGGGTATCGTGAAACGGGCCTGCCTTTGCGGCGCGCTTAGAACCCGTGTACCGGCTTTGCGGCGACGCTCCAGAAACCCTTCGTCCGCCAGCTCTCGCATTGCGCGGTTCACGGTCGTTCTGGTGCACGAGAATTCGACGGCCAGGTCCTGCTCGTTGGGCAGCAGCGAATCCGGCTGCCACTCACCCGACCGAATGCGTGCCAGCACGGTTTCCTTGATGTCCCTGTAGCTGGTGGTTTCGTTAGATTGGGTCATGGTGCCTCTAGTTACCTGAATAGGTGCGTTTAGACGTCAGCCAAAAGATCGGCAATCGCCGACCGGTACGCGGGAATGATCCGATCCCGTTCAATGTGGCGGCCTTGCTGCACCATGTGGCGCCCTGCTGACCAAAGATCGGTTACCAATCCATCGGGTGCTGCAAAGCACAGACCGTCCAGCACCTGTTCGTCAGTTAGTGCGCAGATCGTGGGATGAGATCGGTCGATCGCCACAAGGTCGGCCAGCTTGCCGACAGCGATTTCCCCGGTATTTCGTCCCAATGCCTGCGCGCCCCCTTGTGCGGCCCCTGTATACAACGCCTGGCCGACCGAGCCTTCGTCTTTGACCAAAACCGTCCGCGCATGGTCCCGCAGGCGTTGGGAATATTCCAAAGTCCGCAGTTCCTCAGGCAAAGAAATCCTCACGTTAGAGTCTGATCCCACGCCAAAGCGACCACCTTCTTCGACATAAACTGCACCGTTGAAAATACCGTCGCCCAAATTCGCCTCGGTAATCGGGCACAACCCGGCAACGGCGCCCGAACGCGCAACGGCGCGTGTTTCGGCATCGGTCATATGAGTTGCGTGGATAAGGCACCACCGGTCATCGACGTCGACATGGTCCAGCAGCCACTCGACCGGCCGCTGTCCAAGCGCGGCCTCTACATCGGCCACTTCTTTCAGCTGTTCGGCGATGTGGATGTGGACGGGATCATCAGGAGTGGCATTCAGAACCTTGCGCAAATCCGAAGGCGATGTTGCCCGCAGAGAATGCGGGGCGATACCGATCACAGAATCCGCATGCGGTGGAGCTAAACGGCATTCCTCGACCAGGTTCAGAAACTGATCCACAGAATTGCCAAAGCGTAGCTGACCGCCCGCCAAGGGTTGTTGTTCGACACCGCCGTAGGTGTAGAGAACCGGAAGGTGCGTCAAACCGATTCCAGTTTGGGTGGCCGCAGCAAATATGCGCTGACTCAGTTCCGACACGTGGTCGTAGCGCCCGCCGCCCGGCTGATGATGGATATAGTGAAACTCACCGACCGAGGCATATCCGGCCTCTTGCATCTCCAGATAGACCAAAGCGGCAATGGGCTCTACGTGATCCGGCGTCAATCTGTCCAGGAACCGGTACATCAGAGTGCGCCAGGTCCAAAAGCTCTCGCGCCCGGCGGCGCGCACTTCTGTCATACCGGCCATCGCGCGCTGAAAGGCGTGGCTGTGCAGGTTTCCCAAGGCTGGCAGCAAGACATCAACCTGTGTGTCTCCGGATCGCGCGGTCGCTTGTGATTCCAAGCTTTGGATCTGACCGTGCGCGATTTCTACCCGCAAGTTACTGATCCAATCAGAGCCTAATAAAGCCGTTTTCGCATGGATGGTCATCGCATTTCCATTTTGTGTAGACTTTAAACTTTTATACGTATACGAAAAATCTAACGACAAAGGGAGCCCAAAAGAATCGATATGGTCAAAAAATCTGTCCTTTTGAGCACGCGGGTGGCGACCATGGACGATGGCGCCGAACCTTATGGGATAGTTCAGGACGCAGCACTTGTTGTTGATGGTGAGAAAATTGCCTGGATCGGGCCTCGGAATGCACTGCCTGCTGACTATTCTGACTGGCCGACCGCGGACTATGGCGACCGGCTGATAACGCCGGCGCCAATCGACGCCCACACCCATGTCGTCTTTGGTGGCAACAGGGCGGTCGAGTTCGAAATGCGTCTGAATGGTGCCTCGTATGAAGAGATCGCGCGCGCAGGTGGTGGAATTCTGTCGACTGTCACAGCGACCCGTTCGGCCAGCGAAGAGGCCCTGTTAGAGGATGCCTTGACGCGAGTGGACGCCCTGATGGCCGACGGCGTGTCGTGCATCGAGGTCAAATCGGGCTATGGTCTGGACACCGACTCAGAGCTCAAGATGCTGCGCGTCGCGCGCCGGATCGGCCAAGTGCGCCCGGTGCGAGTGAAAACAAGTTTTCTAGGAGCACATGCGGTGCCGCCTGAGTTTCAGGCGCGCGCTGATACCTACATTCGCGATGTTTGCATCCCGACTCTGCGTTTGGCGCATGAAGAGGGGCTGGTGGATGCCGTTGATGGCTTTTGTGAGGGGATCGCCTTTGATCCGTCTCAGATCGCTAAGGTCTTCGATGTGGCGAAAGAACTGAACCTTCCGGTCAAGTTGCATGCAGAGCAGCTTTCGAACCTCGGAGGGGCAGCCCTGGCGGCTTCTTACGGGGCGTTGTCGGCAGATCATATCGAATATCTGGACCAGGTTGGCGTGGCCGCCATGGCACAGGCCGGAACCGTGGGTGTGCTGCTGCCGGGGGCGTTCTATACGCTGCACGAAACACAGGTGCCGCCGGTTGAACTGCTGCGCCAGTATGGGGTGCCGATTGCGCTGGCGACGGATTGCAACCCCGGCTCGTCCCCTCTGACGTCGCTTCTGCTGACCATGAATATGGCTTGCACCTTGTTCCGCCTGACGCCGGAAGAGGCATTGGCTGGCGTGACCCGCAATGCGGCGCAAGCCTTGGGCCTGACCGACACTGGCACAATAACTGAAGGCAAACGCGCGGACCTGACGGTATGGGACATCACGCACCCAGCCGAGCTGTCCTATCGGATCGGCTTCAACCCGCTGCACGCCCGCATTTTCGGAGGTTTGTAATGAAGACCCTGTCGCTTGTGCCCGGTCAGGTCACGCTGTCGGATCTGTCCGAAGTGTATTGGTCGCAGCCCGCAGTATCGCTGGATGACGGGTGCAAACCCAAGGTGGAGGCTGCAGCCAAACGCATTCTCGAAGCTGCGGCCGGGGAAGACCCGGTTTATGGCGTTAACACCGGGTTCGGAAAACTGGCCAGCCACAAGATCGCGGCAAAGGATACTTCGACCCTTCAGCGCAACCTGATCCTCAGCCATTGCTGCGGCGTTGGTTCGGCCGTGCCACGCCGTGTGACCCGGCTGATGATGACGCTAAAACTGTTGTCCTTCGGACGCGGAGCATCGGGTGTGCGTTGGGAGCTGATCGACCTGTTGCAGCAGATGCTGGCCAAGGGCGTGACCCCGGTTATTCCCGCGCAGGGGTCGGTCGGGGCCTCGGGCGATCTTGCGCCCCTGGCGCATATGACAGCCGTAGTCATCGGCGAAGGTGAAGCCGAGGTTGACGGAACCATCCTGCCGGGGGGAAAAGCGCTAAAATCGGTTGGATTAGAGCCTATTCAACTCGGTCCAAAGGAAGGGCTTGCCTTTATCAACGGCACGCAATTCTCGACTGCTTTTGCGCTGGCCGGTTTGTTCGAAGCTTGGCGTGCAGCGCAAAGCGCGCTGGTCATCTCGGCCCTGTCGACGGATGCGATCATGGGGTCGACCGCGCCCTTGCAGCCCGAAATCCATACCCTGCGTGGGCACCGCGGCCAGACCGAAGCCGCCAGCGCCATGCGTGCCACACTGGCTGGGTCCGAGATCCGCGAAAGCCACCGGGACGGCGACACGCGCGTTCAGGACCCATATTGCATCCGATGCCAGCCGCAGGTCACCGGTGCGGCCATGGATGTCATGCGCCAAGCGGCCACCACGCTTGAGATCGAGGCGAACGCGGCCACCGACAACCCGCTGGTTCTGACTGAGGCGGGTGCCATCGTTTCGGGCGGGAACTTCCATGCCGAACCTGTGGGCTTTGCCGCAGACATGATTGCGCTGGCAGTGTCCGAGGTCGGCGCGATTGCGCAGCGGCGCATTGCCTTGATGGTCGACCCGACGCTCAGCTTTGATCTGCCGCCGTTCCTGACGCCTGATCCCGGCCTGAACTCGGGTCTGATGATTGCCGAAGTCACGACCGCCGCCTTGATGAGCGAGAACAAGCACCTTGCCAACCCTTGCGTGACTGACAGCACACCGACCTCGGCCAACCAGGAGGATCACGTGTCGATGGCTGCGCATGGCGCGCGGCGTCTGACGCGGATGGTCGAGAACCTGAACTACATTCTTGGTGTTGAGTTGCTTTGTGCCGCTCAGGGCGTGGAGTTCCGCGCACCGCTGGCAACCAGCGAACCGTTGCAACGGGTCATGGATAGGGTACGGGCAGAGATCCCAACACTGAACGAAGACCGCTATTTGGCACCCGATCTGGAAACGTCCAAGTGCTTGGTGGCTGAGGGTGACATCCTAGGGGCAGTGGGTGCCCAGATGCCGGGGCTGTTCTGATGCAGGTGTTCAGCGTTCAGCGCGGGGACGGTCCCATTGTGCTGGGGCAGCCCCATGGCGGAACTTATGTGCCAGACGAAATAGCGGTCCGTCTGAATGACAACGGGCGCGGTTTGGCCGATACGGACTGGCACGTAAACAGGCTCTATCAAGGGATATTGGATGATATCACGGTCGTGCAGTCGCATGTTCATCGCTATGTCATCGACGCCAATCGTGATCCGTTCGGAGCCTCGCTATATCCGGGACAGAATACCACCACACTTGCGTCTCTGACCGATTTCGACGGGCAGCAGATCTGGAATGATGGGCAATCACCATCCGAGGATGAAGTCGAAGATCGACGGCGCAAATACCACGCACCTTATCACGCTGCCCTTCTGGATGAACTGAACCGCGTGCGGGACCGGCACGGTGTGGCGATCCTGTTTGATTGCCACTCGATCCGGTCGCTCATCCCGTTTCTGTTTGAAGGTGAGTTGCCAGTGTTCAACACTGGAACCAATGATGGGCTAACGTGTGACACGGCCATTGAGCAAGCAGTGCACGACGTGGCGACCAAGGCCCAAGGGTTCACTTCGGTCCTGAATGGCCGGTTTCGCGGAGGATGGACCACCCGCCACTATGGTCGCCCTTCTGATGGCATACATGCCATCCAGATGGAGATCGCGCAGCGGGCTTACATGTACGAGACACCCCCTTGGACATGGCACGAAGACCGCGCTGCGAAACTGCGCCCTCATTTGACAGCTATGCTGACCCGCCTCAACGATCTTGCCCTCTCGGGCGCATTGACCAGACAAGGAGCCCAGAAATGAGCGATCCGCGCAAAAACACCCGCGACATCTATCCGCCGACCGGCCCCGAGTTGAACACCAAAAGCTGGATGACCGAGGCCCCACTACGGATGTTGATGAACAACCTGCACCCAGATGTGGCCGAGAACCCGCACGAACTGGTCGTCTATGGTGGCATCGGACGCGCAGCCCGCACGTGGGAAGATTTCAACACTATTGTTGCCGGTCTGAAGGATTTGGAGGAAGATGAGACGCTGATCGTCCAGTCCGGGAAGCCGGTCGCGATCATCCGCACGCACAAGGATGCGCCGCGGGTGCTGATCGCCAATTCCAACCTCGTCCCACATTGGGCGACCTGGGATCACTTCAACGAGCTCGATAAGAAGGGCCTGATGATGTACGGCCAGATGACCGCTGGTTCGTGGATCTATATTGGGACGCAGGGTATCGTTCAGGGCACCTATGAGACCTTTGCCGAGGCAGGGCGTCAGCACTACGACGGTGACCTGACAGGCAAGTGGATTCTGACCGGAGGTCTGGGTGGAATGGGCGGCGCGCAACCGCTGGCGGCCGTGTTCGCAGGCGCCTCATGTCTGGCTGTTGAGTGTAACCCGGACAGCATCGATTTCCGCCTACGGACCAAATACCTCGACGAAAAGGCCGAAACGCTGGACGAAGCGCTGGAGATGATTGACCGCTGGACCAAGGCTGGCGAAGCGAAGTCGGTTGGTCTGCTGGGCAATGCGGCAGAGGTTTTCCCCGAGATCTACGCCCGGATGCAGGCGGGCGGGATGCGTCCTGATATCGTCACCGACCAAACCAGCGCGCATGATCCGATCAACGGCTATCTGCCATTGGGCTGGACCATGGGCGAATGGCGTGAGAAGCGTGAAACAGACCCTAAAGCGGTGGAAAAAGCCGCTCGCGCTTCGATGAAGCAGCATGTTGCGGCGATGGTGGATTTCTGGAACGCGGACGTTCCGACGCTGGATTACGGCAATAACATCCGGCAGGTCGCGCAGGATGAGGGGCTGGAGAACGCCTTTGCTTTCCCCGGCTTTGTACCCGCTTATATCCGCCCGCTGTTCTGCAAAGGCATCGGCCCGTTCCGCTGGTGTGCTCTGTCGGGCGACCCCGAGGACATCTACAAAACCGATGCCAAGATGAAGGAACTGTTCCCCGAGAATGAGCACCTACATCGCTGGATCGACATGGCGCAGGAGCGGATCGCGTTTCAGGGTCTACCGGCGCGTATCTGCTGGATTGGATTGGGTGACCGACACCGGGCTGGGCTGGCGTTCAATGAGATGGTCGCCAATGGCGAGCTGAAGGCGCCGGTGGTGATCGGACGCGACCATCTGGATTCGGGATCGGTGGCCAGCCCCAACCGCGAAACCGAGGCGATGCTGGATGGCTCGGACGCCGTGAGCGACTGGCCGTTGCTGAATGCGCTGATCAATACGGCGAGCGGGGCGACATGGGTGTCGCTGCACCATGGCGGTGGCGTCGGGATGGGTTTTAGCCAACATGCGGGCGTGGTGATCTGCGCCGATGGCACCGAAGATGCCGCGCGGCGGTTGGAGCGGGTTCTTTGGAATGACCCGGCCTCGGGCGTCTGGCGCCATGCGGATGCAGGGTACGACATTGCCAAGGATTGCGCGCGGGCCCATGGGCTGCGCCTGCCGGGTATTTTGGGCTAGTTCGAAACAGACTCTGGCGAAAATGCTGCACCTGCGATATTCGCAGGTGAGCTTGCCGGAGATCAAACATGTACGTTGCCACCCTGTTGACCAACCCCGATGTGTCTAATCTGGATTTGTCGCTGGTCGAGTCATTGCGGAATGCATGGGGCGGCGGTGAGATCGTGTGGCTCAGCCAGGATGAAGCTACAGAGTTCCATCTAAGCGAAATGCCGGGGAACCGGTGGGAAGTCTGGGTGGACCTGCAACAAATGGGCGTGGATCTGGTTGTCCAACAGTCTGAGGGCCGCCGTAAGAAGATGCTGTTGGCCGATATGGACAGCACCATGATCCAACAGGAATGCATCGACGAACTGGCGGATGAGGCCGGCGTCGGCGACCGCGTTAAGGATATCACTGCACGCGCCATGAATGGCGAGTTGGATTTCGAAGGCGCGCTGACCGAACGGGTTGGTCTGTTGAAAGGTCTGGATGAAGCGGTGATCGGTAAAGTACTGGATGAACGCATCACTCTGATGCCGGGCGGTAAGGAATTGGTCGCGACGATGCGCCAGAACGGAAGCTATGCCGCCTTGGTCTCGGGCGGGTTTACGGCTTTTACCACGAAAGTGGCCGAGGTGCTGGGCTTTGACGAGAACCGTGCCAACACCCTGCTGGCCCAAAACGGAAAACTGACCGGGGGCGTGGCGCGACCCATTCTGGGGCGACAAGCCAAGGTGGATGCCTTGGAACAGATCACCGCGCGACTGGGCTTGCGTGAAGAAGACGTTATTGCCGTAGGCGACGGGGCCAACGATCTGGGGATGCTGCACCGCGCGGGAACAGGGGTGGCCCTGCATGCCAAGCCCACGGTTGCCGAGCAATGCGAGGTTCGGATCAACCATGGCGATCTGTCGGCACTGCTGTATGTACAGGGCTATAGCCGCTCGGAATTTGTGTCCCGTTAAAGGTCTTCCCTTTATTTAACGCACATGTTAAATAAAGGCTATGAACACTCTGATAAACGCTTTTTCTGCTTTGTCCGATTCCACTCGGTTCTCGATTGTTGAGCAATTGATGCAGGACGGAGAGCTGCCTGCCGGTGACCTGATCCAAGGGCGCGGCATGTCGGGCGCAGCGATTTCGCGCCACCTGAAAGTGCTGCGTGAGGCCGGATTGGTGCAACAGCGCGTCCACGGCACCCAGCGGATGTATTCTATCCAGCCCGACGGGCTGCGGGCAATCGCCGAATGGACGATTTCGAAACGTCAGTTCTGGGAAAACAGCCTCGATCGGCTGGGCGACCTGATTGAAAGGGAAAACTCATGGCCGACCTGAAACTGGAACGTGAGTTCCCGACCACCCCCGAAAACCTGTTTGCCTGGGTCAGTGATGGGGCGAAGCTGTTGCAGTGGTGGGGCCCCGAAGGGGTGCATGTGCCCGAGCATGACCTGAATTTCTCACGCAAGGGGCCTTGGTATTCAATAATGAAGAATGCAGAAGGCCAGACATTCAAAGTGTCCGGTTATGTCACCCATGTTGATCCGCCCAATTCGGTTGGGTTCACCTGGGCCTGGCATGACGATCAGGATCAGCGCGGGCCGGAAAGCCACGTCACGTTTTCGGTCGTCGCAACGGAAAACGGCGCGCGGTTGGTTCTGGACCACCGCGAACTGGCAGATGCCGAGGCTGCAGCGAACCACAACATGGGCTGGACATCGTCGCTGGCCAAGCTTGAGGCGCAGTTTGGATAAGTTTTCATTAGGGAGGAAATAAAATGCCACAATATTTGTTTGTCTATCACGGCGGAACTACACCAACCGACCCTGCCGAAGTCGAAGCAACTATGGCCGCCTGGGGCGCATGGTTTCAAGGCATGGGTGAGGCGCTGGACATACCCGGCAATCCGGTTGGTCAATCCTATACGGTCAGCAACGGAAGCGTCGTCGACAATGGCGGCGCAAACCCGGCGTCCGGTTTTACCGTCATTAAGGCCGATAGCATTGATGCCGCGACCGAAATGGCCAAGGGCTGTCCCATGGTGGTCAACGGTTCAGGCTCGGTCGAGGTGGCCGAGGTGCATGAAATCGAGATGTGATCGTTAGCCGGGGAATCCCGGCGCAGGTCTGATCTCGCCGCATTCCAGCCCGCGACGGCTGTATTGCGTGGCATTCATGAATTTGCGGGTGGCCGGGTGATCGGCCTCCAGCACACCTAGGCTGACAAGAATGGCTGCAATTGCGCATTCGCTGGCGCGGGTGGTGCCATCAGTGATTTTCAGCGCAACACCCATTCGTTTTTCCGGGATGATGGCAATGAACACCGCCTCAGCGCCAGTTTTGATTGCGGCGCGACCGTCCATAGCGCGCATCAACTCGGTACATGCGCGGCTTTCGCCCGCCACCAGTTCGGGGTGCTTGATCATCGCAGTCGTAAGTTGTTGCGCTGCGTCGCTGGCACGGTCCGACCGGTCAGCGGCCGAGGCAAACCACGCCATCGAACGCGCCAGTCCCACCAGTGATGTCGCAAAGTTCGGGGCCGAACATCCATCGATTCCATAGGCAGGACTGGTTTCTCCAGTGGTATCTTCCAGCGCGGACAGGCAGGCTTGCTGTACGGGGTGGTCGATCTCAAGGTATTCCGGTCCCGCGCCCATGTGCTGTGCGACCGTCAGAAACCCGCAATGTTTGCCCGAGCAATTGTTGTGGATCTGGCAGGGCGTGTCATCGGCAAGTATCAGCCCGTCGCGCGCGGCCATGTCCTGCGGTTCTTGCGGACCGCAGCGCAGATCGTGTTCGGTCAAGCCCAAGTGATCCAGCCAGGCAGTAACCCTGTCGGTATGGATATGTGCGCCGCTATGCGAGGCACAGGCGAGGGCCAGATGCTCGGAGTTCAGGCCATATTTGGCGGCTGCACCCGATGTGATCAGCGGCAGCCCCTGGATCATTTTTGCAGAAGACCGAGGGTAAATCACCGCGTCCGGATCGCCCCAACTGCGTACGATATGACCGCTGTCGTCGCAGATCACTGCGTGGCCCAGATGCAAGCTTTCCAACAAGGGGCCTCGCCATAGTTCTGTCATTGGTACCGGCTGCGTCATCTGGCCCCTCCATTATATGCGCAAAAATCTGCCAATCGCCCTTTCGCCTGTGGCGAAACCTGCGTTAGTGTGTGTATGTCGACAATCATCGGAATACGCAACTTACAGACGAACCGACAGAGTTCGTATGCGGTCTCGATGGGTATGAGGTATTAGGTCGAGCTAGGAGGCTGGACAGATGGGATTAAAACTCGTCCGCACAATTGCGGGTCTGTGCGTGGCAGGAATGGCCACAACCGCAATCGCTCAGCAGGCGACCAGCACCAATCGGGTTGCTGCGAAGACCGACTGGAGCGTTTTTGTGGAGAAAGATCCCACAGAGTGCTGGAGCGTATCCGCGCCCAAAGAGACTGTGAACACCAAAGGCGGACGCGTGGTTTCGGTGCGCCGCAGCGACATCCTGCTGTTCGTGTTCTACCGCCCGAATGCCGAAGTCAAAGGTCAGGTGACCTTTACCGGCGGTTATCCTTTCGCGGCAGGATCGACGGTCACCCTTGAGATTGACGGCACCGAGTTCGCTTTGATCACCGAAGGTGAATGGGCCTGGCCGGCAACCGAAGGCGAAGACCTGAAGGTCGTCGCAGCGATGAAGCGCGGCACCGAGGCCGTTCTGACCGCCCGGTCCGAGCGCGGAACCCAGACCAAAGACACGTTCTCGCTGTTGGGTTTCAGTGCTGCGATCGAAGACGCCGAAAAGCGCTGCACCCAATAAGCAAGGACAACAGGTCTTCGCAGCCCCGTCATTTGGCGGGGCTTTTTCGTGGGCGATCATACGTGTCATCTGAAATTTACGCTACGTCCACCCCTCCCCAATTTGATCCGCATCAAGGCAAGCGATCCATCTTTCTGAACCAATTAGTTCAAATATATGGAAGGAGCTTATCCATGCTGAACAAACCTCTTGCTGCCGTGTTGGTGGTCGCCGCCGTATTTCTGAGCGCATGTGAAAAAAACAACGAAACCTATCCGGTTTCTGGCGAGCAATGTGGTCCGAAAGATCCCGTGCAAACTTTGGACGCGGATGATTGCGACATCCTGCCAGCAGGGATCTGATATGTTTACCTGATCTGATTCCTCGCAATCGCAATGCAGATAGTTCGGTCGCATCGGTTTGGCCTATGCGGCCGACTTGCAATTGGGACTATGGCGCAACGCGTGCTACGGTGGCCTCATACAAGGGTTCATATGTGGAAACGGATAATGCGTTACGTCCTGATTGCAGTTCTTTTCTCTTCGACCGCGTGGGCAGATCCCAGCCTGGAATGTTTCGACGCAGGTTCGCAGGTCGAAATCGGAGCTTGCGTTGGGGAAATGGAGAAACGCGTGAATATGGCTGTTGAGACAAGCTATGGCTTCGCCATGCAGTCCGCATTTGAGTTGGACGAGGTCACAGACCGTGTGGTGGCACAACCGGCACTTGAGGCTGCACAAGAGGCATGGAGAGGATATCGCGATGCGCAATGTGAAGCAGTGGGTGCTTCATACGGCGGCGGCTCTGGCACCGGCATCGCCATCGCGTCTTGTCGCGTCGATCTGGGCCGGGCGCGTGTGGACGAATTGCTGCGTATGGCAAATTAAACGATACGAATTCTTTTGATCTTTGCGCGCGATCCTATATAGAGGCGCATCCCAAGCCCGAATTCGTTGAGATAGCCACATGTCGCCCAAAGCGCCGATCACTCAAGATGTCATGACCATCCCCCGCAAACTGCCCGAGGGGAAGATCAACCTTGTCGGGTTGACCCGTGATCAGTTGCGTGACGCTCTGATCGAACATGGCACGCCGGAAAAGCAGGCCAAGATGCGGACCGGGCAGATCTGGCAGTGGATCTATCAATGGGGCGTGCGCGATTTTGCCGAGATGACCAACCTCGCCAAAGCGTATCGTGCGCAACTGGCTGAGAATTTCGTTGTGGAAATCCCCGAAGTCGTGACACGGCAAGTGTCCGAAGACGGCACGCGCAAGTACCTGTGCCGCATCGCGGGTGGCCATGAGGTCGAAGTTGTCTACATCCCCGAAGAGGATCGCGGGACCCTGTGCATCTCGTCTCAGGTTGGCTGCACGCTTACCTGTTCCTTCTGCCATACGGGCACGCAGAAACTGGTGCGCAACCTGACGGCTGCAGAAATCGTCGGTCAGGTGATGATGGCCCGCGACGATCTGGACGAATGGCCGACCCCTGGTGCGCCAAAGGACGAAACACGCCTGTTGTCGAACATCGTTCTGATGGGCATGGGTGAGCCGCTTTATAACTTCGAAAACGTGCGCGACGCGATGAAGATCGCCATGGACCCCGAAGGCATTTCTCTGTCACGCCGTCGGATCACCCTGTCGACGTCCGGCGTGGTGCCGGAAATTGCGCGCACAGCTGACGAGATCGGCTGCTTGCTGGCGATCTCGTTCCACGCGACAACGGATGAAACCCGCGATTTTCTGGTGCCCATCAACAAGCGCTGGAACATCCAAGAACTGCTGCAGGCGCTGGCAAGCTATCCCAAAGTGTCCAATTCCGAGCGGATTACTTTTGAATACGTGATGCTGGATGGTGTGAATGATAGCGACGAAGATGCGCATCGCTTGATCGACCACATCAAAAGCCACAACATTCCCGCCAAGATCAACCTGATTCCGTTCAACGAATGGCCCGGCGCGCCTTACAAGCGCAGCTCGAATAACCGCATCCGCGCGTTTGCAAACATCATTTATCAGGCGGGATATGCCTCTCCCATTCGCAAGACGCGTGGCGAGGACATCATGGCAGCTTGCGGTCAGTTGAAATCGGCCACAGAGCGCGCCCGCAAGTCGCGCAAGCAGATCGAAGCCGAAGCGGGATTGCAGGGCTGACAAGCCCAACTTTCGTGCAAACTACGCCAAGAAATTAATTTTCTGGCCGCTGTTATTTGTATGCACAATTTGATATGTTTCGGGGGCTGAAACCGGCTGCCTAGGCCTCACGCTTGCGCACAAAGCAGTGAGAGTCGCATTCCGGTCGTGGCGCGTTTGTTCATGGCCGCTATCATTTTACACGTAACTTGCGGCGTTCAGGCGAACCTTTTGAAGCAGGTGGGCCAAATACATGTTTGTACGATTTATAAGACTGTTTCCGACATTTCTTGCGGCTTTGTTTGTGGTGGGGCTTGCTGCGCATCAGGCTGGCGCTCAATCCAGTGGTGAGGATGCTCACCTTGCCATTGAAAATCCTGCCGAGCTGTCCAAAGAAGAAGCTTTGGGCATCTACAAGTCCCTGCAGCGACGGATGGAGCGTGGCTATGCCGCCGCGCAGTTAGATTTGCTGATGAACTATCAGGCATGGCCGCTGTTCAACGACGCGCCTTACATCTCGGCAACCCATGGGCAGCGCTATGTGAACAGCTATGCCAACCGCATGGCGCACAACTATGGTACTTTGGCCGAGGGTGAAAAACTGCCGATGGGGTCAGTGCTGGCCAAGGACAGCGTCACGGTCACGGACGAGGGCAATGTCCATCCCGGGGCTTTGTTCGTGATGGAAAAACTCGCCGAAGGCACCAGCCCGGAAACTGCGGACTGGCGCTATATCATGGTCATGCCCGACGGGTCTTTGTTTGGTGACACGATGGGCGCGCGTTCGGACGCTGTCGTCTATTGCCATGATTGTCACGAAGCGGTGGCTGATCGGGACTACACGTTCTTCGTTCCCGAAGAGTATATTGTCGGCAACTAAGCGTGCGTCACTTGCGACCGAACCGCGCCGTTCCGATCACCTCGATCAATGTCTGACGCACCGGTTCCGGTTGCGTGTCTACCGCATTCAGAACCTCTCGTAACTCGGCGCGAAGGCCGTGCATCTGGTCGATCAGTGAGATCATCATCGACAGCGCATCAGGCTCCATCTCGTATTGGTCGTGCAGCTCGCACGCCAGCTCCAACCGCGCCACGTCAAGGGTGTGATACACCAGCCCCTGCTCGGTTTGCTCGGGAATGACGATCTCGGCAGCCAGGTATTCGGTCAGGCGGGTCGAGGTCAGGCGCGTGACGGTTGCGATCAGCTGCTCTTCGGTCAGGGTGCGGGTCATGACGGCATTCCTTTCCGCGGATCATAGCTGTGGGTTTCGCGCCAAGTCGCCATGAATTGCTTCAGATCATCATCAATCTGGTCCGGCATGGACACGGTCAGTTCGATCAACTGATCGCCGCGATCGGACGAGCCGCGCTTTTTAACTCCCTTACCACGCAAACGCAGGGTTTTACCGCTGCTGGTGCCGGCTGGAACACTGACATTGACGCCGCCATCAATGGTGGGTGCGGGTACCTTGCCACCCAGAATGGCTTCGTCGATCGTGATCGGCAGAGTGATATGAATATCGTCGCCCTGACGATCGAATACAGGATGCTTTGCCACAGACACGGTTACCAAGGCGTCGCCGGCGGGCCCGTCGCCGAACCCCGGATCACCCTTACCGCGCAGGCGGATGGTCTGCCCGTCGGTGATGCCAGCGGGTATTTTGACTTCGATCCGATCGCCATCGGGCAGAGTCAGCTTCTGGCTGGCGCCGAACACCGCGTCCAGAAAACTGATCTGCAGGTTATAAGCGCGGTTGTGGCCCGGCGCGTGGAATTCATGCGTGCGCTGCTGGTATCCTCCGCGGCCACGCATGAATTCGGCAAAGATGTCTGACATGTCATCCGGGTCTGCTGCGCGCGCACGATAAGGGTTCCCGGCGGCCTCGGCATATTCGCGATAATACTGCTGCTGGGGACGTTCCTGACCCGAGGCATCAATTTCGCCACTATCGTAACGCGCGCGTGTGTCCGCATCTTTCAGCAGGTCATAAGCCGAAGCGGCGGCCTTGAACTTGGCTTCAGCCTCGTCATCCCCGGGTTTCAGGTCCGGGTGGCACTCTTTGGCGATGCGCCGATAAGCCTTCTTGATCTCGGCGGCGCTGGCGTCTTTAGCGACACCAAGAACGGTATAGGGATCGTCGCTCATCACATCTCTCGTCGATGGGGGTGGGTCTGATCTTTATGAATGTGTTTTATCATGCGATTTCAATGACCCAAAAGGAAGTGGCTTTTGAAACCGCTCGCAAATTCCTTCGAGTCTGTTAACATCTGCATGTTTCTAATTGATCATTCACGGAGAACCCCATGACGCGCAGAATAAAATCCGCACTGGCCCTGTTGGCCGGGAATGCCATCGGGTTGTTGCTTGCGACGCTGTTGTTGTCGGGGTTTGCGATCAAGCCAATTTCATTCATCGTCGTGGTGATCGTGTTCACCCTGGTGCAGGTGGTGGCCGAGCCGCTGATCCTGAAGCTGGGTGAGAAAAAAGCCCCCTCGATCAAAGGTGGGATTGCTTTGATCGTAACGTTTGTCGGTCTGTTGGTGACGGATCTGATTACGGCAGGGCTGACCGTTGGCGGCGTTGCCAATCTGTTAGCAGCGACCCTGCTCGTTTGGCTGGGCGCGTTGATCGCCAGCGTTCTGCTGCCGATCTATGTGTTCACCGAACTGCGTGAGCCCAAGAAATAATCAAAGCCCGTTCAGGCTGGTTTCAATCGCCTGCCACAGTTCATCCGCCGGTTCACAGCCGACAGACAATCGGATAAAGGCCGGATCGACGTCATCGCCCCAGCGTGCGCGTCTTTCGGCAGAACTGTGAACACCGCCGAACGATGTGGCCGGTCGCAGCATCGGGCAGGTGTTGATGAAAGTTTCGGCCTTTTCCTCGGTCTCTAACGTGATCGACAACAAGAACCCGAACCGGGACGTATGCGCCTTGGCCAGAGCATAGGAAGGGTCACCCGACAAGCCGGGATAGCGGATCTGTTTCACGGCATCATGTTCTGCCAACCGTTCCGCGAGCACTTGCGCCGATGCACACATCCGGTCGAAACGAACGTCCAGCGTTTCCAACCCGCGATGCAGCAGCCATGCCTCATGCGGGCCGGGGATCGCGCCGGAAACGCGCCTCCATTCTTCGACCCGTTCCATGATCTGCGCGTTGCGGCTGGCGACATGACCCATTAGCAGGTCCGAATGCCCGCCCATTGCCTTGGTATCCGAAGCGACGACCACGTCGATGCCCAATTCCAACGGGCGTTGACCCAGTGGGGTCATCGTTGTGTTGTCGGCAATCGTGAGACCGCCCGCCGTGCGAACGGCAGTGGCGATCGCAGACAGGTCCATCATATCCAGACCGGGGTTCGAGGGGCTTTCCAAAAAGACCACGTCGAAGCCGTCAAACCCGCCCTCTGCGAACGCTGTCGTCGGACGCTCGGTAACCGAGACGCCCAGATTGGACAGGAACCGATCGGCCAGCAATCGTGTGACATAATACCCGTCCGAGGGGATCAGGATATGGGACCCGGCTTTGACCGTCGCGAACAAAGCCGCAGAGATCGCCCCCATACCTGACGGAAAGGTCAGACAGGGCGCGTCTTCCAAATGTGCTAGCACATGTTCCAGATGCCCCCATGTCGGGTTGTCGACCCGACCATAGGTCGGATTCCCGTCCGGTGCGCCGGGCAGATGGTACATACTGCTTTGTGTCAGCGGCAGGGCCACCGGATCGCCCTTGTTCAGTGCGTTCCCACGTAGGTGCAGCATCTCACCGGTTTTTGGCGGTTTCATGTTTCAGCGCCCCGGTATTTCGTCGCGCGGTGGGGCCGGTTCCCAGTTATCGATAATGTCGACCGCCTCTTGTGCGGTATCGACAAAGCGGAACAGATCGAGATCCTCGTCCGAGATGGTCCCCGCATCGGCCAGCGCCTCCCAATTGATGACTTTTTCCCAGAATTCGCGACCGAACAGCAGGAAGGGCACACGCTCCATCCGGCCAGTCTGGATCAACGTCAGCGACTCGAACAGCTCGTCCATCGTGCCGAAGCCGCCGGGGAAGATGGTGATTGCGCGGGCGCGCATCAGGAAATGCATCTTGCGAATGGCGAAATAGTGGAAATTAAAGCTGAGATCGGGCGTTACATACAGGTTCGGCGCCTGCTCGTGCGGCAGCACAATGTTCAGGCCAATCGAACAACCGCCAGCATCCTGGGCACCGCGATTTCCGGCCTCCATCACGCCGGGGCCACCGCCGGTGACGATCACGTTCTCGCGGCAGCCGGTTTCATTGGATTTTTCGGTCATCAGACGGGCGAATTCCCGCGCTTCGTCGTAATATTGCGACAGGTTGGCCAGCGTCTGGGTTCGCGCAGTGTGTTTCTGCGACGGCTCAGGAATGCGTGCGCCACCGAACATGACGATGGTCGAGGTGATCTCACGTTCGGTCATGATCATCTCGGGCTTCAGCAACTCCAGCTGCAAACGCACGGGGCGTAGCTCATCCCGACACAGGAAATCATCGTCTGCAAAGGCAAGGCGATAGGCGGGTGAGCGCGTCTGCGGCGTGTCCGGCACCTCGCTCGCGGTCGAGCGGTCTGTCTGGGCGTCGCGGAAGGGGCTGAGGCGGTCTTCTCTCATGGGTGATGGTTCCCTGCTTGCGTGTTCATAAAACAGCTATAGGGTTCGTAGGCAGAGTGCCAGTCACGGAAGAACAAGAATGAATTGGAAGAGTGAAATTTCGGCCGCCGCCGAACGGATCAATGGGTATGCGCAGGTGACCCCGGTGATTGAAAGCCGCGTGCCCGGATTGGATTATCCGGTCGAAATGAAGCTGGAGCATATGCAGCACACGGGCAGTTTCAAAGCGCGCGGGGCGTTTAATACGCTGCTCAGCTTGGACGTGCCCGAGGCTGGCGTTGTGGCGGCTTCGGGCGGCAATCACGGTGCGGCGGCGGCGTATGCGGCACAAACGCTGGGATATCCGGCCAAGATTTTCGTGCCAGACCTTGCCGGACCATCCAAGATCGCCCTGATTGAACAGACGGGCGCGGATTTGACGGTGGTGCAAGGTGAATACGCAAACGCACTGAGCGAGGCCAGAGCGCATGAGGCTGCGACCGGGGCGATGCAAATCCACGCTTATGATGCCCCCGCAACCGTAGCAGGGCAGGGCACGTGTTTTGCCGAATGGGAGGCGCAGGGACTGCAGGCTGACACCATTTTGGTTGCAGTGGGCGGCGGTGGCCTGATTGGCGGGGCTTTGGGTTGGTTTGATGGCACGCGCAAGATCGTAGCAGTCGAACCGGAAACCTCCTGCGCGCTGAACGCGGCGCTGCAGGCGGGTGAACCGGTGGATGTCTCGGTCTCGGGGATAGCAGCCAACGCGCTGGGCGCGCGGCGGATCGGAGGGATTTGTTTCGATCTTGCGCAAGGAATGACATCTGTTCTTGTCTCAGACGAGGCGATTGCAGCCGCGCAAAAGGCGCTGTGGCAGACCCATCGCATATTGGTCGAACCGGCCGGTGCGACCGCGTTGGCGGCTTTGACCTCAGGTGTTTACAAGGCAGAACCAGACGAACGCGTGGCGGTTCTGGTGTGCGGGGGAAATATTGCCCCGGACCCGCTGATGGGGTGAATTATCGACTTGTGGAAGGTGGTTAAGGATTTTATCGATAATCTATGACCACTACGATCGCCGACACAATTTACCAAAACCTTAGACAGAAGATTATCACGGGCGAATTGCTTGCCGGTGAAAAGCTACGTCAGGATCACATCGCGCGGGCCTTTGAGACCAGCCATGTACCGGTGCGCGAGGCATTGCTGCGTCTGGAAGCGCACGGGTTGGCCCAAAGTGAGCCGCGCCGCGGTATGCGTGTTTCGGCGCTGGACCCGGCAGAAGTGCGCGAAGTGGTTGAAATGCGCGTTGCGCTGGAATCCCTGGCCTTGCAGCATTCGGTACAGAATATGACGCCTGGCGCGCTTAAAGAGGCGGATGATGCTCGGATCGCCTGTGATGCTGCGCAAACGATGCCCGAGTGGGAAGCGTGCAACCGTACCTTTCATCGCTCGATCCTGACGCCGTGCGGGTTGCCACGCCTACTGCATGCGATTGATGACCTGCATATTGCCGGCGCGCGCCACCTGTTTGCCCATTGGCGCCCCAAGTGGGTACACCGTGCGGATGGTGACCACGCAGCCATCGTTCAAGCGCTCAAGCGCAAGGACGCGTCTACGGCGACGGCCATTCTGACGCGCCATATCCGCCGCGCAAGCTGAACACAGGTCAAGCTAGCCGCAAATCGTACCTTCTGCGTCGCATTGCACCGCGAGGTGCAGTTGCGTATAGGCCAAACAAACGTGAACAGATTCTGCAGGGAGCCATCCGATGTCCAACGCGCAACTGGAAACCGCTATCGAAGCCGCCTGGGAGGCGCGCGACACCATTACGCCCGCCACCACCGGCGAACAACGCGAGGCGATCGAGGATACGCTGGCCGCGTTGGACAGCGGTTCGCTGCGGGTTGCTGAAAAGCTGGATAACGGTGATTGGCATGTGAACCAGTGGGCCAAGAAGGCAGTTCTGCTGGGCTTTCGCATCAAGGATATGGAAATCCAGACCGGCGGTCCACAGGATGGCGGCTGGTGGGACAAAGTGGACAGCAAGTTCGCCGGCTGGGGTGAAAACCAGTGGCGCGCAGCCGGTTTCCGCGCGGTGCCGAACTGTGTTGTTCGCAAATCGGCCTATGTCGCACCCGGTGTGGTTCTGATGCCGTCCTTCGTGAATTTGGGCGCCTATGTCGACGAAGGCACTATGGTGGACACATGGGCCACCGTTGGTTCCTGCGCGCAGATTGGTAAAAACGTACACCTGTCAGGCGGTGTTGGCATCGGCGGCGTTCTGGAACCGATGCAGGCCGGCCCGACCATCATCGAAGACAATTGCTTTATCGGCGCACGCTCGGAAGTGGTCGAAGGCTGCATCGTGCGCGAAGGCTCGGTTTTGGGCATGGGTGTCTTTATTGGCAAATCCACCAAGATCGTGGATCGCGAAACCGGCGAAGTCACTTACGGCGAAGTGCCGCCATATTCGGTGGTTGTCGCGGGTTCGATGCCGTCCAAGAACAACGTCAACCTGTATTGCGCCGTGATCGTAAAGCGCGTGGACGAGAAAACTCGTTCGAAAACCGGAATTAACGAACTGCTGCGCGACTAAATCAAGTGCGGATTTGAAACGGGGCTGTAGCGTATCTCGCTGCAGCCCTTTTTTTGTTTATCCTTTGACTGGATAGCGGTCGGGTTCCTCAAACACGTCGATCACGCGGCTTCCGGCTTTGATTTTCCCGCCGTGTTCAACACCAGACGGGATCGAGTAACTGTCGCCGGGGCGATAGGTCTTAGTTTCTCCGCCTATTGTCAGTTCAACCTCGCCCTCGACCACCGTGCCCCATTGCGCCTTGTGTGAATGCGGTGGCAGTTCGAAATCCTTGAGGAAGGTGAAGAACGCGACCAAACCCGCATCTGACCGGATGACGGCGGTTTGCACCACGTCCTCGGGGAATGGGACGTCGAGGCTAGGGAAGTCTGTAATAAAATTTGGGTAGGCCATGAAAAATCCTTTGCAGTTTGAAATGGGTTTTCGCGGGTACTATGGACGCGCTGGGGGCTTCCCGCAATTCCCGGCTGCTTGACCACGGACAGGCGCGCGGCTATGGCCCCCTGCATGGAAAAGCAAAAGAAACCGTCCCGTCAGCAAGTTTATACATTGCTCGTTCAGATTGGCCGCAAAGAAGGCGACGGTCTGCCCGAAGGTGCGACCGGAGCAGCGCTGATGTGTTTTGCTAGCGGCGTGGATGAGGCTGAAGCGGTGCGTGAAACCGTGGCGATCCTGAAACAGGCCGACACTGCGCCACTGGACGTCACCGGTTATGGAACTCTGGCCGAGCGTGAGGCGCAGGGGCACGACATCGACCCGGACGAACGCGACCTGATGCAGCGGGCCTTGGACGAAAACGCCGTTATTGTGGCGCAAATGACGCCGTTTTTCGGGGATGAAGAACCGGCTTAGTTTCGCACCCCGAACCATTTGCGGTAAATTTCATCATAGGTGCCGTCTTCGCGCAGCGCGAGCAGAGCCTGGTTCACGTCCTCGACCAATGGCGAGCCGGTTGGGAACGCAATCCCGTAGTTCTCGCGTAGGAAAACGCCACCTGTCATCGATGCGATCCGACGGCCTTCATGCGCCGCATAATAGGACAGGATCGGCGCGTCAAAGACAACGGCGTCCAACTCCTTATCCTGGAATGCGGTCAGCACATCATCCAGGTTTTCATAACCGGAAAACTCAATCTCGCGCCGGTTCAGGAAGTTTGCGGCAGTTGAGTTCGAGATTGTGCCCACCTGTTTGCCATAAAGATCGTTGACCGAGTTCACGTTGCCGCTGATGGCATCCACTGTCATGACCGACGTGATGCGCGCTGTGAAGACCGAAACGATGAACAGTGAGGACACCACCAGTACCACGCCCAGCAACCGTCCAAACGGTGTGCGCGGCATGCGTTCCTCGAAACCGCCATTGACCACAAGATTCAGCGCCCACCAAAAGGACGGGAACCATGCCTCATTCAGCTTGCGGTCGAAATAGGGCTGAGCCCGACGCTCAAATCCCCACATCAGCATCCCGCCGCCAAGCAGGATCGCAAAGGCCAGTCCGATGGCGATGAACAATTCAACGGACAGCAAAGCGTGCAGCAGCGATGGTCTGCGCGCTGCATCCGATGGCACCATGATCTGCAGACCGGCCTCGAATATGGGCTGGCTGAAATCCATCTGCGTTTCACGCGCAGCCGTGATCGAGATATTGGCCACAGCCAGGTCTGCGGTTCCTTCCTGCACGGCCCCCAGCATATCGCTGAAGGCTTCGACCCTGGTGACCGAGTAGTCCCAATTCAGTGCCTCGGACAGGGCTTGCAGCAGGTCCATTGAAAAACCGGTTTGGGCCCCGTCCTCGACATAGGAAAACGGGGGGCGGGTCACGGTCGTGACCGAAAGCGTCTGCGCCTGGCTTTGCTGTGCAAGAACGGCGAAAGTCAGGCAGATCCAAACGAGAAGCGCACGTGTCATCGTCAATTCACCTGTTTCGCGGCCCTCTAACGCAGATTTGAAAGGCACGGCAAGGTGGCCGCAAGGTAAACCGCCATGTTTTATTGGGGTGTCATTTCAAGACTCGCGAAAAAAAGCGCCCGGAATCCGGTGGCGAGGGGTTGGCAATTGGTCCAATTCGTTGAATCTGTGCACGATCCCGCGATTGAACCAACCAAAAGGGCCCAGAAATGACAGATCCGGTAAAGTTGACGGCGGACCTGATCCGTTGCCCATCAGTCACACCTGAGGAAGGTGGCGCGCTTGTGTTGTTGGAGAAGCTTCTGTCCGACGCAGGCTTCGACTGCACCCGCGCGGACCGGGGCGATGTCAGCAATTTGTACGCGCGCTGGGGGCCGATAGCCCATCCGCGCAGCTTTGGGTTCAACGGGCATACTGACGTTGTCCCGGTGGGTGACGAAGCAGCCTGGACGGTGCCCCCGTTCGGTGCAGAAATCCGCGAAGGTGTGATGTATGGGCGCGGGGCCACAGACATGAAATCCGGCGTGGCGGCCTTTGCGGCGGCCGCTGTGGATTTCGTACGCGACACACCCCCGGACGGGGCGATTATTCTTGCGATCACGGGCGATGAAGAGGCGGACGCGGTGGACGGCACCACGGCACTGCTTGACCACATGTCCAAGGCCGGAGAACGCATGTCTGCCTGTTTGGTGGGCGAGCCGACCTGCCCAAACACAATGGGTGAGATGATGAAAATCGGGCGGCGTGGTTCAATGACCGCCTGGTTTACTGTGACCGGTGTGCAGGGGCATTCGGCCTATCCGCACCGGGCCAAAAACCCTCTGCCCGCCATGGCGCGTTTGATGCATCAGTTAGCCAGCCACGAACTGGATCAGGGATCGGACCATTTCGATGCCTCAACCCTGGCCGTTGTGAATATTGACACGGGCAACGCTGCTACCAACGTGATCCCGGCGCAATGTATCGGAGCGGTGAACATCCGCTTTAACGATCTGCACTCGGGCGCCAGCCTTAGTGAGTGGTTGCAGGCCGAAGCCAAAGCCGTGGCTGAAACCTACGATGTCGCGGTCAACGTCCGGATCAAGATCTCAGGCGAGAGCTTTCTGACCCCACCCGGCCCCCTGTCTGATCTGGTCGCGAAAGCGGTCGAGACCGAAACCGGTGTGCGCCCCGAGATGTCGACAACAGGTGGCACCTCGGATGCGCGGTTTGTCAAAGACCATTGCCCAGTGGTTGAGTTCGGCCTTGTCGGGAGAACAATGCACCAGGTCGATGAATGCGTCGAGGTCGCGCAGATCGAACAGCTCAAGGCGATCTACACGCGTATCCTTCAGGACTATTTCGCCTGAACCATGCAGCGCTCATTGGTCATCATGGTGAAAGAACCCCGCCCGGGTCGGGTCAAGACACGGCTGGGGCGCGACATCGGCATGGTTGGCGCGGCGTGGTGGTTCCGACACCAGACACGCGCGCTGATCCGGCGATTGCGGGACCCACGCTGGCAGATTGTGCTGGCAGTTGCCCCAGATCGGGAAGGCCTGACCAGCCGCATCTGGCCCGTTGATCTGCCCCGCGCGGCGCAGGGGCGCGGTGATCTGGGCGATCGTATGGGGCGTATGCTACGCGGGATGCCACATGGACCGGTTTGTCTGATCGGCGCGGACATTCCCGGGATCACATCCCAGCATATCGCACGCGCCTTTAAGGAATTGGGACGGTCGCAATTCGTTTTTGGCCCTGCGCCGGACGGTGGCTATTGGTTGGTAGGGGCTCAGCGTCACAAGGCGTTGCCGACAAGCCTGTTCCGTAATGTACGCTGGTCTACTGAAACCGCGCTGGCTGACACTCTGGCCTCAGTTCCGGGGTGCCGTGTAGGATTGCTGGACCATCTGCGCGACGTTGATACGGTGGCTGACTTGACGCCCTGAACTTTTTGGTCATGACGCGGTCGCATACCCGTGATAGGCCGGAGGTATGACTCGCATACCTACCAAGCAGGAGGTCCTCGATTGGATCTCGGCGAACCCCACCCTGACCTCGAAACGCGATATCGCCAAAGCCTTTGGTATCAAGGGCGCGGATCGGATTGACCTGAAGCGTATCCTCAAAGAGCTTGAGGCCGAAGGGCATCTGGAAAAGCGCAAGCGCAGCTATCGCGACCCGGACCGCCTGCCACCTGTCAGCGTGCTGCAGGTGAAGGCTCCGAATGCGGATGGCGACCTGTTCGCACGGCCCTTGGAATGGCATGGTGAAGGGGTCGAGCCGATCATTCTGCTCATCACCCGTGCCAGCGATCCTGCGCTGGGCGAGGGCGACCGCATTCTGGCCCGCCTCACGGTTGTGCATGAAGAAGACCACAATTACGAAGCACGCCTGATCCGACGTGTCGGGACGAACCCGCGCAAGATCGTGGGCATCTTTCGCAAAGGGGCCGAAGGCGGTCGGATCGTGCCAATCGACAAAGCCGGTCAGACCGAATGGCTGGTTGCTGATGGGGCCGTATTGGGCGCCAAGGATGGAGAATTGGTCGAGGCTGAACAGGCTGGGCCAAAGAACCGAATGGGCCTGCCGCGCGCGCGCATTGTGGAACGGCTGGGTGATCCATCGGCGCCCAAGGCTGTGTCACTGATTGCAATTCATCAGCACGGTATTCCGGATGATTTCCCCGACAAGGTGATTGCCGAAGCCGATAAGGCCAAACCGGTTGGTCTAAAAGGCCGCGAAGACCTGCGGGATATACCTTTGCTAACCATCGATCCGTCAGATGCGCGGGATCATGACGATGCCTGTTATGCCCACGCCGACGATGACCCCAAGAACCCAGGCGGGCATGTGATCTGGGTCGCCATCGCCGACGTTGCGGCCTATGTGCAGCCCGGTACCGCGCTGGATCGTGAGGCGCGCAAGCGCGGCAACTCCAGCTACTTCCCGGATCGAGTTGTGCCAATGCTGCCGGATCGCCTCTCTGGAGACCTGTGTTCGTTGCACGAAGGTGTTCCGCGCGCCTGTATCGCTGTTCGAATGCAGATCGATGCGGATGGAAACAAGATTGCTCATCGCTTTGTACGTGGTCTGATGCGCTCGGCCGCCTCGCTGCACTATGCCGAAGTTCAAGACGCTATCGACGGCAATCCAAACGACCGCACAGGGCCGTTGTTAGAGCCTGTTTTGAAGCCGCTCTATGATGCCTATGCCGCGCTAAAGAAAGCGCGGGCAGAACGGCAGCCGCTGGAACTGGACCTGCCCGAACGCAAGATCGTTCTCAGTGACGCGGGAGAGGTCCAAAGCGTGGCTTTCCGCGACCGGCTGGACGCGCATAAGCTGATTGAGGAATTTATGATCCTCGCCAATGTGGCTGCGGCTGAGACATTGATCGCCAAACGCCGCCCGTTGCTGTTCCGCGTGCATGAGGAACCGGCGCAAGAAAAGCTGGAAAGTCTGCGGGAAACCGCACAGGCAGCTGGTCTGAACCTGGCCAAGGGGCAGGTGCTGCAAACCCGGCATCTCAATGCACTGCTGAACGCGGCTGCCGGGACAGAGGATGCAGAGCTGATCAACCTTTCAACTTTGCGCTCGATGGCACAGGCTTATTACAATCCAGAGAATTTCGGCCATTTTGGGTTGGCGTTGCGGAATTATGCGCATTTCACCTCGCCCATTCGCCGTTACGCGGACCTGATCGTGCACCGGGCGCTGATCACGGCGCATGACTGGGGCGATGACGGGCTGACCGAGGATGAGATCGCGCGGCTCGATGAAACGGCAACGCATATCTCGGACACCGAGCGCCGCTCGATGATGGCCGAGCGTGATACGACGGATCGCTATCTGGCCGCTTATCTGAGCGAGCGTGTGGGCAATGAGTTCAGCGGTCGTATCAGCGGCATCGCCCGGTTCGGTGCATTTGTGAAGATGGACGAAACTGGCGCGGACGGCCTGGTGCCCGTCCGGTCACTGGGGCGCGAGTTTTTCCATTTCGACCGCGAAGCCGGCACGCTGATGGGATCAGACACCGGTTTGATCATCGCCATTGGTCAGCGTGTCACCGTGCGCCTGACCGAGGCCACGCCTGTTACCGGCGGGCTCGAGCTGGAGCTGCTGTCCATCGATGACCAGGCCCTGCCGCGCGGAGGCGGGCCCGCTAAGCGGGGAGGCGCACGGCGCAAGGCGGTCAGTACCAAGCGCAAGAAGGACAAGATCAAGCGCAAGGTCGAACGCAAACGTCGTCAAAGGTGATAGGTTAGCGCCCGAGCAATCAGCCAGCCATGACGCGTTTCATCAATCTGATCCGGGTCATCAAACAGAATGGCCCGGTTGCCGTCCAACCGATCCTCGCCCGGAAAGGCAGTGGTGAAATCACCCATTAGTCGGCTCTGACAATGCACGAACAGTGCAAAGGATGCCGCTTTGTGCCCGCCCAGCCGGATGGTTGACCCTTTGGGCGCCAGATAGGCGGGTTGACCCCACCGCAGTGCTTCATTCAATGGCTGGGCTTTAGGCAAGGCCCCAGCGGTTGAAAACACCAGCTCGCGCAAGACGAGAACACCCGAACGGGTGTCTTCGGGAAACGCTTCAAAGGCGGTCTGCACGGCAGGGTCGTCAAAAGGTGTCATGGCAGCGGTATCGCCTGTTCCATTCGGTCCACGTAGTCGTTGAGCAGCCTATCCTGTTTGATCCGCTGGGTCAGCGGGGTTTCCACCGGTGTTGCGCGCATTGCAGCCAACATGGGCCCAACGCTCATATCTGCTGATGTTGGCCGGTCGCCCAGAAGGTACGGCGATTGCCACAGATAGGCGGATATCGCTTCAAGGTCCCGCTCCAATCGATCCTGACGCTCAGTGGGAGAGAAGCGGCCGACACCCTGAAACACCAATCCCTGGACGACCTTTTTCCGGATTGAGTTCGACACCGGCGTTCGGATCAACGCAGGAATAACCGAAAAGAAGGTCTTGCGCAGAATTGGCCAGACCTCGTCATTGGCCCACCTGTCCTGGACGACCTGAAAATAGATATGCTCCTCTGCCATGCGGATCAGCGTTCGTGCCTGCGCCTTTTGTATGTCGCTTAGCCCAGTGTCGAAGTTTGCGCCCTGCGCCTCAAGCCAATCGCGGATCAGGTCGCTGTCGGGGACAAGGCGTTCTTGCGTGCGCAGAACCGGCAGTTTTTGATGGGGCATCTTGCGGGGGTCCAACATATCGGACCGCTGCCAACGCTGGCCCGCATGTTCCAGCATGTAAGCGGCCTTGACGCAAAAGGGGCTGGCGCTGAAAAGGCCAAAGGCCGAAGGGTAAATCATAAGGGTCAACATCGGAGGCTCCAAATTCGGGATGTTCGAGGAATAGCTTTGCCTGATGACAGTTTCTGTCATCAGGTTTAGATTAATCTGCACTATGTCCCGAACCGCCCGCCTGTTTCAATTGATGCAAGCCTTGCGCTCTGGTCCTTCGCCGAAGACGTCCCAGCAACTGGCGCAGGATCTGGGCGTCTCGCCGCGTACCGTGCATCGCGATATTGAATCGTTGCGCGGGCTTGGGGCGGTGATCGACGGTGAGGCCGGTTTTGGCTTTACCCTGATCGAAGACGCAACCCTGCCGCCGCTTGGGTTCACAGATGATGAACTTGAAGCGCTGGTTTTGGGGCTGCGAGAGGTTCAGGCCATAGGCGATCCTGGGTTGGCAGACGCCGCCAGCAATACGTTGCGCAAATTGCAGGGGCGATTGCCGCAGCGCCAATCACACCGCTTGTCCCATGCAGTGCTGACAGCGACGCGGTTTGATCGCCCGGCCAAGCCCACCATCGCGGTGGCTGACCTGCGGCAGGCCACATGGGACGAACGCACGATCGAATTTGCCTACACCGATGCCAAGGGCGATGACACGCGCCGCAAGGTGAACCCGCTGAGTATCGTCTATATGGACCGCGCCAGCGTTTTGATTTCCTGGTGCCATCTGAGACAGGATTTTCGCGTCTTTCGGCTGGACAGGATACGCGAAATGTCCGTGACAGGCGAAAGCTTTAGGCCAAACCGCATCCCTTTGCTGCGTGAGGCACTTGCCGGAATTCGTGCGGAACACAAAGCAAAAGATCGCGAGGGGTCAAGCTGAGCGCTTTGGAAAACGCAAATTATGCGGTATTCTGAAGTCGAGCAGTAACCAGGAAAATTCGGAATGCGTAAATGCATAGGTGGCGTTATGACCGCCGCATTATGGGCATCCATTGTGCAGGCGGAATCTATCAATACTCTGGGCGGGTCACAGGCTGTACAGCTGGCGTCAGCCGGTGTGGCAATATCGATCCGGCCAGTTTTACGACCCTCAGCTAAGGAGTACCGGGTGTCGACGGAGGGAAACGCGCGGTTTCAGGCGTGGCTTGGAGCATTTCGTGAACGGGCGGTAGAGCAGGGGATATCAGCCTCAACACTGGACAGGTCGTTGGCGGGTTTGACCTACGATAAGGACGTGATCAGGCGCGACCGCAATCAGGCAGAGTTTTCGAAATCCATTTGGGAGTATTTGGATTCTGCCGTCTCAGACACGCGCATCAGAAACGGCCGGATGGGGTTGGAGCGCCATCGCGAAGCACTGACCCGCATCGAAGCCAAGTACGGCGTCGAAAAAGAGGTTGTGACAGCGATCTGGGGGCTTGAGACCTCGTTCGGAACGTTTCGGGGCAGCGACCACACCATCCGATCTCTGGCAACTTTGGCGTTTGACGCGCGGCGGGCGCAGTTTTTCGAAACCCAGTTGATCGCAGCCTTGCAGATCATTCAGGCGGGCGACGTCAGTCCGCGCAATATGATGGGCAGCTGGGCCGGGGCGATGGGGCATACGCAATTCATGCCAACCTCGTTTCTGGACCATGCGGTTGATTTCGACGGGGACGGGCGGCGCGATATCTGGTCGGACGATCCAACCGATGCGCTGGCCTCGGCCGCCGCCTATCTGGCGCGGCATGGGTGGACCAAGGGGCAGCCGTGGGGCGTTGAGGTGACCCTGCCCAAAGGGTTTGACTATTCCACCGCAAGGCGGGATCACACATTGATGCCCTCACAATGGGCCGCACGTGGTGTGGTGGTGGCGAACGGCGGCCAAATTTCGGATCACGGGCAAGCGGCGATCCTGTTGCCTGCCGGAGGGCAGGGCGTGGCGCTGATGATCTTCGATAATTTCAAAGTCATCGAGAGATACAACGGTGCCGACGCCTATGTGATCGGCATCGGCCATCTGTCCGACCGTCTGGCTGGACGGGGGTCGTTCCAGACCAAATGGCCGCGTGGTGACCGGGTGTTGAGTTTCACCGAGAAAAAGGAACTGCAATCCCGTCTGACCGAGGCTGGCTTTGATACCCAAGGCGTCGACGGGCGCACAGGGCCAAACACAGTCAAAGCTGTTCGGGCGTATCAATTGGCGCAGGGGTTGCTGCCAGACGGATATGCCAGTCTGAACCTCTTGGAAGCGTTGCGGTGACAATGTAGGGGCGTTGTCTATTGCCTGGGTATTCGCCGCGGATACTCTCTCAGGTATTGGCTGTGCAACCTCCCGACTACCGGCACTCACTACGGTAGACGGGAGGTGGACCCAGCAGAAGAGCGGGTCGCGACGCCGGTAGAGGTAATACAAATAACCGAGTCGCATTCGCATACTTGAATCTGAGTCACATCAAATCAAGATATTTATCGCGCGATAAATTTATTGTTGCCGCGCGATACATAATTACTTCTTTTTGTCGCTCGATTTGATTGAATCTAGTTGTGTTCAGCAATTGAGCTGGATCGATTGACGGGCAATTGCGACTCAGGAAGTGAGAAGGGGCACATCTAGTGCGCCCCTTAAAACTGAATAGTAGCAATCTGGACTATGACGCTGCCTTCATCAGCCCCTGCGCGATGATATCGGCCTGCGCTTCGTCCAGTGACTTGTGAATTCGCACGAACATCTCGTCGATTTCCGCAGGGGTCAGGACCAGCGGGGGGGAGATGATCATCCGGTCGCCCACATGGCGCATGATCAGGTTGTTGGCAAAGCAGCGGTCGCGGCAGATGTAGCCGACCGTACCGGGCTCGGACGCGAATTTGGCGCGGCTGGCCTTATCCGGCGTCAGGGCGATTGAGGCCATCATGCCGACGATCTTGGCCTCACCGACCAATGGATGATCGGCCAGGGCCTCCCATTTCTCTTTCAGATAAGGGGCGGCCACGTCGCGGACGTGGTCGACGATGCCTTCTTCTTCGAGGATGCGCAGGTTCTCCAATGCGACTGCCGCAGCGACCGGGTGGCCGGAATAGGTATAGCCGTGATTGAACTCGGTGCCGCCGATCACCTCGGCAATCTCGTCATTCACGATGGATCCACCGATGGGCGCGTAACCCGAGCTGAGGCCCTTAGCGATCGTCATGATATGCGGTTTGATACCAACGGTTTCGGACCCGAACCAGTTGCCTGTGCGCCCAAAGCCGCAGATCACCTCATCGGCGATCAACAGGATATCGTATTTGTCGCAAATGCGCTGGATCTCGGGCCAGTAGGTATCGGGGGCAACGATCACCCCGCCCGCACCCTGCACGGGTTCGGCAATAAAGGCCGCGACGCGGTCTTCGCCCAGTTCCAGAATGGCTTCTTCCAGCTCACGCGCGCGGGCCAGGCCAAACTCTTCCGGCGCCATGTCGCCGCCTTCTGCCCACCAGTTCGGTTGGTTGATGTGGTGGATGTTCGGGATCGGGATGCCGCCCTGCGCATGCATGCCAGCCATACCGCCCAGCGAGGCCGAACCAACGGAGGACCCGTGATAGGCATTGTGGCGGCTGATGATGATGTTTTTGTTCGGCTGACCCTTCTCAGCCCAATAGGTGCGCACCAGGCGAATGTTGGTGTCATTTGCCTCGGACCCGCCCGCCGCGAAGAACACGTGATTCAGATCCCCCGGCGCCAATTCTGCGATCTTGGCTGCCAAAGCGATGGCTGGAATATGGGTCGTTTTGAAGAACGTGTTGTAATAGGGCAGTTCACGCATCTGACGGGCAGCAACCTCGGCCAGTTCATCGCGACCGTAACCGATATTGACGCACCAAAGACCGGCCATGGCGTCCAGAATCTCTTCGCCTTCGCTATCGGTCAGGTACACGCCTTTGGCACGAGTGATGACGCGCGCACCTTCCTCGCCCAATGATCCGTTGGCCGAAAACGGGTGCATATGATGCGCCGCATCCAGCGCCTGCAATTCGGCGGTCGGCATGTGATTGGTGATGGTCGACATCAGAGAATCTCCTGCAAAAGGCGGTTACCCGTCACAATATGATCAAATTTTTTCGTGTCAATCGAATCGACCTGAATCAGGCGGAGATCAAAGCGTCCGACATCAATTCCATACCCTGCTCAATGTCCTGAGCGGTTGCTTTCGCGACCTTTTCCGCATCTTTCGCCCGCAAGCTTGCGATGATGTCTTTGTGCCGATCCGGCAGGCTATGTGTTCCGAACCGTCCGCAGACAACGCGTAGTGAGGGGCCGAACCGCAGCCAAAGCCGCTCGGCCAGATCGTTGAGAATCGGAGCATCCGCATGCGCATAGAGCGTTTCATGAAACTGGTGGTTCAAGCGCAAATAACCACTGACGTCGCCGTCTGTGATGGTCTGATCCAATCGCTGATCAAGCTTTTCGAGCTGATCGATATCAGCAGGTTTTAGATTCGCGGTTGCCCGTCTGGAAAGCTCTGATTCTATTGATATTCTGGCAAAAATCATCTGCTCGACATCGGTGCCCGACAACAAAGGCACGCTGACGCGCCGATTGCCCTGAAACACCAGTGCGCCATCCGAAATCAGCCGCCGGATCGCCTCGCGGACGGGGGTCATTCCAACCCCGAGCGATTCGGTCAAACCCTGTATCGTGACGGGTTGTCCCGGGACCAGATCACCGTACATGATCTGCGATCTCAGGGTTTGGTACACCTGTTCATGCGCCGGTCTTTTTCCCTCATCCACCTTCGAGCTGGATGCTTTATTTTTGATCAAATCCAAGTGGTTTACCCTGTTTCGCGTGGTGTCGACTTGCCAGACGCCTGACCTCGTGAAACCATACGATGGATCGGGGGAAAACGCAAAACTTGATCAAATCAAAAAAAACGGGAGAATACCCGTACACTTGCAGGGAGAGAAATATGTCAATCAAAACGCTGACGATGACAGCGATTGTCGCGCTGGGGACTTCGGCGGCTTTTGCCGAAGAGGTGCGCGTCTACAACTGGTCCGACTATATCGACGAGGATCTACTGAAAAAATTCGAAGAAGAGACAGGGCTGACCCTGATCTACGACGTGTTTGACAGCAACGAGGTTCTGGAAACCAAGATGCTGGCCGGAGGATCAGGCTATGACGTGGTTGTGCCGTCGGGCACGTTTCTACAGCGTCAGATTCAAGCTGGCGCCTTTCAGGAACTGGACGAAGCAAAGCTTTCGAATTCAGGAAACCTTTGGGACGTGATTCAGGAACGTACCGCAGGCTATGACCCGAACAACGCCTATTCGATCAACTACATGTGGGGGACGACCGGCCTCGGCGTTAACGTTGGTAAGGTTAAGGAAGTGCTGGGCGATGACGTTGCTCTGAACAGCATGGACTTGGTTCTGAAACCGGAGAATATGGAAAAGCTGGCCTCGTGCGGCGTCCATTTCCTGGACGCTCCGGCCGAGATTATTCCTATGGTGCTGCAGTATATCGGTGAAGATCCGGACAGCCATGACACCGATGTGATCGGTAAAGCCGAAGAAGTCCTGGCTGGCGTTCGCCCGCATATCCAGAAATTCCACAGCTCGGAATACATCAACGCGCTGGCAAATGGCGATATCTGCGTAGCTGTCGGTTGGTCAGGTGACATCCTGCAAGCGCGGGATCGCGCGGCCGAGGCCGAAAATGGCGTGGAAATTGAATACCACCCATTCGCTGAAGGTTCGCTGATGTGGTTCGACCAGATGGCCATCCCGGCGGATGCTCCGAACCCGGAAGGCGCACACCAGTTCTTGAACTTCATTCTGGACGCCAATAACATGGCTGCCGCATCGAACTATGTGTACTATGCCAATGGCAACAAGGCTTCTCAGGAGTTCCTTGAGGAAGACGTGATTGGTGATCAGGCAATCTATCCGAGTGATGCCACGATGCAGAATCTCTACATCACGACGCCTTATCCCGTCAAAACGCAGCGGAGCGTGACCCGCCTGTGGACCAAAATCAAATCGGGCACCTGAACCGAAGTATCTGAGCAAGGCGGTCCGACCGCCTTGCCCTTTCAATCAGACCGTCGAACGGGGGCCGCCTTGAACACAAACGTCTTTGCGCCGTGGGAAGATCCACAGGCGAAACCATTGATCCAATTCCAGAATGTGACCAAACGTTTTGGCGGATTCACGGCGATCGACAACCTGTCACTGGACATATTTGAACAGGAATTCTTTGCTTTGCTCGGTCCATCCGGCTGCGGCAAGACGACCATGATGAGGATGCTGGCAGGGTTTGAAAAGCCTACCGAAGGGCACATCATGCTGGGCGGGCAGGACATCGACCCGATCCCGCCAAACAAGCGGGCTGTGAACATGATGTTCCAGTCCTATGCGCTGTTTCCTCATCTTAGCATCTGGGAGAACATCGCCTTCGGTCTGCGCCGGGACAACATGCCCAAGCGGGATCTTGAAGACCGCGTGGAAGAGATGTTGCGCCTGACCCGGCTTGAGCAATTCGCCCGCCGTAAACCGCACCAGATTTCGGGTGGCCAACGGCAGAGGGTCGCGCTGGCACGGTCACTGGCAAAAGCGCCAAAACTGCTGTTGCTAGACGAACCCTTGGGTGCGCTGGACAAAAAACTGCGGCAGGACACTCAGTTCGAGCTGATGGATATTCAGGAAAAGACCGGCACCACCTTTGTGATCGTGACCCACGATCAGGAAGAGGCGATGACTGTTGCCAGCCGCGTCGCCGTGATGGATCAGGGCAAGTTGATGCAGGTATCTACGCCGGACAGGATCTATGAAAACCCCAACTCAGTCTATGTCGCTGACTTTATCGGGGATGTGAATATCATCGAAGGCCGGGCGACTGCGAACGGCGATGAAGCCTACCAAATCGACTGGGCCGAGGGGCAATCGCCGCTGACCGCAACCTCGTCGACAGAATTCTCGAACGGGCAAAGCTGCCATCTTGCGATCCGCCCCGAAAAGGTGACGATCTCGGCCGACCGCCCGGCGGATGCCATCAATGCGGTACAGGGTAAGGTGCTTGACATTGCCTATCTGGGCAACTTGTCCACGTACTACGTGGAACTGCCGAATGGCACGATCATCAAGGCGCAATCGGCCAACACGCGCCGAATCTCGCGCCGATCCTTTACATGGGAAGACCCGGTCTGGCTGTCGTGGACGGCAACGGCTGCGGTTTTGTTGGCAAACTGATGCGCCGCGCCCTTCTGATCGCTGTTCCTTACGTCTGGCTGCTGGCCCTGTTTCTGATACCGTTTTTCATCGTTCTGAAGATTTCGCTGTCGGATGTCGAACTGGCGATCCCGCCATATACGCCGACACTGGATCTGTCGCAGGGTTGGTCTGGGATAACCGACTTTTTCAGCCAGTTGGATTTCGAAAACTTCGTCTGGCTGACCGAAGATGACCTTTACTGGAAAGCCTACCTGTCCAGCGTCAAGATCGCTCTGATCTCGACGGTTCTGACGTTGCTGGTGGGTTATCCGATTGCCTATGGAATGGCTCGTGCGCCAGCCGAATGGCGCCCGACGCTGATGATGCTGGTGATCCTGCCGTTCTGGACTTCGTTCCTGATCCGCGTTTACGCGTGGATGGGAATTCTCAGCAATGAAGGCTATCTGAACCAGATTCTGTTGTGGCTGGGTATCATTTCGACCCCGCTGACCATTTTGAACACCAACACTGCCGTCTACATCGGTATCGTCTACACCTATTTGCCCTTCATGATCTTGCCGATTTATTCATCGTTGGAGCGCATGGATGAATCCCTGATCGAAGCAGCCGAAGATCTGGGCTGTTCCCGTCTGAAGGCGTTCTGGCTGGTGACTATACCGCTGTCGCGCCCTGGCATCATTGCCGGCTGTTTCCTGGTGATGATCCCGGTGATCGGTGAATTCGTGATCCCGTCGCTGTTGGGCGGGTCCAGCACGCTGATGATCGGCAAGGTGCTGTGGGAAGAGTTCTTCTCAAACCGCGATTGGCCGGTGGCCAGTGCCGTTGCTGTTGTGTTGTTGCTGATCCTCGTGATCCCGATTGTGCTGTTCCAGCGCAACCAGCAGAAACAGACGGAGGCCGAGCAATGAACAGGCTGAGTTGGTTCAACGCGGTGTCTCTGACACTGGGCTTTGCGTTCCTCTACATCCCTATGGTCATCCTGATCATCTTCAGCTTTAACGAAAGCAAGCTGGTCACAGTATGGGCAGGGTTCTCGACCAAATGGTACGGTGAGCTTGCCCAGAACGAGGCATTTCTGAACGCGGCCTGGGTGACAATACGGGTTGCGGTGTTCTCATCCACATTGGCCACGGTTCTTGGCACCGCTGCCGCATATGTTCTGGTCCGTGGCGGGCGGTTTTTTGGCAGGACACTGTTTTCTGGAATGATTTACGCACCTCTGGTAATGCCCGAAGTGATCACCGGCCTGTCGTTGCTGCTGCTTTTTATCGGTATTGGACTGGATCGGGGCATTCTGACCATCGTTCTGGCCCACACAACCTTTTCGATGTGCTTTGTGTCGGTCGTCGTATCCTCGCGTCTTGTGACCTTTGACAAGTCGCTGGAAGAGGCTGCTTTGGATCTGGGATGTTCGCCAGCGCAGGCGTTCCGTCTTGTGACACTGCCGATCATTGCGCCCGCGGTGATTTCGGGATGGCTGCTGGCATTTACCTTGTCGCTGGACGATCTGGTCATCGCGTCCTTTACCTCGGGCCCGTCGGCGACAACGCTGCCGATCAAGATATTCTCGGCCGTGCGTCTGGGCGTCAGCCCCGAGATCAACGCGCTGTCTACCATCATGATTGCAGTCGTCACGGTTGGCGTCATCACCGCCTCGCTGGTGACGAAACGCGCAATGGTTCGGCAAAAGCAGGATGAACTTGCCGCTGCGCGCACCGAATGAAACGTCTTTTTCCGAACTACACCTATGGGCCTGGACCCCGTCAGAACTGCTGGTGGGATCAGACAATTTCGGCACCTGATTGGCCGACCCATAAAGGTGATCTGAACGTTGACGTCGCAATCGTCGGCGGCGGCTTCACGGGGCTTTCGGCAGCCCTGCATCTGGCCGAGGCAGGTGTGAAAGTTGCGGTTCTTGAGGCCGCAACCCCGGGGTGGGGTGCCTCGGGCCGGAATGGCGGATTTTGCTGCCTCGGAGGGTCCAAGCTAAGCCATGGGTCTTTGGTCCGTGGGTTTGGTGCTGAGGCTGCGCAGTCTTACGAACAAGCGGAAGAAGACGCTGTTCAGCTTGTTGCAGATTTGCTGGAACAGCATCAGATCGACGCCGATACCCATTCGAAAGGGGAAACCCAACTGGCCCATTCGGCACGGGCGATGGAAAAGCTAAGTCGTAACGCAGAAGCATCAGGTGTCTTGCACGATTCTGATGACCTGCAGCGCCTGGGTCTGGGCGGTTCCTTTCATGGTGCATATACAAATCCGGTTGGTTTCGCTCTTAACCCTCGAAAGTATCTGTTTGGCTTGGCAAGTGCCGCCAAGGCGCGGGGCGTACAGATTTTCCAGAAATCGCCGGTTGAAACCATCAGGAAAACTCAGGCCGGGTTCGATATTGAATCCGGATCAGGTCACATCCGCGCCACGAATGTTCTGATTTGTACGAACGGATACTCCAGCGAGGATATGCCGCCCTGGTTGTCGGGACGCTACATGCCCACGCAATCCACGGTTCTGGTGACCCGGCCCCTGACATCCGCTGAGTTGCAGGCGCAAGGGTGGACCTCGGAGCAGATGTGTTATGACACCCGAAACCTGCTGCACTATTTCCGCCTGATGCCTGATCGGAGGTTCCTGTTCGGCATGCGCGGAGGGTTACAGTCGTCCCCTCGGGCCGAGGCCGCCATTCGCCGGACAATGCGTCGGGACTTTCAGGCCATGTTTCCGGAATGGAAAGATGTGGATGTGACCCATATGTGGTCCGGAATGGTGTGCCTGTCGCGCAAGTTGACGCCTTATGTCGGGCCGGTTCCTGATCAACCCGGAATGTTTGCCGCCTTTGCCTATCACGGGAACGGCGTTGCTATGGGGACGTATTGCGGAGGCGCCCTTGCCCGCGAGGTTTTGGACAGACAGACCGAGTTGCCCGCGCCGATTGCACAGCCGCCAGGCCGCTTTCCCCTTGGGTTCTGGCGGCGCGCCTTGATGCCGCCCGCCTATGCTGCGATGGCAATCGCGGATCGGCTATCGCTCTAAAGCGCGGCGACTTCCAGTTCGAGCGTTTGGGTATAATCCGCAGCCCCGTTTTCGATGCGCCACAAACAGTAGGCAGCCATGCGCCACGCATACCACGGGCGCAAATCCCGGTATCGCGCGATAGTTTCATCGTGACCATATGCAGCCAGAAACCGCTCTTCCTCGGCGCCGCTTAGGGGTGCGCCCCGGTAAAGCCGTTGCATGGCCGGGGACAGGAACATTGCAATGTCCTCGCACGGATCGCCCCAAGCCGGGCACTGCCAGTCGATCAGGGTTATGCCAGTCGGCGCGACAAGGATGTTTCCGGCCACGGTATCGCCATGGATCAGGCATGTGTGTGCGGTCGCGGGCACATGGCCTTTGGGGCGCAACTGCGCGAGCCGTGCGCGTGTATCAGAGGTGCAGACGCTGAGAATACGTTCGGCATGTTCAGCCAGATCCCTGCTGCCATTGCAGCCATCCGGCGCTTGGACCGAACCATCAAGCCTATGCAATTCACGCAGCAAACCGGCGACACTCTCAGGCCCTTCTTGCCACGGTGATCCGGGGGCGTGATCGTAGAACACCCAATGGCCTGTATCATGTGTTCCGGTCGCACGCAGGCGGGGAACAAATCCGGTGGGCTCAAGGGCGCGCAGGCATTGCGCTTCGAGTTCGGGATCGTTGCGAAACAGTGGATTGCGCGGTGTAGCGCGATACAGCTTCAGAACCTTGTCACCGCTGCCACCCAGTACTTTCCAGACCTGATTTGTTCGCCCGCCATACAATGTTTGAAACTCTGCGCCGGGCTGAACAAGGCCACGGGCGCGCAGATCGTCGATCAGATCAGAAGGGGGGTGGGTTGGGGCAGGCAGGAGTTTCACCAATGCAGTTAGCGAGTCGAATCTGCCAAGGTTTGAACTGTCCTGCCCGGCAGATCAAGTTCCGGCTCTGACCCCGGTTACCATCGTGGCAGCGACAACCTGCCCGCTTTCGAGGGTCAGCATAACCTGATTGTCCGTAACCTGAGCTTCGACAACTTCGCCATAGGTCTCTGCCAGCTGTGTCGATAACAGCTCGTCGCCATCATAACTTTCCAGTGTGGCCGAGTAACTCCCCGCCGCCAGAGGCTGCCCATCGCTTCCCTGACCAGTCCAAACTGTTTTATCGTCGGTCGTGGAAACAGCCACACGATCGACAACGGCACCGTCACTGTCGCGGATGACTATGACTGCCTTGTCAGCCTCGGGTGCAGGTGTAGCAAACAGCGTCACAGGCTCGCCCTCATATTGGAAAGCCGCGGGCGCTCGAACGTCCATCCCGATCCATTTGCCGAGTTTGTCCAGATTTGCACCACCCAGCGCCTGCCCAAGTGTCGCCAACAAATCATTTGTCTGAACCTGTTGTTCGACCATCGAGAATTGCGCCAGTTGCGATGCATATTCTGAGGCATCCAATGGTTTCAAAGGATCCTGATTCTGGGCCTGTACGGTCAGCATTGTAAGGAATGTCTCAAAGTCTGATGCCAGACCTGTTTGCTTTGGCACGTCTTTGTATTGCGCTGTGGCTGACGGTTGGGCGTTGGGTTGGGTCGGGGTAATCAAATTCACAACCTCATGTCGATGCGGCCAACGGGGCCGATTTTGGGAATGGGTGACGCGTTTGAAGAGGAATCGGTGAGTTTCGCGGTCTCAGCAGGCGATCCATCCTGGTGGCCGGCCTGGTTCTGGTCGGCGTCTTCGGATGTCCCGAGGTCAATTGACAGATCGCCCAAACCAAAATTTTTGAACTCTTCTTCTAGCACCGCCAAATGACGCCGCATCATCTCGAGGGTTTCCGGGCGCTCGGCGGAAATTGTCAGATGCAATCCGTCATCGCGACCGTTCAACATGATGGACACTCGCCCCAGTTCTTCGGGGTTCAGCGCGATCTCAATTGACCCGGATTTCGGCTGAGTATTGATGACGGCCGCCATTTGCCCGGCGACGGCGCGCGCTGTCTCGGACCGGGCAGTCTGTGCCATGACTTGCGCAGAAGATACCGAATCCCGACCCGCCGAAACGGGCGAATCTGCTCTGAGGGCGTGAACGTCTTCCACCTCGTGAAATGCTGGCGCGTCAGTCTGAGCACGGGTTTTTTTCGGCGCGAACATCTGCAATTGAGCGATGCTTGGTGCGCGATCCGGGTTGGTCGTTTGCTGAGGCGCAAGATTGCTTTGCGGCGGATGTTGCGTTTCACGCTGGTGCCGCTCTGGATGAACGGTCAGGTCTGCGGTCTCTTTTGGGGATATACCCACAGGTTGCAACACAGAAGTCGCGAGGTCCGCCTGCCCCCGGCTTGCCATTGGTTGTGACGCGGGTCTCAAAGCCGAGCTGTGCCGAAAATCCGGGGTGACTTTGCGCGAATCATTGATGCCTGCATCCGGTTTATCGACCGTGTTGGCTTGGCCGGTTTGCTCGGTTTCAGGCACTTTCGGACTGCGCGAGTCGGGTAACGCAGCTGACACGGGTGTTTCGGCAGGATCGCGTTTTGTGCTCACTTCAAGACGCGTGTCCAAAAGGGGTGTCCGCTCACTCTGGTTGCGATCAGCGGACACTTCTGCATCTTCAAGCAAGACAGCCTCGTCCGTTTCAACGTCGACGTCCTGTTCAGGTTCAGCGCCTTTAAGAGCGGCTGCTTCTTGCTTGTTCTCACCTTTGTGTTGATTGAGCACGGCCTCAAACGTCGCGCCGTTTTCATCCCCCTGCTCGGGATTGATCCCGTGGGGTTTTGCGGTTGCGGTCGGCGAGGATGACATCACTGAAAGAGGGTTGGGCATTTTGCTCCGACTCCGGTTGTGTGACCGGAAACCTGCCTGCAGGAAGTTACGTTTATTTTAACTGCTTTCGCTTTTGATCGAAAAAGTTCGATGCAATTTTTGGAGAAAGCAATGAAGGTTTCCCCGCCTCTCTCCCCATCTCAACCCCCTGCCTATTCCCAGAAATTGCGGGAGGCGGCCATAGAACTAGAGGCTGCGTTTCTGAGTGAGATGCTGAAATCGGCCGGGCTGGGCAAAGCGCGCCAATCCTTTGGCGGCGGTGCAGGCGAAGATCAGTTTGTCTCATTTCTTGTTCAGCATCAGGCCCGTGCGCTGGCCAGATCCGGTGGCGTTGGGCTGTCCGAAATCCTGTTCCAATCCATGATGGAGAAAACCGATGCCAAAGACGTCTGAAGCCGACCTTGTAAAATCACTCGAAGACGTTCTTGAGCTTGAGCGAAACGCGCTGGTGCAGGGCGATCTGGATCGTCTGCATAACACGGCTCCGGAAAAGGAAAAACTGATCGGTGCGATTAATGATCTTGACGTCTTTGATAGTGATGAACTGATCCGCCTGCAAAGAAAGGTCGAGCGGAACCAGGCGTTACTAAACAGCGCCGCCGAAGGGATTCGCGCGGTGGCCAACCGCATGGCCGAGTTACGGCGCGTGCGGCAAGAATTCACCACCTATGGTGCGGACGGGCAGCGCAGCGAATTTGCCGTCCGCCATCAAGCCAAGCTGGAAAAACGGGCATAGATAAGGGTTTGATTCAAATCCGAGGTTTCTGACCTTCGCGCTTTAGCACTCCGTTAGGGGATCGACGTCAAAGGTGTTCGGGCACCTGGACAAATCAGGTGGCGCGAACAGCCCGACGGCGGGTCGCACCGATCAGAAAGACGTCAAAGCCCGCACCAGTGGCGGGATGAGCATGGGCGCAAAGGGCCCGAACGGAAAAGGAAGAAAGCTAATGTCCAGCATTCTGACAAACAATGGCGCCATGGTTGCGCTGCAAACTCTCAAGTCGGTCAACAAGGATCTTGGGGCAACGCGGAACGCGATCTCGACGGGTAAGGACGTTGCGACTGCGAAAGACAACTCGGCCGTCTGGGCGATTTCCAAGGTCATGGAATCGGATGTCAAAGGCTTCAATGCGATCAAGGACAGCCTGGCCCTGGGTGAATCCACCGTGGCGGTTGCGCGTAACGCGTCCGAAACGGTCACCGATCTGCTGTCTCAGATGAAAAGCAAGATCGTTGCAGCACAGGAAGACAACGTAGATCGCGACAAAATCAACGACGATGTTACCGCGTTGAAGGACCAGATCAACTCGGTGGTGAACGCCGCGCAATTCAACGGTCTCAACCTGGTTAACGGTTCAGCCGGATCCGCTTCGATCCTCGCGTCCCTTGACCGGGACAATGCAGGCAACGTAACCGCGTCTTCCATCACTGTTGCGGGTCAGGACCTTTCGACCGGTGGGTACACGGCGGCTCAGGTCTTTGACGGATCGACCGGATCTTCCACCGGCAACGACCGTGTGGGTGCAACGATTGACAACGGCGCAACTTCGGCAACTGCGCTGGTTACGGATGAATCCAGTGGTGCGTTTGCGGCCGGTGACAAAGTTGTCGTGGCGATCGACGATCAGGTCGTGTCCTACACGGTTTCTGCAACGGATGCGGCTGCCGCGACCACGGGTGATATTGTTGCCATTGGCCTGAAGGCGAAGATTGAAGAGCTGGGTATCTCGGGTCTGACGGTCGACTATGACTCGGGTACGGCAGGCACCTTATCAGTTGCCAATGCGACCGGCACAGACATCTCGTTCTCGGCCCAGTACGTGAACGCGGGTTCGGGTGGTCTTGGCGCGTTGACCGGCATTGACGTTTCGACCGGTGCAGGGGCAACGGCCGCGTTGGCCACAATCGAAACGCTGATCGACACATCGATCGACGCATCGGCCGCTTTTGGTTCTTCGCAAGGTCGGATCGAGACGCAGAAAGAGTTCATTTCGAACCTGGCGGATTCGTTCAAATCCGGGATCGGCGCGTTGGTCGATGCGGATATGGAAGAGACCTCGGCACGCCTGCAGGCTCTTCAGGTTCAGCAGCAGCTGGCCACCCAGTCGCTGTCGATTGCCAATCAGGCACCGCAGTCGATTTTGTCTCTGTTCCGCTAAGTTCAGGACAATGGTCGGGGCGCGGCGACGCGCCCCGATACTAACCGCCAAATGGCGGATTACTGGAAGGATTTCACGTGACACCGCAAGCCCTTGCACAACGCGCATATGCACAGACCGCCGCGCCAACGCGTACCCCGCGAGACACTGAATACGAAGCGATTTCGAAAATCACACGCAGGCTCAAGGCCGCTGCGGCCGGTCAGCAGTCCGATTTTGGCGCATTTGTGCAGGCTCTGCATGAAAACCGGCGCCTGTGGACTGTATTGGCCAGTGGTGTCACCGACTCTGACAATGCTTTACCCAATGATCTGCGTGCGCGGATATTCTATCTGGCCGAGTTTACCGAACAGCACAGTAGTCAGGTACTAGGGAACAAAGCATCGGTTGAACCTTTGTTAGAGATCAACATGGCAGTCCTGCGCGGCCTTCGCCAAATGGGGGCGACCTGATGGCCGGATTGGTTTTGAAATTGGCACCGAAAGAGCGGGTTTTGATCAACGGCGTAGTCGTTGAAAATGGCGACCGGCGCAGTCGGTTTTCGATCATGACGCCTGAGGCAAACGTATTGCGCCTGCGGGATGCGATTCACCCGGATCAGGTAAATACGCCGGTTCGACGCGTCTGCTACGCCGCTCAGCTGGTGCTGTCTGGCGATATGGAACCTGATCAGGCCCGCCAACAATTGTTGCGCCGCGTCGAAGAGCTGAGCCAGGTCTTTACCGACGCCGACAGTCGCCGGGTTTTGTCCGAGGCAACCCAGGCGCTGTTGGACCAGCAATTTTACAAATGCCTCAAGGCTCTGCGCGCGCTGCTGCCGCGCGAAGAGCGGCTGATGGCCTACCAGTAATGACGTTCCAGCCGGTCATACTTTCGGGCGGCATTGTCGGTTGGCGGTTTCTGCAGCGTACATATGACGCCCAGATCGACAGCTGTTCCTCATCCTCCGTCAACAAGAGGGACAGCGAGTACTTTCTGCAAAACATCAAAAAGGTCCAAACAGCAGAGGATCTGGTGTCCGACCGCCGGCTGTTGCAAGTCGCGCTGGGCGCCTTTGGGTTGGAGTCTGACCTGGACAATCGCTATTTCATCCAGAAAATCCTGTCCGACGGAACAAAAGCCCAGGATGCGCTATCCAACCGTCTGTCCGACAAAAGGTATCGGCAATTTTCCGAGGCGTTTGGGCTGGGGCCGGGCGAGGTTCGCAAAACCGGGCTGATCATCAACATGGAGGACATTGCGCACGACAATGTCGTGTCGCGTTTTGAAATCGCGGTGGGCGAGTCAGATGAAACGATGCGTATCGCTTTGTATGCCCAGCATGCGCTGGGTGATCTGGCGCAAAAGGCGGGCAGCAAAGATACCAAATGGTTCGATTTGATGAGCCTGCCACCGCTGCGACGCATGATGGAGACGGCACTTGGGTTACCGTCCAGCTTTGGCCAGTTGAACATCGACAGACAGTTGGAAGTATTCAAAGACAGGTTGTCAGGGCTGACCGGGTCCGACGACCTGACCCAGTTTAAGGATGAGGCCGCGGTCGGGCGGCTGACAGATCAGTTCCTTGCCCGCAGTCAGATCGCCCAGCTTGAAAGCATCATTTCCCCGGCGCAGACCGCGCTGATCCTACTGGGCGGGTAAGGCATGGAAACCATTGGTCACGCACCCGAACCTTGATCAGAAACCCCAACACTCAGCGCTTTGAAACATGCAAGCCGATTGCGGACTTCAAGCGTTCAGAACGGCATCCGCGGAAGTCCTGAGAGCATATGACTCGACAGGTTGCGACACGTTATGCAGCTTGACGTCGCCAAGCGGAAAGGCGTTGGCGCAAGCAGGCAGAATATCGGCAGACACGACAATCCTGTGGTTCTTGGTTTTTCCGTATTCACCCAGACGCGCAGCGATATTCGCGGCTTGTCCGATCACGGTAAAGTCCAGCCGTTCGCGCGAGCCGACATTGCCGTAGGTCACGCGCCCATAGGCAACGCCGATGGAGCAATCGCAATGCACATCGGACCCTGATTGGCGCAGCTCTCCCAGTTTTTCGACGATATCGATGGCGCTGCGCTGGGCATTATCGCGGGCGGCTTTTGCATCCTCGCCTGCCGGAAACACGGCAAGGACAGCGTCGCCTATGAACTTCAGGACCTCGCCGCCATTTTCATGCACGATGCCAGAAACGGTTTCGAAAAAGTCGTTCAACAGATTGATATACGCCTCGCGCCCAAGCTGTTCCTCAAGACTGGTCGAATTGCGGAGGTCGCAGAACATGATGGCAGCATCAATTTCATCGCCGTCACCGCGACGGATTTCACCCCCAAGAACACGCGCGCCCGAGCGCTTGCCGACATAGGTTTCCAGCAGGACCTGTGCGTTTTCGCGCTGCATGAAAACCTCATAGAATCGGGCGATGACCAGCGAACATTCGAACACCAGCCCAAGGTTTTCGGTCGTGAATCCGTCCGGGTGATCACAGGTCAGGGTCAGAACGTTGGTCCGCCCATCCGAGAACGGCAACGGCATGGCGACATAGTCGGTTGCCCCCTTTTCCCGCAGGTCTTCCATGATCGGAAAGCTGTTGTGGGGGTTTTCGGCGTTCAGCCGCTGACGCACACCGCCTAGCCCGTTCGACACATGGCGCAACGGGCTGTTGATGTATGCCGGGTGGTCGTGGATTTCATAGGTCGGAACATTGGTCGAGATCTCAGCCTCGCCCTTTTCCCAAATATAGTGTTTGCCGGCGATCAAAGGGTGTAGGGACCATGTCAGAATGCTGAGGCGTTGAATGGCAATCCCGTGTTCCAGCATTTTCTCAGCCAGTGCTTTGGTGAACGCCTCAGGCGTGTTGTTTGCGGACGCCCCACGCATCAACCAATCGATCAAAGGGCCGCTGATATTGCCGTCTTGGGGTTCCCGCAGTTGGTTGTCGCCCAAATCCATCCGGGAATAAGCATTGGGTAAAAACCCGATATGCCCCTGAATGGCGGCGCTTTCGGGGAGAGCTTCTTCGTAGGCCCAAACGGAATTGGCAAGCCGTTCGCCGCCAAGAATGACGTCGTGATAGGTTGCGGTGCCCTTGAAGGGGCAAAAAGTCTGCAGCTCGGTTTCGTCGCTGAGATCCACCAGCACGTCTTCGCGCGGAATGTAGATCGTCGGCGGCAGCCGTGTTTCGTACATGACTTTGGCGTTGCTGCTTTCAGCTAAAAGGGTCTGGTCCCGGTAAATCGCAATCTTACCATCTAACCGTTCGACCGAGATTCCATAGCCTTTTGGTCTTGCTGTGGCGTGGACGTTCATCTTCATCCTCCCTGGCGCGGGGTCCCTATAGGATGGGCCTTGTGAAGAGGTTTTCCAAGGGGCAGCCTCGGCATTTTTCTGCACGATAGCTGTGCGGTCCTATTGGATCAGACCATCTGGATCACGTCCTTTTCGATGGACAACATATAGCCTTTCTTGGCGATGTTCTTGACCAGCAATTCGCTGACCATCTGATTACCCAAGGCGTCACGCAGCCGTTTTATCCGCGTAGCGCCAGCGGCTTCGTCACAATCGGCGGCGCTTTTGCCCGAAATCACTGCTTCGATCTGAACGCCAGACAGGACCTCGTCATCCAATCGGGATTCGGCAAGGACCGACAGGGTCTCCATCGCAGCTGGGGTTAGTTTGAAGTCCATATTATTCAGATATACGGTGTTTTCCTCGCGACTGATCAGCAGCGACGTGACCTGAATACCCGTGCGCTCGATCTGCGCCATCCGGCGGTTCAGCATCACCAGCATCACCAGAAAGACCAGCGCCGTCACAAGCATGGCGCTGGCAAAGACCAGCAATACGAAAATCACCATCCGATAGCTGGACAGGGTATCGGCAAAGGCGGTGCCGGACTGGGCCAGAATCTCAAGCAGCCGGATTTCCGTCTGCGACGTCAGGTCGCTTTCGACAAACAACCGCTCCACTCGCGCGTTGAAGGCGTTGGCGTCTGGCAGGGTCCAGAACAGGAAGACGGCGGCGGTTATCAGGATCAGGACGATTGCCGCTATACCTGCGCCGACCAATCGTGTGCCTGACCGCCTGGCCTCAGTAACGGAGATAGAATTGTCCGGCATTGGCCTTCCTTTTTTCCAATCCTTCCGGCCCAAAGACAGACATGACATTCAACAATGTCCAGCCCGACGCACTAAGGCGTTTTGAGGCTTCTTGCTGGGCCTGGCTTTTGTCACAGGCCGAAACCTGCATCACGCCGTAATGCAGCCGCAGTGGATTGTCCTGCTTGGCCTTATAATCCGCATAACACTCTGCCGACGCAGCAGTACCAAGCGATATCAGGGCCGCAACGGCCAGAGAAGAGAGGATCGGTTTCATAGGCTGCATCCTGCGCATGGGTTTGCACGATATTCAATAACCTAAGGGGTTTGAGGGGCGTGATATCGGATAACAACCGCCCGTTATTGCTTGTCCGAAGGGTGCGGACCCAGTGTTGGGGCATCACGTTTGCGGTCTGTGCCGGATCGCCCCGAAACACCAGGAAGGACACGCACTATGCACCGGAAGTTCATCGCTTTTATCGTTGCCACCGCTATCACCATCACCGGCGTCTCAGCCTCGCAGGCGCGGGCGGCGGATGCCAAGGACATCCTTGGCGGGCTTGCTGCCATCGCGATCATCGGTGCCGGGGTCCACTACTATAACAAGGAAAAACGCAAGGACCGGACGACGCGTCATCAGACCTATACGCCTCAGCCTTATGTGGCCCAGCCCAGTTACCCAGTGCGCCCCTTGCCGCAACACGTCGCGCGGTATGATCTGCCGCAGAAATGCCTGCGCAAGTATAGCGCCTATTCGAACAATCACCCGCTTCTGGCTCCGAAATGCCTCAAGAAGCATTACAAACATGCCAATAGCCTGCCGCAAGAGTGCAAGGTCGGTTTCTGGAACGGCAATAAGGTGAACCGGGCATATGAACCCGCATGCCTGCGCCAGAAGGGATACCGCGTCGTTTACAAGTAATCACTTTCGAGCAGGAGCGGTGCCACAGAAGCGCCGCGCAGGAGAGGGTGGCACAAGCCGCCCTCTCTTTTTGTCTTGCGGTGGGGCGCGAAACGCGGTTTTCGGTTGGTATGACAACGCCAGATTATTCGATTGAACAGGCGGCAGTGGCGCAAGGGTATCTGCGCATTGCCGGTGTGGATGAAGTGGGCCGCGGGCCATTGGCCGGGCCAGTGGTTGCTGCCGCCGTGATCCTGAACCCCGAAGATATTCCCGAGGGGCTAAATGACTCCAAGAAACTGACGGCCAAACGGCGCGTTGCAATGGACGCTGCCGTTCGCGACCGGGCGGAATTCGCCATTGCCGACGCTTCGGTTGCCGAGATTGACGAACACAACATCTTGCGTGCCTCGCATCTGGCGATGGAACGTGCGGTTGCGGCCTTGGATCCGCCGCCTGACTATCTGCTGATCGACGGAAACATGATCCCTCGCGGTTTGACGATCCCGGCGCAAGCGGTAGTCAAAGGGGATGCGCATTCCGTGTCGATTGCAGCGGCTTCCATCATTGCCAAAAACTGGCGCGATCAACTGATGGTGGATTTGGCGCAACAGCATCCAGGCTATGGATGGGAGAAGAACGCAGGCTATCCGTCAAAACAACACAGGGAAGCGCTGCAAAAACTTGGTGTGACCCCACATCATAGGCGTTCGTTCAAGCCGGTACACAATATCTTGTATCAAGAGTAAATCGTAAGCCGCTGATTCAAAAAAGAAATTGACGGCGAATCGACTTTGACTCATCCTTGTCTCAACCAAATGAGCGCAAAAGCGCCGTGGATACTTGAGGCAGTAGAATGACAACAACCACTAAAAAGGGCGCAAAAGCGCTCCCTTTAAACACGATTCTATCTGGCGACTGCATCGATGTGATGAACAGTCTACCTGCGGAGTCGGTTGACCTGATTTTCGCGGATCCGCCGTATAATTTGCAGCTCAAAGGCCAGTTGCACCGCCCCGATAACAGCCAGGTTGATGCGGTCGACGATCACTGGGATCAGTTTTCAAGCTTTGGTGTTTATGACCAGTTTACCCGCGAATGGCTGAAAGCGGCGCATCGTCTGCTCAAGCCAAATGGCGCGATTTGGGTGATTGGGTCCTACCACAACATCTTCCGCGTTGGCACAGCCCTGCAGGACGCCGGATACTGGATTTTGAACGACGTTGTCTGGCGCAAATCGAACCCGATGCCGAATTTCCGCGGCAAGCGGTTTACCAACGCGCATGAGACGATGATTTGGGCCTCAAAGCGCGAAGGTGCTAAGTATACTTTCAACTACGAAGCCCTGAAAGCGCTGAACGAAGGTGTGCAGATGCGCAGCGATTGGGTTCTGCCAATCTGCACCGGGCATGAGCGCCTCAAGGATGAAAACGGCGACAAGGCGCATCCGACACAAAAGCCGGAATCCCTGTTGCACCGTGTCCTGATCGGTTCGACCAACCCCGGTGATGTTATTTTGGATCCGTTCTTTGGCACGGGTACCACTGGTGCTGTCGCCAAGATGCTGGGCCGCGAATTCATCGGGATCGAACGCGAGGAAAGCTATCGCAAGGTCGCCGAGAAGCGGATTTCCAAAGTCCGAAAGTTCGACCGTGAAGCGCTGGAAGTCAGCGCCAGCAAACGCGCAGAGCCGCGCGTGCCCTTTGGCCAGTTGGTTGAACGCGGCATGCTGCGCCCGGGTGAAGAGCTTTATTCCATGAACCAACGCCACAAAGCCAAGGTTCGGGCTGACGGAACGCTGGTGGGCGACAACGTCAAAGGTTCGATCCACCAGGTCGGGGCACATCTGGAAAACGCTCCCTCTTGCAATGGCTGGACCTACTGGTGTTTCAAGCGCGATGGCAAAACGGTGCCGATCGACGTTTTGCGTCAGCAGATCAGGGCCGAGTTGCACAACTGATTTCAAGAATACCGCCGGTGCCTGTGGCCTGACACAAGGCACTACGCCTTGCCCCGCCGATCTCGGCGGGGTCTTTTGTTTTATTCTTCATTCAGTTCCGATATGAGATTCCTTGTCCTGCTGCTTACGGAAGGAACCTTGGCAATGTCGGATACCACAGCCAGCGAATCCCGATTTGGGCGGTTTTTTGTAACACAGCCAGACAAGTATGATCTGGACAACAAGTACACCGAGGCTGCGCTGGAACGACACAAGCGCGAAGGGTTGGAACTTGCCGTCCGCGCCCGCTGGGTGGCGATGGGCCTTACCGGCATTTTGTTGATCTACCTGAACCCCCATTGGGACGTTCTGTGGTATCACTTCATCCTGTTATTGATTTGCGCCAATGGTTGGTTGATCCGGCGGGCTGGCAGCGTGGGCCAGTCACGGGTCGAGCTTTTACTGATCTTCGTCGACTTGCTGATCATGACTTTGGGGATGATCGTGCCGAACCCGTTCAGCGATGATGTTCGACCGCTGGCAATGCAATACCGGTTCGACAACTTCCAGTATTTCTTCATCATTCTAGCCGCGGGAACTCTGGCCTATTCGTGGCGCACAGTCGTGGCTATCGGCACATGGACGGCGGCGATGTGGACGGTAGGCTGGATCATCGCCTGGTGGGTGGCTACGCCAATCCCGGGCATCAGTGAGCGCGTGTACGAGGCGTTGGCCGGGTATCCGGATGTAGCGGAGTTGCTGGACCCCAACAGTTTCATGGTCCCTCAGCGTATTCAGCAGGTGATCGTATTCCTAATGGTCGCGGTTACGCTTGGTATCTCGATGCGGCGGCTCAATCGATTGTTGATGACAAATGCCGGGCTTGAGAGGGAGCGTGCAAACCTGTCGCGATATTTCTCTCCAAACGTCGTGGACGAACTCAGCCAGAATGATGAGCCGCTCAAGCAGGTTCGCAAAGAAGACATCGCCGTTTTGTTCATCGACATCGTGGGGTTTACCAAATTCGCGGCCGGGCGCGACCCGTATGAAGTCATCGAAGTTTTGCGCGGCTTTCACGCCCGAATGGAAACCGAAGTGTTTCGCCATCATGGCACGTTGGACAAATACCTTGGGGATGGTCTGATGGCCACATTCGGTACGCCGGTGACGACCCCATTGGATGCCAGTAACGCGGTGGCTTGCGCGCGCGATATGTTGGATGTGATTGATCGCTGGAACCTGGAACGGCGGCGGGCAGGTGAGCCGGAAATTCGCGTGGGAATTGGGGTTCACTATGGCTCGGTGGTATTGGGAGATATCGGAGCGAACCGACTGGAATTTGCGGTTATCGGGGATGCGGTGAATGTCTCCGCCAAGCTCGAAGCGATGACGCGTGACCTTGGTGTTCGCGTGGTGCTGAGTGACGCGGTCCGGGCACAGGTGATTCAGGAGGGCAATAGCGCCGCCGACCTGACAGCAGGTTTTGTGAAGCATGAAAACCAGCCCGTTCGCGGGGTGCAGGGCACTATGGATATCTGGGCGCAGTAGAACGGGCAGCTCCCGCCGGTCGGCCACGCATCAAAGATGCGCGTCATTCTGTTGGGCCGGGCAGCGCGCGGGCGCGCGCTGCGGTCACGAACGCGGCAACGGGTTGAGAGATCTGTTGTACGGTTTCCAATCGGTGACTTCGGGATAATATTGACGCCGCCAGGCCCGAACGCGGGGGTTCATGACGCGCCGCCAAAGCGGTGGGACCATCGCAGCGACGGTCATAACCGGATAGCCATAGGGCAGTTGCGGAGCCGCATCTTCCGAATGATGCCGCAGCAGCGGAAAGCGCCGGTTGGGTTTGTAGTGATGGTCCGAGTGACGCTGCAGGTTGATCAGCAGCCAGTTCGACGCTTTTTGCGAAGCGTTCCACGAGTGGCGCGGCTGGACATGCTCGTACTTGCCATCGCCAAGGTGTTTGCGGGTCAGGCCGTAATGTTCGACGTAGTTCACCAGTTCCAGCTGCCATATGGCGACGCCCGCCTGCACCAGGAACAGGGCAACGCCCGGCCATCCCCCGACCACGAAAGCCAACGCCAGCATACCCGCCTGAAGCGCCCAATAGCGCCAGAACGGGTTCGCGGGGTCGGTCCACGGACGTTGCTTGCGCCCCAGCTTGTCCCTTTCTGCGTGGAACGCGGACGCAAGGCATTGCCACAGAACGCGCGGATAGAAGCGGTGAAACCCTTCATTGTACCGTGCAGTGACCGGATCGCGTGGTGTTCCGACATAGCGATGGTGAACCAGCAGGTGTTCGGACCGGAAATGAGAATACAACACCATGGCCAGTAGAATATCACCCAGCCAACGTTCCGACCGCCCTTTCTGGTGCATCAGTTCATGGCTGTAGTTGATCCCGATGGTGCCCGAGATCACACCCATCCCGAAGAACAATCCAATCTTGCTAAAAACAGACAGGTGATCGGTATGAGTGGCGTACCAGAGCAACCCAAACAGCGTAAGAAACTGAACCGGGGCCCATGCCTTGGTCAGCAGAATGTACCATTTGAGACCGCCGTCCGGCGTGGCCGGATCGGCATTTTCAAGGTTCAGCCCCGTTAACTGATCCAGAACTGCAAACGCCCACCAGGTCGAAAGAGGCACAAGCAAGACCCACCAGCCTCCGGCAACGGCGGTAAGCCAGATGACGGGGATCAGCAGGAAGGACACCCAGAAGGGCAATGCCGCTTGCCAGCGTGACAGACTGTCTGATGCGATCATCGCTTCGCTCCGAGAAACTGTGGGCAGACTAGCCTCACCCGGCAATGCCACACAATGGGTTACGTAGAGCGCCAGAGGTCATACGCTTTGCGCATAACAGTAGGTAGGTCACTGGGGCGGAAAGCGTGTTTTTCCATGACAATCAGATCGTCATGCGACCAGCCGACCGGCAGCGTGGTCGTCCAGATGCGCAGGATCAGGTGGAAGTGGGTAAATGTATGGCGTACCTCACCCGGCAGCACCTGCCATTCGCACGGAAAAGGCGGTGCCTCGGCCGGGCCGTCTGACCATTCTGACCCCGGCCAGCCCAGCATACCACCCAGCAGCCCCTTGTCGGGACGACGTTCCATCAGAAAGGCTCCGTTATCGCCTTGGGCTATATAGACATGGCCGTATCGCGTGGGTTTGGGCTTTTTTGGAGTCTTGCGTGGCAAATCGGATTGCGTTCCAGCGGCGCGAGCGGCGCAGGGGGCTTGCACCGGGCAGATACCGCAGGCCGGAGATTTTGGTGTACAGATTGTTGCCCCCAGGTCCATGACCGCCTGCGCATAGTCACCCGGTCGCGTGGCAGGCGTAAGTGCAGCCGCATGCTTTTTCAGTTGCAGTTTTGAACCGGGCAAAGGGTCGTGAATGTCGAAAAGTCGGGCCATAACCCGTTCCACGTTGCCGTCCAACACGGTTTCGGGTCGGTCGAAGGCGATGGCGGAAATTGCAGCGGCGGTGTAGGGACCGATTCCCGGCAGTTTCAGAAGCGCGTCATAGGTATCGGGGAACGTTCCACCATGTTGTTCGGTCACGACCCGGGCGCATTTCAGAAGGTTCCGCGCACGCGCGTAATAGCCAAGTCCTGCCCATTCCCCCATGACCTGATCATCCGGGGCGGCGGCCAGGGCCTGAACTGTCGGCCAACGGGTTGTGAACCGCACGAAATAGTCGCGTACGGCCGCAACGGTGGTCTGCTGCAGCATGACCTCGGACAACCATATGCGGTAGGGGTCCGGCATTATGCCCGCAGCCCGATCGGCGGGAGCTACGCGCCAAGGCATCTCGCGGGCATGGCGGTCGTACCAATCCAGCAGCGCACTGCTCACGTCAAATTCACCGGAGTCACGCAAGTTTTATCTATCTCCCTGTCGGGTTTCGCTGGCGCCTGTTGTCCTGCCCTTTACAATAGCGGCGCAGGAGTTGGAAACCAGATGCAGCGCAGACGTTCTTCGACCCGCGGGTTCAAACGCACCGCGACATTGCTGAACGACCAGATCAGGCGCGCCGGTGAAAGCCGGGGCTTTGCCGTGTCACGCCTGCTGACCCATTGGTCCGAGATCGTTGGACAGGATATGGCCGCTATCGCGCGACCGGTAAAAGTGGGTTACGGGAAGGGTGGTATTGGTGCCACGCTAACGGTTCTGACCACCGGACCGCAGGCCCCGATGCTGGAGATGCAGAAGGAACAATTGCGTGGCAAGGTGAACGCGGTTTATGGCTATAATGCCATCAGCCGGGTGCGCATCACCCAGACCGCTCCGACAGGATTTGCCGAGGGGCAGGCCAGTTTCGACCACAAGCCGAAACAAGCGAAACCCAAGATCGAACCAGAAATAGCAGCCGAGGCAGACCGCGCTGCGCAGGAAGTTCACGATGGTGATCTGCGCGCAGCCCTTGAACGTCTGGGCCGTAACGTTTTATCCAAGCAAAAACGCTGAGAAAGGGCTGAGAAATGAGCCGTATTGCAACCGGAATTTGTGCGGCCGTCGCCGTGGCCGCTGGCGGTTATTGGCTGTCGCTGTCAAATTCCAACCCCGCCTATCCGCTGATTAGCAGCGCCGAGGCGCAAGAGGCCGATCTGGACACCTCGACCATCGTCGAGATGACTCTGGGCGCCGAAGATGCACCAGTCGAGATCATCGAATATGCGTCCTATACCTGCCCGCATTGTGCGAATTTCCACTCGGGAGCGTACAAGCAGCTCAAGAAGGATTTTATCGACACAGGTAAGGTGAAGTTCATCTATCGCGAGGTCTACTTTGACCGCTATGGCCTGTGGGCGTCGATGGTTGCACGCTGCGGCGGGCCCGAAAAGTTCTTTGGCATCTCCGACCTGATCTACGAAGGTCAGTCCGAGTGGACCAAAGCCGGTGGTCCCGCTGAAATCGTGGACGAGCTGCGCAAAATCGGGCGTCTGGCTGGTATCGACAATGATCAGCTTGAAGCCTGTCTGCAGGACGGAACCCGCGCGCAGACGCTGGTCGCCTGGTATCAGGAAAACGCCGAGCGCGACGGTATTCAGGCGACCCCGTCCTTCATCGTGAATGGCAAGCCGGTCGAGAATCAGTCCTATGACGGCTTCAAAAAGCTGATCGAAGACGAACTGGGCAGCTAATTGCTTTTACGACCGGCTCAATCCGGGCCGGTCGTCCTTCAGGGCGACGGGGCGATCTGCAAAAGCATCTGCTTGATCTTGTCCGCCTCATCGACATTCAGACGAACCGGAAGCGTGATGACCTTGCTGCGAAACGCAGCGGGTAGGCGAACGGCGTCTTTTTCCGTGGTGACCATTTGCGCGCGCAACAAGCGGGCTTCGTTTTCAAGACGGGTCATCAGGGCGGGTGTCAGCGGCTGGTGGTCATCCAGCGCTTCGGCCCGCAGCAAGGTCGCGCCTTGCTGGCGCAAAGTGGCAAAGAACTTCTCGGGGTGTCCGATGCCTGCAAAGGCAAGAACAGGCGTATCGCTCCAATCCATGCCGGTTTGCAGCGGCTCAACCGCGCCAGTTGCATGTGGGACGGACAGTTTTTTCCCCCAGCGTTCGGCAAACTCGATTTGGGCATCAGCTTCGCCAAGGGACAGCACCAAATCAGCGCGCCGTAATCCGACTTCCACCGGTTCCCTCAGCGGGCCAGCCGGTAAGCACTGTCCATTGCCGAACCCGCGTGCCGCGTCCACCACAATGACCGAGAAATCCTTCGCCACCGAGGGGTTTTGAAACCCGTCGTCAAGCACGATGACTGTGGCACCCGCCGCGGCGGCTGCTTTTGCGCCAGCGGCGCGGTCTTTGGCTACCCAGACATCGGCAAAAGCCGCCAGCAACAGGGGCTCATCCCCGACCTGCGCCGCGGTATGCTTGCCGGGGTCCACCCGCACCGGCCCTTCGAGCGAGCCGCCATGGCCGCGCGTGACCACATGTGTCTCATGCCAGGCATCGCGCAATTGCTCGATCATCCAGATCACAGTCGGGGTCTTGCCGGTGCCACCCGCGTTCAGGTTGCCAATGCAAATGACAGGAACACCCGGGTTAATACCGGGTTCCGAGGCGACCCGACGCGCCGTAGCGCCAGCATAGAGCCGCCCAAGCGGTGCCAGTAGCCGTGCGCGCAGGTCCAGCCGATCTGGCGCGGTATTCCAGAAATCAGGTGCTCGCATCGTCTGCACTCCGCTGGTCCAGGTAGTCCTGAATCATGTCGATCAAGTGATCCGCCTGCGGCGCACCCTCGGTAACGATCTGCCACCCGGCCAGCGCCATATTGGCGGCCTGATCCGGTGCCAACAATTCCACCACTGCATCGCCCAGTTCGGTGGCGGACCTGACCGTTCGCGCGGCCCCGGCCCGGTCAAGCTGATCGTAAAGCTGTTGTTGGCTGTGCACAAACGGGCCGTGGATCACAGCTGATCCCAGCGCCGTGGCGATCAGCGGATCCGCGCCCCCGGCGCCGCGTTCCAGAGAGCTGCCCATGAAGGTAACGGGCGATACCCGTTGCCAAAGACCCAGATCCTCGGGCACGGCGGAGAGGATCACCTGAGTCATATCCTCGATCGTCCCGCTTTCGTCCCAGTTGGTACAGCGCAGATCCATCGCTTCAAGCCGCCGATGCAGCGGTCCGGCTTCGGTAACGTCGGCCACTTGCAATACCAACGCCAAACGCGGCAGCATGCGCATTGCCTGTCTATGGGCGCTGAGGACCGAGATGAATTCTTTGTCCTGGACCCACGCCGCTAACCAGACCGGTCGGCCAGACAGCGCATGGTTCACCTCGATCAGCTCGTCCTCGGGCCATGGGCGCGGATTTGGGCTGATATGAAGGGGCGGTGCCTCTTGCACCTTGTTCGAAGCGACGCCTAGCCGCCGAATTTGACGGGCAATTTCCGGTGTCGTGCACAGGATCGTCTGAAAACAGTCAATCGTGTATCTTGTGATATCGGGCAACCAACGGCCGCCCCGTGCGATTTCTACGTCCGCCTGTGCTTCGATCAACATCAGGGGAATCCCGCGTTCCTCGGCGCGCGTGATCACGTTGGGCATCAGGCCGCCCCCGACCCATATTCCGATATCCGGCTGCCAATGGTCCAGAAACGCGCGCGCGGCCCCGGTTTGTTCGGCGGGCAGGTTGACCAAAGGGTATCCGCTGCTGACCCATCTTGTCAGATCTGCATCAGGTGGCGCGGTCAGAACCACCGACAGATTGGGGCGCGTTTGCTGCAACCGCTGGCAAAAATCAACAATAGCGCGGTGACGTTCCCACGCATTTATGTGCAGCCACAAAACCTCGCCCTCGGGGCGCGCAATATCGCCGTTGCTGGCGGTATTTTGCATACCCCAGGACAGCACGCGATAGGCGGCAAGGCTTAACGAGCGTGGCTTGCTCATGGTGCGATTCCAGGGCTTTCCGGTTCGAGTTGTTCCGACAGTAGCCCATAAACACCTGAACCCGCAGCGATCACACCGTTCAGACACGGAATTGCATTGTTGAACCGCAGAGGCAGCCCCGCGCGGTCCGAACACCGGCCGAGGGCTTCGCGTATAATCAGATCACCGGCGGCGATGTCCCATTCCCAACTGGGCCTGAGGGTCATCATCCCGTCAAATCGTCCCTGTGCAACAAGGGCCATGCGATAGGCCAGAGATGGCCTGTAGTTCCGTTTGAACTCGGGTACCTGCCCCTGACGCCAGTGTTGCGGCTGCATGTTGGGTTTCGCGGCCAACACCTCGGCGCTTTCCAACACACCGAGTTCGCTGACCCGGATCTTTTCGGTGTTGAGCGTGGCACCCTGACCTTTTGCTGCGGCATAAAGCAGGTTTCGCAAAGGCAGGTAGATCACAGCGGCCGTCACTTCGCCCTGTTCGGCGATGGCCAAGGAATGGGCCCAGGTCCGCGAGCCTTCGGCAAAGCTGCGGGTGCCGTCGATGGGATCAATGATGAAAACACGGTCTTTCGACAGCCTGTCAGCTGAATCCTCGGTCTCTTCGCTCAACCAGCCATACCCCGGACGCGCTGCGGGCAGCATTTGCTCAAGCATCGCGTTGACGGCCAGATCTGCTTCGGTCACCGGGCCGGCTCCGTCGGGTTTATCCCAGCGTTGCGCCGTGGTCCCCGAAAACCGAGTGGCGATCTTTCCGGCTTCCAATGCGGCGTCAATCAGCAGTTGCAGGTCAGGTGCCGGCAAGTGTCATTCCTTCGATTAGGATCGATGGCACCACGCGGGACAAGTACGTACGTGCGTCATTTGCCGGAATAATCCGTTTCAGCATGTCACGCAGATTGCCAGCGATCGTGCATTCGTTGACGGGGTGGGTGATTTCCCCGTTTTCGACCCAAAAGCCTGATGCCCCACGTGAGTAGTCGCCGGTATTGGGGTTGATCGTCGATCCGATCATCGAGGTCACCAACAGGCCGGTTCCCATGTCACGCAGCAGATCGTCCCGGCTGTGCGTGCCTTGGGTCAGGCTCAGGTTCCAGTTGCTGGGCGACGGGGGGCCGGACACGCCACGCGCCGCATTCCCGGTCGAGGCCATGCCCAGTTTTCGTGCGCTGGCCAAATCCAGGGTCCACCCGGTCAGTACTCCGTTTTCAACAACGGCCCTTCGCTGTGTTGGCAAACCTTCGGCGTCAAAGGGGCGAGAGCCCGAGATACGCGGGCGATGCGGGTCTTCGATCAGTGACAGGTGTTCAGGCAGGACCTGCTCTCCCAGGTTGTCCTTCAGCCATGACGCACCACGGGCAATGGCGGCGCCGTTGCTGGCGGCCAAAAGATGACCGATCAGCGAAGACGAAATCCGCTCGTCGAACAGGACAGGGAATGTGCCTGTCGCGGGTTTTTGTGCCCCAATCAGCGCAACGGCGCGTTCACCTGCCGAGCGGCCAATCTCATCAGGGCTGCGCAGGTCACTCTGGAATGTGCGGCTGTCGCCGTCGTAGTCGCGTTCCATCCCTGTGCCTTGGCCCGAGATAGCAACGCAAGAGGTCGAGCGGCTGCTGCGGGAATACCCGCCGGAAAAGCCATTTGTGGCAGCCAGATGCACGCGGTGGGTGCCATAAGCGGCCGCGGCGTCTGATACTTGGGACACGCCTTCTATGGCAAAAGCGGCAGCTTCGGCAGCCAGTGCATCCTGCAAAAGCGTATCCGCCGATGGTTCCGGCGTCGGGTCGAATTGTTCCAGCGCCGCGATATCCCAGTCTTTTGCAAGCTGGTCGGGCGTGGCCAACCCTGTAAAAGGATCTTCTGGAGCTTCGTTTGCCATGGCCACTGCACGTTGCGCCATCGCCGTCAGCGTTTCGGGGCGACTGTCCGAACTTGAGACGATCGCCTGCCGCTTGCCTAGAAACACACGCAGTCCCAGGTCGGTGCCTTCGGACCGTTCGGCGTGCTCCAGCGCGCCACCGCGGACTTCAACCGATACCGATGAGCCATCCAGAACGATGGCATCCGCCGCTTCGGCCCCGGCTTTGCGGGCCGCGTCCAGCAGGTTATGGCTGATTTCTTCTGGTGTGCGGGTCATGAGGCCTCCGGTCTGTGTGTATTCGACCTAGCCTTGGACCGCCGGTCTCGCAAGGCCTGCGGCTATTTTAGGTTGAGCAAACTATTGAAATGGAATTCGGCACGATGCGCCCAGTGCCGGAGTTCGCACCACGGCGAAGGATTGGGAAGGCAGCGGTGCCGCCTTCCCGAAGTGTTACTTGATACGCTGGCCGTTCGCCAGAATCTGACCGTCCGCAGTGAATTCGATTTCCGAATTCAGCGTGTCGGGCTCGTCACCCGGTACGGCCATCAGACCCATCATCATCCGCGCGCCCATTGCATCGCTGTCCGACACCAGCCCCATCTCGATCAACTTGTCGATCAGGGCATTGGCACCATTCAGTTTCAGCTTGGCAACGCCGGTCGGCGTGGGCATTCCGTCGAACTCTGAGACGTTGGAGTTGTCGAAGGTGAAATCGCCTTCACCTGTCAGCTTGGCTCCGACCAGAGACACCAGCAGTTCGTTGATCTTCAGCGAGTGCAACTCGCCCGGGGCTGCGTCGGATGTATCCAGGTTTTCGACCGCGGTGGGATCAAAGATGTTCAACAGAACCTTGGCGGTTCCGGTGGTGTCCAGCGCAATCGTTGCCGGGTCGCGCGGCAGGGCGCCTGCTGGGTCGAACATACTCCACAGGATATCCGACATGGTGAAGTCGGTCAGGTTCATGGCGAACCCAAACGGTTGGATTTCCTCGGATTTCTGCACCGGGATTTCAAACTTGAACCCGGCATTCTCCATCGCGATTTCGATCGGGAAGGGCAGGTCGGCCGTCGTCACTGCGACTTTCGCGCTGTTCTGCTCGATGTCATAGGCAAGACGCTCTGCGTCGATGCTGGCGCCAAATTTGCCACCCTGAGACTCGCTTCCGACCGAGAATGCCTCGCCTTCGCTGGTGCCTGCAATCGCGTTCTGGCCGGATCCGTAGGTGAACAGCCCCGAGAACGAGAAGCCCGCCTTATAGAAGGCCTGCGGGTCCGAGATGTCGAATTCGGATGGGATAACGTTTGTGCCCTCAAACGCCAGCTGGCTCATCGAGCCGTCAACCCTAGCCGTGTCGCCGCTGTCCGGGTCTTGGAACGCCATATCATAGGTCATCCCACCCGCGGTGAACTTCTGATCAATGTCACGGTTTTCGCCGATTTTCATGACCGAGCTGCCAGCCAGATCTGTCATGTTTAAGCTGAGCGCGAGCGCATCAGCGGGCATTTTTTCGCCGTCCACATTCAGACCATCCAGCTTGATACCTATCGTGTCGGCCGAATAGTCGTAGGTCATTTCGTCGGGCGAGCCTGAAACGACCAGGTTCATTCCGGTCTCAGAATAGTTGATATCGACCGAGAATTCCTCGCCATCTCCCTGACCGGACACGGTCATCACATAGGTGTCAGGGAAATCTATGCTGACCGTGCCGTCGCCGTTTTCCGTCAGGCTCATTTCCGGAACGACCATCTGGAAGGTTGCATCCTCTTCCGGCAGGTCCATCGAAACAGCCATGTCGGCAATCGTAGTTACATTGCCTGAAACGGTTTCGTCGCCCGAAACGGTGTACCCCATTTGGCCCAGATAGGTTTTCCAGTCATTCCAGACATCCTGTGAGGTCAGGTCGGCAAGTGCGCCTTGTGTGATAACGGCATAAGCCAAAACAGCACCGCAACTGCGGCGAAGGAAAACGGACATTACAGTACCCTTCTAGATAATTTTGCCGGCATCGTCGTGCTTGTGGCGTCGGGCGTCAAGGGGCAAGGGCTGGACCATTTCCCCCTTCGCGCGGTAAGCATTCACACAAATTCAAACCGTTGGAGGTATAGGAACCAAATGCAGGGGAAAACCGTACTGATAACTGGGGCCAGCCGCGGCATCGGAGCAGAGGCAGGGCGCCTTTTTGCCGCAGTAGGTGCGAACGTGGCGCTGCTCGCGCGTAGCCGCGATCAGATCGCCGCATTGGCATCTGCGCTGGGCGAAAACGCAATCGCACTGGAATGTGACGTCAGTGATTTTGCGCAGGTCGAACAGGCCGTTGCAGATTGCGTCGACCGCTTTGGTGGTTTGGATGTTCTGATCGGGAATGCCGGTGTTATTGACCCGATCTTCCATCTTTCGAACGCGGATGTCGCGGCCTGGGACAAGGCGATAGACATAAACCTCAAGGGTGTGTTCTACGGAATGCGGGCTGCCCTGCCCATCATGCGCGCAGCAGGTGGAGGCACCGTGTTGACCGTATCATCCGGCGCGGCCTCGAACCCGATCGAAGCCTGGAGTCATTACTGCGCGTCTAAGGCCGGAGCGAAGATGCTGACGGAATGCCTGCATCTTGAGGAATCGATACACGGCATCCGCGCCATGGGTCTGTCACCGGGCACTGTGGCAACCGACATGCAGCGGGTCATCAAGACCAGCGGCATAAACGCCGTCAGCCAGTTGGATTGGAGCGATCATATCCCGGCCGACTGGCCAGCCAAGGCGCTGCTGTGGATGTGCACGTCCGATGCGGATGAATTTTTGGGGACCGAAATCTCGTTGCGGCGTGAAGAAATTCGACAAAGGGTTGGGCTGACGTGATCGAACTAAAAAAAGAAGACGGTTTGTGGATCGTTACCTTAAACAATCCCGGCAAAGCCAATGCGCTGACAGGGGCGATGCTGTCTGAGCTGGCCGAGATTGCCGAAGCCGCTACCGAGGCGCGCGCGTTTATCCTGACCGGAGCGGGCAGCGTGTTCAGCGCCGGCGCCGATCTGGATGAGGCGCGCGCCGGGCTTGCAACCTCGGACGTATGGGAGCGTTTGTCGGGTGCGATCGCTGCCCTGCCATGCCTGACCGTTGCCGCTTTGAATGGCACTTTGGCAGGCGGCGCGAACGGGATGGTGCTCGCCTGTGACATTCGAATAGCGGTCCCGTCCGCCAAGTTTTTTTATCCTGTGATGAAGCTGGGCTTTCTGCCGCAACCGTCCGATCCTGTGCGCATGTCGGCGCTGATAGGGCCGTCACGCACCAAGTTGGTCCTGATGGCCGGGCAAAAGATCACCGCGGATGAGGCTTATACCTTTGGTCTGGTGGACCGGGTGGTGGCACCGGATGCGCTGATGCAGACAGCGCGTGAACTGGTCGCTGATAGCACCGCCGCCGATCCCCAGATCGCTGCCGGTATAGCCGGGCTGTGCGGATGAGGCTCTCTGGCTTGCGACTGCGCGTCGCCGATCCTGAACAACTAGGCAAATTCTATACGGACGTTCTTGGGATGTCGGTGCAAACTCAAGGGGCGAGCCTTCGCATCGGCTATTTGGGGCAGGACGCCGATTTGCTGCTGATGCCTGGCGGCGGCGGATACACCCATGACACAGGACAACGCTATTGGAAGATCGGCATCACCTTACCGGATGTCGATCTGGCCACCGCATTCCTGCGCGAAAAGGGAATTGAGGTATCAGATCCGAAGCAGTTTCTGGACATCGGGTATATGTGTCACCTCAAAGACCCCGAAGGATTCGTGATCGAGCTGCTTCAGCATGATTTTGAAGGCAACCGGCCGCCAAACGCTGCAGACCCGGGCGATCCGTTTGCACAGGCTTGTATCGGCCAGATCACCCTGCGCACCGGAAATATAGAAGCCGAGGATGAATTCTGCCGAGGCAAGGGCATGCGCCTGCTTTCGATGCAGGACATTGGGCAATACGGCTTTGATCTGCATTTTTACGCGTTCACCGACGAGGCTCCGCCAAATCCAGACCCTTGGTCAGTAGAAAATCGCGAATGGCTGTGGAAACGCCCCTACACAACGTTGGAGTTCCAACACGTCAAAGGCGTCAGGTTTGCCTATGTACCCGATTATCGCGGGTTGGAGTTTCAGGGGCTTGCCGCGCCAACCCGGGACGCGTTTGGCGACCCGGTTAATCCCGGCTGATCAACGACCTCGACGCTTGCCCGGAACTTTCGAGCGAAAGCCGGGCGGGCGTTTGCGAACCCAATTCAGGAATTTCTCCAGCCTCGGATGGGCGCGCAGAGCCTCGACGCTGTTGAATTCACGGGCCAACTCCGCCTCGGTCAGGGTCGCATGCACCTCTTTATGGCAAATCTGGTGCAGCAGGACGGTGGGTCCGCCCTTGCCCCCTTTGAGTTTTGGGATCAGATGGTGCAGGCTTCCGTCCCCGTCCCCGTCCCCGTCCCCGTCCGGGATCGGGCGGTTGCAGAGCGGGCAGATCGGATCGCTGTTCGTCATGACGAGGGTAAGGTTGCGTCAGGTGGCGCGAAAGGCAAGAGGGCAGGGATGGCAAAGGCACTGGTGATCGGCGGCGGACCCGCAGGCCTGATGGCGGCCGAGGAAATGGCCAAAGCCGGGCATTCTGTTGTTGTGGCCGAGGCCAAGCCTTCGGTGGCGCGAAAGTTCCTGATGGCAGGAAAGTCCGGGCTGAATTTGACCAAGGACGAGCCGCTTGAGACTTTGCTGGGATCCTATGGTGAGGCTGCGACCTGGTTGCGACCAATGATTGCCGAATTTGATGCCTCGGACGTGCAAACATGGGCGCAAGGGTTGGGGCAAGAGCTGTTCACAGGCTCGACCGGGCGGGTGTTTCCGACATCGATGAAGGCCTCTCCGCTGTTGCGGGCGTGGCTGGCACGGCTGGCAGAGGCTGGCGTTCAGGTCAGAACACGCTGGCGGTGGGTTGGTTGGGACGGTGCCCAAGCCGTATTCGACACGGATGATGGCAGGCAGAAGCTATTCCCCGATGTGACCGTTCTTGCGCTGGGCGGGGCAAGCTGGTCGCGGTTGGGATCAGACGGAGCATGGGCATCGGTGCTGACGGGTAAAGGCGTGCCCCTCACACCTTTCGCACCCGCAAACTCAGCCATTTCCGTGGAATGGAGCCCCCATATGCAGCCGCATTTTGGCGCGGCTTTGAAATCGGTGCGATGGAGGGCCGGAGAGTTGGAAAGTCGCGGCGAGGCTGCGGTTTCGGCGAAAGGGTTGGAAGGGGGTGGATTGTACTCACTGACCCCGGCCTTGCGTGACAGAGCACCGCTTTTTGTCGATTTGGTTCCGGATTTGGATGCCGATACGTTGCGAAGTCGATTTGCGTCAAAGAAATCGAAAACGACCTTTTCGCAGTGGCTGAAGAAATCTCTGCACCTGTCTCCGCAAAAGGTCGCCCTGTTTCATGAAATGTCCAAGCGCGATGGCCAGTTTCCATCGCTAGACGTAAGCGTGATCAAGCATCTGCAGATCAGACACTCGGGCCTGCGCCCGATGGACGAGGCCATCTCCACAGCAGGAGGTGTGCCACGTTCGGCGCTTAATGAGGGGCTCATGCTTACTGCATGTCCCGGAGTGTTTTGCGCGGGCGAGATGCTGGATTGGGAGGCCCCGACCGGGGGGTACCTTCTGACAGCCTGCCTGGCGACCGGCCGTTGGGCTGGGCGTTCGGCGGCATATTGGTTGGATCAAAGCGGTTAGCGGGTCCGCGCCAGCATCGCCAAACGGATCATGGCACGTTCGACCAATGCCATGGCCGGTGCCGTTTGCCCGGCCGAGCGCAGCGACAGGTCCGTATCTGTCAGAACCGTCAACGCAGTTTGCAATTTTGGCGCACCCCACCCTTGGGCCTGACGCAGAATGCGGTCGCGCCGTTTCCCATAAACCGGGGGGCGCAGCTTTCCGATGCCCTGTGCAGCTCCGCCCGGATCGGATGCGCAGGCGTACAAAGTGCGGAAGTGCCTTGTCGCGCCGATGCACAGGCTGACCGCATTGGTTCCCTGTGATTGCAAACGTCGGATCAGCGGGCCGATTTCACCCGCGCGACCATCGGCAACCACGTTCAGCACATCATCCAGTGCGGCCTCGGTCGAGCGGGGCGCGCAGGCTTCGACGTCTTCAATGGTCAGCTCGGAACTGTCACCGCGCTTGTAAAGCGACAGTTTCTCAATCGTTTGGGTAAAGTCACCGGGGCTTATACCGGTTGCCAGCTCAGCAATCGCGGCCATCGAATCGCGCGGGATGTTTTGCAAACCGGCCTCAGAAAGCACTCGTTCGACTTCGGCCCGGGATGGTGGGTCGTCATAGATACCTACCGCATAGGCCGAGCGGTGCGATTCGAACGCTTTGCGAATCTTGGAGCTGGCCTTGAGCTGCCCGGCGGTGACGATGATTTGGGCATCGCCAGCTACCCAATCTTCCAGCGCGGCAAGGATTGCGGGGGCGGCCGTGTCGGTTGTGTCTTCGACGAATACAGCGCGTGGCCCGGGAAAGAACCCGACCGCCTTGACCGCGTCCAGCAACAAGGCCGGATCGCCACGCAGATCGCTTCCGGGCAGGCGGGTCAACCGCATCTCTTCTTCGGCATTGGCGCCCAGCAGAGCGGCCAAAACCTGTTGCCGCTTTAGCGCCACGCGCATCGCATCCGCACCGTAGATCAACAGCCCGGTCTTATCCGCGTCGGGTCTCGAGAAATATCCCTCGGCCTCGCGCGGGCTCAGCTTCATGCGGACAGGCCCGGCGTGGCGTACAGCCGACTGATGATCTGATCGGACAGAATCACCATCAGGCGCTGCGTTGCATCCCGCTCATCAGCCAGTGTCGACACGGTAGACCCGGCGGCCGAATATCCCACGAAATCCGTCACCGAACCCGAGGCGAGAACTTGCCCTGTCGCATTCGATCTAAGCGAATAGTTGGCAGTCCCGTTGATGATAAGACGGTTGGTTTCGTTCGTTGAGGTGATCGATGCCGCCACCGTCTGGGTCACGACGGAAACGTCCAGACTGTATTCACTGCCGGATGTTGCGCTACGACCTAGCTTTTGTTCCAGATCTTCGACCAGAAGAAAGCTGGTGACTGTGTTTGGTGCCGACACTTCTACGCGACCAAAAAGCGCCGAGCCCGATCCGCCCGGAGCGTACACAGGTTCAAACCCGCAGGCGGCAAGCGCCAGCGGCATCAGCAAAAAGGTTCTGCGGTTAAACGACGACATTCACAATCCGGCCCGGTACAACGATTACTTTCTTGGGTGTGGCGCCATCCAGCGCCTTTTGCACAGCTTCGGTGCTCAGCGCGACTTTTTCAACCTCGTCCTTGGGCATATCTTTGGCCACGCTGATTTCCGCGCGGCGCTTGCCGTTGATCTGGATCGGCAGGGTGACGGTGTCGTCCACCAGCATAGCTGCATCCGCAACCGGCCATGATGCCGTGGCAACCAGCCCTTCGCCACCCAGCAGCTGCCAAAGCTCCTCGGACAGGTGCGGGGTCATCGGCGACATCAGCTGTGCCAGCGTTTTGGCGGCCTCGCGTTTGGCTGCGGTGCCCGCCTTGGATTTGGCCAGGGTGTTGGTGAAAGCATAAAGCTTGGCGATTGAGGCGTTGAAGCCGAAAGATTCGACTCCGCCTGTGACGTCATGGATGGCTTTGTGCATCTCGCGCAGCAGGGTTTCATCCTCGGCATTGGCCGGAACATCCGATTCGGCGATTTCCGAGGCGATCCGATGCACACGGCTGAGGTGCTTGAACGCAGCCTCGGCCCCGGATGCGGTCCATTCCACATCCCGTTCAGGCGGCGAATCGGACAGGACGAACCAACGCGCAGTATCCGCGCCGAAGGCCGAGATGATGCTGACCGGGTCGACTACGTTTTTCTTTGATTTCGACATCTTGGCCGAGGGGATAATCTCAACCTCGGTGCCGTCGGCCAGTTTTCCGTCGGTCACATCTTCGGGCAGGTGATAAACCGGACGGCCATTGGCGTCGCGTGTCTGATAGATCTCATGCGTGACCATGCCCTGCGTGAACAACGCATTGAACGGCTCGATGGCTTTCTTAGGCAGGTGACCCGTGATGTTCATCGCCCGCGCGAAGAAGCGCGAATAGAGCAGGTGCAGAATCGCGTGCTCGATACCGCCGATATACTGGTCGACATTCATCCAGTATTCGGCCTCGGCCAGATCGGTGGGTGTGTCAGCGCGTGGCGCGGTGAAACGGGCGAAATACCACGACGAATCGACAAACGTATCCATCGTATCCGTTTCACGTTTGGCAGGCGCGCCGCAAGACGGGCAAGGGGTGTCACGCCAATTGGCATGGCGGTCCAGCGGGTTGCCGGGGATCGAGAAGTCGATGGGTTTGCCGTTGCCATCGTCGTAAGGCAATTCGATCGGCAGATTCTCTTTCTTCTCGGGCACGGTGCCACATTTGTCGCAATGCACGACCGGAATCGGGCAACCCCAATAGCGTTGACGGCTGAGCCCCCAATCGCGTAGGCGATATTTGGTGACGCCTTCACCCCAACCTGCTTTTTCCGCGAAATCGACGGTGGCGTTGATCGCCTCATCCCCAGAGGCCTCGGTCAGGCCTGCGAAGTGGTCCACCCAGCGGACTTTTTCAGTTTTCGGCGGCACAAAGGCGATCTTGTCGACCGGCTTATCGTCATCCAGTGCAAAGAAGGTGTCGATGACCGGCAGGCCATACTTGCGGCAGAAATCAAGATCACGCTGGTCATGCGCGGGGCAGGCAAAGATCGCGCCAGTTCCGTAATCCATCAGGATGAAATTGGCGATCCAGACCGGCAGTTCCCAATTCGGGTCCAGCGGGTGACGCACGCGAATGCCGGTGTCGTAACCCAGCTTTTCGGCCGTCTCGATGGCCTCTTCCGTGGTGCCACCCTTGCGGCATTCGGCAACAAACTCAGCAACTTCGGGGTTTTCGGCCTCAAGCTGCTTGGCAATCGGGTGATCCGGCGAAATACCAACAAAGGACGCGCCCAACAGCGTATCGGGCCGAGTCGTATAGACGGTGATGGGCTCACCACCATCAGTACGTTCGAAGCCAAATTGCAGGCCGCGCGACTTGCCGATCCAGTTTTCCTGCATCAGCCGCACTTTGGCAGGCCAGTTCTCCAGCGTATCAAGCGCATCCAGCAATTCTTCGGAATAGTCCGAGATTTTGAAGAACCACTGGGTCAGCTCGCGCCGTTCCACCAGCGCGCCCGAGCGCCAGCCACGTCCATTTTCCACCTGTTCATTGGCCAGAACGGTCATGTCGACCGGGTCCCAGTTCACCACAGCGTTTTTGCGATAAACCAATCCGGCATCGAGCATATCCAGGAACAAAGCCTGCTGTTGGCCATAATATTCAGGGTCACAGGTGGCGAATTCTCGGGACCAGTCAATGGACAGACCCAACGGCTTCATCTGTCCGCGCATGTCGGCGATGTTGCTATAGGTCCAGTCTTTCGGGTGGCCGCCAATGGCCATGGCGGCGTTCTCTGCGGGCATCCCGAAGGCATCCCAGCCCATCGGGTGCAGCACGTTATGCCCCGTCGCGAGCTTGTGACGCGCAATGACGTCGCCCATCGTATAGTTGCGCACATGCCCCATATGGATTCGCCCTGACGGGTAGGGGAACATCTCAAGCACATAATATTTCGGCTTGTCCGCCTTATGGTCGGCGGTGAAGATCCCGGCCTTGTCCCAGGCCTCTTGCCATTTTGCTTCGATTTCGGTGGCCGAGTAGCGCGACATTGTGCGGTCCTTCGTGAATGAAAACGCCGGGCGTGAACCCGGCGTGGTAATATTGTGATTTTCAGCGGGTGGCTAGAGTTTGTTGTCCGCAATGCGCAACTGGCGTGCGCGATTCAGGATCGCATCCTCGACCGCCCGGGCCGTTGCAGCGCTGACCGGAGCGCCTCCGCTGCTTTGCAGTGCTACCGAAAGCGACCGCGCCGCCAGGGCCGGATCACTTATATGCACGGTCGCGCGATAAGAACGTCCGCCACCAGGAGGCGTGCCGTAACCTGTTACGATCACGCCGGTAAATGGATCAACTTCCTGAATTGGGAGGAAATTCAGCACATCCAGTGAGGCCGCCCACAAATACCGGTTCACATTGACGATCTGTTCAGCATTCCCGCGGTTGAACACGTCCCAGATTGTCGTGCGTTCTGGATCGTTCAGCTCTCGTTCTTCCGTGCGTGTGCTATCTGTATACAGCAACGCGGGATTCGGAGCCGCACTCTGATTCTGTCCGCAGGCCGACACGGCAGCAGTCATTATGATCAAACCGAAAATCGTCTGCAGGCGCATTGTCGACTGGTCCTGTTTCACTTGGTCTACTTTGTTACGTGTTACTCCTAGACAAGGTCCAGTTCAGCAACAACCCTATTCTTGTTACACATGTCAGTGTGGACGGCAGTTTAGCCCCCGAATATCGACTGTGGCATCCTTGCACCAATTTGGGGCCAATGCACCCTTCACATTTAAGGCAAGCTTGCGTGAAGGGGGTAATTCGAGCGAAACGGTTCCCGTGCTGAGACATGTGCTGAGGCATGTGTCGAGTAGAAAAACTTTTGAAACCGAGGGAAACAAGATGAAAAAAGTTCTCTTCGCATCGACCGCTCTGATCGCAACCGCAAGTGTTGCAGCGGCCGACGTTAAATTCAGCGGCTATGGCCGTTTTGGTATTGGCTACTACGAAGATCGTACCGGTACTGTTAACAACTTCACCACAGATGCAAACGGCGACATCATCGCTGATGGCACCTCGACCGTCGAAACCGACAGCACCATCCTGGTCTCGCGTTTCCGTCTGAACATCGACGGCACCGCAGAAACCGATGGCGGCGTTGAGTTCTCGGCTCGTGTTCGTCTGCAGGCTGACGAAAACGCCGGCAACGGTGAGCAGAACAGCGCTGGCCTGAACGGCGCACGCTTCTCGGTCATCTACGGTGGTCTGCGTGTTGACGCCGGCAACGTTGCGGGTTCCTTCGACAACCTGGCAAACTACTACGGTAACGAGCCTGGCCTGGAAGCCTTCATCGGTCAGTACTCGGGCGTTGACTATAGCTTCCTGGCTTACTCGTCGACCGGTTCGGGTTCGAACGCTGTGTTCTTCCAGTACGCAGTTGGCGATTTCGCATTCGGCGCGTCATATGACCAAGCAACTATTGCTTTTGACGGTGTTGCGCAGGACGCAGACCGCTGGGACATCAGCGCAACCTACAACTTCAACAACATCACCGCTGCACTGGCCTATGGTCAGACCAAGGCGAACGTGAACAGCGCGAGCGAAAAGCAGTCGCTGACCGTTCTGACCCTGGGTGCAGAATTCGGTGACTTCTCGGGTACTCTGTTTGTAGCTGACGATGACGTTGTAAACGACGATCGCAACGGCACCGCATACGGTCTGTCGCTGGCCTACAACCTGGGCGCGGCAACCACTCTGACCGCTGCTTACGGTGACGGTTCGGCGGATGACGACCTGCAGCAGTATGGTATCGGCGTTAAGTACGACCTGGGCGGCGGTGCATCGCTGCGCGGTGGTCTCGGCCAAGAGAAGCGCGGCGACGGCGACAGCCGTGTACGTGCCGACTTCGGTGCTCAGTTCAACTTCTAAGTTGAGCTAAACCACAAAGTTTAAGGGCAGGTCTTCGGACCTGCCCTTTTCTTTTGCGCGGACTTGGTGTTTTCCTGCCCCAAAGCAGAGAGAGGAAATCCATGTCGCTGCACGACATCACTGCCCGCATCGCCAAGGCCGAATCCGCCGCCGGACGACTTGCGGGTTCGACAAAGCTGATCGCGGTTTCAAAGGTCCAGCCGAATGAACGTGTTGAGGCTGTGCTGAGCCAAGGCCACCGCTGTTTTGGGGAAAACCGCGTGCAGGAAGCGGCCGAAAAGTGGCCGGGCTTTAAGGAGCAATTCTCAGGGATAGACCTGCATCTGATCGGACCGCTGCAAACCAACAAGGCCCGGCAGGCAATTGAACTGTTCAACGCGATTCACTCGGTGGATCGGCCCAAGCTTGCCAAAACGCTGGCACGGTTGGCGCAAGAGGTTGGCCACTGCCCGGAACTGTTCATTCAGGTCAATACCGGAGAAGAAGAGCAAAAAGCAGGGATCATGCCGGTTGATGCGGACGCCTTCATCGCCGAGTGCCGCGAACTGGATTTGCCGGTTCAGGGTCTGATGGCAATCCCGCCGGTTGAAGAGGAACCCTCGCTGCATTTTGCGTTGCTGGCCAAGATCGCCGAACGCAACGGTTTAGAAGGGCTCTCGATGGGGATGAGCGGTGACTTCGAGCAGGCGATCGCGTTGGGGGCCACCCATGTGCGCGTGGGGTCCGCCATCTTTGGCGAGAGGGTCAAACCTGCGGGATAATCAGACGCGTTCCGGGGGAAATTCTACGCGCGATCCAATGCAGATGGTCGCGGCGAAAAGCGACACAGCCTTCGGTCGGGTAGCCGGGGCGTCTCCACTGGTGAAGGAAAATGGCTGATCCCCGGCCTGACACAGAGTTCGGCCAGTTCCAGTCGGTGATCAGAACAAGATCGTACAGGGGGTCCGCGCGCCGCAGCTTTTCGTGGCTGGGGGCATAGGGCGCGCTGACCATCTGATTGTACTGGCTGTCCGCGCTGTCATCAGACCAAAGATCACCGGGGCCTATTGGGATGGCCCATGAGGACGGAGCTGCTATTCTATCTGGTCGAAACAGCATACTGACTATGTGATGCACACCGATTGGCGTTGCCCCATCGCCTTCGTGCTTGTCATCCGTCAGGCCGCCTTTTCCGATCGAACAAGGAAAGAGGCGCCCGGCAAACCGGATGCCCCGCGGAGTAAGAACCAGATCGTCCGGGGTCACAGCAAATGGCCCGACTTTGCGGCCTTGGTTGCCAGGTATCCCCGATTATGGGCTGTTTCGCCCACTTTCAGCGGTACTCTTTCGGTCACCGCGATGCCTGTCTTTTCCATCATCGCGATTTTCGCCGGGTTGTTTGTCAGCAATCGAACCGACGAAAACCCAAGTTCTTTCAGAATGTCCGATCCCAGTCGGAAATCACGTTCATCGTCTTCGAACCCCAATCGGTGATTGGCCTCGACCGTATCAAAACCCTGATCCTGCAGGAAATAGGCCCGCATCTTGTTGGCAAGGCCGATGCCGCGCCCTTCTTGATTGAGGTACAGCAACACGCCTGCGCCCTCGGACCCCATCTGGGCAAGCGCACCACGCAGCTGCGGCCCGCAATCGCATTTCAAGCTGCCCATCAAGTCGCCTGTGAAACAGGCCGAATGCAAACGGGCCAGCACAGGTTTGCTTCGGTCCGGACGCCCAATTTCCACGGCATAATGCTCTTCTCCGCCATCTTCGGGGCGGAAAACGTGCAGCCGACCGGCCTCGGACACTTCCATCGGCAGGCGCGCGGCGGCAATCGCGTGCAGGGTGCTTCGATCTGCCAGATGCGGCGCAGCGCGGGTATGGTCGATGCAGGTCAGGCCATGTGCCACCGCAAAATCGCGACCGTCATCAATTGGAACCACCACGGCGGCCGGCAAGAGGCGTGCGGACTTCGTCAAAGCGATGGCAATTCGGTGCAGGTTTGCGCTACCCTGACGCTCGGACATCAGAGGGCCTTTCATCGGGGTATTTAGATCATCCGAGGGATCGGCGACCGCCTGAACCCATGCGATGTCGGTGTCCGATGGGATGATTACCCGTGCGAGGTCGCCATCATAGGCGCGTGCCTTCAGCGTTTCTGCGCGTCTTACGGTGATCGCGACCACAGGCTGACCTTCGAAGTTCCGAAGGTCGGCCAGCCGTTGTGCGCTTAATGTCTCGGACGCTATCGCTATGACGCTGAACCCGCTGTCATCAGTCAATACGACGGGAACGCCCATACGCAGATCCGCGCGGGCCCGTGCCAGCAATTCCGAGATATCGGGGATAAGACTCATCTATGTTACCCTATAACGTGTTGGTCTTCGTCTAACCCGAACAGAAGAAAAAGTGAAACAATTCCTCTGCGTCAGACACGAGGGCGTGAGACCATTGCAGTAAATCTTGTTGATTGCATCTTCCGCACGCAAATGGTGGAAAAGGCTTAGGAGGACCGGACATGGCTCAGCTCAAGAAAATCCTGCTGGTGGATGACGATGAAGATCTGCGCGAGGCGCTCAGCGAGCAACTCGTGATGACCGAGGATTTCGACGTGTTCGAAGCGGCAGACGGTCAATCCGCCATGGAGCGCGCACGCGAGGCGATTTACGATCTGGTCATTCTGGACGTCGGTCTGCCGGATACGGACGGTCGTGAGCTGTGCCGTCTGATGCGCAAACAAGGCGTCAAAAGCCCGATCCTGATGCTGACCGGCCATGACAGCGACGCAGATACCATTCTGGGTTTGGATGCCGGTGCCAATGATTACGTCTCTAAGCCGTTCAAATTTCCGGTCCTACTGGCCCGTATCCGCGCGCAGTTGCGCCAGCATGAACAATCCGAAGACGCGGTCTTTGTGCTGGGGCCGTATACCTTTAAGCCGGCGATGAAGATGTTGATCACCGAAGAGGATCGCAAGATCCGCCTGACCGAGAAAGAAACCAACATTCTCAAGTTCCTGTACCGCTCGGCAGATGGCGTGGTCGCCCGCGACGTTCTGCTGCACGAGGTCTGGGGCTATAACGCCGGTGTCACCACACATACGCTGGAAACCCACATCTATCGTCTGCGCCAAAAGATCGAACCCGACCCATCGAACGCGCGCCTTTTGGTCACAGAATCGGGCGGATATCGCTTGGTCTCGTAACTCCGGGTGGATTGACGTGGATCAAAGTGATACTCTGGATGTGTAATTAGAGTACTCCCAACCCGCGCATGTCCGGGTTATGACATGCACCTCCCTGTTGGACTGCCGGGCCTTATGGCCCGGCCTTTTTTGTTGGGAGGAATTAAGCTGCGGCCTATGAAGCAGCAATGCCACAATTTCGGAACTCGGTGATTTTGGCCCAAAAGTTTTTGTTTCTTGAACTCAAGGCAAGACCAAAGTGAGTGGTCGTTACAGTGTCAACCGAGTATGTACCTGCGTCACCTGATCTGGCTTTAACGCGATAACGTGTAGGTCCTACTACAGTGGTCTTTGACGTTGTTTGTGAAACGACACCATCGGCGTTTCGATAAGTGTAAGAACACTTTCCCGGAACACCAAAACAACTGTGTGGTTCGAACATCTCCCACTTTCCGTTCGCCCAAGTGCGCTGGGTCATCAAGCCCTCTTTGTCGTACTCGGTTGTCTTTACTCTGTTTTTGTTTCCAGATTTATCCTTTGTGGTGACGATGTACTTGCCAGATCGCTGCCCGTCGAAGGTGTTGACCCAAGTGTTGCCGTTCGAATACTCCACAGTCCAACTGCAGCCGGTCGGCATGTCCCAGAAACGGACTTCTTTGGCAATGACTGCATTTGCAGCGACAAATGACAGCAAGGCTGAGGCCGCAAACTGAATTAGATAAGTTCTGTTTTTCATAATATTATTCTCGTCGATAAGGCGCTCGCTCGGTGGGTCAAGTCTCAACTGATCTCAAAAGCAAGGTCAGCTTCAAGCGCAAATTACGTTTTTGCAGAAGCTCACCCCGGGCACACATTTCTCATGGCACCCCATCCCACACCACGCTAACCTCCGGCCAACCGCGACAGAGGAATCCCCCATGCCCTTTACTCTTGCTACCTGGAACATCAACTCGGTCCGCCTGCGCGAGCCTATCGTGCTGAAATTGCTGCAGGAAGAGGCACCGGACATTCTGTGTTTGCAAGAATGCAAGTCGCCGGTTGAGAAGATCCCAACCGACGGATTTGCCGAACTGGGGTACACCCACATGGTTGCGAGGGGCCAGAAGGGGTATAACGGCGTCGCCATCCTTTCGCGCCTGCCGATGGAAGAAGTCGGTGACAAGGATTTTGCAGGTCTCGGCCACGCGCGCCACATCGCTGGGCGATTGGAAAACGGTGTCACCATTCACAATTTCTATGTCCCAGCCGGTGGCGACATCCCAGACCGAGAAAAGAACGAGAAGTTTGGGCAGAAGCTCGACTACCTCACAGATATGCGCGACTGGTTCCATGCCGAAAAGCCCGAAAAGTCCATTCTGGTTGGCGATCTGAATATCGCCCCGCGCGAGGATGACGTCTGGTCGCACAAAAAACTGCTCAAGGTCGTCTCACACACACCGATCGAGGTTGAACACCTGGCCGAAACGCAGGACGCAGGCGGATGGGTGGACATAACCCGTAAGGACATCCCCGAGGGGCAGCTGTACAGCTGGTGGTCCTATCGCGCCCGCGATTGGGACGCTGCCGACAAGGGGCGGCGTCTGGATCATGTCTGGGCCACGCAGGATATCTCGAACGCGGGGCACTCCAGCCGCGTTCTGCGTGATGCGCGCGGGTGGGAAAAACCCAGCGACCACGCACCAGTCTTTGCGACATTCGACCTTTGACCCTGCAACTCTCCCCTTGGTTTCTGCCCTTTGCAGTTGCATATAGGGGCCAAATTCGAACGAAAGAGTGAATGCCATGGACCTTCTGAACGCCGCAGCCGGACCCGATACCGCCGATCTGATCAAGGACGGATCCGAGGCCACCTTTATGGCCGATGTCGTCGAGGCCTCGCAGGAAATCCCTGTGATCGTGGATTTCTGGGCCCCATGGTGTGGTCCGTGCAAAACGCTTGGGCCGCTGTTGGAAGAGGCTGTGACCGCCGCCAAAGGGGCGGTGAAGATGGTCAAGATCAACGTGGATGAGGCACAGATGATCGCCTCTCAAATGCGCGTTCAGTCGATCCCGACGGTATACGCGTTCTACAAAGGCCAGCCGGTCGATGGGTTTCAGGGCGCCGTGCCGGGGTCCGAGATCAAGGCGTTCGTGGACCGAGTTATTGAGGCCGCAGGTGGTGAAAGCCCCGGCGGTCAGTTGGATGACGCTGTTCTGGCCGCCGAAGAAATGCTGGCCGATGGCGCAGCTGTGGATGCCGCACAGACCTTTTCCGCCATTCTGGGGGAAGACCCGAACCACGCCGCCGCTTATGGCGGTCTGGTGCGCGCCCATATTGCAGCAGGCGATCTGGAGCAGGCCGAGGCGATTTTGAACGGCGCACCCGCAGAGATTTCAACCTCGGCCGAGGTTGAGGCCGCCCATGCCCAACTGGAGCTGGCGAAACAGGCTGCCGATGCTGGTCCTGTGGGTGAGCTGAAAGCAGCGGTTGAGGCAGATGCCGACAACCATCAGGCGCGGTTCGATCTTGCACAGGCGCTGCACGCCAGTGGTGAAGTTGAAGAGGCTGTTACGCAATTGTTGGAACTGTTCCGCCGCGACCGCGAGTGGGATGACGGTGCCGCAAAGGCGCAACTGTTCACCATTTTTGACGCGCTGAAGCCCAATGATCCGATTGTTCTGAACGGGCGGCGCAAGCTCAGCTCGATGATATTTGCCTAATTCCTGATCAGGGCTACACTCGGGTACATGATGCATCCCGCTGATCTGCCGGAGACGGTATCCGTTTTCCCATTGCCCGGGGCGCTTTTGCTGCCCCGGTCTCGCTTGCCGCTACATATTTTTGAGCCGCGCTACCTGCAAATGCTGGACGACGCGCTGAAAACGCCTGAACGCTTGATCGGCATGGCCCAGCCGAACCCCTGTCAGTCCAACGAAAGCAAGCTGCACCAAATCGGTTGTGCCGGACGTGTGACACAGTTTTCTGAAACCGAAGATGGTCGCTACCTGATTACATTGTCCGGCATCTCGCGATTTCGGATCAAGTCCGAGCTGGATGCGTTTACGCCTTATCGCCGTTGTGCTGTTTCATGGGACGGGTTTGACCGCGATCTTGGCAAGGCCGAGGCGGACAATGCGTTCGATCGGTTGCGATTTTTGGATCTGCTTGAACGGTTTTTTTCCTCGCGCCAGCTGTCGACCGACTGGGACACGTTGAAGGATGCCGATGACGAGCTGCTAGTGAATTCTCTGTCGATGCTGCTGGATTTCGATCCCGAAGAGAAACAGGCGCTGCTTGAGGCACCTTGCCTTCGCACGCGCCGCGAGACATTGGTGACATTGATTGAATTCGCCATGCGCGGCGGATCGAGCGAGGAAAAACTGCAATGACCGAACCTGAACACCCATTTGATCGCCACATGCTTGAGGCGCTGATCTGTCCGCAGACGCACACTACTTTGCACTACGACGCCGAAAAGCAGGAACTGGTGTCCAAAGCTGCCAATCTAGCCTTTCCGATCCGCAACGGTATCCCGGTGATGCTGGTGGATGAAGCCCGGCACCTTGACTAAATCGCGCGCCCTTGCAGAAGTTTCGGCAGATCTCCGGTCAGCCCGGCGGCCTCACGGACAAAGCCGCGACGTAGTCCGGGGATCGAGCCGACGATCTCCATCCCGATGTCGCGCCCGAAGCGCAGAATCGGGTTGTCGTTCGAAAACAGCTTGTTGAACACATCGGTCGCCATGGCCAGCGCCGCCGTGTCGAACCGTCTCCATTCCTGGTAACGTTCCAAAACCAATACCGAACTGATATCTTCGCCACGCCGTCCGGCCAGTGTCAGAACTTCCGCCAAGGCACCCACGTCCCGAAGACCTGCGTTCAAACCCTGACCTGCAATTGGATGCATGCCGTGGGCGGCGTCCCCGACCAAAGCCATGCGGTCACCGATAAAGGAATTGGCGATCGTCAGGTTTAGCGGATAGGTGAATCGGTCGCCCTGAAGGCGGATGTCACCCAGAAAATCACCAAAGCGCGGGCGCAATACCTGCAGATAGTCCGCCTCGGGCATGGCGTTGATGCGTTTGGCCATTTCGGAGCGTTCGCTCCAGACGATCGAGCTGCGATTGCCGGTCAGCGGCAGAATCGCCAAGGGGCCGGGGGGCATGAAGAACTGATGCGCCACGCCGTTATGGGGCAGGTCATGCTCAATGGCACAGACCAGCGCGGTCTGGCCGTAGTCCCAACCGGTGCGCTTGATCCCAGCACGCGCGGCGGTGCCACTGCGGCGCCCGTCACAGCCAACCAACAATCCGCCGGTCAGGGTCGTGCCATCATCCAGCGTCAGCGCTACGCCGGTATCATCAGAGGCCTGCGCGACAACGGTTTTGCCGCTGATCTGCGTGATGCTGCCCTGTTCGGCCATGGCATCCAGAAACGCGCGGCGCAGGTGGCGGTCTTCGACCATGTAACCCATCGGGCCTTCTTCAATCTCGGCATGGTCAAAATGCAGGAAAAACGGGGATGGACCAGCGCCGGAATGGCCATCAGTGACCTTGATCTCAAGCATGGGCTGGGCACGGTCTGCCACCTTGTCCCAGACGCCAACCGCATCCAACAACCGCTGCGAGGCTAGCGCCAGCGCATAGGCGCGCCCGTCAAAAGCCGCGTTTTTCCGTGCTTTTTCGGCCAATGCGTCGATGACGGTGACAGAATGCCCCGTCTGGGCCAGTGCCAGTGCCAGGGCCGGGCCGTTCAGGCCGCCGCCTACGATCAGGATATCCGAGTTGTGTTCCATGGCCTGCAATATGCGCGCCCTTTCGGGATTGTCCATGTGCGGTCCTGTCGCTACCTTCCCTAAAAGTGCTTTTTTTCCAAGGGGGCAGGGATGCAGGACTGGCTGACCATGGCGGCGTGTGATCTGGGTCGGGGTATCGGCATGGGACAGATCGATCCGGTTGAATTGACCGAGACCTATCTGGCCGCTATCGACGCGCATCCGCACCGTGACAGGATCTATGCCCGCGTTACGCATGATCGTGCACGAGCCGAGGCACAGGCTGCGCAGGAGCGCGCCAATCTGGGCCTGCGGCGGTCCCTGTTGGATGGTGTGCCGATCAGCTGGAAAGATCTGTTCGACACCGCCGGCACCGCGACTGAGGCAGGCTCGGCCTTGCTGAAAGGCCGGGTTCCCGAAATGGACGCGGTCGTTGTGCGTAACGCCACCGCCATGGGCACGGTCTGTCTGGGTAAGACGCATATGAGCGAGCTGGCTTTCTCAGGCCTTGGCCTGAACCCGATCACTGGCACGCCCCCATGCATTGACGACGAAGACGCCGTATCCGGAGGCTCTTCTTCCGGCGCGGCCGCATCGGTGGCCTGGGGCCTTGCCGCCTGTGGGATCGGTTCGGATACGGGCGGGTCAGTGCGCATTCCAGCGGCCTGGAACAATCTGGTCGGGCTGAAAACCACCGCCGGGCGCGTCAGCCTTGAGGGTACAGTGCCCTTGTGTCTGCGGTTCGACACTGTTGGTCCACTGACCCGCTCAGTCGAGGACGCGGCTCAGATGCTGGCCTTGCTCGAGGGGCGCTCTCCACTGGATCTTCGCGGTGCCAGCCTGAAAGGCCGCCGCTTTGCCAATCTTCAGACTGTGGCGCAGGACGACCTGAGGGATGAACCGCGTAAGGCCTTTGAGGATGGGTTGCAAAGACTCACCGAGGCAGGCGCCGAGATCGTTCCGCTGGACGTCCCCGAGCTGCACGACGCCATGGCGCTGTCCGGCATTCTGTACACGACCGAAGCTTATGGGTTGTGGCGCGATGTGATCGAGGCCAACCCTGACGCCATGTATCCCGAGATTCTGGAACGGTTTCGGTCGGGTCAAAACGCGACCGGTGCCGATTACATCGCGGCCTGGTCCAGGCTGAAAGCCTGTCGGGCTGCATGGGATGCCGCCACATCCGGGTTTGATGCGGTGCTCGCGCCCACGGCCCCCATTCTGCCGCCGAATCTGGATCGGTTGATGAATGACCATGATTACTATGTCACGGAAAATCTGTTGGCGCTGCGCAACACCCGCATTGGCAATCTGATGGGACTTGCTGCACTGACACTGCCGACCGGAATACCCGGCTGTGGCGTGATGATGATGGGATATCCGGGGTCAGAAGAGGCCTTGCTAAGGCTGGGATCAGCGGCCGAGACGGCGTTGGCCTGAATGCCACAATCCCCTGATTCGCCACCTCTTTGTCTGGACGAAACCGGGCGCGATCTGTAGTCTGCCTGTAAAACGGGGCGAAATGATCCCGGTATTGAGGCAGTAGTTATGAATTTCCCCGAACGGTTTTCGGACCTACCGGAATATGCATTCCCGCGTCTGCGCACCCTGTTGGATCATCACCAGCCGGGTGGCGAAGTGATTCACATGACCATTGGCGCGCCTATGCATGATTTTCCGGCGTGGGTCACCGATGTGATCACAGAAAACGCGGCCGGGTTTAAAGGATACCCTCCAAACGAAGGGTCGCCCGAGTTGCGGTCGGCGATTACTGACTGGATTGATCGCCGCTATGGCGTTTCGATGGACCCTGACACCAACGTGATGGCGTTGAATGGCACGCGCGAAGGATTGTACAACGCCGCGATGGCGCTGTGCCCCGAGCAGAAAAACGGTGAAAAGCCCGTCATACTGTGCCCGAATCCATTCTACCAGGTCTATATGGTGGCCTCGCTGTCGGTTCGTGCCGAGCCTGTATTCGTATCCGCAACTGCCGCCACAGGTCACTTGCCGAACTATTCGGGGCTACCAAAGGACGTTCTGAACCGCACCGTAGCGGCCTATATCTGTTCTCCCGCCAATCCGCAGGGCGCAGTCGCCTCGCGCGACTATTGGGTCGAACTGATCCAACTGGCCGAAACCTATGATTTCCGCATCTTCGCGGATGAATGTTATTCCGAAATTTACCGCGACACGGCACCAACCGGTGTGCTGACCGTCGCGCAGGAACTTGGGGCCGATCCGGAGCGGATCACCTTGTTCAATTCACTGTCGAAGCGGTCCAATCTGGCTGGTCTGCGCTCGGGCCTGATCGCCGGTGGTCCCGAGACCATCAAGAGGGTCAAGCAGTTACGCAACTACGCAGGTGCGCCTTTACCGCTACCTTTGCAGGCTGCCGCCGCAAAAGTTTGGGCAGATGAGGTGCATGTTGTAGAGAACCGCGCGCTGTATCAGGAAAAATACACGATCGCGGATGAGGTTTTCGCGGGCGTGCAGGGCTATATGGCGCCTGAAGCCGGGTTTTTCCTATGGCTGCCAGTCGAAAATGGCGAGGAAACCACATTAAGGCTGTGGCAGGAAACCGGTGTTCGGGTGCTGCCTGGTGCATATCTTTCTCAAGGTGATCCGGGGCAAAACCCGGGCGAACAATTTATCCGGGTCGCAATGGTGGCCCCAAAAACAGAGTTGCGGCAGGGGCTGATTACGCTCCGTGACTGCATCTATTCGTGAGGTACGAGGGCAAAATGGCATCATATAACGCGCGCAACCGCGATCCATTGCTGGACAGTACGACCCAGGCCGCCATCGAAAGGCGTAGCAAGGAACTGATCGGGATCGCCCTGATCCTGCTGGGGCTGGCTTCAGCCGCGATGATCTGGTCCTACACGCCGGATGATCCGAACTGGATGGTGTCGACAGACGCGCCAGTGCAGAACTGGATGGGGCGGATTGGGGCGTCGATCGCCGCGCCGCTGTTCATGATCGTCGGATGGGGCAGTTGGAGCATCGCGCTGGTGCTGATTGGCTGGGGCATACGCTTTGCCGGGCACTTCGGCGAGGAACGCGCAGTGGCCCGCCTTATCTTTGCTCCGATCTGGATTGCCATCGTTTCCGTTTATGCCGCGACTTTGGTGCCGGGTGAGGCATGGCGCACGACCCACAGCTTTGGTCTGGGGGGCTTGTTCGGTGATACCGTCATGGGTGCGTTGCTGACACTGCTGCCTATATCGTCACATTTCATGGTCAAACTGATGTCGCTGGCGATGGCAGCTGGCATGCTGGTGCTGGGTACATTTGTCCTTGGATTCACAAAAGCCGACGTGCGCAAAGGCACGCGTGCCTTCTTGCTGGGCCTTGTGATGTCCTATGACATGTTGATGAACCTCTTGGGTCGCAGTGCGTCGGTTACCGCACAGGCGGCACGAGATCGCCGGGCACAGTGGGAAGAGCGCAAGGCCATCCGCGCAGAGGCCAACGACGCGGTGTTTGACGACGATATGGCGTATGCCGATCCGATGTTCGAAGAGCCGGATTTCGAAGAGCCCGAACCCGCAAAACCCGGTCTGCTGGCGCGGATGCCAAGCCTGATCCGCCGCGCCGATCCCATGCCGGAACCTGAACTGGTCGCCCGCGAACCGGTTGCCGGATTCGATGAAATGCCGGGTGAAGATCGTATCAAGTCCAAGATTTCCGCAGCCGTGCGCAATCGCAAAGTGGCCGCGGGTGAAGTGGCGCCAGAGGTCGATCCAACCCTGCCTTTGACCAAAGGGCGTGGCCGGGGGCCGGACCCGTTGATTTTGAACGCCAGAGGCGGAGAGGAGCTTCCCCCCGAGCCGCCGATGACATTGGACGGTCTGCCGCCTGAGCCGATGCTGACAGCAGAGCCTGAACCCGAGTGGCATCAGGAACCCCTGCATCATGATTTTGCCCCCGAGCCCGTCTTTGAGGATGAGGCCGTATTTGAAGACGCACCCGAACCCGAACCGGCCCCGCTTCCTGCGATGAAAATTCCAGTGGCCGAGCCGCGCAAACCCGTAGTGGCACAGCCTGTTCGCCGCACCCCTGCGCCGTCGCGTCGTGCACAGGCCGAAGCACAGCCTGGGTTGTCCTTTGAAGACCGGCATTCGGACTTTGAGCTGCCGCCTTTGAGCTTGCTGTCCAACCCTTCCAGCATTCAGCGCCATCACCTCAGCGATGAGGCATTGGAAGAAAACGCGCGCATGTTGGAAAACGTGCTGGACGACTATGGCGTCAAGGGTGAGATCACCAGTGTCCGCCCCGGCCCGGTTGTTACCATGTACGAACTAGAGCCTGCTCCGGGCCTGAAAGCGAGCCGGGTTATCGGTCTGGCCGACGATATCGCGCGCTCGATGTCGGCACTGTCGGCACGTGTTTCGACCCTGCCGGGTCGTTCGGTGATCGGGATCGAATTGCCCAATGAAAACCGCGAGATGGTGGTGTTGCGCGAAATCCTTGCCAGCCGTGATTTTGGTGATGGTAACCACGCGCTGCCACTGGCGCTGGGCAAGGATATCGGCGGCGAATCCATGGTCGCAAACCTGGCCAAGATGCCCCACTTGTTGATTGCGGGGACAACCGGTTCCGGTAAGTCGGTTGCGATCAACACCATGATCCTATCGCTGCTATATAAGCTGACACCGGACGAATGTCGCCTGATCATGATCGACCCCAAGATGCTGGAACTGTCCGTCTATGATGGCATTCCGCATCTGCTGTCGCCCGTTGTGACCGACCCGAAAAAGGCGGTTGTCGCCCTGAAATGGGTCGTGGGCGAGATGGAAGACCGCTATCGCAAGATGTCCAAGATGGGCGTGCGCAACATCGCGGGTTACAATGGTCGCGTGAAGGACGCGTTGGCCAAGGGCGAGATGTTCAGCCGCACCGTGCAGACCGGGTTCGACGATGAAACCGGCGAGCCAACGTTCGAGACAGAAGAGTTCGCGCCCGAAGCGATGCCATACATCGTCGTGATTGTTGATGAGATGGCCGACCTGATGATGGTCGCGGGCAAAGAGATCGAGGCCTGTATCCAGCGACTGGCGCAGATGGCAAGGGCCTCGGGTATTCACCTGATCATGGCCACGCAGCGCCCCTCGGTCGATGTGATTACCGGTACGATCAAGGCGAACTTCCCAACCCGGATTTCGTTCCAGGTGACCTCGAAAGTCGACAGCCGCACTATTCTGGGCGAAATGGGGGCCGAGCAACTGCTGGGGCAGGGCGACATGCTGTATATGGCAGGTGGCGCCAAGATCACCCGTTGCCACGGCCCGTTTGTTTCGGACGAGGAAGTCGAGGAAATCGTCAACCACCTGAAACAGTTCGGCCCACCGGACTATGTAAACACCGTACTGGACGGCCCATCTGAGGATAAAGCCGACAACATCGATGCCGTATTGGGCCTCAACACCGGTGGCAACACCAACGGGGAAGACGCGCTATACGATCAGGCGGTGGCGATTGTGATCAAGGATCGCAAATGCTCGACCTCGTACATTCAGCGGAAACTTGCCATTGGCTACAACAAAGCTGCGCGACTTGTTGAGCAAATGGAAGATGAAGGCGTTGTTTCGTCGGCAAATCATGTCGGGAAACGCGAAATCCTCGTACCCGAACAATAGGATATTTAATAACAAGGGCAGAGCGCTTATCTGGGAACTTATGAAACAGATTGCCTTTGCCCTTGCTTTGACACTCGCCGCGCCTGCGGCCTGGGCGGCTGATAAGCTGCCGTTGTCCCAAATCTCAAACTACCTCAATGGCCTCAAAACCGTTGAGACCACGTTTACACAAGTCAACGATGACGGCTCGCTGAGCACCGGAAAGCTGTGGATAGAACGCCCCGGTAAGATGCGGTTCGAATATGACCCGCCCAACAGCGCTGTGGTTCTGGCGCGCGCAGGTACGGTGCAGATCTTTGATCCGAAATCTAACCAGCCCCCTGAACAGTATCCGTTAAAACGCACACCCCTGTCGCTGGTGCTGGCGCGTAACGTCAATCTGGGGCAGGCGAATATGGTGGTTGCCCATGATTTTGACGGGACGGCCACGGTTGTTACCGCTCGGGACCCAAAGAACCCCGATTCCGGCCGGATTGAACTGATGTTCACGGGGGACCCGATCGAGCTGCGCAAATGGGTCATTCACGACAATGCCGGCAGTCAGACGACCGTTCTGCTGGGGCAGCTGAGTACCGGCGGAAATCTCAGCAACGATCTGTTTTCCAGATCAAAAAGAAGCGGGTCAGGCAATCGCTGACCCGCACTCCTGTCAGTAGCGGCAATTGGCCAGCTGCGCCTGATAGAGCTTGGCGCGTGCATCTACGTCATTGGCGACGTTCAACAGCCAGGATTTGCTGTTATGGCTGCCGCGGGCAAAGCCGGTGTGCCCCTCGTGATACGCCAGATACTGGTTGCGCGTATCTGTGGGGTGAATACCGTTCCGCTGATGGCTTTTGTTCATGTACCAGCCGATGAAATCTGACGCATCGCGGATGCGGTCCCGCTTGGCGCGGCGTTTGCCGGTTTCCTTGCGATATTCATCCCAGGTGCCGTCCAGCGCCTGGCTGAATCCGTAGGCGCTGCTTTGACGGCCCATGGGGATCACACCCAGAACGTATTGGTGCGGCGTACGTGCGTCGTGTTTATAGCGGCTTTCCTGATAGATCGTCGCCATTTGAACGTGAATTGGGACGCCCCATTTTCGTTCGGTGCTTTTGAACGCCTTGATAAAATCAGGCCGTTCGCGCGCAATGCTGCACGCGTCATTCAATCTGCTCGGTGGCTGTTTGGACCCGCCACCGCAGGATGCCAAAAGCAGCACCCCGAAGAGTACGAAAAGAATTCTGCTCATGTGCCTCGTGCCTTTTTTCTTTATTCTAGCGCAAATTGAGCGATTAGGAAATCACAATCGTTATAGAACAATGGCTAGAATTATAGGCAAAGCGCCGACGCTTAGCACAGTTGATACCATGACCATCCCTGCAACCGCGTCCGAATCCGCGTCAAACCGCTCGGCCAGCAGGTACGATGTAACCGCGACCGGGGTGCACATCTGCAGGACCAATACTCCAAAAGCGGTTGCGTCCAGATCAAAGAATCGAGCTATTGCCCAGCCGAGCGCGAAGCAGACCAGCAGCTTCAGGACGGACAGCCAGATCGCCTGACCCAATTTGCGGGTCGTCAGCCTTGCAATTGCCACGCCGACTGTAATCAACATCATGGGGATGGCCATTTGGCCTAGCAGCTCTAGCGTATTGGTCAGGAACAGTGGCGTTTCCCAGTCTTGCCATAGGAATAAGGCCCCAAGCAGGGTTGCCCAAACCATCGGTTCGCGCGCAACTTTGCCGAATGCACCCTTTCCAGCGACGAGGTAAATTCCATAGGTGAAAGAAAACAGGGCGGTAATTGCCAGGAAAATGACTGCAAAACCCAGACCTGCCTGACCAAACGCAAAAATACACAGCGGCAGGCCCAGATTTCCGGTATTGCCAAAAATCAGTGGCGACAGGTAAGTCCGACGGTCCAGGTTTGAAAGTCGAACGAAAACGCCAAAGGCCACGGCAAGGCCAATATGACCCGCAATTGCGGCCAGTGTGAAGCGGGTCAACTCTCCTGCCGGGATCTCGGTTTGCATCAGCGCCACAAAGATCAGGCTGGGCACGGCAAGCGTCACGGCAAGGCGCGTCACAAACTCCAAACGGTACTCAAAACCAAGTTTGACCCAGGTGAATCCAATGCCCGCCAGCAGAAAAACCGGCGCCACAATTTCGAACACTGTCAGTAAGATGTTCACAGACTGTTTCCTTTAATTTCCGATCAATGATTGGCATTTCGGCCCGGAAAGAGGTAGTAAGATCTCTGGGGGCTGAGATAATGCTGAAGACAAATGCCAAGTACCGCCTGGGACAGGTGGTCCGCCATAAAAAGCATCCCTTCCGAGGGGTGATTTTTGACGTGGACCCGGAATTTTCCAACACAGAAGAGTGGTATCAGGCCATTCCCGAGGACAGCCGCCCCATCAAGGATCAGCCGTTTTACCATCTGCTCGCAGAAAACGACCAATCCTTCTATGTGGCTTATGTTTCAGAACAAAATCTGGTTGCCGACCAATCCGGGGAACCGGTTGAGCATCCTGATATTCCTGACATGTTCGGTCCTTTCGAGAATGGCGCGTACCCGCTGCACTTTAATTTGAACTAAGTGATTTGGTGCGCCAGATTTCGCGCCCTGGTGGTCAGTAACCTAACGCACAACCGTCTTTTCTGGGGTCACTTGCGCCTTCCAGAACACCATCTGTGCGGATTCGGATTGCTTGCGCTCCGCCAAGTGGCGTTTCTGGAACCTGAACGTTGTGCCCAAAATCGCTCAATTGTTGAGATGTGCTGGGCGGAATTCCGCGTTCAAGTTTCAGAACGCCGCCGTCTGCAAAGGCGCGCGGGGCGTCCACAGAGGCTTGCAAACCCAACCCATGATCAGTGAGGTTGGACAATAGGCGTGCGTGGCCAGTTGGTTGAAAAGCGCCGCCCATCACGCCAAATGGCATGAGCACGCGTCCTTCCTGTTTAAGCATACCGGGAATGATCGTGTGCATCGGGCGTTTGCCCGGGCCAAGCTCGTTTGGGTGACCGGCGCTCAGATTGAAGCCTGAGCCGCGGTTTTGCAGCAAAATCCCGTATTTTTTCGATGCGATGCCAGAACCGAAGCTGTGAAATATGGAGTAGATCAGCGAAACGGCCATCCGATCCCGGTCAACAACCGTGATATAGACCGTGTCCTTATGAATGGACTCGGTTAGTGGGGCCGCCGCTGGCATGGCGCGCTTGGGGTCAATCAACGCGGCCAGCTTGTCCGCCACGCTCTGGTCGAGGAATCGTTCAGCGTGGGTTGTGTGATCGGGGTCCGCAATGAACCGATTGCGCGCGTCATAGGCGAGTTTCGAGGCCTCGGCCTCAAGATGGATGAGTTCTGGGCCAAATGGGTCAAGACCGGCCAGATCGAAGTTCTTTAGGATGTTCAAAAGCAGGATTGCAGTCGCACCCTGTCCGTTTGGCGGGTGTTCGACAAGATCGATGCCGTTGTAGTTTCCGCTGACAGGCTGGGATTTTGTGCATTGCGTGGCCAGAAAATCCTCGGCCGTGTGAACACCACCCAATGCTGTTAGGGCGTCAATCATATCCTGTGCAATTTCACCGGAATAAAAGGCGTCACGACCATTGCGTGCAATCTGGCGCAGAACCTCGGCTTGCCCTAGCGCGCGAAAGACCTGACCTGTTTTCGGCGCTTCGCCGTCGGTCAGGTAGTGTCTGCGCGCGGCGCCCTGTAACGTGGCGGCCCCCGTTTTCCAATCAATGGCGACGCGGGGTGCAACTGGGACACCCACCTCGGCATAGTGTATGGCTGGCTGTAGAATTGCGTCCAGCCCAAGCTTTCCTTCGGATTCTGCCAAATGGCATAACGCATCAATTGCACCGGGAATAGTCACAGCATCGGGCGTGTTCAATGGCACTGAATCCAGCCCTTCGGCCCGCAACCGATCGGCATCCGCAGCTGCTGGCGCACGGCCAGACCCGTTCAGAGCCCGAATTTGATCTTCGCCCGCGCGATTGAACAGAACAAAGCAATCACCGCCGATTCCAGTCATCTGCGGTTCACAAATGCCCAGCAGCACGGCACCTGAGATGGCGGCGTCCATGGCATTGCCGCCTTGTTGGAGAATACTCACCGCAGCCTGCGCGGCCAGAGGATGTGATGTGGCGCACATTCCTTCGGTTGCCAAAACTTCGGACCGACCCGGAGTGTGAAAATCCCGCATAGCTTTGCCTTCTCCCTTTGAACGAGCCGAAGGTAAAGCGTGGTCAGAGATTGTCTAGTCACATCAAGGAGAAGATCCTCGGCGCCGTTCACTGGGTGGGGGCTGTGACACGAGGCGCCGAGGGAAGCTATCTGAGCTACGGATACCTTTTTGCCCTTTGTTTGCGGCGCGGCAATGGTGCGATCTGGGCCATTATGTGACTATTTTGGGTCAGGTGGTCGGGTTTGGAAAGTCAAACCGCAGGGACAACCGGTTGCAGCCATTGCGATGTTCATAGCGAATGTCGCTGGTCAGTTCGTGGATCAGGAACCAGCCAAACCCGCCTTCGGGCAACTCGTCGAGTGTCGATCCCAAAGGCGCGGGCACACTATCGGGCACGCGAAATCCCGGCAAAGGAGTCCCGGTGTCAAAGATCAAAATATCCAGCCAATTTTGGTGCAGCCGACAATGCACCCGGACCTTGGCCGGGGTGACGTCCGAATAAGCATGCTCCACCACATTGTTGATCGCCTCGGCCAGAGCGATTTTCACGTCGCTCGCCTTGTGTGGCGGTAGACCCTGCGCCTCCAGCCCTTTGCTTAGCTGGGCGATACCAACACTGGCTTCGGTTTCGGTTGCAGTAAAGCTCAGATCCAAGCAGTTCCCGTTCCCCATCGACATCGCGCCTATTCAATCCGTGAAGTCATTCCGCCGGCGGTGCCAGAGCGTCGTCCAGGGTAGGATAGAGGTTGAAAACCGTATCCATGCGGGTCAGCCGAAACACCTTTTCGACAAACGGGTGCAACCCGGCCAAATCCAACCTGCGGTCACTGCCCAGTTGTTTCATCGACGCGACGATGGCCCCAAGGCCGCTTGAATCGATAAATTCGACCCCCGTCAGGTCCAGAACAACGCGCGACGCGCCACCGTCGGCCTCATTGCGCATGTCTTCCTTGAACTGAATGGCCATTGCGGCATCAATCCGGTCCGAATGCACGGTAATGATCTGCGTCGTGTCTGTTATCTTACTGGTCAGGGCCATGCGCACGGGCTCTCTAAACTGAAAATCACTCGTAGAAATACGCTAGACGACAATTCTTACCATTCTGTATCCATTCCAGTAGAAAAGCGAAGGAGCATCCAGATGAAGCAAGTCGTTATCGCCGGCGCGGCGCGGACCCCGATGGGTGGGTTTCAGGGGATGTTCGATACCGTGACAGCGGCCGATCTGGGCAGCGACGCCATCAGGGCAGCGTTGCAAGGGGCCGGTACTGAAACAGTTGACGAAGTCCTTATGGGATGTGTTTTGCCGGCCGGGCAGGGGCAGGCGCCCGCACGCCAGGCCGGTTTTGCGGCAGGGTTGGGCGAAGACGTTCCCGCCACAACGCTGAACAAAATGTGCGGATCGGGCATGAAAGCGGCCATGATGGCCTATGACCAGATCGCTTTAGGGCATGCCGATACAATGATCGCAGGCGGGATGGAGAGCATGACGAATGCCCCCTACCTTTTACCCAAAATGCGCGAAGGCGCGCGATTGGGTCATGCGCAGGCAATGGATCATATGTTTCTGGACGGGCTCGAGGACGCCTATGACAAAGGTCGCCTGATGGGCACATTCGCCGAAGATTGTGCCGAGGCCTATCAGTTCACACGCGAAGCGCAGGACGAATATGCACTGCGTTCTTTATCAAATGCGCTGGCCGCACAGGAAAACGGCGCATTCGCGGATGAAATCACGCCGGTTACGGTCCGCACCCGTAAGGGCGAGGTCACTCAGGCCACGGATGAACAGCCGCTTTCGGCGCGGCCCGAGAAAATCCCAACGCTCAAGCCAGCCTTTCGAAAGGATGGCACTGTTACGGCGGCAAACTCCTCTTCGATATCGGATGGCGCGGCTGCATTGGTGCTGGCATCGGAGGACGCGTCACAGGCGCAGGGCCTGAGCGTCCGCGCCCGTATTGTCGGCCACGCCAGCCACGCGCAGGCTCCAGCGCTGTTTACGACCGCACCAGTTCCAGCCGCCCAGAAACTGCTGACCAACATCGGTTGGTCGAAAGAAGACGTCGATCTGTGGGAGGTTAACGAAGCCTTTGCCGTCGTGCCGATGGCGTTCATGCACGAGATGGGCTTGCCCCGCGATATCGTCAATGTGAATGGTGGGGCTTGCGCACTTGGGCATCCGATTGGTGCGTCGGGTGCACGGATCATGGTCACCCTGCTGAACGCGTTGGAAAAGCGAAACCTGAAACGCGGGGTGGCGGCCATCTGCATCGGCGGCGGCGAAGGCACGGCGATAGCCATCGAACGCGTTTGACGCTTCACCTTTTTCCAAATACTCCGGCGCAAAGCCCTGCCACGAGTTCCGACATGACAGCTGATTACGATACACTTGCCAAGACCATCGCCGCACTGACCGAGGGTGAAACCGACGACGTGGCCCTGATGGCCACCATCGCGTGCGAGGTGCATCATTCCGATGATCGTTTTGACTGGACAGGCTTCTACCGTGTCACCGAGCCGGGGCTTTTGAAGATCGGGCCCTATCAGGGTGGGCACGGCTGTCTGGTCATCCCGTTCGACCGCGGTGTTTGTGGCGCTGCCGCCCGTACGGGTGAGGTACAGTTGGTGCCGGATGTGGATGCGTTTCCGGGCCATATCGCCTGCGCATCTTCGACCAGATCCGAGGTGGTGCTGCCAGTGCACAACGCCGCCGGTGACGTCATTGCGGTGTTCGATATCGACAGCGATCAACCCGATGCGTTCAATGAACAAGACGCAAGCCAACTGGGCGAAATTCTGTCCAGCGTATTCGCCAAATAACAATGGCCGAGGGCGTGCCCCCGGCTATTTTGATTAGTGTGTGCTTCCTATCAGGTGCTCAGAAGCTTGGCTTTCTGCGCCGCAAATTCCTCATCCGTCAGAACGCCTTTTTCCTTGAGCGCAGCAAGCCGTTCCAACTCATCCGCAGCAGATACTGTGGCGACCGAGCGGATATAGTCCTTTTGCGCCTGTTCGATCTGGCTCATGGCCTCGGCATTATGTTGATGCATCTTGTCGCCGCGAACGATCAGGTAGGCCAGAACGCCCATCCATGGAATCAGGATGACAAAGGCGATCCAGACTGCCTTTCCACCGCCGCTTAGATCCTTGGAGCGGAAGACATCGGCCACAACCGAAATCATCACCCAGAACCAGGCCACCATCAGGAACAGCCAGAAGATTGACCAGACTATGTCGAAGAAACCGATGCCGTTGTCCATTTGTCATTCAACCCTTTGCGAATGCGTAAGAATAATCATATTCAGATAGAATGGGAGTGTAGCAGACAGTTTCCCAAATGGTTAGCACCTAATCCCTGATGGAAATCTCGCGCTAGACCAGGCTGGGCAATTCCAAGGCCGCCAGAAGATAGGCCAGGACAGCCTGAGCGCCGAAAATCCCAAAGATGTAGCATGAAAACAGCCGCTTGCGGGTTTTGTGTCCGAAAATCCACCGCCCCAGCAATGCGCCTGGACTGCCGCCCAGCGCCGCCAGCCACAATAGTTTTCGTTCCGGGATACGCCCTTTCCGCCGTCTTGCCCGCAGCTTATCCCAGCCAAAGGCAAGCAAAGTCAGGGTGTTGACGACCCACAGATAAATCACCGCAATCCACATGGTTGACGGATATCCAAACAATGTCGTGGACCTAAGTGAAAAAAATCTTGGATTTTTCACGGAATCAATGCATCGTGAAAAACGAGGAGAAAATTTCACCAAACTTCGGAGCGTTCAGTGAACAGCCAAGCCCCGCACAGCGCCACACTCGGAGCCGACCTTCGCGCATTGCGCAAAGCGCGCGGGCTGACGCTGAGCGAGATTGCAGCGCGCCTTGGACGCTCGGTCGGTTGGTTGAGCCAGGTCGAGCGTGATATGTCGGATCCATCAATTTCGGACCTTCGCCAGATCGCCGAATGTCTGGGCGTTCCGATGTCTATGTTGTTTGGGCACTCTTCGGCGCCTGCGGACGAACAGGGTTATGTCGTGCGTGCCGGATCCCGCCGCCCGATGGGCTCGGGCGAGGAAGGGTTGATTGAAGAGCTGCTTTCGCCCGACCTGACCGATGATTTCGAGATGGTGCACTCTACGTTCAAACCACGCTCAAAAATGCAAACCCCGGCCAACCGACCCACGCAGGAGGTTGGGTACATGGTGTCCGGTCAGTTGGATTTGACGATCGGAGACCGCCGATTCCTTGTGGGGCCCGGCGACAGCTTCCGCATCAAACACCAACCCTACCAATGGTCGAACCCTTATGATGAGCCCGCCGTGGCCATCTGGGTGATTGCCCCGCCGGTGTACTGATGAGTTTCGAGGCCTGGACCATATTCGCATTGTTCTGGGTGGTGTTCGTCACCACGCCGGGTCCGAATGCTGTAAACTGCATCTCGAACGGAATGAGCCTGCCGTTTCCCAAGGCGATGCTAGGTGTGCTGGCGATTCTAACGCAGGCCAGCGCGTTTCTGATTTTGTCAGCACTAGGTGTGACCGCGTTGATCGCAGCCTCCCCAACCGGGTTTTTCATCGCCAAACTGGTTGGTGCAGGGTTCCTGATCTGGGTTGGGGTTCGCGGTTGGATAAATGCCACGCGTCCGGCACCAGTTACCGAACGCCCCGCGCGTCACGTGTATCTGCACGCATTGGCGGTCGCGACGATCAACCCCAAAAGCGTGGCGGGGTATCTCGCCGCCTTTTCACAGTTTGTGCAACCGGATGTGCCGATCTGGCAGCAGATGGTCGTCGTCATGCCCACGGCGCTGGTCATTACCACGCTCAGCTATACCGGGTTCACCCTGATGGGTACATTGATGGGCAAAGCGGCGCTAGGAGCGGTTTTCAACACTTGGGTGCGTCGTGTCATGGCCGCCTGTTTCATCATCTATGGCGTGTTGCTGGGTGTCAGCTCCACGCCCGCAGCTAGGGGGTAATCAGATGCAAAACGGTTCTTGCCTCTGCGGCGCAGTCGCGTTCACGATTGACGGAGAGCTTTCACAGCCTTCGGCCTGCCATTGCGGTCAATGCCGCAAGCAGTCCGGCCATGTTTGGTCTTCGACCTGGACACATCAGGATAACGTCAGCTTCACCGCCAGCGATACGCTTACGTGGTTCCGCGCTTCGGACACCGCCCGCCGCGGTTTCTGCCGTTCCTGCGGCTCGTTCCTCTTTTGGCAGCACAATGACGAGGACACGATTTCGATTTCCATGGGGGCTTTCGATACGCCCACCGGATTACAGCTCGCCCGGCACATCTTTGTGGCCGACAAGGGCGATTATTACGACATCACAGACGATCTGCCCCAACGGGCACAGTAACAAGGATCAAGACCAATGAGCGATTTTCCGACAAAAGCCCGCGTGGTTGTTATCGGTGGCGGTGTGGTGGGGGCCTCCTCGCTGTATCATCTGGCCAAGAAGGGCTGGACCGACTGTGTCCTGCTGGAAAAGAACGAACTGACGGCAGGCTCGACCTGGCACGCGGCGGGCAACGTTCCGACCTTCTCGAATTCATGGGCGATCATGAACATGCAGCGATACTCGACCGAGCTGTATTCGCGTCTGGGCGAAGAGGTCGACTATCCGATGAACTACCACGTTTCGGGTTCGATCCGTCTGGCGCACAGCAAAGAGCGGATGCAAGAGTTCGAACACGCCATGGCGATGGGACGCTATCAAGGCATCCCGATGGAGATGTGGACACCGGAAGAAGCTAAAGAGCGCTATCCATTCCTGGAGACGCACGATCTTGAAGGCGTTCTGTACGATCCCACCGATGGTGACATTGATCCGGCGCAGCTGACACAGGCGCTGGCCAAGGGCGCCCGTGACATGGGCCAGAAGATCATCCGCTTTTGCCCGGCAACTGGCGTAACTCAGCACGACGACGGCTCCTGGACCGTACACACCGACAAAGGCGATATCGCCTGCGACTATGTTGTGAACGCGGCTGGGTATTACGCGCAGCGCGTGGGAGAGTGGTTCAAACCTTTCGGCGGCCGCACAGTTCCCGCGATGGTGATGAGCCACCAGTATTTGCTGACCGACGAAGTTCCAGAAATTGAAGAATGGTCCAAAGCGAACGGTGGTAAGAAACTGCCACTGCTGCGCGACGTGGATATCTCGTACTACCTGCGGCAGGAAAAGAATGGCTTCAACCTTGGTCCGTATGAGCCTAACTGCAAGGGCCATTGGATGACTGAAGACGATGCTATGCCCGAGGATTTCTCGTTCCAGCTGTGGAACGATGATCTGGACCGCATCGAGGATATCGTCACTGACGCGATGGAGCGGGTTCCGCTGATGGCAACCTCGGGCGTTGGCCGTGTCATCAACGGCCCGATCCCCTATGCACCGGATGGTCTGCCGCTGATCGGCCCGATGCCGGGAGTTAGAAACGCGTTCGAAGCGCACACCTTTACTTTCGGCATCGCGCAGGGCGGTGGCGCGGGCAAAGTGCTGGCCGAATGGATCGTCGATGGCGCGACCGAATGGGACATGTGGGCCGTCGATCCGCGCCGCTACACCGACTACACAGATCAGGACTACTGCAACCAGAAAGGTCTGGAAGTTTATGGCAACGAATACGCCATGCACTTCCCTCATCACGAATGGCCTGCCGCACGCGACAAGAAACTGTCGCCGGTACATGACAAGGTCAAAGCGCTAGGCGGCGTGATGGGTGCCTATAACGGATGGGAGCGCGCCAACTGGTTCGCAAAGCCGGGCGACGACACGTCGCTTGATGCCACCCATACCTGGGGTCGGTCCGGCCCGTGGGAGCAGCGGATCCAAGAAGAATGCGAGGCCGTGCGAGATGATTGTGGAGTGCTGGATCTGCCAGGCTTCTCGCGCTTCATGGTCAAGGGAGAGGGCGCCGCTGAGGCGTTGCGCGGTCTCGCAACCGGAGGGCTGCCAAAGGTTGGCCGGATGAACCTCATCTATGTCTCTGATGATCGTGGCCGCATTCTGACCGAGATGTCCTGTATCCGTCTGGGCGAGGACGAATTCGTCATGATCACCGCCGCCACTGCGCAATGGCATGACCGTGACATCCTGATGAACGCAATGCCTGCCAGTGTGTCGATCGAGGACGTGACAACCTCGCGTGATACTCTGATCGTCACGGGCCCGAAATCGCGCGAGATCCTGTCGAACCTGACGGACGCCGATCTGACCACTGGTTGGCTGACCCACCAGTCCGCCACCGTTGCTGGCCAGCCCGCCTACCTGATCCGCGTCTCTTTTGCCGGTGAACTGGGCTGGGAAGTGCATGCCCTGAACGAGCATATGCCTGCGATCTATGACGCGATCATCGGCGCCGGTGCCACGCCGTTCGGGATGTATGCCCTGAACTCACTGCGTATCGAAAAAGGCTATCGGGCATGGAAGGGTGACCTGTCGACCGACTACTCTCTGCTGGAAGGTGGGCTGGAGCGGTTCGTCAAACTCGACAAGCCGCAGGACTTCCCCGGCAAGGCCGCGATCCTGAACGAAAAGCAGCAGGGCGTAAAAAAGGCCTTTGTCACCATTACAGTGGATGCAGGAGACTGCGACGCGCCCTACATGTCCTGCATCTGGCAGAACGGCGAGATCGTGGGCGAGACCACTTCGGGCGCATGGGGTTACCGCGTCGGCAAGTCCATCGCGCTGGGCATGGTCAAGGCCGAGCTTGCCAACCCCGGCACCGAGCTTGAAGTCGAAATCTACGGCCAAAAGTGCCGCGCCGTGGTAGAGCAGGATCAGCCGCTCTGGGATCCTGAGAACGAGCGGTTGCGCGCTTAAACTCTCACGGAGACCACCATGAGCAAACGATACGCCAAACTGGGACCCGGTGAGGGTCTCAACTATGACTGGGAAAACGACCACACTTTTGTGAAAGTTTCCGGCCAGGACACGGATGGCGCATACACGCTTATGGAAGACAATCTGAAGGCCAGCTTCGCGCTTGGCCTTCATCGCCATGATACCCACGCCGAGACTTTTTACTTTCTGGAAGGCGCGGTGGAATTCTACGTTGATGGCGACTGGCATCGCTGTACGCCCGGCACAACCATGCATGTGCCACCCGGAGTACCCCATGCGTGTCGCGTCGCCGATGGCGCGCCCGCCAGAATGCTGATGATCTTTCAGCCCTCGGGGTTCGACGGGTTTCTGGCTGAACTGGCAAAAATGACCGAGGCTGACTTTGCAGATGAGGCGAAAATGGCCGAGCTGAACGCGCGTTACGACATTGTGCCGATGGGGCCGGTTCCAGCCCATCCGGAAGACAGGGTCTAAAGATGACCACGCCCACGAAAATGTCCGGCGTTTACCTGACGCGCCACGGCGGTCCCGAAGCGCTGGAATGGCGCGAGGATATTCCGGTCCCAACGCCTGGTCCGGGGCAGGTTCTGGTTCGGGTCGCGGCTGCAGGGGTAAACAACACCGACATCAATACACGGGTCGGCTGGTATTCCTCGGACGTGACCGGGGCAACGGACGCCGTTGATCAGGATGTTGATGCCGGAGGCTGGGGAGGTGCGTTGGCGTTTCCGCGCATTCAGGGTGGCGATCTATGTGGGATAGTCGAATTGGCAGGGCAAGAGACCGGGTTTCAAGCCGGGCAACGGGTGACCTGCCCGATCAACTTGCCGCGCCCACGCCCCGGCAATCCGACTGGCTTTATCGCATTAGGCTCTGAAATCGACGGAGCGTTTTCGCAATACTGTCTGGTTCAGGCCGACGACCTGTATGACGTGACGGCCTCACCCCTGTCAGATGTCGAAATCGCCGCCATCCCCTGTGCATTTGGCACGGCCGAGAACCTGTTAACCCGTGCTGGCGTGACCGCTGGTCATAAGGTGCTGGTCACCGGTGCCTCGGGTGGCGTGGGCCTTGCCGCCGTGCAACTGGCGTCTCTACGCGGGGCGACGGTTTGGGGCGTTACGGGATCAACCAAGGCCGAGGTGGTCAAAGCGCAGGGGGCCGTGGACACCTTGGACCGCAACGCGCCGCTGCCCAAGGACATGTTCGACGTCGTGATCGACGTGGTCGGAGGCCCGGCATGGCCCGGCCTGATCCTGGCCCTGAAACCCGGCGGGCACTATGCTGTTTCAGGCGCAATCGCAGGACCAATCGTTTCGGCTGACCTGCGTGAGATCTACCTGCGCGACATCACGATTCGCGGCTGCACACATCAGGCATTTGAAGTCTTTGGCCGCCTTGTCGAGATGATGAATGCGGGCCGCATCAAGCCTTTGGTTTCCAAGACCTATCCACTAAGAGACATCGCCAAGGCGCAGGAGGACTTTCAGTCCAAGGCGCTGCCGGGAAAACTCGTTCTAATTCCGTAGGGAGGTTGGCAAATGGCGGATATCACGCTTCTGGATGGCTCGATCGGGCAGGAACTGGTCAAACGCAGCGGGGACAAACCCACGCCGCTGTGGTCGACGCGCGTGATGATCGACCACCCGGAACTGGTGGAAGCGGTCCATGCCGAGTACTTCCGCCGTGGTGCGACGGTCGCGACGACCAACACCTACGCGGTCCATCGCTCTCGGCTGGAACGTCTGGATATGGAGGATCAACTGCCCGATCTGGTCCGTGCGGCGGTTACCCAGGCGAACCACGCACGCACGGGCGGTTCCGGGCGCATCGCCGGGGCGCTGGGTCCTTTGCTGGCGTCTTATCGCCCCGATCTGAATCCTGATGTGGAAGACGCCGCCGAAAAGTTTGCCGAGTTAGTTACCCTCATGTCCGATGACGTCGACCTTTTCCTGATCGAAACCGTTTCCTCGGTGCAAGAGGCCGAAGGGGCCCTGCGTGGTACGGCTGAGGCAGGCAAACCGGTCTGGCTGGCGCTTTCTGTGATGGATGATGACGGAACACGGCTGCGATCTGGTGAAATGCTTGCCGATATTGCGCCTCTTGTGGATCGGTTCAACCCTGACGCTGTTCTGATAAACTGTTCCCGCCCCGAGGCCATTCCTGCCGCGCTCAAGGTCATAGCCACGATGGGGCGGCCATTTGGGGCCTATGCAAATGGGTTCACCGGGATTGCACAGGATTTCCTGAAAGACGCGCCGACAGTCGACGTGTTGACACAGCGCCACGATCTTGGACCCGAGGCTTATGCCGATCATGCCATGGAATGGGTAGCGCAGGGGGCAACGATTGTTGGCGGATGCTGCGAAGTCGGGCCGGATCACATAGAGGTCCTTGCCGATCGATTGCGGTCCGCCGGGCACCGGATTGTCTGAGAGGAAAGTGATGCCATCGCCGTCGAACATCCCGGCTTCTAACGCGCAGCGACATTTCGACATCGTTGTCGCGCCGGGCTATGTGCTGCTGGAACTGGCGTCATTGGTTGAAGTGCTGCGGTTGGCCAACCGCGTTTGTCCGAGCCCGCCATTCACCTATGCCTATCGCTCTCTGAGGGGTGGCCCGGTCGCCAGCAGCAGCGAGGCGACGATCCAGACCGACCGCATTCCGTCGCAGCCCAACGCGGACTATTTGTTCGTCATCGGAAATTCCGACCCCGATCATCCTGATCTGTCTCTGGGGCGTGTTGTGTCGGATTATACTTTCCGCGGCGCACAGGTCTTTTTGCTGTCCGAAGCTGCAAGCCGCTATATCGACGAGCAGGGGACCGAGGACATGTCGACCCACTGGGAAAACGCGTCCTTCTTGCGTGAACGTCGCGCCCAGTTCGAGGCCAAACTGTCGATTGCAACAGAACAGGGCGCCGTGGTGACCTGCGCCGGGATGGAGGCCACTACCGATGTAGCGCTGGCCGTGATCGGGCGTCATATTTCCGGGCCAACAAGAATGACCGTGGCCGACATCATGCTGCACGAAAACATCCGGGATTTCTCGTCTCTCCAACCATTTTCCGGATCAAAGACCACCGCTACAGGTGACGCCAAGCTGGACCAGTGCATCAAAGTGATGCAGGCTAATATCGAAGACCCGCTGCCGATTAACGAAATCGTCGAAGCGCTAAAGCTTTCGAACCGGTCGCTGGAACGGAAATTCAAGAACTATTTCGGAACCACGCCAAACGGTTTTTACCGCGAAATGCGGCTGGCCAAGGCCAATAACCTGCTGCTGAACACAACGATGAGCGTTCGCGAAATTGGTCTTGCCTGCGGGTTTCCCAACGGTTTCTCGTCGGTCTACAAAAGCTTTTTCGGCGTGACACCCTTTGTGCTGAGACGTGAAAAACGGCAAGTCAAACAACGTTGATTTTTGCAAATGGGCTGACGTTTTTCGTGCATTCTGTGTCGCTCTTTCGTGCCATTTTGGGTGGAAACTCATAAAGCGGAATCATGAGAATGGCTGATCTTCCAAACAAGGCCCGTGTTGTCATTATCGGTGGTGGTGTCATCGGATGTTCGGTGGCGTATCATCTGACCAAGAAAGGCTGGAAAGACGTTGTCCTGCTGGAGCGTAAGCAGCTGACCAGCGGCACGACCTGGCATGCGGCGGGTCTGATCGCCCAGCTGCGCGCAACGGCGAACATGACAAAGCTGGCGAAGTACAGCCAGGAACTCTATGGCTCGCTTGAGGAAGAAACCGGTGTGGCCACAGGCTTTAAACGCTGTGGATCAATCACTGTTGCGCTAACCGAAGAGCGCAAAGAAGAGATCTACCGTCAGGCGGCCATGGCGCGCGCTTTCGGCGTCGAGGTCGAAGAAATCGAGAATGAGCGTGTTCAGGAGCTGTATCCCCACATCAACCTCGAAGGCGTGAAGGGTGCTGTTTACTTGCCGCTGGACGGTCAGGGTGACCCGGCCAACATCGCCTTGGCATTGGCCAAGGGCGCCCGTCAGCGTGGCGGTATCGTCAAAGAACGTGTGAAAGTCAGCGACATTGTCAAACAAGACCGCAAGGTAACCGGCGTAGACTGGGTCGCGGATGACGGCAGCGCATCTGGTCATATCGAATGCGACATGGTGGTGAACTGCGCCGGTATGTGGGGGCATCAGGTCGGCCAGATGGCTGGCGTGAACGTGCCGTTGCACGCCTGCGAACACTTCTACATCGTTACCGAAAATATCGACGGTTTGACTCAGCTGCCGGTTCTGCGCGTTCCCGACGAATGCGCGTATTACAAAGAGGACGCAGGCAAAATCCTGTTGGGTGCATTTGAACCGAATGCCAAGCCCTGGGCGATGGACGGTATTCCTGATACCTTTGAATTCGACCAGCTGCCCGAGGATTTCGACCATTTCGAACCGATACTCGAAGCCGCGTGTGAACGTATGCCGATGCTGGCCGAAGCGGGTATTCACACCTTCTTCAACGGGCCCGAGTCGTTTACCCCCGATGACGCCTATCATCTGGGCCTCGCGCCTGAGATGGACAATGTCTGGGTCGCGGCGGGCTTCAACTCGATTGGCATCCAGTCCGCCGGTGGCGCTGGCATGGCGCTGGCCGAATGGATGGATAGCGGTGAAAAACCGTTCGATCTGGGAGACGTGGACATCAGCCGGATGCAGCCGTTCCAGGGCAATAAGCAGTACCTGTTTGAGCGCTCGAAAGAGACTCTGGGTTTGCTCTATGCCGACCATTACCCCTATCGCCAAAAGGCCACTGCGCGCGGCGTGCGTCGGACCCCATTCCACCACCACCTGCTGGAACAGGGCGCGGTCATGGGCGAGTTGGCGGGTTGGGAACGTGCCAACTGGTTCGCGAATGAAGGGCAGGAGCGCGAGTATCAATACAGCTGGAAACGCCAGAACTGGTTCGAGAACTCGGCTGCCGAGCATAAAGCCGTGCGCGAGAATGTCGGCATGTATGACATGTCGTCCTTTGGCAAAATCCGCGTTGACGGCCCCGATGCCGAAGCATTCATGAACTATATCGGTGGCGGCGATTACTCGGTCCCGAATGGCAAGATCGTCTATACTCAGTTCCTTAACCGCGCAGGCGGGATTGAGGCGGACGTGACCGCCACCCGCCTGACCGAGACCGCTTATCTGGTGGTGACCCCGGCAGCGACCCGTTTGGCTGACCAGACCTGGATGCAGCGCCATGCGGGCAACTTCAACGTCGTCGTCACCGATGTTACGGCGGGTGAGGGTGTTCTGGCCATTATGGGTCCAAATGCGCGTACGCTGCTTGAAAAGGTCTCGCCCAACGATTTCACCAACGCGACCAACCCGTTCGGCACCGCACAAGAAATCGAGATCGGCATGGGCCTGGCCCGCGCCCACCGTGTTACCTACGTGGGAGAGCTTGGCTGGGAAATCTATGTCTCGTCCGACATGGCAGGTCACGTGTTCGAAACCTTGCACGAAGCAGGTCAGGATATGGGGTTGAAACTGTGCGGCATGCACATGATGGATAGCGCCCGGATCGAAAAAGGCTTCCGCCACTTCGGCCACGACATCACTTGCGAGGACCACGTCGTCGATGCCGGTCTTGGTTTTGCGGTCAAGGTCGACAAGGGCAGCGATTTCATCGGGCGCGAAGCGGTGATTGCGCGTAAGGAAAGCGGACCGCATAACCGTTTGGTTCAGTTCAAGCTGACCGATCCGGAACCGCTGCTGTTCCACAATGAGCCGATCATTCGGGATGGCGAGTATGTGGGATACCTCTCCTCGGGCAACTATGGCCACACGCTGGGCGGCGCAATCGGTCTGGGTTACGTGCCTTGCGAAGGCGAAAAGGCGGCTGACGTTCTGGCTTCGACCTATGAGATCGATGTCTGCGGTGTGAAGGTGAAAGCCGAAGCATCACTCAAGCCGATGTACGACCCAAAATCCGAGCGCGTTAAAGTTTAGCGCCAAGGTTCGACACACGGGGCGCTGCGGCGCCCCGTTTTCTTGGTACATATCAATTTTCTTGATGCGACCGTTCACGGTTTTCGCAGTTTCCAAACCCTCCGGAACAGCCGTATAGACAAACGGTATCACCCGGAGATCCATGATGGCGGACGTCGCAACATCACCCCAGAATGAGGACACGCCAAAAGGATTGGCTCTGGCGGTGACCGCCTACGTTCTATGGGGTTTCCTGCCGCTTTACATGAAAGCTCTGGCGCATATCGGGCCGGTCGAGATCGTGGCGCATCGGATTGTATGGTCGGTGCCTGTGGCGGGGCTGTTGCTGGTGGCGCTAGGGCGAACCGGGGATTTGAAGGCTGCCTTACAAAACCCAAAAATGCTGGGCATGGCCTGTCTGACAGCGGCCTTGATCTCGGTGAATTGGGCCATTTACGTCTGGGCGATTGCCAGCGGTAACGCATTGGACGCAGCGTTGGGCTATTACATCAACCCGCTGTTCAGCATTGCGCTAGGGGCAATCCTGTTACGTGAGCCTTTGAATCGTACGCAATTGGCGGCGGTGGGGTTAGCTGCTTTGGGTGTGCTGGTATTGATCGTCGAAGCGGGTCGGCTGCCGTGGGCCGCGCTGGCCCTGACGGTCAGTTGGGGGTTTTATGCTTTCTTCAAACGCTCGCTGCCCATCGGCCCCAATCAGGGCTTTCTGCTTGAGGTTCTGATCCTGCTGATCCCAGCCTTGGTCTACATCACTTGGTTGGGGGCAAAAGGAACCGGCCACTTTGGCGCTGCCGCTGGGGACACCATGCTGCTGGCCTGTGCCGGCATCGTCACCGCTGTTCCGCTGCTGGTCTATGCCAACGGGGCCAAATTGGTGCGGTTGTCCACAATGGGAATCCTGCAGTACATCGCGCCGACGATGATCTTTATCACGGCGATTGCCGTGTTTGGGGAACAGATCGATCGGGGCCGTATGATCGCCTTCCCGCTGATCTGGGCGGCTTTGGTGGTCTATACGATCCCGATGATCCGTCAGATGCGGGGTCAGCGCTGATGCAATAAGTCGGCCGCGGCCTCTGCCCACAAGCGATAGGCTTTGGGGCTTGGGTGATATCCGTCCGGAGCAGCCAGTGCCGGGTCATCCGGAAACTCCAATGACAGGTGCCGGGCTTGCGGGAATGTCGCAGCGGCCTTTTGCAAACCCCGATCCAGCCGGGCCGCCTGTCGCCCCAGTGCCCAGGCCAGAGGTTGGGGCAGGGCCGGAAAACGGTTCATCTGTGGCACGGCGGTGACCACGACGCGTCGAACACCCAGGTTGCTCGTCAGATGATCCAGAAGTTGGGTCTGCAAAGCCGTGAACTTTTGCCGGGATACTCCACGCGTGACGTCGTTTACACCCAAGGCTGTCACGGCGGCGTCATAGCTGCCTTCAAGGTGGTTCAATCGTTCCAGCGTATCCTGTGTTGTGTGACCCGTCGTCGCCTCCAGCCGCCACTCCACGCTGTAATGGCGGGCCAACCGCGCCACGAGAAACCCCGATAGTGCCTGTTGCTGTCGCCCAGCCCCCACACCCGCGGCCGAGCTGTCACCAGCGATGAGCAGCCGCAACCGGGGGCCGCGCCCTTCGCGCCCTTGGCGCGGGCCGGACGGTTCGGGCAGCAGCTGAGCGTTACGACGCACGGAAATCGCCTGTGCTGCCAGAACCGGCAACAGTGGGACACGCAATATCTGATCGGCGGCAATCGGGGCAGTCATGGTTAGCTGAGCGCGTTTTTGTATTCGAGGAAGCGGGCGTCTGTCATCACCCGGGCCATCATCGCCTCGCGCAGGGCACCAATGGTTTTGTAGGGGCGCATGACTACTTCGAAGTTTTGGATCAAACCCTCGTCGTTCAATGTGATCAGATCGACGCCGACCGCGTCCAGATCCCCGACCTTGCATTGAAACTCCAGCGCCCAATCTTTGCCTTCACCCATAATCCGGCGATAGCGGAAGTCGGAAAACACCTGTCCCACGTGACCCAGAACAGCCGCCACGGGTTCGCGTCCGGTCCAGGTGCTGTAGTAAGTCGGCGGGGAAAACCGTACGTCTTCGGCCAGCAATTCGTGGATCAGGGTTTCATCGCCCTTGGCGACAACGTCTTGCATGCGCTCGATTGTGGGGTGCATGGGTTCTCCTCCGCTTTGGGTCTGAGAGTTGCTGAACCGATCCGTTCAGGCAAGCCCGACGTTGCGGGAACCTACGCCGTGCGATAGGCAGGCGCGCATGAGCGAGACCTATGATCCCCCGAATACGCCGTTGGATGTGCTGCATGAGGATGCACAGCTGATCGTGGTGAATAAGCCCTCGGGGTTGTTGTCTGTGCCGGGGCGTGGCGCGCATCTGGCCGATTGCCTGTTGACCCGCGTGCAGGCGGCGTTTCCTCAGGCTTTGCTGGTGCATCGGTTGGATCGGGATACCTCGGGTGTCATGGTGTTTGCCCAGTCACCGCACGCACAGCGGCATCTGAGCATGCAGTTTGAAAAGCGCCAGACCCGAAAAACCTATGTTGCGCGCGTTTGGGGGCGCATCGAGCAAAAGTCAGGAACCGTCGATCTGCCGTTGATCGTGGATTGGCCCAACCGTCCGCGCCAGATGGTATGTCACGAGACTGGCAAACCCGCCGTCACTGACTGGCGGTTTGTGAAATTCGAAGGTGAGACAACGCGCGTCCGATTGTTCCCAAAAACGGGCCGGTCGCATCAACTGCGCGTTCATATGCTGGCGCTGGGCCACCCGATTCTGGGCGATCCATTCTACGCCGAGGGCGAAGCGCGCGAATTCCCGCGTCTGATGCTGCATTCTGAGGAACTGCGCCTAAAAAGCCCGGAGGGCGGAGTTTCGATGAAATTCCGCGCCCCGGCTGATTTCTGACCTCAGGCCGTGCTTGTCCACAGCATCTTGAGGTTGCCCAACGAGAACCGCTTGGTCCGTTTGCGCGGTGCGCAGGGCTGACGGGCAGCCATAATTTCACGTTCGATCTCGAACGCGCGCAAAGTGTGATCCTGCGCCCAGCGGTCCAGTTTCAATGTCATCATCACGTGATTGTCGAGGTATGGCATGGTCGACCTCCTTTGGTTTGTTTCCCAAAGATCGCAGATCACTCCTGACACCACCCTGTCAGTGGGGTGTGCTAGGATGTCAGCAGACCGCCCGGAGAACCTTATGCGCCGCTCAACCCGCCTTTTTGAAATCATCCAGATCCTGCGTTCGGCCGAAATGCCTGTGACGGCGGAGGCGCTGGCAGAAAAGCTGGAAGTGTCAGCGCGTACCGTCTATCGCGATATCGCCGCTTTGCAGGCACAGCGAACCCCGATCGAGGGTGAAGCCGGCGTGGGATACTTGATGCGGCGCGGGTACGACTTGCCACCGTTGAATTTCGACGCTGAAGAGGTCGAGGCGCTGTGGGTTGGTCTGTCGATGCTGGCGCGCACCGGGGATAGCACCCTGCAACAAGCTGCGGACCGTGTATGCCGCAAGATCGACGCTTTGCGCGCGCCTGCGGATTGGCTGCAAGTCGCCCCATGGGGTGCGCCGATGGACGATCCGGCCAAGGGGTGCGTGCCAGTCGTAAACTATCGCGAGGCCATCCGCTCTGAACGCAAAATTCGCATCACCTATGTGAATGCCGAAGGTGAGCGAACCGAGCGGGTCGTCAGACCCGTCGCCCTGATCTACCACATCGAATGCACGATGTTGGCGGCGTGGTGCGAGCTGAGGAATGGGTTTCGCCATTTTCGTACGGATCGCATCTGGGCCTGCGACGTGACAGACGATCATTTCTGCGGGCAGGGGGAGCCTTTGCGAGCGATCTGGCAAGACCAGAACCAATTGGATCCTGTTGAACGGCGGTAATTTGCCGACTTCACCCGATTGTTGCTTGAGCCTATGATGAGGTGACGCGATATACTGCGCCAAACAAAGCGGGTTCGGTGAACGGACCCCTGAGCAGAAGGTGATTTCATGACGATTTCCAAGAGTGTTCTTGCCGCAGGGTTGTGTTCGGCCATGTTTTTGGGGGCCTGTACGGACCCCGGCACATTGAACCTGCCCTCGGACCCGAACCAGAACGCCAAGCAGGGTGCACTCCTCGGCGGTCTGATCGGCGCGGGTGTCGGCGCGATTGCCAATGGATCTGATCCGCTTTTGGGCGCGGTGGCAGGCGGTGCGATCGGTGCGGCAGGGGGTGGCCTGATCGGCAACCAACTGGACAAACAAGCAGCAGAACTGCGTCAGCAACTGGCCAATCAGGGCATCATTGTTACCAACGCTGGCGACCGACTGATTGTGACCGTCCCGAATGATATCACCTTTGACACCGACAGCGCGACCGTGCGCCCGGCACTGCGGGCCGATCTGGTCCGGGTGGGGCAGAATCTGGTGAATTACCCCAACTCGAACGTGCAGGTCATCGGCAATACCGACAGCGACGGCGACGCCGCATATAATCAGGGTCTGTCTGAACGCCGCGCGCGGTCTGTCGCCGATATTCTTCAAGCCAATGGCGTAAGTGGTGCACGCATCTCAACCATCGGCCAGGGCGAAAACCGCCCGATTGCCTCTAACCTGACGCCCGAGGGGAAGGCCCAGAACCGCCGGGTCGACATCGAGATCATTCCGAACGGAAACACATAATGACATGGGCACTTTCGGGTGCCCATTTTTCGCACATTGACTGCGCGTCATCCGGTCTTTGGTGCGTGCGAAAGTTACGCTAGCTATTGGGAAACACCCGAACCGGAGTTTCCTAATGTCTGACCCCATACTTCTGAGCCTGTCCGGCTCATTGCGCCAAAGCGCGACCAACCGCAAATTGCTGCGCGAAGCGGCACGGTTGTTCGAGCCGGGAACGCATATCGAAGCTGATCTGAACCTGCCGCTTTATGATGGTGATCTTGAGGATGGCGAGGGCATTCCTGCCGCAGTGCAAACCTTGTCCGATCAGATCGCGCAGGCTGATGCCGTGATCATTTCGACCCCGGAATATAACAAAGGCCCGTCGGGTGTTCTGAAAAACGCTTTGGACTGGGTCAGTCGAACCGATGGCCGCCCCTGGGCCGACAAACCGGTTGCCGTGATGTCAGCTGCCGCAGGACGCGCAGGTGGCGAGCGGGCGCAGATGGTTCTGCGCGGCTATATGGTTCCGTTCCAGCCTCGTATCCTGCAGGGGCCAGAAATTCATCTGGCCAGCAGCTCGAACGAGTTTGATGAGCAGGGGAAATTGCTGAGCGACCGTTATGAAAGTTCTCTGAGGACACTCATGCAGAAACTGCGGGCTGAGGCTGGGTTCTAAGATCGAGAGGCTGCTTGCCGGGTCTGGTCCGTCTGCATAGTCTGCCGCCATGACTGACGAAATACAGACCGATGTGATGGATCCGGCCCGCGCCTCTGCGCTGCTGGCGGCGCTTGGATCCAACGACAGGGTCGCAGCAGGCGATCAACTGCCGCTGTTCTTTCACCAGCTGTATTTCTGGTCGCCTCAGCCGCCTGCCAATTTGGGGCGGGACGGGCATCCAAAGGTTGGGGGCGGTTTGATCCCCGATATGGGCTTGCAACGTCGGATGTGGGCCGGGGGACGGTTGCAGTTTCACGCGCCGCTGTTCGCGGGTTCGAAAGCCGTGCGCCGGACTGTTCTTGAAAGTGCGGCGACAAAAACCGGACGGACGGGACCGCTGGGGTTTGTTACCCTGCGACACGAGATTTCTCAGGACGGTCAATTGTGTCTGAGCGAATGGCAGGATCTAGTTTATCGGCCTGACCCTTCGGGTACTGACATCAAGCCCAAGCCACCTATGGCCCGTACCGATGAACCCGACAGGCGAGACGTCACTTTCGACAGCACGTTTTTGTTCCGATACTCGGCGCTGACCTTCAATGGGCACCGTATCCATTACGATTTGGACTACGCGCGGGATGTCGAAGGCTATGACGGCCTGGTCGTTCATGGCCCTTTGCTGGCACAATTATTGATGCTGTTTGCCGAGGATCTGGCAGGTCCCTTGGCTCAGTTTTTATTTCGCGCGTCATCGCCGCTAATGCACTCTGAGACGGCGACCTTGTGCCGGAATGGCCAAGCGATGTGGGTGCGCGGACCAGATGGGCGGCAATGCATGTCCGCCGAGTTTGTCCCGCGATCAGAGTGATGCTTCGGGTCTGAAATCACTCGGGATCGCGTCCCGGTTCTCAAGAACCAGATCCGCCATGACCTCAGCTACTTTCGGGGCCATGCCAAAGCCGATCTTGAAACCACCATTGGCAATGAATTGACCTTTGTGTACCGGGTGCGCGCCCAGCATCGGTGCGCGGCTTTTGCTGCGCGGCCGTACACCCGCCCATCGTTCGATGACCTCTGCGCCATGCAGGACGGGAACGGCCCGCATCGCCCGGTCCAGAACGTCATCCAGAGCTGCATCCGTGCTGGTCGGGTCGTCATAGTCACGCTCAGAGGTCGATCCAATCGCCAATGTCCCGTCCGCATGCGGTATGAAGTGGATTGTGTCCGCAAACAGTTGTGGAACCTCTCCCGCATCAAACCGCAGAAGTGCGGCTTGACCCTTGACGCCGTTGCCAACGGTTTTGCCAAGAGCTTCGGTCAGTTCCTGCAGACCGGCAAGGCCGGTGGCATGGACAACCTGTCCGCGAACTGGTGCGTCGGCTACGACCTCGACCCCCATCACCGCCAGTGCGGCAACCAATGCAGCACAGGCCCGGCGGGGATGCATGCGTGCGCTGAGTGTATCATGGACGACAAAGCCCGTGGGGCTGGGTGGGCACCAAGCACCGATTGCGGCTGTTTCAACAACGCTCCATTTGGCGCGGGCTTGCCACAGGTCCGCTGCTGTGATGGCGCGCGCATGGGCAAGATCCAGTGTTCGGGTGTCGGCGATGGGTTGCAGCCGTCCCAGCCGCGCATATCCGGGTGAGACACCGCCTGTGGCCTCGACCTGTTTCCAGAATGGTTCGGCCATGATCAGGCTGTCGAACTGAAACGCCTTCTTGGCATTCCAGTTTTCGGGCACATGCGGTGCCAGTGCGCCAACCAGGCCACCGCTGGATCCGGCTCCGGGACCAAAAGGGTCGACGATCTGCACCTTTGCGCCTCGCCGTGCGCAGGTCCAGGCGATTGACAGGCCGAAAATCCCTGCACCGCGCACCGTCACATCGACCATTGCCATTCCCCTTTACCTTGTTCAGTGTCGCGCCGCTTAGCTACAGGATTCCCCGATGGCAGACCAGCGTGCCGAACTGACATGGACTGAGGATCAGATCCCGGTCTCGGATCGTTTCGACGATCCGTATTTCTCGTTGCAAAACGGGCTGGAAGAGACGCGGCATGTGTTTCTGGCGGGCAATGAGCTGCCTGCGCGGTTCGCACCTGGCTTCCACATTGCTGAATTGGGCTTTGGCACCGGGTTGAACATGCTGACTGTCTGGTCAGAGTGGGAGAGATCGGGCCAGACCACGCCGCTGTCCTTTACCAGTTTTGAGGCCTATCCGATGGCACCCGCGGACATGTCCCGAGCGCTGGCGGCCTTTCCTGAACTTGCGCCTTGGTCTGACCGGTTCCTTGCGCAATGGGAGGGCGGCACATGTGATTTGGGCACCCTGCGGCTGGAGGTTGTTGAAGGCGATGCACGTCAAACCCTGCAAGCATGGGAAGGTGCCGCCGATGCGTGGTTCTTGGATGGGTTCTCTCCGGCTAAAAACCCCGAATTATGGGGTGCAGACCTGATGCAGCAAGTCGCCGACCACACGGCCACTGGCGGAACGGCGGCAACGTATACAGCCGCCGGGTTCGTGCGACGGGGGCTTGAGGACGCCGGTTTCACAGTTACACGCGCACCCGGTTATGGCCGCAAGCGCCACATGACCCGGGCGGTCAAATCATGACGCAGCAGAACAATACGCGCGCCGGGATTGCGTTGATGATCGGGGCGACCATCGTCTTCGCACTGCAGGATGGTATTTCGCGCCATCTGGCGGGAACATACAACACATACATGGTGGTGATGATCCGCTATTGGTTCTTCGCCGCCTTTGTCATCGCTTTGGCCGCACGTGCGCCCGGCGGATTGAAGGCCACCACCCAGACAAGCCAGCTGAAGCTGCAGATATTTCGTGGCCTTCTGCTGGCGGCCGAGATCTGTGTCGCGGTGTTCAGTTTCACTGTTCTGGGCCTGATCGACGCGATGGCCGTATTCATCTGCTACCCGTTGTTGATCGCCGCTCTCAGCGGGCCGGTATTGGGCGAACAGGTCGGCTGGCGACGCTGGGCCGCAATCGGCGTTGGGTGCATCGGTGTTCTGATCATTCTCCAGCCCGGCGTGGGTGTCTTTAACCCTTGGGCCATTGTACCGCTGATCTCGGCTTTCATGTTTGCAGTCTATGGTTTGCTGACCCGTTACGTGTCCCGCCGGGACAATTCCGCCACCAGCTTTTTCTGGACGGGCGTCAGCGGTGCCGTCGCCATGACGCTAGTGGGAATGTGGTTCTGGGAACCGATGGCCCAAACGGATTGGGCCTGGATGGCGCTGCTATGCGTGAGCGGCGTTCTTGGACACTGGTTGCTGATCAAATGCTATGAGATGGCCGAGGCCAGCGCGGTGCAGCCCTTCGCCTATTTCCACTTGGTCTGGAGCGCGATCCTGGGAATCTCGGTCTTTGGTGAAACGCTGCGCCCCGAAGTGGTCATAGGCGCAGCGCTGGTTGTCGCCGCTGGGCTGTTCACCCTATGGCGCGAAAGACGCCAGCGTTGACCCGACCAGTTCCTGCGAGAACGGGATCGGCAAGGCAGGTTGGCCAAGACGGGCGCGATAGACCGGCAGGCTTTCCGACACACGCATCACGTAGTTGCGGGTCTCGCTGAACGGGATCGCCTCAATCCAGTCGACCACGTCGATTTCACCTGCGCGCGGGTCGCCATAGCGATCCATCCACGACATCGGCCGACGCGGACCTGCGTTATATCCGGCCGCCATCATCACGACGTTTCCGTTGAAATCAGCGGCCAGACCGGACAGGTAATTGGCACCCAACTTGGCATTATATTGCCAATCCGAGGTCAGCTTGATCGTCTTGTGGCCGCTTAGGATACCCAATTCCTTGGCCACAAGCTTTGCCGTGGCCGGCATGACCTGCATCAGCCCGCGCGCTCCGGCTCCACTGATCACAACGGGGTCAAACTCGCTTTCCCGACGGGCAATGGCCAGCGTCATTTCCTTGGCCATGGGCAGACCCATGTCGGCAACCGGATGCACCGGGTAATAGGCGGCTGGCAAAACCAGGCCGACTGTTGCAGCGCGTTTGGCGATCATCACGGCCAGATGCGGCTGCTTCAACTCGATCACCAAATCGCCCAACTGATTGGCCTGAACCGGGTCCAGCCCTTCCACCAAATGAGTCAGGAACCGCTCAGATAGGGTGTCTTCGTCAGCCTTCAGCAGCAGTAGCCCGGCCTCCAGCACACTTGAATTGGAGAACTCAGCTTGTTTCCAATGGGGTGCCCGGCGGGGGTTAGCCAGCTCACTATCGAAAGGACGCCCGATCTGCTCTGCCGCCAGCAAGCCGTAGAAAGAGGACTGATAATCCGCACCCATCGCATAAGCGTCATAGGCTTTTTCGGCGTCACCATGGGCCGCATAGGCACGACCCAACCAATACCCGGCGCGTCCTTTCGAGATCGGCGATTTCACCGCGTCCGAGAAGTTCTGGAAATGCCGGATCGCGGTCGCCGGATCATTCAGCTTCCGCAAGGCCAGAAACCCGGAAAACCACTCCAGATCGGCATAGCCATAGCCCATTTCCGGCGTCATGTGGTGATTGGCAGCAATCTGATAGGCGCGGTTCTGGTCCCCATTTCGCATCTCAAGCCGGGCCAACCGGCGACGGCCTTCGGCCCATTTGTCAGGTTCTCCCAACGCATCAGGGCCGTTAGAGCGCGCCAGCATCAAGTCTATCGCGCTGTCGTCCAACTCTTTCTTGTCACGCCAGACGAATCTGTCAAAAGCCAAGCCCGGTGAATCGACCAGCGATTTCGGAACCGCCGCCACCTTGCTGTCGACACCGGGTTGCCGTTTCTGAAGACCGATCCGCGCCTCAGCCAGTTTGCGCTGATCGGCGCTGACCAGCGGCAGCATCTGACCTGCGCTGACAAGATGGTTGTCCCATAGCATCCGGTCCAGGCGTGCGGCGTGATGCGGTTTCAGCAACTTGCCAAAATTCTCAAGATAGTCTTTTTGCAGACCCGAGCCCATTGGCATCGTCCGCCAGGCCGCGACGATATCGGCCTCAGCATCTCCCTGACGACCCTTTGCCTTCAATGCGACGGCATAGTTCAACGCGCCCTCAGCGGTTTGCGGCGGCTGTTTTGCATAGAATCTAAGAACGCGATCCGGGTCGGCGCCAGTGAAGGCGGGCTCACTTTTACGCCGCAACCAAGCCAGACCAGGCCAGTCTGGACGACGATCCAAAAACACCAGAACGTCACCCGAACTGCCAAACCCTTCGCGCAGCCAGTGCCAGACAATGATGTCCCGAGGCACTGAACCCCGCGCACCAGAAACACGCAAGGCTTCATTCCAGTCCCCCTTGCGCATTTCATTCATACCGGCCCGCAGATCACCTGCGGCGTCGGCTCGCACATGTGTGCCCGAAATCAAAATTACGACCGTCAAAAACGCCAGAAAGCGTGTCATCCCTTGCATTTCCCAACCAACCAAGGATACAGCCATTCAGGATAAAGCTTGCGCCGTCGGGTTCAACTCAAGAAAGACAGATTTCTGGCAAACCGAGGCGTAAAAATTACAAACTGCACCTAAGGAGCGTGTCATGTTCAAAGGCTCTATGCCAGCCCTCGTCACACCGTTTAGCAACGGCGAGTTGGACCTGAAGACGCTCAAACACTTGGTGGAATGGCAGATTCAGGAAGGCTCCACCGGGCTGGTTCCCGTTGGCACCACCGGCGAAAGCCCCACGCTGAGCCACGAAGAGCATGAAACTGTTGTCGACGAGGTTGTCAAAGCCTCGGCTGGTCGTGTTCCTGTGATCGCAGGTGCTGGGTCAAACAACACTGTTGAGGCCATCCGGTTTGTGCGATTCGCGCAGAAAGTAGGCGCCGATGCAGCTCTGGTCGTGACGCCATATTACAACAAGCCCACGCAAAAGGGTCTACTGATGCATTTCCGTGCGCTGCATGATTGCGCGGATATTCCGATCATCATCTACAACATTCCCGGTCGATCAATAATCGACATGACCCCTGAAACCATGGGCGAGTTGGCGAAACTGCCGCGCATTGTGGGTGTAAAGGACGCGACCGGAGACCTGGCCCGCGTCAGCCAACAGCGCGCCTCCTGCGGTCCAAACTTTTGCCAGCTGTCCGGCGAGGACGCGACGGCGCTTGGTTTCAACGCGCATGGCGGTGTGGGCTGTATTTCGGTTACCGCGAACGTCGCGCCCAAACTGTGTGCCGAATTCCAGCAGGCGACGCTGAACGGCGACTATGCCAAAGCGTTGGAGTATCAGGACCGCCTGATGCCCCTGCACGAAGCGATCTTTATCGAGCCCGGTCTTGTAGGCGCCAAATACGCGCTCAGCAAATTGGGCCTGTGCAGCGAAGAAGTCCGCTCGCCCCTGTCCGGGCTGGAAAGCAGCACCAAATCGGCGATCGACGCGGCGCTTCAGCACGCAGGCCTTATCTAAGGCGAATTCAAGAAAGAAAAAGGCGGCCTCGAACCTCGAGCGCCGCCTTTTTTTGTTCCGGATCCAGACTTCATCTGGCCAAAAATATCCCGGGGGAGTCGCGGCTTGCCGCGACGGGGGCAGAGCCCCCTACCGTTTTCCGTAATACAGCCCGACGACATGCTCGGCCTGTGCGAAGAACAGCCAGCGTGACGTCGCAACACCGGCCAGATGGGACAGCACAGCCAGCAGCGCGAAGAAATGACCGAATGGCAACAGCAGCAGGATAACCGGCAGAACAAACGCCAACGCAAACGAGATTATGCGCAGTTTTTCGGCATGCTTGCGGCCAACGACGTGAACGAATTCACGCAGCAAATAGTTGGTGCCGGTATGAGGAGGCTCGAATGCACGCACTGTGCCGCGATCGCCCAATCCGGTTGCCGTGCCCAGATTTGTGCCGGACTCCTCCAGTGCTTTGTCGCCCTTTTTCCAGTACAGGATCTGCACCAAAGCAGCGATCAGCAGTAGCGGCAGTGCCACTCGGACCTGCCCGGCCAACAGCGCGCCGCCCGCAAGGCTGAAGCTGAGGAACATGGCCGGAGTCAGGTTCATATTCCAGCGGGGAATGGTTTTGAGCTGCGTGTAGATCATCGACGTGGTAAATACGGTCAGCAGCGAAAACAGCGCACCGATCCAGCCAAGAAGGCTCCAGCGCTGGCCCAGAAAGATCACGCCAATCGCATAAAGCCCCATGACGATCAGAGCGATGACCGCGCACCAGCCTTCGCGGCTGAGCCAACTGGTCTTCCATTGCGTAAACGCTTTCCAAGCCCGCTCGGGGTGGCCAAGGTGAAAGGTGGACGCCATCAGGCCGCCAACGGACAGGGCGTAGGCGATGGCGAAAAAGACAAAAGCGACCCAGCCAGAGACGTCTGGCAAACCGAGGCTCAAAAAGAACAACAGTCCAAAGCCAAGACCCGACAGGGTGGTGAAAATGATGACGGAAGGTGCTGGATGCATCAGAGCTTCTCCAAGGTCTTGTCCAGCCAGCTAAGGAACCCTTTGGGCTCTTCAGCGACCGGGGCCAGCAACGGGGCCAGGATGTCGATCTGATCTTCGACGTTGTCCTTGGGCCGTGGCGGCAGGTATTTGTTGACGGGTTTGGTGCCCATTTCCGGCATCAGGTCCATGCCACCGCGTTCGGCGACCAGTTTGCTGACATCGCTGTCCGCATCGCCCAGATCACCGAAGTGGCGCGCGCCTGCGGGACAGGTGCGTACGCATGACGGAACACGGTCTACTTCAGGCAGGTTTTCGTTGTAGATACGGTCAACGCAGAGGGTGCATTTCTTCATCACCCCTTCGGCCTGATCCAGTTCACGTGCGCCGTAGGGGCAGGACCACGCGCACAGGCCACAGCCGATGCAGTCGCTTTCATTGACCAGAACGATGCCGTCCTCGACCCGCTTGTAGCTGGCCCCTGTGGGGCAAACGGTGACGCAAGGCGCGTCCTCACAGTGCAAGCAGGATTTGGGGAAGTGGATCAGCTGGGCGTGACCTTCCGCCGGTTGCACCTCATAGGAATGCACCCGGTTCAGGAAAGTGCCGGACGGGTTGGCACCATAAGCGTCCTGATCGGATAGCGGCGCGCCGTAGTTTTCCGTGTTCCAGCCTTTGCATGAGATGACGCAGGCGTGGCAGCCAACGCAGGTGTCCAGGTCGATGACCAGACCCATCTTGCGGTCGGTGGATGTGGGGAGCTGGGTCATGACTACCTTGCCTCCGCTTTTTTGGTGAGGGCGGACTGGGGCGCTGCCCCAGACCCCGCGATATTTTTGGCCAGATGACGCAGGGATCGGGTCATTTGCCTACCTTCCATGCCAAATCCTTCGGTCCAGTTCCGACCGGAGATTCAATCGGTGGGAATTCCGGTTGGCTTTCCGCATCCGTTGGTGGGTCAGCTTTTTCGATCTTCACTTTCAGGTCGAACCATGCGGCCTGACCGGTGATGGGGTCAGAGTTGGCCCACCGCAGACCATCGCCCTTGGGCGGCAGCAGTTCGTGGATCAGGTGGTTCAGCAGGAAGCCCTTGGTGGCCTCGGGCGCGTCGTCTTGCAGCGCCCATGCGCCTTTGCGTTTGCCAATGGCGTTCCAGGTCCAGACGGTGTTCTCGTTCAGGGCCGCCATTTCCATGACCGGCACCGTGATCTCGCCATGCGGCGAGGTCACCTTGGCCCAATCACCGTCGCTCAGGCCATTCTCGCGCATCAGCTTAGTCGGAACATAAAGTGGGTTGCGGCCGTGCAACTGGCGCAGCCATGCGTTCTGGGTTCCCCAACTGTGATACATCGCCATGGGGCGCTGGGTCAGAGCGTTGACAGTGAAGCCTTCGTTGCCGGTCTGGTCGGTCTCGTACCAGATGGGCATCGGGTCCAATGTCTCTTTGATGCGTTCCCGCAGGTGTTCCGGGGGCTGACGTTCGCCATGGCCTTCGGCGGCAAGCTGGAACTTGCGCATCGGCTCGGAATAGAGCTGGAACAGGTATGGCTGCGGGCTGTCATAGATGCCCATGCCGACAGCCCAATCCTGATAGGCTGCGTTCCATGGTTTGTAGTAATCCGCGCCTTCGGGAATATGGGCCACGTAGAAGCCGCCGTTTTCGATATAGCGGTTCAACTGATCGGGGTTGACCTCGCCGCGGCCTTCCTTGTCGCCGTTTTCACCACGGAAACCGGCAAGTGGGCCGATGCCGGGCTTGCGTTCGTGATTGACGATATAGTCGGCGTAATCTGTCCATTTGGCGCTGCCGTCTTCGTTGGTGAAGCCCGGCAAGCCCAAGCGGTTTGCCAGTTCGACCAGCGCTGACTGGAAGCCTTTGACATCCCGGTCCGGCTCAATCACCGGCCACCGGATTGCGTCGGCTGCAGCATCCGCTTCACAGATCGGGCGATCGAGCAGCGAGATACAGTCGTGCCGTTCCAGATAGGTGGTATCCGGCAGGATCAGGTCGGCATAGGCCACCATTTCCGACGAATAAGCGTCGGAATAGATGATATGCGGGATTACGTAATCGCCGTTTTCATCCTTGTCCGTCAGCATTTCCATGACACCTTTGGTGTTCATGGATGAGTTCCAGGACATGTTGGCCATGTACATGAACAGTGTGTCAATCTTGTAGGGATCGCCCGCATGTGCGTTCGAGATTACCATATGCATCAGCCCGTGGCTGGACATCGGGTTGTCCCATGTGAACGCCTTGTCGATCCGCGCCGGGCTGCCGTCTGCTTTCAGCGCCAGATCCTCGGGCCCTTGAACAAAGCCCAGATGCGGGCCGTCCAGCGGCGTATTCGGGGTCACCTTGCAATGCGGTCTCGGGTGCGCCTCAACCGGTTTGGGATAGGGCGGCTTGAAGCGGAAGCCACCGGGGACTTCGACTGTGCCAAGGATAATCTGCAACACGTGCAGTGCGCGGCAGGTCTGGAAACCATTGGCATGGGCCGAGACACCGCGCATGGAGTGCATGGCAACCGGGCGACCAATCATCTTGGTGTGTTTTTCGCCGCGGAAATCAGTCCATTCGCGCTCCAACTCGAACGCCTCGTCAAAAGCAACGCGGGCCAACTCGCCCGCGATGGCGCGGATACGGGTGGCGGGGATGCCGCACTGCTCGGCGATGTTCTCAGGCGCGAATTCGTCGCTGAGGTAGCGTTCGGCCATCAGATGGAACACGGGGCGATGGGTGACGCCATCCTTTTCAAAGGTGGCCGACAGGTCGGGGCGGACGCCTGGTTTGTCAAACGCCGTCAGTTCGCCCGTGTTGCGGTCAACAACCAGTGGTTTGCCGTCCTCATCGCGCAGAAACAGACCCTTGGTGGGGCCTTCGGACGCGTCGACCAGAACCGGCGCGTTGGTGTAACGGCTGAGATAGTCCAGATCGATCTTGCCGGCCTTCATCAGCACGTGGATCATCGACAGGATGAACAACCCATCGGTGCCGGGAGTGATCCCGACCCAATCGTCAGCAACCGCGTTATAGCCCGAGCGGATCGGGTTGACGCCGATCACCCGTGCGCCACGGGCCTTGATCTTGCCGATGCCCATCTTGATCGGGTTGCTGTCGTGATCTTCGGCAACACCGAACAGCATGAACAGCTTGGTGTGATCCCAGTCAGGCTGGCCGAATTCCCAGAACGCACCGCCCATAGTATAGATGCCGCCCGCAGCCATGTTGACGGAACAGAAGCCACCGTGTGCTGCATAGTTACATGTGCCGAAGTTCTGCGCCCAGAAGCTGGTGAAGCTCTGGCTCTGGTCCCGACCGGTGAAGAAGGCCAGCTTCTCGGGATTGTCCTCGCGGATCGGCTTGAGCCAGCCAACGGCGATGTCCAGCGCCTCGTCCCAGCTGATCTCTTCGAACTTGCCCGAACCACGTGGACCGACGCGTTTCAGTGGCGCGCGCAGGCGGGACGGGGCATTGACCTGCATGATCCCTGCCGAGCCCTTGGCGCACAGGACGCCTTTGTTAACCGGGTGATCGCGGTTGCCTTCGATATAGGCAACCTTGCCGTCCTTCATGTGTACGTTGATGCCGCAGCGGCAGGCGCACATGTAGCACGTTGTTTTTCTGACCTCGTCAGAGACCTTGGGAGAGGTATTAATGATTGGCTGGTTCATTTCTGGTCCCTGTGGCTTTTGATCCGACTATTCTCATGAGCAGAGATCAATCGGAACAGTATTTCGCTTTAGCCGGATTTACGAGGCGTCTGTCCGGGTTTTGGATGTTTCTGCTTGCACGGCCGTAACCGCGATCATGTGCAGAACGTCCTCGGCGGAGCATCCGCGTGAAAGGTCGTTGGCCGGCTTCGCCAGTCCCTGAAGGACCGGGCCGATTGCTTCGGCACCCCCAATACGCTGCGCGATCTTGTAGCCAAGGTTGCCTGCGTCGAGGTTCGGGAACACAAAGACATTTGCCTCGCCGCGCAGGGGCGAGTCCTTGGCTTTCTTTGCAGCCACCTCGGGGACGAATGCGGCGTCAAACTGCAGCTCGCCGTCGATCAACAGATCGGGGTCAGCGGATTTTGCAATCTGCGTGGCCTCGCTGACCTTCGTGACTTTCGGATGATTGGCGCTGCCGCCGGTGGAAAAGGACAGCATTGCAACGCGGGGTGTCTCATGCGTCAGCGCCTTGAAAGACGCGGCAGATGCCCGGGCGATTTCGGCCAATTCCTGTTCGTTCGGATCAACAACCAGGCCGCAATCGGCAAAGATGTGCGCTCCGCGGACCGTGTGGTGATCGCGGCAGTAGAGCATCAGGAAAAAGCTGGAAACCATGGCCGCGTCGGGCGCTTTGCCGATGATCTGCAAAGCGGCGCGCACTGTGGCCGACGTGGTCTCAACAGCTCCGCCGACGGTTCCGTCGGCATTACCGGTATGAACCAGCATCGCGGCATAGTTCAGGCGGTGTTTGATTTCTTCAGCGGCCTTTTCAGGCGTCATGCCCTTGTGCTTGCGCCGCTCGAAAAGCTCAGCTGCAAACGCTTCGGCAAGGGGAGAGTCCGATGGATCGTGGATTTCGATGCCGTCGACATCCTGACCAGCCTGTTCGGCCAGCAGGGCAGTTACTTTGGCTTTGTCGCCAACCAGAATGATGCGTGCGACACCTTCCTTGCGGGCCTTCAAAGCACCTTCAACAACACGTGGATCATCGCCCTCAGCGAGGGCGATGATCTTGTCGGAGCTGCTGGCAGCTCCGAGAATTGTGCGCAATGGCTTCACGCGATTATGCCCCGGCCGACGTATTCATGTCAGCCGCGTCGATACCGGCAACACGGACCGGCTTTTTCATGGCGTCGCGACGGAAAGGATCGCCCAGTTCCTGGTTGATCATGGCTTCGATCAGAGTGGTGATGCCATTTTTCTGGTCGATGATCGCCTGGTTCAGGGCCGCGGTCAGCTCGTCCTGAGTGCGTGCAACGACGCCTTTCAGACCACATGCGGTTGCGATACCGGCATAAGAGACCTGTTGGTCCAGTTCGGTGCCAACGAAGTTGTCGTCGAACCACAGGGTCGAGTTACGCTTTTCAGCGCCCCACTGGTAGTTGCGGAAAACGATCTGGGTCACGGCGGGCCATTCTTCGCGGCCAATCGCGGTCAGTTCGTTCACAGCGATACCAAATGCGCCGTCACCCGAGAAACCGACAACCGGAACGTCCGGGCAACCAATTTTCGCGCCAACAACGGCAGGCAGGCCGTAACCACAGGGGCCAAACAGGCCAGGTGCCAGGTACTTGCGGCCTTCTTCGAAGGACGGGTACGCGTTACCGATGGCGCAGTTGTTGCCGATATCGGACGAGATGATTGCCTCGGTCGGCAGCGCCGCTTGAATTGCGCGCCATGCCATGCGGGGGCTCATCCAGTCGGGCTTAGCGGCACGTGCACGCTCGTTCCAGGTGGTGCCCGGATCGTCGTTCTCGTGGGTCAGCGAACTCAGTTCTTGCGCCCAAGCTGATTTGGTGGTGGCGATCAGGTTTTTGCGGTCTTCGCGACCTGCTTCACCGGCGTTGTCGCCCAGACGTTCCAGCAGACCTTCGGCCACTTTCTTGGCGTCGCCGACGATGCCAACGGTCACATCTTTGGTCAGGCCGATACGATCAGGGTTCAGGTCAACCTGAATGATCTTGGCATCGGTCGGCCAGTAGTTGATGCCGTAACCAGGCAAGGTCGAGAACGGGTTCAGACGAGTGCCCAGAGCCAGAACAACGTCCGCTTTGGCGATCAGTTCCATACCGGCTTTCGAACCGTTATAGCCCAACGGGCCAGCAAACAGCGGGTGCGAGCCGGGGAAGGCGTCGTTGTGCTGATAGCCAACGCAGACCGGTGCGGTCAGACGTTCAGCCAGATCGGCGGACGCAGGGATCGCGCCGGACAGAACAACGCCAGCACCGTTCAGGATGACCGGGAATTTGGCGTCGGACAACAGGGCCGCGGCTTCGTCCAGCGCTTCGTCGCCGCCAGCAGTTGCGGCAAATTCGACGATCTTAGGCAGTTCGATGTCGACAACCTGGGTCCACATGTCGCGCGGGATGTTCATCTGAGCAGGTGCCGAGGCACGCTTGGCTTGCAGGATGACGCGGTTCAGAACTTCGGCAACACGGCTGGGGTCACGCAGTTCTTCCTGGTAGGCAACACAGTCCGCAAACATGCGCATCTGTTCCATCTCCTGGAAGCCACCCTGGCCGATGGTCTTGTTGGCTGCCTGCGGAGTGATCAGCAGAACCGGGGTGTGGTTCCAGTATGCGGTTTTGACGGCAGTCACAAAGTTGGTGATGCCGGGGCCGTTCTGCGCGATCATCATCGACATCTTGCCGGTGGCGCGGGTGTAGCCGTCCGCCATCATGCCGCCCGAACCTTCGTGGGCGCAGTCCCAGAAATTGATGCCTGCGGCCGGGAAGATATCCGAAATCGGCATCATGGCCGAACCGATGATACCGAACGCATGTTCGATACCGTGCATTTGCAGAACCTTAACAAAGGCCTCTTCAGTGGTCATTTTCATCTGAGTGTTCTCCGCACAATTGAAGAAAGGTTCGGGCACAGCACCCGCCTTTGATACGGTTTTGGCGCAAGGGGCGAAGCGGCGTTAGGGCCAGAACGTTAGGCGGGATATGTCCAGAGTCGTGCTAGGCGGAACGGATGGCATCCGCGATCAGTTTAACGCCCGGCCCGATGCGGTCTCGGCCAATGGACGAGTATCCAAGGCGATAGAAGTTGCGCGGTTGGTGCAACCCATTGAAGAACGAGGCGCCTGGTTCGATGTGCACGCCCTGGCTCTGCAGCTTTTTGGCAAGTTTGGTCGTGTCCACACGATCGGGGGCCGACATCCAAAGCGACGACCCGCCCATGATTCCGCGTCCGGCAACGGTAAGCCCGTACTGTTCGACCGCGCTGTCCAACGCTTCGCGTCGCCGGGCAAGGGTCTTCGACATACGTCGAATCTGAGCATCATAATGGCCTAGGGACAGGAAATAGGCCGCGGTGCGCTGGATATGGCCCGGCGGGTGGCGCAGCACCAAAGAACGCAAGGCGCGAGCCTCGCGGATAAAGGGCTCGGACCCGACAATGTAGCCAAGGCGCAATCCGGGAAACAGCGACTTCGAGAAGCTGCCCACATAGATCACCCGTCCGTCGCGATCCATTGACTTGAGGGCCGGGGACGGGGATCCCAGAAAGGCCATTTCAAACTCGTAATCGTCCTCGACCACCATGGCGTCCAGTTCGCGGGCGCGTTTCAGCAACTCGTGGCGGCGATCGACGGGCATGGTTGCGGTCGTCGGGCTTTGATGGCTGGGGGTCGTGAAAATTACATCTGTTTCATCCGGCAACGCATCCGGGGTCAGGCCATCGCGGTCAACGGCCAGTGGTGAAACTTTGCAGTCGGAGTGATTTAGCAAATCCCGCAGTGCATAATAGCAAGGGTCTTCAATCACGGCAGTGCGGTTGCGGTTCAACAGGATGCGTGAGGCCAGCCACAGGGCGTTTTGCGCGCCCATAGTGATCAGGATCTCTTCGGGGCGGGCGGCGATTCCACGGCGCGGCAACGTGTGACGGGCGATGAATTCGATCAGCAGCGGATCATCCTGATCCATGTAGTCCCCGGTCAGGGAGGCAAAATCCTTGTGACCCAGTGCACGGACCGCGCAGAGACGCCAATTGGCGTGGTCGAACAATTTCCGATCTGCCTGACCATAGATGAAAGGGTATTTGTAATCGCGCCAATTACTGGGCTTGGGCAGCACGTCCCCGTCCGAGAACCTGCGTGCGAGGGCCGTGTCCCAGTCGACATTTTCATCGCGTTTTTGCACGGGCGAATACTTGGGTGGCACGGGCGCGTTTTGCGACACGAAATACCCCGACCGGCCTTTGGCAGTCAGGTAGTCATTGGCCAGTAGTTCCGTATACGCCAGTGTCACCGTGATCCGGCTAACACCCAGATGCGCCGCCAATTTGCGAGACGAGGGCAGCTTTTCCCCAACGTGGAACCGGCCAGACAAGATGCCTTCGGCAATCATCTGTTGGATCTGCGCCTGCAGCGTGCCCTGTCCGTTCAATTCCAGAAAGAATGTGTCGACCGATATTCCCATAGCGCCTTATAGGGTGGACTTAAGGTGAGGGCAATCTGGACTTAATCTCGTCTCGAGAATTCGTGAACAAGGCGCTTGACGAAAAAGAACGACTCACCTAAATAACTAGAAATCTAGTTTAATGGAGAAATCAGATGTGGGAAACAGCTGCAGCAGGATTCTCGGCCATGGGCTCTGAAGCGCGACTGAAGGTTCTCAAGACATTGGTTCGGGCTGGTGAGGCTGGGTTGACCGTTGGGGAAATCCAGAACCGCACAGGCATTGCGCCTTCGACATTGGCACATCACCTGCGGTTCCTCGCGGCCGGCGGGGTCGTCGAGCAAGAGAAAATCGGGCGCGCCACCATCAACCGCGCAAATTACGAAGAATTGAGAGACCTCGCGCAGTTCATTCTTAGCGAATGCTGCGCGGACGAAGTGGGAAAGGCTGCGAACGATGGCTGAGCTGACACAAAACCCAAAGGCACCGGCAAAGGTGGCCGTTGATCTGATCAAAACCCCATGGGCGTTGATCGTGGCCATTTTGGCGCTTGTGGCCGTCCTTGACCCCGGCAATTGGGGAGAGGTTGTAACCTTTGCGGGCAAAGCCCTTGCACATACCGGCCAGTATATTCTGTTCGCCGTCTTGCTGCTGTCTTACCTCAAGGCGACCGGTGCCGAAGTGATGGTTGCGCGCGCCTTTGAGGGGCGCGAAACGCGGATGATCTTTTTGGCCGCAGTCTTCGGCGGCCTCGCACCGTTCTGTTCTTGCGAAGTCATTCCGTTCATTGCTGGTCTGCTGGCGCTTGGTGCGCCATTGTCGGCTGTCATGGCGTTCTGGCTCAGCTCGCCACTGATTGACCCACCGACCTTGTTGATCACGGCAGGCGCATTGGGTTGGCCATTTGCAATCGGCAAGGCCATTGCAGCGGTCGCATTGGGTCTGTTTGGAGGCTTTGCCGTCCGTGCCCTGATGCGAGGCGGCGCGTTTGCCCAGCCTCTGCGCGAATACAAACCGGCTGGCTGCGGATGCGGACCTAAACAGGAGGACAAACCTGTCTGGAAGTTCTGGCAGGTACCCGAGCGTCGTCAGCGCTTCCGGTCCGAGTTCATTCACAACAGCTTGTTCCTGCTTAAATGGTTGGCTCTGGCCTATGTGCTTGAGGCGTTGTTGGTCAGCTATGTGCCGGCCGATCTGATCGCGCGCGTTGTCGGCGGTGACGGTGTTGTACCCATTGTCATTGCCGCGTTGGTCGGGATGCCCGCTTACTTGAACTCCTACGTCGCGCCGCCGCTGCTGGCTGGCCTGATGGAACAAGGGATGAGCGCAGGGGCCGCGATGTCCTTCATGGTCGCGGGTGCCGTCAGTTCGATCCCGGCAATGGCCGCGGTCTGGTCATTGGTCAAACCACGGGTCTTTGCGACCTATCTGGGGCTGGGGATCACTGGGGCCATCACCGCTGGCATTCTGTTCCAGATGATCTGAAACCAAAGCCGCCCGGTGTTCTTACCGGGCGGCTTTACTTATCCTGCTTCGCAGTGGCGCGGCAGTTTGAACCGATACCGAGCCTCGCCACTGTCCACGTACACACGTTTTTCGATGCATGCCGTGGTGCCAACGGTTTGTGAGACCGGAGCGTCGGTCGAAGTGACCGAGGTCGCAGACCCGTCCGGCAGTCGGACCGAAGCAATGACGCCGTTCTTGAGGTCCCCGTTGATGGGTGTCGCTGACAAGACGTTGACGGTCATGAATGCCTCATGCTCGTGCTCGCCGCTGTCGTTGAAGATCAGCAAACCAGCAGCGACGGCAACAAGACCAACACCGCCTGCCACGGGCAAACCCCAGGTCTTCAGGAAGGCATAGATCGAAACGGCGCGATGCGGTCCAAATAGTTTGGAAAGAACGTTCAGCATGGTTTTCTCGTAAAAAAGCCCCGGTCCGTTCAGGCCGGGGCTGTCTGTGCTTTAGGGGCGCGGATCGTCTTCGTCTTCGTCGTCGGCACCGCCTTTGGGCAGGTTGAAGAAGCTGTCCGCGTCGAGGATTGGTTCTTCTTCTTTCTCTTCCGCAGGCTCGTCCGACAGCGAGAAGGTTTCCAGACCTTCGATGGCAGTCGGGATCTTCGGCGCCGCGTCCATTTCCAGCGACTGTTCGGTCGAGACCAGCTTGCGGCGCTCGTCATCGCTCATGACGCCACCTTCGGCAGCTTTCTTTGCTGCGGCTTTCTGCACGATCGCGTCCAACTCGGACTGTTTGCACAGGCCCAGGGCAACGGGGTCGATCGGCTGCATGTTGGAAATGTTCCAGTGGGTCCGTTCACGGATCGACTGGATGGTCGGCTTGGTGGTGCCCACCAGCTTGGCGATCTGACCGTCGCTGAGTTCCGGGTGGAACTTGACCAGCCACAGGATCGAGTTCGGACGGTCCTGACGCTTGGACAGCGGGGTATAGCGCGGACCGCGACGCTTTTCCTCGCCGCTTGCAGCGGGGTTGAACTTGAGCTTCAGCTTGTGCAGCGGGTTGTTCTGCGCGGTGTCGATCTCGTCCTGGGTCAGCTGGTTGTTGGCGATGGGGTCAAAGCCTTTCACGCCAGCGGCCACATCGCCGTCTGCGATGCCCTGCACCTCAAGCTCGTGCATGCCTACGAAATCCGCGATCTGCTTGAAGCTGATCGTGGTGTTGTCCACCAGCCATACGGCTGTTGCCTTGGCCATAAGCGGTTTTGCCATCAGCCCGTCTCCTATAAATACATCTTTCCCGTCGCCGGAATTCGGCGGCCCCTTTTTTGGGGCAGGTTTCCGTTGTCGGGGAACTTGGTCCGTATATAGTCGCGCCAAGGCAAGAAGGGAAGAGGCGAATGCGCTGCGTTGTATTGGGGCTGGTTTCGTGGATTTTCGGTGCAATGGCGGCGCTGGGCGATGGCGAAAAGGCAGGCGAGTTTGACTACTACGTCTTGTCGCTTAGCTGGTCGCCAAACTGGTGCGCCCGCGAAGGCGATGCGCGCGGATCGGATCAATGCGACACCCGGCATGACCATGGCTGGATCCTGCATGGTCTGTGGCCTCAGTACCATCAGGGCTGGCCCGCCTTCTGCCGCACGCCCGAGGCACCGCCATCGCGCGCTATGTCACGCAAAATGACGGATATTCAGGGCAGTTCCGGTCTGGCGTGGCATCAGTGGAAAAAGCACGGGACCTGCTCGGGCCTCAGCGCATCCGACTATTATGCGCTGTCCCGGCAGGCGTATGAGGCGGTTGAGCGTCCTCAGGTATTCCGCAAGCTGGACGCCTCGGTCAAACTGCCTGCATCGATCGTGGAAGAAGCCTTTCTGAAAGCCAACCCCGGCCTTGAGCGCGACATGATCACTGTGACCTGCAAGCAGGGCTATATAGAAGAGGTCCGCCTGTGCCTGTCGCGCGACCTTGAACCCGTTCCCTGTGGTCGTGACGTGATCCGAGATTGCACCGCCAAAGACGCCCTGTTTGATCCGATTCGCTAGAGTTTCTTGTTCTGGCAGTCGCGCGCATATTCCAGCGCCTTGGCAGTGCCTTTCAGGTCAATCGCCATGACCACCTCACCTGCGGGGTTGTAGACCGTCATGGTCTTGTTCTGCGCAATCGCATTCACGAAGCTGCGGTCGGTGAAAAACACAGTCGCGCCAGGCACATCGCGCTGATTGAAGCCGATGGCAGTGGCGTCATAGCTTTTGCCGTCCAGATCGAACCGGATCGGATAACTCTCACCCTGTTTGATGTCGCCCCACGCCTTGTTGTAGACGGCGAAATACCCGCGATTGTCCAGCGCGTCATAGCCCAGCCGCACGACTGAGAGGTCCTGATAGATCGTCTGGATTAGGCACCCGTTGCCAAGCGCGGGGTCCATCATGATGTTCCAACCTTCGACAAATCCCTTGTCGATGAGTTGTTGTGACCATGCGGCGGTCGCGGTGAAGGCGGCGAAGACAAGGGCGAGAATACGGGTCATTGAAAGCTCCGGACAAAACAGGGCAATTCCCGGTGAGGAAGGTTATTAGGTCAGAGATACCTTCTAGATCTTATCACACCAAGAGGTTTTGTTTGACAAGCCGTGTGCACTTGTTGGTACAGGTTTATTGTTTGATTTGGCGACCTAAGCTGTAGTTGTGTCTGACGGGAGACCGATTTCATGAATCGTGAAATGACCAAACTGTTGCGCAAGAGATGTGCTTCAATTCAACTTTTATTGTCAGAAAACAGCCCCCTGCGCGGTGAGTTCGAAGGGGGCAATGAGATTTCCCTTCTTACCGATGGCTCGATATTTCCACATGTCGCCCAGCATGAAGAATGGAGCTTCAACGAAACAAGGTTTATCGGGCAAGCCTGTCCGACTGGACCCTATCACCTAATCGATATCGGTGCGAATGTCGGTCTTTTTTCCCGGCAGGTCCTGATCAACTACCCTCAGGTAATATCAGCATCATGTTTTGAGCCCAGCCCGGATAATACGGAGCATCTGAAGCGCAACCTCAAAGCGATGCCCATGGTGTCGGTTTTCGACTTTGGCTTGGGGCAATCAGACGGTGAACTGGCATTTTACAAAGACAGTGTGAATGGTGGGAATTTTTCCTTCAATCGAGACGCCGTGGCCGGCCGTGAGCATCAGGTCATCGTCGCCAAAATCAGAAGAATAACTGAGGGGCTGTTAGATAAATGCATGGGGGACGAGGCCAGTGACCGACGCCTGATTTGGAAGTCTGACACACAGGGGCTGGACGAGGCATTGATGAGTGAACTGCCCGAAAGCTTCTGGCAGCGCGTTGATCTGGCTTGTTTTGAAGGATGGAGAATAGACAAGCCGTCTCATGACGAACAGGCTTTTCGAAACATCCTAAACAGCTTTGAATACGTGTATATTATTGGGTCGCGCAACAAAAGGCTGCGGCGCGTTAGCAGCGCAAGGTGTATTAGTTACTTGTGCGGAAGAGACCGCAAATGGGCAGACTTCTATCTGTCTCGGGTGGAATTGCACTAAAAGTAGCTTTGCTCAGGTTAAACCTCTGTGCGCTCTGACCGTAGCTTGGTTACCTACAGTTCTTTCCTTGCCCGCAGCGCAGCGGTAATCGTCCCATCATCCAGATAGTCCAACTCGCCCCCAATCGGCACACCCTGCGCCAGTGAAGTCAGACGGACCTGTCCCTCCAATTGATCCGCGATGTAGTGGGCGGTGGTTTGCCCATCGACGGTGGCGTTCAGGGCCAGAATGACCTCAGAAATCCCTTCGGCCATCACCCGATCCTTTAGACGGGGGATGCGAAGCTCGTCCGGGCCGATGCCGTCCAAGGCAGACAGCGTGCCGCCCAGGACGTGATAGCGACCCTTGAAAACTGCAGCGCGTTCCATCGCCCAGAGGTCGGCGACGTCTTCGACCACGCACAATTCTCCGGTCGCGCGATCCTCGCTATCGCAGATGTCGCAGATATCGGTGGTGCCCACGTTGCCGCAATTCAGGCATTCGCGGGCGGTGGCGGCCACCTGCTGCATTACGTCCGACAGGGGCGTCAGCAGCAGGGTGCGTTTTCGGATCAGGTGCAGCACCGCGCGGCGAGCCGAACGGGGGCCGAGGCCCGGCAGTTTGGCCATCAGGTCGATCAGATTGTCGATATCGCTGTTCGAACTCACGGCGTGCGCTCCTGCAAAAGGGCCGGGCAGTTGTGCCCGGCCTTTGGGTCGTCAGGAGTGTCTATCAGAACGGCAGCTTGATGTCTGCGGGCAGACCCATGCTTTCGGTCAGCCTTGCCATCTCTGCTTGAGAGCGCTCGGCCGCTTTGGTTTGCGCGTCCTTGATAGCGGCCAGAATCAGATCTTCGACAACTTCCTTATCGTCGCCATTGAAAATCGACGGATCGATGTCCAGACCCTTCAGCTCGCCTTTTGCTGTGGCGGTGGCCTTCACCAGCCCTGCACCGGATTCGCCTACAACCATCAGGTTGTTCAGCTCTTCCTGCATGTCCGTCATCTTGGTCTGCAAATCCTGTGCGGATTTCATCATCTTGGCCATATCGCCCAGACCGCCGAGTCCTTTGAGCATTTCTTTTCTCCTGCAAATCGGTTTGCCGCCTAAATACGGATGCTGCCGGTAGGGTACAAGGGGAGAGCTTCTCCCGCCCGTCGTCAAGGTCTTTGGCAAGACCTTTCCTCCCGTTGGGCCCGGCAGCGCGGGAGTGTTTCCGCTTTGGTCGCTCGGATCAATCCTCCTCGAACGGATCCCATTCGTCTTCGACCTCCGGCAGGGCTTCGGTTTCGACCTTGGCGGCGCGTTCTTCCGGGGTTTCGATCCGCTTGATGCGCGCTTTTGGAAACTGCATCAGAACGGCTTGAACCAGTGGGTGTTGTTCGGCCTGCGCTTTCAACGCCAGATCAGCCGCGTCTCGTACCTCGGCGATTGTTGCTGCGTCCCCGTCGGCCACAATTGAGACGGCCCATCGGTTTCCGGTCCAGCGTTGCAAGGCCGAACCAAGCCTTTGCGCCAGATCGGTCGGCGCTTTGTCCGTCGGCGTGAACTCGATTCGTCCCGGGGAATACGAGACGAGACGCACGCCGTTTTCGACCTCAACCAACAGTTTTACATCCCGGTTCGTGCGGATCAGTTCGACCACGTATTCGAAGGTTGGATAGTGTGCCAGCGCGGTCTGGACGTCCTGGGCAAGCGCTGCAGTGGGCGCCCCTGCAGGCCCGCGTTGCGCCGAGAGATGCGCAGAGGACGTCGCCTGTGCAGGTGCATGAGTTGGCACAGCCACACCACCGCCAGGTCCCCCGCTTGGTGGGGGGGGAGGTGCATCCTGTAGTCGTTTGATAAGCTCTTCGGGGCTTGGCAAATCGGCCACATGGGTCAGACGAATGATTGCCATTTCGGCGGCCATCATCGCGTTGGGTGCTGCAGAGACCTCCTCCAGCGCTTTCAGCAACATCTGCCACATGCGCGTCAACACTCGCATCTGCAGCGCCTCGGCCATCTGTTGACCCCGTGCGCGTTCATCCGGTGAGACGGTGGGGTCATCGGCGGCATCGGGCGTGATTTTGACCACGGAAACCCAATGGGTGATCTCGGCCAGATCGCGCAGAACAGCCAGCGGATCGGCCCCTTCGGCATACTGGCCGCTCAACTCAGTCAATGCCCCAGCCGCATCGCCACGCAAAATCATGTCCATCAGATCCAACACGCGCCCGCGATCTGCAAGGCCCAACATTGCCCGAACCTGATCGGCGCTTGTTTCCCCTGCACCATGTGAGATCGCCTGATCCAACAGCGAGGTCGCATCGCGGGCAGAGCCTTCGGCCGCGCGTGTGATTAAAGCAAGCGCGTCTTCTGCGATCTGTGCGTTTTCCGCTGCTGCGATCTTGTTGAGAAGGCCAATCATGTCTTCGGGTTCGATCCGGCGCAGGTCAAACCGCTGGCAGCGCGACAGCACAGTCACCGGAACTTTGCGAATTTCGGTCGTCGCAAAGATGAACTTTACGTGCTCGGGCGGTTCCTCGAGCGTTTTGAGCAGCGCATTGAAGGCGCTGGTCGACAGCATGTGAACTTCGTCGATGATATAGATCTTGTAGCGCGCGCTGGCGGCGCGGTAGCGGACACTGTCGATGATCTCGCGGATGTCGTTCACGCCGGTTCGGCTGGCGGCGTCCATCTCCATCACGTCGACATGGCGTCCTTCCATGATGGCCACACAATGCTCGCACTGGCCGCAAGGTTCGGTCGTTGGCTTGCCTTCACCATCGGGGCCGATGCAGTTCATGCCTTTGGCGATAATCCGGGCAGTGGTAGTTTTGCCGGTGCCGCGAATACCGGTCATGATAAAGGCCTGCGCGATCCGATCCGCTTCGAACGCGTTTTTCAGCGTGCGTACCATTGCGTCCTGTCCAACCAGATCAGCAAAGGTTTCGGGGCGGTACTTGCGGGCAAGAACCTGATAGGCGGGGCTGGGCGTTTCGGTCATGTCTGCTCTGTCAGATTCGTGTCAGAAATGCAGCGTAGAGACCCGGGCCGCCCACGTCCACAGCAGGCTTTGTGGAATTTCGGTTTGGACAGCGTCTGTAAGCGGGATAAACCAGCTGTCAAAATTTGGTGGGCCGGTGGCAGTAGGAGCATTAGCTTTGGCAAAATTTGCGATCTACGCGCTGCCTGTTGGCTCAGGCATCTTGGCGCTGTCCCCCTTGCCGGGCGGCGGCGGTGGGTATGTGGACGATCTGAGGGTGATACAGGACTGGAACCCTGATCTGGTGATTTCAATGACCACCGAGGCCGAGATGCGGCAGGTCGGCGCAGGCGGTTTTGGTCGAGACGTTCAAAGCAGGTCCGTGACCTGGGTGCATCTTCCGGTCGAGGATTTTGGCACACCGCCCCTGCCAATCGAAACTCTTTGGCCCCAAGCCAGCGCAGCCGCCCGGCAGGTTCTGTCCGACGGTGGACGCGTGCTGGTGCATTGCCGGGGCGGTTGTGGGCGGTCGGGGATGGTCGCGCTGAGGCTCATGGTGGAAAGCGGCGAAGATCCAAACCACGCGCTAAACCGGCTGCGCTTGGCCCGACCATGCGCGGTGGAAACGGATGAGCAGATGGCTTGGGCCATGAAACCGGCCCAGAGCGATCAGTGAACTAGGATCAGGCCGTGGCTTGTTGAACAACCTGATGCGATGGACGCGGTGCAAGGGCCGATGCCTGAAGCATGGCGCAAGGCAAGGCCGCCAAAACACCAGCAGGCAGAGTGGAAAAGTCAGGGCCGAACATCATATCGGCGTATTCGTCCAACGTGTCGGCTGAGTCGCCTGTGTTTGCCCCGCAATAGACCCTGATCCGGGCCGGGCTGGCGCGAAACCGTGCGGTGCAACCCTCATCGCAATGGGTCAGTTCGCTGGAGCCGTCCACCTCAAATTCGCTGGTCGTCATTGGTTGTGCTGTTGCCATCGCCTCGGCCAATGCCCGAGCCATTTGGGCCAATGCGGGGCAGGTTTTCCCCGTTTTCTGGCACAGGGTGGCGGTGAATTCGTGGGTCGTTGTCTTCCAGATCATAATGCGCCCTCCGCGCGGTGAGCGGGGGACGTGGAACAGGGAACTCAGCGTACTGAAGACCTGCCCGGACACCCCGCCCGAGTTTCGGTTTTTACTTTGATGGCAGGTCTCCTGACTTGCGGGTCATTGCTTTGCCGACCTTCCCAGCCTTTCGGCCAGTGGTATTTCGGCATTGCTTACCGCTTACAGTTGCGGGGGCAGTCGCGGCCTTGGTCCGTTCCGGCTTTGCCGGGCTGGACCGCACCGAGTTCCCTTTTCATCCCGCCCCAATATAAGGACGAGAACCATCACCTCATCGCTAGCGGTTGTAGGTGGCTTGAGTCAAGCGGGCTGTTTTCCATCGTTCAAGTGGACGCTTGGTCACTTTGAAAATCTGTTGACTCTAGTCGCGCAAAAGCGCCGATATGCCATATGTGAACCGAATAGTTCAGATGCTTGCGAGGGCACCATGTTGGACAACACTCCGGTCGCTTTGACCGAAGATTTCACGTTTTCTGCCGGAGAGGCCGAACTGTCGGCACGGCTGTATATGCCTGCCTCGGCACCTGATGTGGCGGTTGTAGTCCATGCAGCTACAGGCGTACCGCGCGACTATTACCAGCATTTTGCGCGGTGGTTGGTGGACGAACAGGGTATGGCCTGTCTGACCTATGACTATCGCGATTTTGGCCACTCTCTACGCGGGCGCCTGCGCGATTCGCAGGCCACGATGGCCGATTGGGCGTTGATCGACATGCCCGCTGCCCGCGCTGAAATGCGGCGCAGATTTCCCGCCGCCCAGCAGTGGAGCATTGGCCATTCGGTGGGTGGAATGCTGGGGCCAATTCAGCCCGATATTGAGCAGATCGACCGGATGATCTGTGTCTGTTCAGGTTTGGTGACGGTATCCGACCACCCCTGGCCGTATCGCGCACTGGCGACAATGTTCTGGTATGCCCACCCGCCATTGCTGGTTAAGGCATTGGGATACCTGCCGGGCAAGGCACTTGGGTTCGGCTCGGACCTTCCGGCACGTGTCTACTGGCAGTGGCGCAAATGGTGCACCGCTGCGCTGAGCTACGTGCCGGAAATCGGCAAAAGCCTTCCAGACGCCCGTTGGGCTGCGTCGGAAACACCCGTCGATCTGTTCACAATGGACGATGATCAGGTGGTGCCCCCGAACGCGGTTTGGCGCCTGGCCGATCTTTACGGTCCCAAAGCCCGCCGGCATCAGTTGTCGCCGAAAGACTTTGGATTGGCCGAGGTCGGTCACATCGGCGCATTTGCGCGCCGAAATGCAAACATATGGCCCCGGTTGATCGCCTGAGTCGGTATTTACAGATTTTTGCTGGATTTCTTGTCCTGCATCACCGATCGTACCATCTTACCAAAGGCCTTGTCGCGCGCACGAGACTGCGCCACGGTTTCCGAGTTCCTCTCATCCTCGCGCCGCAGTTTTCGCCAACGCTCTAGCCGCTCTGTGTCAAGGGATCCGATGGAAATCGCATCCTGCACAGCGCATCCCGGCTCGGCCTGATGCTGACAATCGGAAAAGCGGCAGGTTTGGGCCAATTCCAGAATATCGGAAAAGACCTCATCGACGCCATCTTGTGCATCCAGCAACCGCAAAGCCCGCATGCCGGGTGTATCGACCAGCCAGCCTCCGTTCCGCATCGGATGCAACGCGCGGGCAGTTGTCGTGTGCCGCCCGCGCGCGTCGTCCTCGCGAATACCGGACGTTGCCTCATCCAGACCAGTCATGGCGTTGACCAATGTTGTCTTGCCGACACCGGATGAGCCAACCAATGCAGCGGTCTGTCCAGCAGGGCACCAGGACAGTACTTGCTGCACGTCCAGGGTATCCAAAGCATTGATTGCCAGTACGGTCAAAAACGGAGCCAGCGACTCGGCTGCTTTGGAGAAATTACTAGGATCGGTACAGGTATCGGCCTTGGTTAGTATGACGACCGGATAGCACCCGGCCTGATGTGCCAAAGCCAAATACCGTTCCAGCCGGGCCAGATTGAAGTCGGCATTGCAGGAACTGACGATGAACAGCACATCCACATTGGCGGCGATCAACTGGGCCTCGGCCCCAGTTCCGGCGGCGCGGCGTTTCAAAAGGCTGCGGCGCTCCAGCAGGTGTTGAACCCGGTTTTGATCATCCGCCAATACCCAGTCGCCGACGGCAAAGTCGCCCGTCGGCTGGTTTAGGGTGAGCAGCGGTGCTTCACCGTTGATGTTTGCACCGATCAGACGATCACGGTGAACGGCTGTGATGCGAAAGGGAGCGCATGTAGGATTGGCCGCATGTTGGGCGGCAAAGTGTGAGGACCATCCCAGGTCCGAAAGTGTAAAAGACATTGTTCTGCCTGTGTTCAGGTACAGCTATCCGTCTGGATGGCGGTCGCGCATCCAGCGGTAATGTGTTCAGGCAGGTGTGAGGGTCGGCCTCAGAAACGCTCTGCCCAAAGGGTTTTTGCTACAATCATAAAAGCCCTCCTGCGGCTAACGATTCAAGTAAGTGAGAGGTTGGACATCGACCCAAGCGGGGCTCGTTGTGGCTGCTTCCTTCCGGACCTGACCAGGTTGGCGAGGCGCTCGCCCGCGCCAACCTCTCGAAAATCGATATAGGGAAGACACGCAGAAATGACAACCCGTCACAGTGAGAGTTGAATGCGCAAGAACCCTTCGGCATCCGTTCCAGCCAGCGTTGGGCTGAACTCTGCGATGTCTGCGAGGTGACGTTGTGCCTGTTGGCCGGTCTTCAACAGGACAGAGGATCCCGGCATGGGCGCAAAACGGAATGGGCAGGGGCCCTGTTCCAGCGATTCAGCGGGCATTGCACCGGTCAGGTAATCTTTTAGCGCGTGTTGGATCGGCAAAGCCGGAAAGTTGATGATTTCGGCGTCCCGTATGATCGGAAAATGCCCGCCGCCGCTGGCCCGATAATTGTTCAGTGCAACGACAAAGCGTTGTTCGGCCGTCACCGCGTGGCCTTGGAAACGAAGATCTGAGATGCGCTGGTATGCCGGATTTACCAGTCGCCCTTCCGCATCGAACCGAGGCGGAACGCTCAGGTCGATCACGTAGCTTAGCCCGAACAGAACATCGAAATTGTGTCCGGCTCGATCAGGATTGACCAATTCAGTTTGCACGCCGGGTTTCACCTGATTGAATACGCCCGCAGACATTTCAAGCCAATCTCTGATGTGCTCTCCTGTCACCGCGACCGAACGAAGTTCGTTTGGAAAGATGTTCAGATCAGCCACGTGCCGCATACGCATGACGCCCGCAGGAATGTCCGAGTAAAAGCGAGGCCCGGCGCGACCACCGAACTTCGAAGGTGCCACGGCAGACAGCAATGGTGTCGCTTTATGGGGTGTGCCCTTCAGGATCTGGCGCACGGCCGAAGCCTGTGCTGCCGCCACCATCGCAAGCCCGCGATCCTTGGCGCAAAAGCTGAAATAGCTGTGCAGGCTCTGATCCGTATGCCCAATCGGTTCCGCGGCCCGTTTTCGTGTTGCGGAATGCACATCTGAAAACAGCGCCACCAACAGCGGGTCTTCGGCCGCCGGGTCAGCACCTGAGACTGGGCGCAGTTCAGTGCGATGAGCCGCGACCGACCAGCCCTTTTCTACCGAGGCAACCAGCGTCAGATCAATCACGCCAAGATGAGATCCGGCAGATCCCGGCATGACAACAGGTGTGCCATGCACCATACCGCCAGTGGCATCGACGTGTTCCAGCCCAGCGTGTGACTTCCCCGGCAGGGTCAGATGCGTGTGCCCGGCGATGATGGCGTCAATGCCCTCAATCGCGGCAAGGGGGATTATCGCGTTTTCAAGATCGGGCGCGGGGTCGACGGACCCCAGCCCCGTATGGGCAAGCGCGATGATCACGTCGCAGCCGTGGGATCGAAGCTCTGACACTTTAGTGCGCGCGCAGGTCAGAATGTCGTCTATCCGGACGTCATTACCCAGCCGATGAGATTCCCAATTCCGGGTCTGCGGCGGAACCACCGAGAAGACGCCGACGGTTAGCGAGGCTTGGTGCCCCGCGACCTCAACCCGGCGGGTTAGAACTGCCTGATCCTGCCAGACCTCGTTAGCGCCTGGGCGATGAACATTGCTGCAAACCACCGGACAGGGGGCCTGCGAAAGGATGCGGTCCAGTATATCTTGACCGAGCCCGAAATCATGATTGCCCAACCCGATCGCATCATACTCTAACGCGCCAAGGGCCTGCATCAGCGCATGCGGCTTGTCAGCTTGCTCGGCGGCCATATCCCCAACCGGAGTTCCCTGCAGCGAATCGCCATTGTCAAAAAGCAGCACGGTTGAGCCTTCCGCCTGCGCCTCAGTTCGGGCTTCGAGGATCAGACTGGCGGTTCGGGTCAGGCCAATTGTGGGTTCAGGGGTGTCAGAATAGTAATCAAAACTCCTCAAGTTCATATGAAGATCCGTGGTGGCCAGTATTCGGATCTGCACGGTCTGCGAAGGCAGAGAAGGGGAAGGTTTCAAATTTCTACTTTTGGCAGTTTTGTCTTAGTCATATTCAACAAAAAGATTAATCACAGTGAATTGCAAGGCTTAGCTGTGTTCATTCGATGGCGACCTGTGATTTTGAGGGTGAAACACCGTTGCAACTGATTGACCGACATGGCAGCCCTGTGCGGACAAGTCTAAGGATAACTTATGAAAAATGCGGAATATGTGACGTTTGGTAGCTCGGGGCTGGATCGTGCGGCGCATATTCGTGGGGATGCTGATGCGGTCGCGCGGGCGCGAACGCATCCCGATGCAAAATGCCTGCTGTTGTGGCGCGGTAAAGTTTTGGTTCAGGGTGAGGCGCTGGATCGATTGGGGCTGATCGCGATGTCGCATAAGCTGGTCGAAAACGGGCCGGGCGGTTCCGTCGAGCAGCCTGTATTCCTGGGACTATCAGATGACGCGCCGGTGTTTGCCACTGATATTTCGGGCTGGACGGCTGATGGGTTGGACGTGTCCGGTGTCGGAGGCTTTATCGACAAGTCAGAGCAACAGCACCCGGACTTGCCCCACGGCCATGTTTTTGCCGAACTGCGCCGGATCATGACCCGTTTGTCGGCGCGTGACGCCGAACTGGCGGCCTCGGCCAAGGCGGTGACTGCATGGCACGACACGCATCGGTTTTGCGCGCGGTGCGGCGCAGCCAGCGAACTTGTGCAGGCTGGGTGGCAGCGCAGTTGTCCGTCCTGTGGTGGGCAGCACTTTCCGCGTACCGATCCGGTCGTCATCATGTTGATTACCAGTGGCGATTCAGTGCTGATGGGGCGTTCGCCGGGCTGGCCGGAAGGGATGTATTCGCTGCTGGCAGGGTTTGTTGAACCGGGTGAAACGCTTGAGGCCGCAGTCCGCAGGGAAGTGATGGAAGAGGCCGGGGTGCCCGTGGGTGAGGTCCGTTACCTGTCCAGCCAACCCTGGCCGTTTCCGGCCTCTTTGATGTTCGGCTGCGCAGGTGAGGCGTTGTCGCGCGACATCACCATCGACCCGGTCGAAATCGAAGATGCGATGTGGGTTACCAAATCCGAGATGATGCAGGCCTTTGCCGGTGAACACCCCGTTTTGCTGCCAGCCCGCAAGGGTGCGATTGCGCATTTTCTTTTACAAAACTGGCTTGCAGATACATTGGACTGACAAAATACTGTTCTGAAAAGCGAGAGAACCCCGAACCACAATGCAGTTTACAGTGCGCGAAGATATCGAAGCTCCCATCAACTCGGTGTTCGAAATGGTGGCCGACTTTGACCGATTCGAACGGATCGCGATGCGGCGCGGGATCGAGGTCCGGCGGATTTCGGGCGAATTGGGCGTTGTACCGGGCACCAGTTGGGAGACAGAATTCAGGTTACGCGGAAAGCCACGTCAGATTTCCGTGCAGATGGCCGAATGCGACCCGCCTTTGCTGATGCGGTTCGAAGCGGCAAGCAAGGGGATGAACGGGGTCACGACGGTGGAGCTTTTGGCACTGTCGCAGCGCCGCACGCGTCTAAGCGTTGATATGTCCCTGTCAGCCAAATCCCTGCCTGCGCGGCTGCTGTTACAATCGCTCCGGCTTGGGCAATCCCGGTTTCGCAGACAGTTTCAGTTGCGCCTGACTGAGTTCGCACGGGAAATGGAACAACGCCACATTCATGGTGGCTGATTACCCAATGCTTTGGTGGGAACGAGATGGTTAGCTTTATTGTTCGTGAGGCGGTGTTGACGGATGCCCAAGGTATCTCAGAGGTGCTGCGGGACATCGCAGCGGCCGGAAAGCGTAACAAGCGCTGTGACGTTGATTTTGCCCGCGATCATTATGTGGCCGACCCCGACCGGATCAGATGTTCCGTCGCTGTTCAGGGGGAACAGGTCCTGGGGTTTCAATCGTTGAAATGGGCGGTTGAAAACAACCCATATGGTGCTCCGGTCGGGTGGGGCGTCATTGGAACGCATATTCGCCCGTCTGCCGCACGGCGCGGTGTCGGGCGTGCCCTGTTTCGTGCGACGCTCTTGGAGGCACGGCAAAGTGGACTACCGGCCATTGATGCAACCATTTCGGCCACAAACGCTGAAGGATTGGCCTATTATTTGGCGATGGGCTTTGTGGATTACCGGCAGCACGAGGGTGCCCAGTGCAAAAGCTTTTCCGTAATTTGAACCGAGGTCGCTTCAGCCGCGCGGTTGAGCTGCTGGGTAGACGCCCAAAATCTCGACATTCGTGGTGAAGTGTTCCAGTTCTTCCATCGCCAACTGTACGTTTCGATCGTCCGGGTGGCCCACGATATCGGCATAAAACTGGGTCGCAGTGAACGACCCATCGACCATGTAGCTTTCCAGCTTGGTCATGTTGATGCCGTTGGTCGCAAACCCACCCATCGCCTTGTAAAGCGCAGCCGGAATGTTGCGCACCTGAAAAACAAAACTGGTGATCATGCCGTGTTCTCCGCGGCGTGACATGTCAGCCTGCTGTGACATCACCAGAAAGCGCGTGGTGTTGTTGTCGCGGTCTTCAATGTGCCGGGCAAGTACGTTCAAGCCGTAGATTTCGCCGGCCAACTCGCTGGCCAATGCTGCCGAATGCACCTCTCCTTGTTCCGAGACCTCGCGGGCCGCACGCGCGTTGTCGGGACTGACGCGTCCTTTAATGTTGTGCTCTTTCAAAAATCCGGCGCATTGCGGTAGCAGAACTAGGTGCGAGTGTGCCTCGGTGACATCCTCGATTTTGGCCCCTGGTACGGCAAGCAGGTTGATGTGAACGCGCACAAACGCTTCTTCGATGATGTGCAACCCGCTGTGGGGAAGCAAACGGTGGATATCGGCGACCCGGCCATACGTGGTGTTTTCGACCGGCAGCATTGCCAATTCAGCCTCACCTGCGCGCACCGATTCGATCACATCTTCGAAAGTCCGGCAGGGCAGGGCCTCCATATCGGGGCGGGCATTACGGCAGGCCTCGTGGCTGTAGGCGCCGGGTTCTCCCTGAAATGCAATACGTTTGGTCATTTGGTCGATTCCGTGCAACAAGTTCGATAATTGGGCGTTTAGTCGCGGTGTCTATACCTTGCCTCTTGTAAGGGGAAGCCTTAGACACCCCGCAGACAGCTGAAATGGACTCGCGATCAATGTTCGACACGATGACAGTTACCAAGGCCGCAGCAGGCCTGTTTGGCACCTTCCTGGTGCTGCTTTTGGCCAAATGGGGTGCCGAAGTGCTTTACCATGCGGATGGGCATGGTGAGACGGCCTCGTATATTATCGAAACCGAAAGCTCCGGTGAAAGCGCTGACGGCGAAGAAGTGGTGTTCGAAGACATGCTGGCCGCCGCAGACCCAAATAAGGGCGCGCGGGTTTTCCGTAAATGTACTGCCTGCCACAAGCTGGAAGACGGCGCCAACGGCACTGGCCCCTACCTGTTTGCAATCGTGGATCGCCCGGTTGCTTCAGCCAAAGGTTTCACTGGCTACTCAGCTTCGATGCAAGCCCATGGCGGCAATTGGACACCCGAAGCGCTGGATGCGTTCCTGACCCGCCCCAGTGCCTATATCTCAGGTACATCCATGAGCTTTGCGGGTCTGAAAAAACCGCAGGAACGGGCCGACCTGATTGCCTACCTGCAGACCATCAACTGATCTTTCGCTCAGTTTTGACGCATTCAAAAGCCGCTGCCCCGTGCAGCGGCTTTATTTTTTGTCTAAGTAAATCTTCACAAAGTGTTCACGCACTCTAAACTTGAAACTGGCAGTGCTGGTCTTTTAGCTGCCGCAAACAATATTAAAGACGTCAACGAGCAGGGGATGAACCACATGAAATCCAATCGAGTTACCGCTTTAGCGCGAACAAGGGATTTCGGACGCTTAGTTCACATTCTAGCTTTGGGGGCATTGCTCTGTGCAGCCGCTGCAACTCAGCTTTTTGCTGAGGAAAAGATCATCAAATCACACGGGTTCTCGGAATTCGGTGATTTGAAGTATCCGGACGGCTTTGCGCATTTCGACTATGTGAACCCGGATGCGCCACGTGGTGGAGAACTCTCCTATGCGGCGCAAGGCACGTTCGACAGCTTTAATCCCTATACCAGGCAGGGCCGGGCTGGTGCGAGGTCGGCAGATCACTACGAAAGCCTGCTGGTTCCATCCTATGACGAACCGGCGGCCTATTATGGCCTGCTAGCCGAAAGCCTGGAGTACCCCGAAAGCTATGATTGGGTGATCTTCAACATCCGCCCCGAGGCGCGGTTTTCCGACGGCACACCGGTGACGGCCGAAGATGTGGTGTTTTCCCATAATCTGCTGCTGGACCAAGGGCTGAAATCTTATGCCGACGCAATTCGCCAGCGGATCCCCAAGGCCGAGGCGCTGGATACCCATCGTGTAAAGTTCTACTTCTCGCCAGATTTCCCCCGCCGAGGCCGGATTTCTCAAGTTGGGGCCACGTCGATTTTCTCTAAGAAATGGTTCGAGGAAGACCCTGAAAACCGCCGATTGGACAAGTCGCGGCTCGATCCGGGTATCGGCTCGGGGCCATATGTTCTGGATGATTATGATATCAACCGGCGCATCGTCTATAAGCGCAACCCCGATTATTGGGGCAACGATGTCAACGTCAACGTGGGCCGCAACAACTTTGACACCATCCGCGTCGAGTATTTCGCCGATTCCATTGCTGCGATGGAGGGGTTCAAGGCGGGCACGTTTACCCTTCGGCAGGAAAACAACTCGAAAAGCTGGGCAACGGCCTATGATTTCCCGGCAATTGCGAATGGTTCTGTCGTGCGGGCTGAACTGGCAGACGGAAATGTGCCGTCGGCGTCGGGCTTCATCATGAACCTTGACCGGCCAAAGTTTCAGGACCCCCGCGTTCGCGAAGCTATCCAGCTGGCATATAATTTCGAATGGACAAATGAGAGCCTGCAATATGGGTTATTCCAGCAGCGTAGTTCGTTCTGGGAAGGAACGCATCTTGAGGCGACCGGTCTGCCCGAAGGGCGCGAGCTTGAGGTGTTGCAAGAATTGGGCGACGCGCTAGACCCTGCCATCCTGACCCAGGAACCGGTTTCGGCGCATGAATCCCGGGCCGCCCGCCAAAATGACCGTGGCAACTTGCGTAAGGCGATGAAACTGCTGGACGAAGCTGGCTGGCTTGTTGGGGATGACGGCATTCGTCGCAACGACAAGGGCGAGGTGCTGTCGGTTGCATTTCTGTCCGACCAGCCAACGCTGGACAGGCTCATTCAACCCTTCGTCGCCAATTTGCGGGCAATGGGGATTGATGCCAGTTACAACCGCGTGGACAACGCCCAGTTCACCTTGCGCCGCCGGGACCGTGATTTCGACATGATTGTTGGCGGGTACCCGCGATCGTTGCAGCCATCGACCGGATTGTATCAGCAGTTCGGAACCGAAGCAGCCTCATACTCGGTCTTCAACCCGTCGGGTGTGCATGGCCCGGATATCGAACCGCTGATCGATAACATTGCCTCTGCCGAAGACAGCGAAGAGCTGTTTGCAAATGTCCGCGCATTGGATCGCGTTCTGCGCGCCAAACGGATCATGGTTCCCACGTGGTATCTGGGCAAGCACTGGGTTGCTTACTGGGACATGTACGAATTCCCGGAAAATCTGCCGCCTTACGCATTGGGTGTTGAAGACCTTTGGTGGATCAACGAAGAGAAAGAAGCCGAGTTGAAATCCTCCGGCGCCTTGAGGTAATCCGCCCCCATGGGAGCATATATTCTTAGACGACTGTTGCTGGTCATCCCAACCCTGCTTGGGATTATGATCGTCAACTTCACGCTGGTTCAGTTCGTTCCTGGCGGACCGATTGAACAGATCATCGCCCAGTTGGAAGGTGGCGGTGATGTGTTCGAAGGGATCGCCGGCGGCGGCAGTGACATCGAGCAGCAGACCGGCGGCACGAATGACCGCTACATTGGTGCGCGTGGCCTTCCGCCCGAGTTTATCGAAGAACTGGAAAAGGAATTCGGGTTCGACAAACCGCCGGTTGAGCGGTTCTTCGACATGATGGGCAATTACCTGACGCTGGATTTTGGCGAAAGCTATTTTCGGTCGATCAGCGTAACCGATCTGGTGTTGGAGAAGATGCCAGTGTCGATCTCGCTGGGTCTGTGGTCCACGCTGATCGCGTATCTGGTATCGATCCCGCTGGGCATTCGCAAGGCGATTAAGGACGGGTCACAGTTTGATACCTGGACCAGTGGCGCGATCATCGTAGCCTATGCTATTCCCGGCTTCTTGTTTGCGATCCTGCTGTTGGTTCTGTTTGCCGGGGGATCATATTGGCAGATATTCCCGCTCCGGGGGCTGACCTCGGACAACTGGGACAGCCTCAGCCTGTTTGGTAAGATCGTTGACTACTTCTGGCACATTGCCCTGCCGATTATCGCGCTGACGATTTCGGCCTTTGCGACGCTGACTCTGCTGACCAAGAACTCATTCCTGGACGAGATCAAAAAACAATATGTCATGACCGCCCGCGCCAAGGGTCTGAGCGAAAGTCAGGTTCTGTACGGCCATGTTTTCCGCAACGCGATGCTGATCGTAATCGCCGGATTCCCTGCGGTTTTCATCGGCGTCTTCTTCGGGGGGTCGATCATCATCGAGACGATCTTCTCGCTTGACGGTCTCGGCCGTCTGGGGTTCGAGGCAGCCGTTGCGCGGGACTATCCGGTGATCTTCGGCACTCTGTTCATCTTTGGCTTGATGGGGTTGGTTGTCGGCATCATCAGTGACCTGATGTATGTGCTGGTCGACCCGCGCATCGATTTCGAAAAGCGGGAGGGGTAAATGGCACTTTCCCCTCTCAACCAGCGTCGCTGGCGCAATTTTCGTCGTAATGGGCGTGCATTCTGGTCGCTGATGGTCTTTTCCGTGCTATTTGGTTTGTCGTTGTTCGCCGAATTCATCGCCAACGACAAACCGATCCTCGTGAAATACCGCGGTGAGTTTTACACGCCGATTTTCAATTTCTACGCGGAAACCGAATTCGGCGGTGATTTCCAGACCGAGGCAATCTATCGCGACCCCGAGGTGCAGTGCCTGATCGACAGCGGTGGCATCGAAGACTGTTTTGACGACCCCGAGGGGATTATCGACGAAATCAAGGCCGGTACATTCCAGGCAGAAGGGTACGAGCGTGGCTGGGCCGTCTGGCCGTTGATCCCGTATTCCTTCAACACCAGCGTTGATCGCCCCGGTGCAGCGCCGCTGCCACCCAACGGGCAAAACCTGCTGGGCACGGATGACACCAAGCGCGACGTGTTGGCCCGTGTAATTTATGGCTTCCGACTGTCGATTTTGTTCACGCTTATGGTCACGGGTGTGGCCAGTCTTGTGGGAATTTTTGCCGGCGCTATTCAAGGCTTTTTTGGCGGCTGGCTGGACCTGATCTTCCAACGGATCATCGAGATCTGGTCGGCGACGCCTTCGCTTTACGTCATCATCATCATGTTCGCCATTCTGGGACGAAGTTTCTGGCTGCTTGTCGCGCTGATGATCCTGTTCAGCTGGACCGGACTTGTGGGTGTTGTCCGGGCTGAGTTCCTGCGGGCGCGAAATCTGGAATATGTGCGCGCCGCACGGGCGCTGGGTGTGGGCAATATGACAATCATGTTCCGCCACATGCTGCCCAACGCGATGGTCGCCACGCTGACCTTCATGCCCTTTATCGTGACGGGCACCATCGGCGGCTTGGCCTCACTGGATTTTCTGGGCTTCGGCCTGCCGTCTTCCGCCCCGTCTTTGGGTGAGTTGACCTTGCAGGCCAAGCAGAACCTGCAGGCACCTTGGCTGGCCTTCACCGCCTTTTTCACCTTTGCCATCATGCTGTCGCTACTGGTCTTCATCTTCGAAGGCGTGCGGGATGCATTTGATCCCAGAAAGACCTTTTCATGAGCCTGCTGGATGTGAACAACCTCAAGGTCTCGTTCCGTCAGGACGGGCAGGTGAGCGCAGCAGTCAAGGGGGTGTCCTTTACTGTGGATCGGGGTGAAACGGTTGCGCTGGTGGGCGAATCCGGATCTGGCAAATCAGTCACTGCGCTGTCGACAGTGTCTTTGCTGGGTGACAGTGCGATTGTCGAAGGTTCGGTCACCTATGAAGGGCAGGAGATGATCGGCGCGTCTGACCAGCGCCTGATGGATGTGCGCGGCAACGATATCAGCTTCATCTTTCAGGAGCCGATGACCTCGCTCAACCCGCTGCACACGATCCAGAAACAAATGGCCGAGTCACTGGCCCTGCACCAGGGTCTGACAGGTGATGCAGCACGGGCCCGGATCGTCGAACTGCTGACCAAGGTTGGCATTCGCGATCCCGAGGAGCGCCTGGACAGCTATCCGCATCAATTGTCAGGTGGCCAACGCCAACGCGTCATGATCGCCCTGGCACTTGCCAACAAGCCCGATATCCTGATCGCGGATGAGCCGACAACGGCCCTGGATGTGACCATTCAGGCGCAGATCCTCGAATTGCTGGCCGAGCTTCAGAAATCTGAGAATATGGGGATGCTTTTCATCACCCACGACCTTGGGATCGTGCGCCGTATCGCCGACCGGGTCTGTGTGATGAAGGATGGCGAGATTGTCGAAACTGGCGCGACCCAGGAGATCTTTGACAACCCCCAACACCCCTACACCCGCAAGCTGCTGGCGGCCGAACCATCTGGTCACCCCGATCCTGTGGCACCCGACGCCGAAGAAGTGGCGCGCACCGATCACCTTAAGGTCTGGTTCCCGATCCAGCGCGGGTTCCTGAAACGCACAGTTGGCCATGTGAAGGCGGTGAACGATGCAACGCTCAGCGTACGCGCCGGTGAAACCTTAGGGATTGTGGGCGAAAGCGGCTCGGGTAAGACAACGCTGGCGCTGGCGATCATGCGGTTGATTGCGTCCGAAGGGGCGATAACCTTCCGCGATCAGGATGTACGCCGCTGGTCGACGCGAGAGTTGCGGCGCTTGCGCAAGGATATGCAGATTGTGTTTCAGGACCCATTCGGAAGCCTCAGTCCCCGGATGACTTGCCAGCAGATCATTGCCGAGGGGCTGGCGATCCACAAGGTCGACCCGCACCGCTCGCCACGGGAACTGGTGACCGAAGTGATGACCGAAGTGGGCTTGGACCCGGCTGCGATGGACCGCTATCCGCACGAATTCTCGGGCGGGCAGCGTCAGCGTATTGCCATTGCACGAGCCATGGTCCTCAGGCCCAAATTGCTGGTTCTGGATGAACCGACCAGCGCCCTGGATATGACTGTGCAGGTTCAGATCGTCGACCTGTTGCGCGATTTGCAGCGTAAGTACGGACTGGCCTACCTATTTATCAGCCACGATCTGAAAGTCGTGCGTGCGATGTCCCACAATGTGATTGTCATGCGAAACGGTGACGTGATCGAAATGGGGTCAGCCGAAGATCTGTTCGAAAACGCCCAGACAAACTATACCCGCGAACTGATTGCGGCGGCGGGCTGAAACCAGCCCGCCCGGGGCTTTCAGGCATTCGCTGTTTCGCGTGCCGCGGATTTTGGAACCGGGCCGCGAAGCTCTTCGTAATGGTCGAATTGCAGTTTTACCCACCCGGTGCCGCGTGTCGCGCTGGCGAGGGTGCGGTGTAACTCGTCTTCGGCCACAGCAGGCAGTTGGGCATTGAAAATCTCCCATCCAGACGCGTTGGGATTGCCTTCAAAGCCCAGAACCTGACCCTGCAGCGAACTGATTGTAGGCACCAGGTCGCCCACGAAATCCGAGGGCAAGTGGATTTCGGCGTTCAGGATGGGTTGCAGGACCACCGGTTTCGCCTGCGGCAAAGCCTCTCGAACCGCGTTCTTGCCCGCAGTGCGGAACGCATAGTCAGAACTGTCGACGTTGTGATGCTTGCCGTCGCTGAGCGTGACTTTGACATCCACAACCGGGAACCCTTCAGGCCCTTGAACCAGCGCATCCTTGGCCCCGTGTTCGACCGAAGGGATATAGTTTCTGGGCACGGCGCCCCCTTTGACGATCTCTTCGAATTCGAACCCGGCCCCACGTGGGGTCGGTGCGATCGAGATCACCACATCGGCAAATTGTCCTGCGCCGCCGGATTGTTTGCGGTGGCGATGACGATGTTCGATCGGTGCGCGGATGGTCTCGCGATAGGCCGTCTCAACCGTCTGGGTCTCAATCTCGATACCGAAGTCTTCAGCCAGCTTGGCGCTGACCCGGCGCATATGCTGAGGCCCTTGCGATCCCAGAACGGCATGACCGCTCAGTTCATCGTGCTGCAGGTGCAGTCCGGGGTCAATCTCGACCAGTCGGGATAACGCGTTGGACAGGCGTACATCGTCACGCTCATGTGCCGGCGACACAATTTGCCGGTGGGCGGCCGGATGGGCCTCGGCCCACTCCGGTAGCGGTGTGGCTCCGGTACTGTCATACAGGTTGCCGGGGTTGAGGTGGTCGGATTTCACAGCCAGCCCGATCTGACCAGCTTCCAATTCCGAGATTTGTGTTTTTGCGTCCAGTGTCGTCAGGTTGCCAACCGTTTCGCCGCCTAAAGCTTCATGCGCTTTGACGCCCTTGCCCAGACCGCGCAGCACGATGATTTTTCCGATGTGCTTTTTGACATCCGCGAACCCGGCAATTGCGCGCGCGTCTTCAGCTGCTTCGTCCCGCCCGGCGGCGATGTTGAATTCAGGAGCTTCGTGACGCAGCGCTTTCATCAAACGGGTCAGCCCGTTGCCGTGGCTGGCGGACCCCAGGCAGGCCGGGATCAACTGATGGTTTTGCAGAACCTGCGCGGCCAGATCATAGATTTCTGCGCTGGGCGGCTGTTTGTCCTCAATCAGTTGCTCCAACAGATGATCATCGAAATCTGAAAGCGTCTCCAACAATTCGGTTCGGGCTTCCTGTTCCCGGTCTTCGACGGACTGCGGAAGTTCGATCAGGGCCGAGGGTTGCCCTTCCTGATACTTCCATGCCCGTTCCGAGATCAGGTCGACCGCGCCGATGATCGCCTCGCCATCGCGGATTGGAACCTGCCGCAATGCGATGTGGTGTGTGCAGTAGGTTTGCAGAGCGGCGATGATATCGCGGATGCGTCCATTTGGGGTGTCCATGCGATTGATGAACAGAAAGCAGGGGATACCCGCCTCTTCGACCAGCCGCAGATAAGGGGCGCAAAGCACGGCGGCGTCCGGGTCGGGCGGTACGACTACGACAGCAGCATCCGAGATCGCCATGGCAGGGCCGACATAAGCCATGGTGTCGCTGCCACCATTCACGTCGATGGCACACCAGGGTTCGTCCAAGTAAGAAAAACCGTGCAAATGCACGGTTCCGGAAACGTCGAATGTGGTTGGCCGGCCATCAAGGTGGCTGATGGCCTCGACCAGTGTTGTTTTGCCCGAGTGGCTGGGGCCGAGGACAGAAAAAACGCGCATGAATGCAGTCCCTCTTTCAAGTTGCAGAACGGCTGCACGAAAAAGGCGGTCGAGCGCGAACGCGTCGGCACATACTGTCTGGTACTCTGCCTGCCTCAGGCACGGGGCGGATTTCCACCCGCCCTACAAGTGTGGGGAAAACCCACCCTCCGCGTCAAGTCCTGTCCTGCGTCGGTGTCAGATCGCCGAGCTGTGTCCCGCCTTGCTCAGATCATAGGCATCAAAGGTGCGGGCGACCATTCGGGTCAGCGCGCGCGCCTCGGTCGGGATGAACAGGCCGTCTTCAGAGATGCTTAGCAACCCGTCGAAGGTTGCGTTTGCAGTCTGATACATCTCCTGCAATTCCGCGGCGGTGATGTTGTGGTCGCGCAGAATCTCGGCGGTATCTATCCGGAAATCGCACATCAACGCTTCAATCAATCGGGCGCGCAAGATGTCTTGGCCTTTGAACAAATGCCCACGGGATATTGAGAACCCGCCCTCGCGGATCGCTTTGGTATGCGCCGACGTCGCGGGTGCGTTCTGGGCGTATCCTTGCGGGAATCGTGAGATCGAGCTCGCACCAATCCCGATCAAAACGTCGGACTGATCGTCGGTGTAGCCCTGAAAGTTGCGCTTTAGCCTTCCCGTGTTCAGTGCGTGCGTCAGCCCGTCATCCTGCGTGGCAAAGTGGTCGATGCCGATTTCGGCATACTTGTCCCACAGGAACAGGCGCCGGGCCGTATCGAACAGATCCAGGCGGTCTTCGGGCGTTGGCAGGGCATCCGTTGGGATCAGCTGTTGCCGCTTGGCCATCCACGGCACATGCGCATACCCGTACAACGCCACCCGGTCCGGGCTGAGCGACAGCAATTTCTGCACGCTTTCAGTCATCCGCGCCTTGGTCTGGTGCGGCAGACCATACAGAATATCGGCATTCAGGCTGGCGATGCCGCGCGCGCGGATCATTTCTATGGCCTTGCGGGTGGTGTCGTAACTTTGGATGCGCCCGATGGTTTTCTGGATTTCGTCGTCGAAATCCTGCACTCCGATAGACGCACGGTTCATGCCAGCCTCGGCCAATGCATCGAGCCGACCCTCGTCAATCTCGTTCGGGTCGATTTCGACCGAGAACTCTGCATCCGGCCCCAGCGGGACAATCTCAAGAATCCGGGCGGCCAGATCGCGCATCAGATCGGGGTTCAGCAGGGTGGGTGTACCACCGCCCCAATGCAGGCGCGAAAGGGTTACCCCCGCAGGAAGGTGGGCGGCCAGTAGGTCCAGCTCGGCCTTGAGGACATCCACATAGGCGATCACCGGGTTGTCGGTCTGGGTGCCTTGCGTCCGGCAAGCGCAGAACCAACACAGCCTGCGGCAGAACGGGACGTGGACGTACAGTGACACGGAACTGCCGGGCTTAATCCCGGAAATCCAGTCGCCAAAAAGACTTGGCCCGACATCGTTGCTGAAATGTGGGGCGGTGGGATAGCTTGTGTAACGCGGGACTTTCGCGTCAAATAGTCCAAGCTGTGCCAATTGCGGTTTCACTATCATACCGATACCGTTAAGCCACGGCCGTCTATGAAACCTTGACTGAGATCAAGTGGAACCGCGAACGATGTTAAAAGCGCAATTTGACCATACCAACTGTTCCGACTGCCCCATTCGGCACCGAGCCGTCTGTGCACATTGTGATGTCGATGAATTGGAAGAGCTTGAAGGCATCAAGTATTACCGGACCTTTGAGGCGGGCCAAACGGTTATCTGGTCGGGAGATCAGATGAATTTTGTGGGCTCTGTCGTGTCGGGCATCGCCTCGTTGACCCAGACGATGGAAGATGGTCGGACGCAAATGGTCGGCCTGCTATTGCCCAGCGATTTTGTTGGACGACCCGGTCGGGAAACAGCGCCCTACGACGTGTTGGCCACAACCGATTTGGTCATGTGCTGTTTTCGCAAGAAACCGTTCGAAACCCTGATGGGCAGCACGCCGCACATCGCCCATCGACTGCTGCAGATGACGCTGGATGAGCTGGACGCGGCGCGTGAATGGATGTTGGTTCTCGGGCGCAAAACCGCGCGCGAGAAGATTGCAAGCCTGCTGTCAATCATTGCCCGGCGGGATGCTTCAATTGCGCCCAAGCAAAAACCTGGCCCGATTGTCTTTGACCTGCCGCTGACGCGTGAGGCTATGGCAGATTATCTGGGATTAACCCTTGAAACCGTAAGTCGCCAGATTTCGGCCCTGAAGAAAGAAGGGGTTATCGAGTTGGAAGGCAAACGCCACGTGACAATCCCCGACATGCGGCGTCTGATGGACGAGGCCGGCGACGACTCCGATGGCGGTTTTCTGGTTTAAGCCTGTTCTGCTGCCTGCAGCCGTGATTTACTGAATACGTGAATGAACCGCGCAGGAGTAAGGCATGGAATTCAGTAGCATTTTGGCAATGCTGGTCATCGGTGCGATCGCCGGGTGGCTTTCGGGAAAAATTATGGAAGGCCGCGGGTTCGGCCTGATCGGAAACATAATAGTAGGGATCGTGGGCGCCTTTCTTGCAGGTCTGATTTTCCCGGCGCTGGGCTTTTCGGTTGGCGGCGGCGTGTTTTCGTCAATACTCTTCGCAACCATCGGCGCGGTCATACTGTTGTTTGTGATTGGTCTCATAAAACGCGTCTAGGCCATCCGTCCGAACGGAAGGCCTTGAATAGGAAAAACGCCCGATCAGTGTGCCAGAAACACTGGGACCGAGGCTTGTTCCAGCATGTTGCGGGTTGCACCACCCAGAATGGCTTCGCGGAACCTAGAATGGCCATATGCACCCATAACGATCATGTCCGCCTCACTATCTTCGGCGTGCCTGTTCAGGATGTCTGACACACGGGTCATGGTTTTGCTGAGCACATCAATCTCACATTTGACCCCGTGACGGGCCAGCATCTGAGACAGCAGTCCACCTGGGTCAGAACGGTCGGGGCCGTGGCGCGGCGGGTCGATGACGACAATCCGAACCAGATCGGCTTGCGTCAGGAAAGGCAGGGCGCATCGGATGGCGCGCATAGCTTCGACACTTTCATTCCACCCGATCAGCACAGTACCGGGGCGCTCAAAGGGCGCTGCATTGTCGGGTGTGACCAGAATTGGCGCGTGACCCTCGAACATGGCGGCTTCGACAATTGGTTCGGCTTCGGCGCTGCGGTCTTTGCCATAAGGTTTAGGCAGGACAACCAGATCCGAGAACCGGGCACGATGCGCCACGTGGCGACCAATATCAGCGATCTGAGCGACCCCGCTTTCAGCAGACCAGCGAATACCGGACTTACCCATGTAATCCTGAGTTTGCGTCAGCAGTTCGTCGGCGTCTGCGTTGGCCCGGCTCAGCGTTTCTTGCAGGACCAGAGCATTTGCACCTGCGTAATAATAGCCCGCTTGGCTGCGATCGACGCCAAGGCATAGCGCTTCAGCATGCGCATCCTGTGCATTTGCCAGTGCAACCATTTGCGCCAAGGCTGATTGTGATTGTCCCGAGTCCGTTACGACTGTGAGAAGAGATTTGTACGCCATTTTGACCTCTTGTCTTCAGGGCTAAGTGGCATGCGGCCATGCAACTCAGTCTAAGGCTTAGGATTGTCACAGATTTCGGGCTATTGTCTTGATACAGATCAAAGCGAGATTGGCCGCTGTCCGACAAAACAACGGCCAGTCAAAAGGGTTCCGCGACAAATAAGAATCGCGCGGAGCATGGCAAAGGGACGCAATATGTCAAATTACATCAAGCTGATCGTGCTTGGTCTGATCGCGATATTCGCGGCGATCGGAACCAATTACGCACGCGATTTGGCGTATCAGGTGCATGCAATTCTGGTGATGCTGATCGCCGGTGGTTTGTTCATCTGGACGCTGAGAAATACGGATGAGCCAGATATCCTCGTCGACCGTTCGGCCGAGTACATGGATGACGTGATCCGCTATGGCGTGATCGCAACTGCCTTCTGGGGGGTGGTCGGGTTCCTTGCGGGGACCTTTATCGCCTTTCAGCTCGCCTTTCCGGTGCTGAACTTCGAGTGGGCGCAAGGTTATTTGAACTTTGGCCGTTTGCGCCCGCTGCACACCTCGGCGGTGATTTTTGCCTTTGGCGGCAACGCGCTAATCGCGACATCGTTTTATGTCGTACAGCGCACAAGCGCCGCGCGCCTATGGGGCGGAAATCTGGCATGGTTTGTATTTTGGGGCTATCAGCTGTTCATCGTGCTCGCCGCCACCGGCTATGTGCTGGGTGGGACCCAATCTAAGGAATACGCTGAACCCGAATGGTACGTCGACCTGTGGCTGACTATCGTCTGGGTGGCCTATCTGGCCGTCTATCTGGGGACGATCGTCAAACGGAAAGAACCTCACATCTACGTGGCAAACTGGTTCTATCTGGCTTTCATCGTCACAGTCGCCATGCTGCACCTGGTAAATAACATGACCGTCCCCGTCAGTATCTGGGGTTCTAAATCGGTCATCGTCTGGTCGGGCGTACAGGACGCCATGATCCAGTGGTGGTATGGCCACAACGCAGTGGGCTTCTTCCTGACCGCTGGTTTCCTGGGCATGATGTATTACTTCATCCCAAAACAGGCCGAGCGTCCGGTATTCTCATACAAGCTGTCGATCATCCACTTCTGGGCTCTGATCTTCCTGTATATTTGGGCCGGTCCGCACCACCTGCATTATACCGCGCTGCCTGATTGGGCGTCGACGCTGGGCATGGTGTTCTCGATCATCCTGTGGATGCCGTCCTGGGGTGGCATGATCAACGGCCTGATGACCCTTTCGGGCGCCTGGGACAAGCTGCGTACTGACCCGGTGATCCGGATGATGGTGATCTCGGTCGGGTTCTACGGCATGTCCACTTTTGAAGGGCCGATGATGTCGATCCGTGCGGTCAACAGCCTCAGCCACTACACCGACTGGACCATTGGACACGTGCACTCGGGCGCGCTGGGCTGGAACGGCATGATCACCTTTGGTGCACTGTACTTCCTGGTGCCGGTCCTGTGGAAACGTGAGCGTCTGTATTCGCTGCAGATGGTCAGCTGGCACTTCTGGCTCGCCACTATCGGCATCGTGCTCTACGCCGCGTCGATGTGGGTGACCGGTATCATGGAAGGCCTGATGTGGCGTGAAGTGGATGCAAACGGTTTCCTGGTGAACTCGTTCGCTGACACCGTGGCTGCCAAATTCCCGATGTATGTGGTGCGTGCTTTGGGTGGCGTGATGTTCGTCGCTGGTGCGTTGATCATGTGCTACAACCTGTGGATGACTGTGCGGAAAGCGCCGGCCAAAGAGGCCAGCCTGACCGTCGCGGTCCCGGCTGAATAGGAGGGCCGGAGCAATGGCAATTCTCGACAAACATAAGATCCTCGAGACCAACGCGACCCTCCTGCTGATCTTCAGCTTTTTGGTCGTGACCATCGGTGGCATCGTGCAGATCACCCCGCTGTTCTATCTTGAGAACACGATCGAGAAGGTGGAGGGCATGCGCCCTTACACCCCTCTCGAAATGGCGGGGCGTGACATCTACATCCGCGAAGGCTGCTATACCTGCCACAGCCAGATGATCCGCCCGATGCGGGACGAGGTCGAACGTTATGGCCACTACTCGCTGGCGGCTGAATCGATGTATGACCACCCGTTCCAATGGGGGTCCAAGCGTACCGGTCCTGATCTGGCCCGTGTGGGTGGCCGTTATTCCGACCAGTGGCACGTGGATCACCTGCGTGACCCGCAGTCGGTGGTGCCTGAATCGGTAATGCCGAAATACGGCTTCCTCGAACATCGCAAGATCGACGGCAAGTATATCGGTGATGTTATGGCGGCGAATGCTGTTGTGGGCACGCCTTATACCGAAGAAATGCTGGCAAACGCACAGGCCGACTTCCGTGCGCAGGCCGACCCGGACAGCGACTATGACGGTCTGCTGGAACGGTACGGTGACAAGGTCAGCATTCGTAACTTCGACGGTCAGCCCGAGCTGACCGAGGCCGATGCGTTGGTTGCTTATCTGCAGATGCTGGGAACACTGGTCGATTTCTCGACCTTCACCCCAGACCCAAGCCGCTAAAGGAGGGTGTGATGGAAGAATACACAATCCTGAGGCAATTCGCGGATAGCTGGATGCTGTTGGTACTGTTTGTCTTCTTTGTTGGCATCGTGATCTGGGTTTTCCGTCCCGGAGCCAGCAAAGAATACAAGGACACCGCCAACATCCCGTTCCGGCACGAAGATGCCCCTGCGCCCCTCAAGGGTGACGAAACAGCTGCGCCCCATGGGGGCGACAAACCCGCCACATCCAAGGAGGCGCGGCAATGAGCAAGACACCTGAAAAACAGCCGGGCGATCCAAACACAACCGGACACTCCTGGGATGGCATCGAAGAGTTCGACAATCCGATGCCGCGCTGGTGGCTGTGGACCTTTTACGTCACCATTATCTGGGGCGTGATCTATACGATCATGTATCCGGCCTGGCCGCTGGTTCAGTCCGCAACCGCCGGTGTTCTTGGCTGGTCATCGCGAGAATTAGTGCAGGAAGAGATCGTTTCTTTCGAAGAAGCCAATGCGCCGTGGAACGCCAAACTGGTTGAAACCTCGCTTGAGGATGTCTCGAAAGATCCCGAGCTGCAGCAATATGCGGTCAATGCGGGCGGCGCGGTATTCCGGACATGGTGCGCGCAGTGCCACGGTTCGGGCGCGCAGGGTGCGCCGGGCTTCCCGAACCTGCTGGATGACGCATGGCTCTGGGGTGGTTCGCTGGAAGCTATCGAGACCACCATTGCCTATGGTATTCGGAATGAAGAAAGCGACGACGCGCGCTATTCCGAGATGCCAGCCTTCGGTGAAATCCTCGAAAAAGAAGAAGTCACCCAAGTCGTGCAATACGTCATGTCTCTGACCGATGCGCAAAGTGACGATGCGGCGGCGCAGGCGGGCAAGGTCGTTTTCGAGGACAACTGTTCATCCTGCCACGGCGAAGACGGCAAGGGTGACGTTACCCAAGGTGCTCCGAACCTGACCGACGCGATCTGGCTATACGGCGGCAGCCAGGAAGCTCTGACAGAAACGGTGACCAACAGCCGCTTTGGTGTGATGCCTGCATGGGAAAATCGCCTGAGCGACGCGCAAATCCGCGCTGTCACCGCCTATGTCCACCAGTTGGGTGGCGGTCAGTAACCGGAAAAGAATACCTTCGGACGGTTCGCCGTCCGAAGGTTGAGGCACCGGCTGTTCCATCTGTTCGCGCGTTTCCTGAACAGCCGGTGCTGCCTTTATACCTTACAAATCACCAGCGAGGCGGTCCAGACGCGGGCTTCGATTTGCTATTCGGATTGCGAAAAACTGGCGCGTTTGTGTTGCCTCCACCAATGACTTTCCGGCAACCAGCGTTGCTTTTGTCTGTCAGATCGATCCGATGATTTTGGTTCATCCAACTCATGTGTCTGGGTGGCGATCATGAATGACTTTGCAAGGATTGAGAGCATCTGACATCTCCTGAGTTTTGTTTCTTCTGTCATCAGGATTGATTTTCAGACTGCAAAATGCGACTCAATTAGCATTTCTATATGTAATCAGGGCTTACATATGAACTGGATGGAAATGCCGCCGCTCGCATCGCTCAGAGCTTTTTCCGCTTTTGCGGCGACACGGAATGTGGTGGAAGCGGGCAACTCACTGAATGTCAGCCACGCTGCCATCAGCCAGCAATTGCGCGCGCTTGAGAAGCACCTCGAAATTGCGCTGTTGGACCGCACCGGCAAATCCATGACCTTGACGCCTGAAGGTGAAAGGTTGGCGCGCGCACTGCATCTTGGGTTCGGTGCGATTGGCGATGCCTTGGTCGAATTGACCCAATCCAAACAGGATCGTCCGGTTCACGTATCATTGACATCGTCCTTTGCCGCGTCATGGCTGATGCCCCGCCTGCCTGCATTTCAGGCCGAACACCCGGATATCCAATTGGCGCTTGATCCGTCGCCTGTACTGGTCAGCCTGGATCCCGGCGGTGTCGATGTGGCCATCCGCTATGGTGCGGGCACATGGCCTGGTGTCCGTACGGAAATGTTGCTGCAAAGCCCTATGGTGATCGTCGCGGCCCGCAATCTGGTGGGGGAAAAAACGTCGTGGACGCCCGACGAGCTCAGCGAACTGCCCTGGCTTGAAGAGTTCGGCACCACCGAGGCAACCAACTGGCTGGCCCGACGTGGTGTCGGGCACGGGCCAAATGCAGGGCGAATCTCATTGCCCGGAAATCTGCTTTTGGAAGGGTTGCGCGCGGGGCAGGGCGTAACCGTCACGGCGCGGCATTTTGTCGAAGCAGAAATCACGTCGGGCCAAATCATCGAACTGTTTCGCGAGCCCGAAAACAGCGGATATCACCTTGTTACTGGCGATTTCCCTCTGCGTCCGGCGGCAAAAACTTTTATTGCATGGCTCAGGCGGCAAGCTGGTAAGATGTGACAAAAGGTGTCTGCACGATGCGCTTTTGACCCATGTCAAAGTGGCTACCTTTGTGTTCTGGAACAAGACACCGTGATATAGCCACATCTGGAGCCAGCCCGTGAGCGATTCCGACCCCGCACCCAGCCTTTACGCCGCACGAGAACCCATATTTCCGCGTCGCGTGTCCGGGCCGTTTCGCAATCTGAAATGGATCATTCTCGCGGTCACATTGGGGATCTATTACATCACCCCGTGGATCAGATGGGACCGGGGGCCCAGCCTACCGGATCAGGCGGTGTTGCTGGATTTGGCCAACCGCAGGTTCTATTTCTTCTGGATCGAGATCTGGCCGCATGAGTTCTACTTTGTTGCCGGTCTGTTGATCATGGCCGGGTTGGGATTGTTTCTTTTCACCTCGGCGCTGGGGCGCGTGTGGTGCGGATATGCCTGTCCGCAGACGGTTTGGACTGACTTGTTCATCCTTGTCGAACGCTGGATTGAAGGGGATCGCAACGCGCGGTTGCGTCTGCATCGTCAGGAAAAGTTAGACTTTCGTAAAGCGCGGTTGCGGCTGACGAAATGGGGTGCCTGGCTTTTGATCGGTCTGGCGACCGGTGGTGCCTGGGTGTTCTATTTCGCCGATGCGCCGACGCTTCTGCGGGACCTTGTGACCGGGAACGCCCATCCGGTTGCCTATACGACAATACTGATTTTGACGGGCACGACCTTCCTGTTCGGTGGCTTCGCGCGTGAACAGATTTGTATCTATGCCTGCCCATGGCCGCGGATCCAAGCGGCGATGATGGACGAGGATACGCTCGTCGTCGGGTACCGCGAATGGCGTGGTGAGCCGCGCGGCAAGGGCAAACGAACTGCGGATTCCGAGCTGGGGGACTGCATCGACTGTATGGCCTGCGTCAATGTCTGCCCGGTTGGGATCGACATTCGCGACGGACAGCAATTGGAGTGCATCACCTGTGCGTTGTGTATCGACGCCTGTGACGACATGATGGCCAAGATCGGCAAACCGCGTGGTCTGATCGACTATATGGCTCTGAGCGACGAAGCCAACGAGCGGGCAGGTAAGCCTCCCAAAAATGTCTGGAAACATATCCTGCGGCCCCGGACCATCCTGTACACGGCCCTTTGGTCACTTGTCGGCATTGGGCTGCTGTTTGCGCTGTTCATCCGGTCCGACATCGAAGTTACCGTGGCCCCGGTTCGCAACCCGACCTTTGTCACCCTGTCCGACGGCACGATCCGCAATACCTATGACGTGCGGGTGCGGAACAAACATGGCGAGGAACGGCTGTTCAAGCTGTCTCTGTCCGGTGATCCGGCGATGCGGATCGTGATCGAAGGCACGCCACTTGATACCGTGAATGTCACGGCGGATACTGCGCAATTGCAGCGGGTCTATATTATCGCCTCGAAAGACACGGATCCGGCAGCGGCGGACGCGACACCGGTTCGGATCTGGATCGAGGATATTGAAAGCGGTGAGCGCGCTTACAAGGACACGACGTTCAATGGACGAGGAAACTGAGATGGCCGAGCGTCAATTTACTGGAAAGCACTTTCTAGCGATCTTTGTCGCTGCTTTCGGGGTGATCATTTCCGTGAATCTCGTGCTGGCCTACAAAGCTGTCAAAACCTTTCCCGGGCTCGAGGTCAAAAACTCTTACGTCGCCAGTCAGGAGTTCAACGAGCGCCTAAAGGTGCAACAGGCCTTGGGTTGGGAAATCCGAGCTGAGACCAATGGCGGTCTTTTGATTTTGCACATCACCGACCAAACCGGCGCGCCGGTTCAGGTGGCAGAGTTGCAGGCAGTTGTTGGCCGGGCGACACATGTGAAAGAAGATTTCACCCCGGATTTCACTTTTGACGGGACCGCCTATTCCACGCCCGCAGCGCTGGGCAAGGGAAACTGGAACATCCGTCTGGTGGCCATAGACAACAGCGGTGCCGAATTTGCGCAGCGGGTTCCGTTGTATGTGAAAGGGTAGGGGATGACCGCTCAGCTCAGCTCAGGTACGGCGGCATGCCCCGGTTGCATCGCAGCACCGGCGGAACCAGCGCGCCCCGTTCCTGAAGATGTGCAGATTGCCCTATCCCTGCCCGGCATTCACTGCTCGGCCTGTATTGCGAACGTTGAACGCGCGCTGAACGCCCATCCGGGTGTCGAGGACGCGCGGGTCAATCTGACGCTCAAGCGTGCAATGGTCAAAGCAGCCGCTGAGACACACGCTGCTGACCTGATCCCCGTTTTGGAGCGCGCCGGGTACGAGGCGCATGAGCTGGACCCGGGCGCTTTGTCGGCAACCCAATCCGACAAGGCCGGGCGTGATCTGCTGATGCGATTGGCGGTGGCTGGTTTCGCGTCGATGAACGTGATGCTGTTGTCTGTGTCGGTCTGGTCAGGGGCTACGGATGCGACGCGGGACCTGTTTCACTGGATTTCAGCGGCCATTGCTCTGCCAGCGATTGCCTTTTCCGCGCAGCCCTTCTTTGCCAACGCCTGGAGTGCGCTGCGCGTCAAACGATTGAACATGGATGTGCCGATTGTGCTGGCCATTCTGTTGGCGCTCATGACGTCGGTGTGGGAAACCGCGCTCAGCGGAGAGCATGCGTATTTCGACGCCGCACTGACGCTGACTTTCTTCCTGCTCGCGGGCCGATATCTGGACTACCGCACCCGCGCCGTAGCGCGATCAGCAGCCGAAGAACTGACGGCCCTGGAAGTGCCGCGTGCCATTCGCTTAGTTTATGGGGCCGAAGAAGAGGTGTCCGTCGCAAGCCTCGCGGTTGGTGATCTGATAATTGTTCGCCCCGGTGGCCGTATGCCGGTGGATGGTGAGATTGTATCGGGTAAATCGGAGCTCGACCGGTCATTGTTGACGGGCGAGACCCTCCCGGTCTTTACCGAAGCTGGTCTTGCGGTCAGCGCGGGTGAGGTTAACCTGACCGGCCCGCTGACGATCCGGACCACAGCGGTCGGTGAGGATACTTCACTGCACCGTATGGCGGATCTGGTGGCAATCGCAGAATCCGGTCGATCGCGCTATACGTCGCTGGCTGACAAGGCGGCCAAGCTATACGCGCCGGGGGTGCATATTCTGTCCGCGCTTAGTTTTTTGGGTTGGTACATCTATTCCGGCGATATCCGAACCGCGCTGAACATCGCTGCGGCGGTTCTGATCATCACCTGCCCCTGTGCGCTGGGGCTTGCCGTGCCTGCGGTGACGACGGCGGCCTCGGGGCGACTGTTCCGCAAGGGGATGCTGATCAAACACTCTACTGCGCTGGAACGTCTGGCCGAGGTTGATACGGTCGTTTTTGATAAAACCGGCACACTTACATCCGGCACTCCGGAATTGACCAATCTTGAGGATCATTCCCGCGCGGATCTTGAGATTGCACTGGCGCTGGCCGAGGCGTCTTCGCATCCCTTGTCGGTGTCGCTTGCCAAGTTCACCAGAGATGCCGGGATCAAGCCTGCCAGACTTGAGGATGTGGTCGAGGTTCCGGGGTATGGCACCGAAGGAACCTACCGCGGTCAGCCCGTGCGCCTTGGACGCGCCGTTTGGACCGGCGCGACCGAAGGTGATCAGACGGCAGCTTGGTTGGCGGTCACGGGGCAGTCACCGGTTGCGTTTCTTTTCTCGGATTCGTTGCGCCCAGGTGCGGCTGAGGCCGTGCAGGCGTTTCGTGACGGCGGAAAGAGCGTCGTTCTCATCTCGGGTGATACACGAGGCGCGGTTCAAACGCTGGCAGACAAGCTTGGGATTGAAACATGGATTGCCGAGGCGCTGCCTCAGGATAAAGCCACCCATGTGCAGGAGCTCAGCGACCAGGGTCGCCATGTCCTGATGGTTGGTGACGGGCTGAACGATACGGCGGCGCTTGCCGCGGCGCATGTATCAATTTCACCTGCCTCTGCACTGGACGCAGCGCGGGTGGCGTCGGATATCGTATTGCTGGGCAACGATTTGTCCCCGATTGCAGATGCCTGTGACACAGCGGTGAAGGCGACCAAAAGGATTCGCGAGAACTTTCGCATCGCTACGGTTTACAATATTATAGCCGTACCCTTGGCCGTGGCCGGGTTTGCCACACCGCTGATCGCGGCATTGGCGATGTCGACCTCGTCCATTACCGTGTCCCTGAATGCCCTGCGCCTGAGGTAGTTGATATGGAAGTTCTGGCCTATCTCATACCGATTTCCCTGTTTTTGGGCGGGGTTGGCCTTGTGGCGTTTATCTACACGGTGCGGTCGAACCAGTATGATGATCCCGAAGGTGACGCGCGGCGTATCCTCAGCGATGAATGGGATGACAAACCCAAGTCCTGACCGCTCTTGAAATTGCCGCAATGCCCGGTTATGTCCGGCCCATCCGCTAGAAGAGAGAACCCAGCCAAATGGCAACAATGAATCCGATCCAGTTCATTCAGCAAGTCCGCGCCGAAGTCGCAAAGGTCGTCTGGCCCACGCGTCGTGAGGTTCTGCTGACCACGGTCATGGTGTTCATCATGGCGGCACTGACCGCCGTGTTCTTTGCGCTGGTCGATCTGGGTATTCGCGGCGGTCTTCAACTGATCCTGGGCGCATTCGGTTAAACCGGATTGGGCCGGGCGGAAACGCCACAGCCCCCTTGCACAGCGCGGGATGTCAGAGTAGTTGACACAGTACTATTCGGAATGGGCGTGCGGCGATTCGGGCTGTGCGCCGCTTTTTATTCCGGGTGACGTGACAGAATTTCAATGACGGTGCTTGCGGCATTCCGAACGCACCGAAGGCAAACAAGGACGACAGGTTCATGGCGAAACGGTGGTACTCGGTCAGCGTTCTTTCGAACTTCGAAAAGAAGATCGCAGAGCAGATCCGCACGTCCGTGGCTGAGCAAGGCCTTGAGGACGATATCGACGAAGTACTGGTGCCCACCGAAGAGGTGATCGAAGTGCGCCGGGGCAAGAAGGTCACGACCGAACGCCGCTTTATGCCCGGCTACGTGCTGGTGCATATGGAAATGTCGGATCAGGGCTATCACTTGGTCAACTCGATCAACCGGGTCACCGGCTTCCTGGGCCCGCAGGGCCGCCCGATGCCGATGCGCGATGCCGAGGTGAACCAGATCCTCAACCGTGTTCAGGAGGGTGAAGACGCACCGAAACTGATGATCTCGTTCGAAGTGGGCGAGAAGGTCAAGGTCAACGACGGTCCGTTCGAAGATTTCGACGGTATGGTCGAAGGTGTGGACGACGAAGCCCAGAAACTGAAAGTCTCGGTTTCGATCTTTGGTCGCGAAACCCCGGTCGAGCTGGACTTTACGCAGGTTACGAAGCAGGGTTAAAACCCACTTCAGCGAATTTTGGAGCGCCGCGATGCTTGGAGCAACGCGGCGTTTTTGCTTTTGTGGCATCAGCTATTTAGGTTCGCGGACGAAAGGCAGAAGATACCGACCGGAATGAAAGAGCTTTGCAGCTAGGGCGGACCGGGAATTAGTTCTTGTTGTTGAAGAACTGTTAGGATGTCCAGAATTGTCGACGGGCTGACATCCACCGAACCGTCCAAGAATACACCAAGTCCACCCTCTCCGATCTCTCGCGGGCCGCCAGTGTCATAAACCGGATCAAGAGACGCGAGCTCTGCCGGCAGGACCGGACACAAAGGGGTTTCGTTCAAAACAAGGTCTACGGCGGCCAGCATCAGCTTCTTGACGGACTCGAGAGTATCGTCCTCAAGGAGTTTTTCGCGTTGCGCTTCGGGAGCCGTGAGTACGAGGTCGATAAGTTCAAAATAGGCACAGTTGTCCCGCAACTCGACAGTCGCTTCGGTGGACATGTTTGCCTGGATAGCATTTTTTTGTTCACCCCGCTGAAAGTCGCGCTCACTGGTTCGGCTGCATTCAAAGATCGTGATGGTCACTTGCCCATCCAGATCTATCGCGTCGTCTTGGGCTTTAAAGCTGAATTCATCCAGTCGGACTTGCAGGCCGCAATTGTCGACTATCGCGTTTTCAGCCAGTCGATCAGGTACAGTTTTCTGTACTTCGCGCAGATCAAGAAGGGCACCCACCCCGATCCGGGTAGGGGCAACAGCGGAGAGGTTCAGGTCAAGCGTATATGGCAATTCCGTATCACGAACTGGCAGCGTTGCGTCGATGACAAAATCTACCTGTTGCGCGTTGGGTGCTCGGGCTCCCAGAACAACTGCCATTAAGACTGGAAAAATTAACCAAAGTCTCATTCAGCAAACTCCAATACGCCAAGCTCCTTAAGTCCTCCAAGGACTTCGACAATTGTCTCAGCGCTGACATCGGCAGATCCGACAATGGCAGCACCCATCCCGCCAGGCGCAATTTCCCGAGTGCCTCCGGACTCGTAAATCGGGTCGAGTAGTGTGAACTCAGGGGGCAATGGCGGGCAGACCGGGTGCGCAGCCAAAAATTCCCCGCCTTTTTCGAGGACGGCTTCGTTGATGCGGTTGGTCAGTCCGAAAAGATTGGAGACAGCGCCAATAAAACCGCGCGGGTTTAGATCGACGCCTTCGATACTGAAAGCCAGGCATTGGCCCTTCACCTCGGCCTTGGCGACCGCGACCGCGTCTACCGTGGCCCCAAAATACCGAAAGCCCGGTTCTTCATGGCGGTTACATCTCGTAAACTGTGCACGGGCTGAACCCTCGATCTTTATGGTGTCGTCTATGGCGGTGACGTCGCGAACCTCAAGATAGATCTGGCGTTTGCAGCTTTCTTCCAAAGGACCGGTCAGTATTTGAGGCGCTTTTTCCTGCAATCCGCGCAAATCCATGAATGCGCGCAGTTGCAAACGGGTTGGGCTGGCTTCTTCGAGGCCACCATAGACAGTGAACGGAACCGGAATTTCACGCAGCGGGACTTCTTTAGTCAATTTGATCTGAAACTGACCGGCATAGGTGGCGGGATCAATTCCCGCCGAAGAGTATGAAGAAGAACTGTTGGACCCGCCGGTTTGGGTGACCGCCTTCGGCTCTGTACCCTGATCCTGCGCTTTGCTACCGCAGCCCGGCAGCATAGCAGAAAGAATGCAGACCAATAGCCCCTTGTTCAGTCGAGATGATGCCATCCCTGACCACCTCTTCTGTGTCCAAGCCGCACCAAGATACCCGCCTGCGTTTCTTAAGCAACTTATGTATTCAATTTATTTATTTTGTTTTGCTGTTTTCAACTGTCACAGTGGCTCGTCCAGGACACAAACGCGCCTTTTGGAAATAAGGTGCGAGCTACTTGCCAACCCCACCATTCCGCTATACATGCCGCCTCTATCGTCTTCGGGCGAGATTCTCTCGTGGGAGGTTGCTGGGATCGCGATCCCGGATCGGACCACGCAACATAAACCGGGTGGGACGCGTCCTGCCTACGTTGAAAGGAAAACCAAATGGCCAAGAAGCTTGCTGGTACAATGAAACTGCAGGTTCCTGCAGGTCAGGCGAACCCGTCGCCGCCAGTTGGTCCGGCGCTGGGTCAGCGCGGCATCAACATCATGGAATTCTGCAAGGCGTTCAACGCCAAGACCGCAGACATGGAGCAAGGCGCACCTTGCCCGACCGTGATCACCTATTATCAGGACAAGTCCTTCACCATGGACATCAAGACGCCGCCCGCGTCTTATTACCTGAAAAAAGCCGCTGGTCTGAAGCCGGTTGGTAAGCGTAACCGCCCCCGTGGCGCGGAAAACCCAGGTCGTGAGACCGTGGCAACCGTTACCTCGAAGCAGGTTCGCGAAATCGCCGAAGCCAAAATGAAAGATCTCAACGCCAACGACGTCGAAGGCGCAATGCAGATCATCCTGGGCTCGGCCCGCTCTATGGGCATCGAGGTGAAGTAAGATGGCAAAACTCGGTAAACGTACGCGCACCGCGCGCGAAGCTTTCGCTGGCAAGACAGATCTGTCGGTGGAAGAAGCGGTTGCACTGGTTAAAGCCCACGCAACTTCGAAGTTTGACGAAACCGTCGAGATCGCTCTGAACCTGGGTGTTGACACCCGTCACGCAGACCAGATGGTTCGTGGCGTTGTCGGCCTGCCCAATGGCACCGGCAAAACCATGCGCGTTGCTGTATTCGCCCGTGGCCCCAAGGCTGACGAAGCAAAAGAAGCAGGCGCGGATATCATTGGCGCAGAAGACCTGATGGAAACCATCCAGGGCGGCACCATCGAATTCGATCGCTGCATTGCCACCCCGGACATGATGCCGATCGTCGGTCGTCTGGGTAAAGTTCTGGGCCCCCGTAACCTGATGCCGAACCCCAAGGTTGGCACCGTGACCATGGACGTGAAAGCGGCCGTGGAAGCAGCCAAGGGCGGTGAAGTTCAGTTTAAGGCAGAAAAAGGCGGCGTTGTGCACGCTGGTGTTGGCAAAGCGTCCTTCGACGAAGCCAAGCTGGTCGAAAACGTCCGCGCCTTTATCTCGGCCGTGGCCAAGGCCAAGCCGACAGGCGCCAAGGGCACCTACATGAAGAAAATCGCGCTGAGCTCGACCATGGGCCCTGGCGTGACTCTGGATGTTGCTGCGGCATCGGGCGAATAAGCACAATTGCAATACCGCGAAGATGAAATCCCGGGTGGTGCGAACCGCCCGGGATTTTTTTACTTAAAGATGATCAGACTGTCCGCGTGAAGGCCGCATTCAAGTGGCCTGTGCCAGGCGGAAGCGGTGGTTTAAGACTGCGCGCGTCTGATCTCTACGGCTTAGATATATGCGCGCAATACATCGGCCTCACGCGCGCTTATTGTTGGGGCAGCGGTGCGTCGAAACGCATCGCTGACATCTTCGATCGACGGGAACAGCGCCAGGATTTCCGACCGTTGCGGGGACGACAGCGCGTATTTTGCATTTTCGCCGAAATAGTAGCTTTCTGTCAGCGCGCCGTTGGACCGGACAATGTGGTGTCGGTCGAACATGAAGTGGGTGTAGGTGATGCGATCCGTCGGGCGGATCGAAACCCCCGGAAGGCCACACAGGTGCTTGGCGGCCACGAACACTTCGGATGATCCAAAAAGCATGTAAGTGGCAGGTGAGCCGATCAGAATTCGATGCTGTTGCGAAACTACCAGCTCTTTGGTGTTCCCGATAGCGCCGGCCTCGATTACCACCGGAGCAAATGACCCATGGCCATGAACCACGGTCGTTCCGATCCAGAGGATCGGTTGAAATCCGCTGTCCCGTGTCCAGACGCGTTGACCTTTTGCGAGGTCTTGAACCTCAACGATACCGTCGGCAGTCTCGATAAGGGTTCCCGGCCCAAAGCAGGTAACATAGTCAGCATAAGCCGACGACCCGGCATTCGAACCACCGGTTTTGACATACGACGTTCCGGTATCTAGCGGGGCAGATGTAGCATAGCCCCAAACGTCCTGCGTCACGCCACCTTGGGAAAACACATAGATGGTGATTTCTGGCCCGGTCGGGTTGAGATCGTCATCCAGGGCTCGCACCGTGATAATTGACTCAGATTCTACCTGCATGCCGTTTGTCACTATGCCGCCACCATCGGTGATGACGTGGCCAGCTGGCAGGTCATCGTCGAAAACGTCAGGGCTGCCAGCAGTGTCATCCAGTGTGATGGTGGTACCGGTGCCGCCCGAGTAGGTAAAGATGGTGCCATCCGGTGTGTCCGAATTGTTGATGATCGAGCCTCCGACCACGATATCGTTCGCGTCAGCTGTATCCGGGACGAATGTAGCGACCAGGCTGGAGCTGTCCTGAGCAAAAAAACTGCGGAGAACCATGTAAGCGACTTACCTTCTGTGTTGCGGTTATTGTCGGCCTAAACTGACAATCGCCGCGTGGGTTATGGTTTGGGATAACGTTTCTTGGGATGGTTCGGTCAACTAAGATTTGCGCGATGTCGCTCACAATCTCGTCATTTACGCTGACCATCCATCCAGCTCAACGGTGCTGGAACGCGACTTGCAGGCGATCGCCCAGTCTTTGCCGCTTGTCTCTTTCGAATTCGCTGCATTCGTGGTCGTTTCGCCACAAGGCCAACCAGTCTTTCAAAAGCCGTCCGCGGAGACAATAATCCAAGATTTCAACATTGACAGGATGTCGGTAAAGGCGAAAGAACATGTCTTTGTTTCTTTTAAGGATACCGCTTCGGTCGACACCCGATGCGCCGCCATTCCGAAAGATATCCGCCTTCAGAAAATCGACGATATCGTAAACCGCCAGCTTGTCGCGGGCTTCGGTGAAATCCAGTCCGATCGTTTTCCCCTGTCCCACAATCAGGTTCTGCCCGTGATAATCGCCATGTGAAAATACGCGCAGGTCCTCGGTGCCCTTCAGGCGGGTCTCTTCGGACAGCATCAGGTTCACCATCATCCGGCTTTGGTTCGCGATTTTATTAGGTACGGCCGTCATCAGCTCTTTCAAGCTGTCTGTCATCCACCTGGGGCGAAAGGCGTATCGAACAGGCGGGTTGCGACTGTGGAGATCGTTCAGCCACGACCCCGCGCGACGGTACACCTGGGCGACCTGATCATCGTCTTTGCTGTTGTAGATCAGATCAACGGCGGTTGGCCGATTGATGTATTCGGTCACCAGAAAAGCGCCACCTGACGAGAGGTAAACGGGCCGGACAACGCGCGAAGTCTCATTGCCCTCAAAAAATCGGTACAGTTCGACGAGCAGGTCATATTCGTTCCGCAATCGCCCGGTGTCTGGCGATTGCGTGTCGATCTTAAGGGCGAAGGCCTGCGCTGCGGTATGCAGGATCACGACGGATCGCGTGTCGTCGAACGCATGCGATCGGTAGATGCATTCATAGCGGCGGATGGGCACTTTCAGGAACTGGTTTGAAAACTCGTCGATATACAAGGCGACGCGGGCATTTTCTTCGTCTGAAAGGGGCAGCGTTCCAGCCAACGGGCCAAGTCCTGAGTGCTATTGTCCAGTCTCCGGACAGGATAACAGTGCGATGTCCGTGTCAACGGAAAGTCGATGCTTGGAGCTGCTTGAATTGGCGTTTGCGCGTTGTGCTGCGTAAATCCGCGCCTATATACATGCTAAGCTCCAAACGGGGTGGAAATCGTTTTCGACAGATGCTGTTGCGAACCTGCGGAAACCGCAATTTACCCCTTGGAAACCGGCCCCATCTGCCCTAAGTAAGGCTACGAAGTAAAGCGTGCGATTCGTCGTGCGCTTTATTTTGTTTCGTCCAAGACGGTGGGTGGTGTCATATGGCCCCTTAATTCCCTGCCTGAGACGGGTAAGACCAAAGAATTCTGGGGGGTCCAACCCTCGGGCGCATTTTGGCCAATCCCGTAACAACGGACCTAAACGCCGGAGCGAAAGCTGCGGCTAATATGAGCCGGGGTGAGATATCGCCCCAAACTTGGAGAGAACTGTGGATAGAGCCCAGAAAGAGAAAGTGGTCGAGGAACTCGGCCAAATCTTCGAAAGCTCTGGCGTCGTAGTGGTTTCGCACTACGCCGGTCTGACAGTTGCCGAGATGCAGGACCTTCGCGCACGTGCTCGTGACGCGGGTGGCTCCGTGCGTGTTGCCAAGAACAGGCTCGCCAAAATCGCCCTCGACGGAAAGCCATGTGAAAGCATTGCCGACCTGCTGACGGGTATGACCGTTCTGACCTATTCCGAGGACCCTGTGGCAGCAGCCAAAGTGGCCCAGGACTACGCCAAAGAGAACCAAAAGTTCGAAATTCTTGGCGGTGCAATGGGTGAGAACGCTCTGGATCGTGCCGGCGTCGAAGCCGTGTCGAAAATGCCTTCGCGCGAGGAGCTTATTGCTACTATCGCGGGCATGCTTGGCGCACCTGCTTCGAACATCGCTGGCGCAATTGGCGCACCTGCAAGCAACATCGCAAGCATCCTTTCCACCATCGAAGAGAAGGCGGAAGCTGCGTAAGCGGTTGGCACTGAATGATCTGCGTAGGGTAACCACCCTGACGTTGGAACACACACTGTAAACGGAAAGAGCTGATAAAATGGCTGATCTGAAAGCACTCGCAGAAAGCATCGTGGGTCTGACCCTGCTGGAAGCACAAGAACTGAAAACCATCCTCAAAGACGAATATGGCATCGAGCCCGCAGCAGGCGGCGCAGTTGTCATGGCAGCCGGTGGCGACGCCGGTGGCGCAGCTGAGGAAGAAAAAACCGAATTCGACGTCGTTCTGAAGAACGCCGGCGCTTCGAAAATCAACGTGATCAAAGAAGTTCGCGGCATCACCGGTCTGGGTCTGAAAGAAGCCAAAGAACTGGTCGAAGCTGGCGGCAAGATCAAAGAAGGCGTGTCGAAAGACGAAGCCGAAGAAGTCAAAGGCAAGCTGGAAGCAGCTGGCGCCGAAGTCGAGCTGGCTTAAGCCATTCGACAGGTGCATCGCTGATGTGCCGCAGAATTTGGCTGGATCCGGAGAAATCCGGGTCCAGCCGAACCTGTCTTAGAAAGGGCCTCTGAAAATTGGGGTGTTTTCTAAGACGCGGTTCGCGGATCGGGAGGCTGCCATTCGGGACGGTGGCCACGAATTGATCCGGACGTGTCGTCTCTAATGTGCAAGGCACCGGGGCCCGACGGTGTCTTTGTCCGCTGAGAACATCGAAAGGTGACATCTGACATGGCTCAAACGTTCCTTGGCCAGAAACGTCTTCGTAAATATTACGGCAAAATCCGCGAAGTGCTGGAGATGCCGAACCTCATTGAGGTCCAGAAATCCTCTTATGATCTATTCCTGCGCTCCGGCGATGCAGATGTGCCCACAGACGGCGAAGGCATCAAAGGCGTGTTCCAATCGGTCTTCCCGATCAAGGATTTCAACGAAACCTCCGTTCTGGAGTTCGTGAAATACGATCTGGAAAAACCTAAATATGACGTCGAAGAGTGCATGCAGCGCGACATGACCTACAGCGCGCCGCTGAAGGTCACTCTGCGTCTGATCGTGTTCGATGTCGATGAGGACACCGGCGCCAAATCCGTCAAAGACATTAAAGAACAGGACGTATTCATGGGCGACATGCCCCTGATGACGCCCAACGGTACGTTCATCGTGAACGGCACCGAGCGTGTGATCGTGTCCCAGATGCACCGTTCGCCCGGCGTGTTCTTTGACCACGACAAGGGCAAGACCCACTCTTCGGGTAAACTGCTCTTTGCTTGCCGCATCATCCCGTATCGCGGCAGCTGGCTGGACTTTGAGTTCGACGCCAAGGACATCGTGTTCGCCCGTATCGACCGTCGCCGCAAACTGCCTGTGACGACCCTGCTTTATGCGCTGGGTCTGGATCAGGAAGCGATCATGGATGCGTACTACGACACCGTGTCCTACAAGCTGGACAAGAAGAAGGGTTGGATCGCTCCGTTCTTCCCGGAACGTGTGCGCGGTACCCGTCCGACTTATGATTTGATTGATGCGAAATCGGGTGAAGTGATTGCTGAAGCAGGCAAGAAGGTCACACCGCGCGCTGTCAAGAAACTGATCGACGAAGGCACTGTCACCAACCTGCTGGTTCCATTCGACCACATCGTTGGAAAATTCGTCGCCAAAGACGTCATCAACGAAGAAACCGGTGCGATCTATGTCGAAGCCGGTGATGAGCTGACGCTGGAATATGACAAGGACGGCGAACTGATCGGCGGCACAGTCAAAGAGCTGGTCGATGCCGGCGTCACCGAGATTCCGGTTCTGGACATCGACAACATCAACGTCGGTCCGTACATGCGCAACACCATGGCGGCAGATAAGAACATGGGCCGGGACACCGCGCTGATGGATATCTACCGTGTTATGCGTCCGGGTGAACCGCCCACCGTCGAAGCGGCCTCGGCCTTGTTCGACACGCTGTTCTTCGACAGCGAGCGCTATGACCTGTCCGCTGTTGGCCGTGTGAAGATGAACATGCGTCTGGCTCTGGATGCTCCCGATACGCTGCGCACCCTGCGTCGCGAAGACATCGTGGCCTGCATCAAGGCGCTGGTCGAACTGCGCGACGGCAAAGGTGACATCGACGATATCGACCACCTGGGCAACCGTCGTGTGCGTTCTGTCGGCGAACTGATGGAAAACCAGTACCGCGTTGGCCTGCTGCGCATGGAGCGCGCGATCAAAGAGCGTATGTCGTCGGTCGAGATCGACACCGTCATGCCGCAGGACCTGATCAACGCGAAACCGGCTGCTGCTGCTGTTCGCGAATTCTTCGGCTCGTCGCAGCTGTCGCAGTTCATGGACCAGACCAACCCGCTGTCGGAAGTCACCCACAAACGCCGTCTCTCGGCGCTTGGCCCCGGTGGTCTGACACGTGAACGTGCGGGCTTTGAGGTGCGCGACGTACACCCGACCCACTATGGTCGGATGTGCCCGATTGAAACGCCGGAAGGCCCGAACATCGGTCTGATCAACTCGCTGGCCACCTTCGCCCGCGTGAACAAGTATGGTTTCATCGAAACACCGTACCGCGTCGTCAAAGACGCCGAGGTGACCGATGAGGTTCACTACATGTCCGCGACCGAGGAAATGCGTCACACTGTGGCGCAGGCGAACGCGACACTGGATGCGGATGGCAAGTTCATTAACGATCTAGTTTCGACCCGTCAGTCCGGAGACTACACCCTTGCCCCGCGCGAGAATGTGGACCTGATCGACGTCAGCCCGAAACAGTTGGTATCGGTTGCTGCATCGCTGATCCCGTTCCTTGAAAATGACGACGCCAACCGCGCCCTGATGGGTTCGAACATGCAACGTCAGGCGGTTCCGCTGCTGCGGGCCGAGGCGCCGCTGGTCGGCACCGGTATCGAGGAAAAGGTTGCGATCGACTCGGGCGCTGCGATTCAGGCGAAACGTGCCGGCATCATCGACCAGGTCGATGCCCAGCGTATCGTTATTCGTGCTACCGAAGATCTGGAACTGGGCGACGCTGGCGTTGACATCTACCGTCTGCGCAAATTCCAGCGTTCGAACCAGAACACCTGCATCAACCAGCGTCCGCTGGTCAAAGTGGGTGACACCGTCACGAAAGGTGAGGTTGTCGCCGATGGTCCGTCCACCGATATCGGTGAACTGGCCCTTGGTAAGAACGTGGTCGTCGCGTTCATGCCTTGGAATGGCTACAACTACGAAGACTCGATCCTGATCTCGGAACGTATCGCGCGTGATGACGTCTTTACTTCGGTCCATATCGAGGAATTCGAAGTCGCCGCCCGTGACACGAAGCTGGGCCCGGAAGAGATCACCCGCGACATCCCGAACGTCGGTGAAGAAGCGCTGCGCAACCTCGACGAGGCTGGCATCGTTTACATCGGCGCGGATGTTGAGCCGGGCGATATTCTGGTCGGCAAGATCACTCCGAAGGGCGAAAGCCCGATGACCCCGGAAGAAAAGCTGCTGCGCGCCATCTTTGGTGAAAAAGCATCTGACGTGCGCGATACCTCGTTGCGCGTGAAGCCGGGTGATTACGGTACGGTCGTGGAAGTCCGCGTCTTCAACCGTCACGGTGTGGAAAAAGACGAGCGTGCGCTGCAGATCGAGCGTGAGGAAGTCGAACGTCTGGCCCGTGACCGGGACGACGAGTTGGCGATCCTTGACCGCAACATCTATGCGCGTCTGCAAGGTCTGATCCTGGGTAAGACCGCTGTCAAAGGCCCGAAAGGCGTCAAGGCAGGATCGGTGATCACCGAGGAACTGCTGGACATGCTGACCCGTGGTCAGTGGTGGCAGCTGGCGTTGGAAGACGAGAAGGACGCCCAGATCGTAGAGGCTCTGAACGAGCAATACGAAGTGCTCAAGCGCGCTCTGGATGCCCGTTTCGAAGACAAGGTCGAGAAAGTCCGTCGTGGTGACGACCTGCCGCCGGGTGTGATGAAGATGGTTAAAGTCTTCATCGCCGTGAAGCGTAAGCTGCAGCCGGGCGACAAGATGGCCGGTCGTCACGGAAACAAAGGTGTGATCTCCAAGGTTGTTCCGATGGAAGACATGCCGTTCCTGGCTGATGGTACTCCGGTTGACTTCTGTCTGAACCCACTGGGCGTGCCTTCGCGTATGAACGTTGGACAGATCCTTGAAACCCACATGGGTTGGGCCGCACGCGGTCTGGGTCTGAACATCGACGAAGCACTGGGTGAATACCGCCGTTCTGGCGACCTGACCCCGGTTCGCGAAGCGATGAAGCTGGCCTATGGCGAGAATGTCTATGAAGAAGGCATTGCCGGCATGGACGAAGGTCACCTGATCGAGGCTGCGGGCAACGTGACCCGCGGTGTTCCGATCGCGACCCCCGTCTTTGACGGAGCCAAAGAGGCTGACGTCAACGACGCGCTGGTGCGTGCGGGCTTCTCGGAAAGCGGTCAGTCGGTTCTGTTCGACGGTCGTACGGGTGAGCAATTTGCGCGTCCTGTGACCGTTGGCATCAAGTACCTGCTGAAACTGCACCACCTTGTGGATGACAAAATCCACGCGCGTTCGACCGGGCCGTACAGCCTGGTTACCCAGCAGCCGCTGGGTGGTAAGGCGCAGTTCGGTGGTCAGCGCTTTGGTGAGATGGAAGTCTGGGCTCTGGAAGCTTACGGCGCCGCCTACACCCTGCAGGAGATGCTCACCGTGAAATCGGATGACGTCGCCGGCCGGACCAAGGTCTATGAGTCGATCGTCAAGGGCGAGGATAACTTTGAAGCGGGCGTACCGGAATCGTTCAACGTTCTAGTTAAAGAAGTCCGTGGCCTCGGCCTGAATATGGAACTCCTGGATGCGGAGGAAGAGTAGGGGCGGCAACGCCCCACACTCATCCCATCCCAATTTGTAAGGACGCAAAATGAACCAGGAAATCACCAACAACCCGTTCAACCCGCTGACGCCGCCGAAAGTCTTTGACGAGATCAAAGTCTCCCTGGCGTCGCCCGAGCGGATTCTGTCTTGGTCCTATGGCGAGATCAAGAAACCCGAAACCATCAACTACCGGACGTTCAAGCCCGAGCGTGACGGTCTGTTCTGCGCGCGTATCTTTGGCCCGATCAAAGATTACGAATGTCTGTGCGGCAAATATAAGCGGATGAAGTATCGCGGCGTTGTCTGCGAGAAATGCGGTGTGGAAGTCACCCTGCAGAAAGTCCGCCGCGAGCGTATGGGCCACATCGAACTGGCAGCACCCGTTGCGCACATCTGGTTCCTGAAATCGCTGCCGTCCCGCATCGGTCTGATGTTGGACATGACGCTGCGCGATCTGGAACGTGTTCTGTACTTTGAAAACTATGTCGTCATCGAGCCCGGTCTGACCGACCTGTCTTATGGCCAGATGCTGACCGAAGAAGAGTACATGGACGCGCAGGATGCCTATGGCATGGACGCGTTCACGGCGAACATCGGTGCGGAAGCTATCCGTGAAATGCTGGCTCAGATCGATCTGGAAGCCGAAGCCGAGCAGCTGCGCGCTGATCTGGCCGAAGCAACCGGTGAACTGAAGCCCAAGAAGATCATCAAACGTCTGAAGGTTGTTGAATCTTTCCTCGAGTCGGGCAACCGGCCTGAGTGGATGGTGATGACCGTGATCCCAGTCATTCCGCCGGAACTGCGTCCGCTGGTTCCGCTGGATGGTGGCCGTTTCGCGACTTCGGATTTGAACGATCTGTATCGCCGCGTCATCAACCGGAACAACCGTCTGAAGCGTCTGATCGAACTGCGCGCACCTGACATCATCGTCCGCAACGAAAAGCGGATGTTGCAGGAATCCGTTGACGCTCTGTTCGACAATGGCCGTCGTGGGCGCGTGATTACCGGTGCCAACAAGCGTCCGCTGAAATCGCTGTCGGACATGCTGAAAGGTAAGCAGGGTCGCTTCCGTCAGAACCTTCTGGGTAAACGCGTCGACTTCTCGGGCCGTTCGGTCATCGTGACCGGTCCGGAACTCAAGCTGCACCAGTGTGGTCTGCCCAAGAAGATGGCGCTGGAGCTGTTCAAGCCGTTCATCTACTCGCGCCTTGAAGCCAAGGGTCTGTCTTCGACCGTGAAGCAGGCGAAGAAACTGGTCGAGAAAGAGCGTCCCGAAGTGTGGGATATCCTCGACGAGGTGATCCGCGAACACCCTGTCATGCTGAACCGTGCGCCGACGCTGCACCGTTTGGGCATTCAGGCGTTCGAGCCGGTCCTGATCGAAGGTAAAGCCATCCAGCTGCACCCGCTGGTCTGTTCGGCCTTTAACGCCGACTTCGACGGTGACCAGATGGCTGTGCACGTCCCGCTGAGCCTTGAGGCCCAGCTGGAAGCCCGTGTTCTGATGATGTCGACGAACAACGTTCTGTCGCCTGCAAACGGTGCGCCGATCATCGTTCCGTCGCAGGATATGATCCTGGGTCTGTACTATGTGACCCTGGAACGCGAAGGCATGCCGGGCGAAGGTAAGGTGTTTGGTTCGATCGACGAAGTTCAGCACGCGCTGGATTCCGGCGAAGTGCACCTGCACACCAAGATCACCGCGCGGATCACGCAGATCGACGACGAAGGCAACGAAGTTCAGAAGCGTTTCGAGACAACTCCGGGCCGTCTGCGCCTGGGTGCGCTGCTGCCGATGAACAACAAGGCGCCGTTCGAGCTGGTCAACCGTCTGCTGCGGAAGAAAGAAGTGCAGCAGGTGATCGACACTGTCTACCGTTACTGCGGTCAGAAAGAGTCGGTTATCTTCTGTGACCAGATCATGTCGATGGGTTTCAAAGAAGCGTTCAAGGCGGGCATCTCGTTCGGTAAGGACGACATGGTCATCCCTGATGATAAGTGGGGCATCGTTGATGAGACCCGCAGTCAGGTAAAAGACTTTGAACAGCAGTACATGGACGGACTGATCACACAGGGCGAAAAGTACAACAAAGTTGTCGATGCCTGGTCGAAGTGTAACGACCGCGTCACCGATGCGATGATGGGCACGATCTCGTCTTCGGATCGGGCAGAGGATGGCTCCGAACAGGAACCGAACTCGGTCTACATGATGGCCCACTCGGGTGCGCGTGGCTCGGTTACTCAGATGAAACAGCTGGGCGGTATGCGTGGTCTGATGGCCAAGCCGAACGGCGACATCATCGAGACGCCGATCATCTCGAACTTTAAAGAAGGTCTGACCGTTCTTGAGTACTTCAACTCGACCCACGGTGCCCGTAAGGGTCTGTCGGATACCGCTCTGAAGACGGCGAACTCGGGTTACCTGACCCGTCGTCTGGTGGACGTGGCGCAGGACTGCATCGTTCGTGAGATCGACTGTGGTACCGAACGTGCGATCACTGCCGAAGCTGCGGTCAACGATGGTGAGGTTGTTGCATCTCTGGCAGAACGTGTGCTGGGTCGTGTTTCTGCCGATGACGTTCTGCGTCCGGGTACGGAAGAGGTTCTGGTCGCTGCGGGTCAGCTGATCGATGAACGCATGGCCGACACCATTGACGAGGCCGGTGTTGCTTCGATGCGCATCCGCTCGCCTCTGACTTGTGAGTCCGAGGAAGGTGTATGTGCCACCTGCTATGGTCGTGACCTTGCACGTGGTACGCGGGTCAACACGGGTGAGGCTGTCGGCATCATCGCCGCCCAGTCCATCGGTGAACCTGGTACACAGCTGACGATGCGGACCTTCCACATCGGCGGTGTTGCCCAAGGTGGTCAGCAGTCATTCCAGGAAGCCAGCCAAGACGGTGTGGTTTCGTTCGAGAACCCGCAGGTTCTGGCCAATTCCGCAGGCGAAATCCTGGTTATGGGCCGGAACATGAAGCTGGTGATCAAGGACGAACACGGTGAAGAACGTGCCAGCCACAAGCTGGGCTATGGCTCTAAGCTGTTCGTCAAGGATGGCGCCAAGGTGGCTCGTGGCGACAAGCTGTACGAGTGGGATCCCTACACCCTGCCGATCATCGCCGAGAAAGCCGGCACCGCGAAGTATGTTGACCTTGTTTCGGGCATTGCTGTCCGCGATGAGACCGACGATGCAACCGGCATGACCCAGAAGATCGTGATCGACTGGCGCGCCGCCCCCAAAGGCAGCGACCTGAAGCCCGAGATCATTCTGGTTGGTGAAGATGGCGAGCCGGTCCGCAATGATGCGGGCAACCCGGTTCACTATCCGATGTCGGTGGATGCGATCCTGTCGATCGAAGACGGTGAAAAAATCGAGGCTGGTGAAGTCGTTGCGCGTATTCCGCGTGAAGGCGCCAAGACCAAGGACATCACCGGTGGTCTGCCGCGTGTGGCTGAACTGTTCGAAGCCCGTCGTCCGAAAGATCACGCGATCATCGCAGAAGCCGATGGTTACGTGCGCTTTGGCCGCGACTACAAGAACAAGCGCCGCATCAGCATCGAGCCGGCTGACGAGTCCATGGAGACCATCGAGTACATGGTACCCAAGGGCAAGCACATCCCGGTCGCCGAAGGGGACTTCATCCAGAAGGGTGAATACCTGATGGACGGTAACCCTGCTCCGCATGACATCCTGTCCATCATGGGTGTCGAAGCGCTGGCGGATTACATGATCGACGAGGTGCAGGATGTTTATCGTCTGCAAGGCGTGAAAATCAACGACAAGCACATCGAAGTCATCGTGCGTCAGATGCTGCAGAAGTGGGAGATCCTGGACTCAGGCGACACCACCCTGCTGAAAGGCGAACATGTCGACAAGCAGGAGTTCGACGCAGCCAACGAGAAGACGTTGGCCCGCGGCGGACGTCCGGCTCAGGGCGAACCGATCCTTTTGGGGATCACCAAAGCCTCGTTGCAGACACGTTCGTTCATCTCGGCGGCGTCGTTCCAGGAAACCACCCGCGTGCTGACCGAAGCTTCGGTTCAGGGCAAGAAGGACAAACTGGTTGGCCTGAAAGAGAACGTCATCGTTGGTCGCCTGATCCCAGCCGGTACCGGTGGGGCCACTCAGGCCGTGCGCCAGGTTGCGCAAGGCCGCGACAACGTCGTGATCGAAGCTCGCCGGGAAGAGGCCGAAGCGGCCGCTGCCTTGGCTGCGCCGGTCATGGATGACGACATGGTCGGTGACGAGCTGGACGTTCTGGTGGAAACACCGGAAAGCCGCGAGTAACTTTCTCATCATAGAAATACGGAAAGGCCCTGCGATTTCGCGGGGCCTTTTCTTTTGCCCTTGGTGTGCTTTTGCCCAATCGTGATACAACTGAATAGTCTCGAAGACAGCGACCCACTGACCAAGGGATGCATGATGCCTACAATCAAGGGTGATTTGATACAGCTTGCACTGAATGGTGAGTTTGATGTCATCATTCACGGTTGCAATTGCTTCCATGCGATGGGGGCCGGGATAGCACGGGCGATTGCGGCGGAATTCCCTGATGCGCTTGAGGCCGACAAGCAGACGGAACTTGGGTCCCGTTCAAAACTCGGAACGATTTCTTCGGTTCAGATCACGCGGGGCACGACCGAATTTGTAGTGGTTAATGCCTATACCCAGTTTCACTGGGAGGGGCCGGTGCCGCTTGTGGAATATGACGCGATCTCGGGTTGTTTTTCGAAGATTGCACGCGCGTTTCCCGCATCGCGGATCGGCTATCCGATGATTGGTGCAGGTTTGGCTGGGGGCGATTGGGTTGAGATTGCGCAGCGCATAGACGCGGCCCTTGCCGGAATAGACCACACTCTGGTGATCTTGCCCGACTGACCGACGGGTCCGTGGTTGCATATTGACATCTCACAAGGACTTACGGCCAATGATCCGTGTTTCTTTTGAGTATTGGATTCTGCGACTATGACCCCGAATGTGAAGGGCGCTATGCTGATGATGGGCAGCATGGCCGCCTTTACCGTGAATGACGCATTGATCAAAGTTGCGGGGGCAGACTTGCCGCTGTTTCAGATGGTTGCGATGCGTGGATTCTTGGCGACGTTATTGGTGTTTCTGATGGCGCGTCATCTTGGGGCACTGCACCTGAACTTTCCGCGCCACGACAAGTGGCTTGTCGCTGCACGCTGCCTGGCCGAGTTGTCGGCCACATTCTTCTTTCTGACAGCGCTTTTGCATATGCCGCTTGCAAATGTAACGGCCGTTCTTCAGGCGTTGCCACTTACGGTGACATTGGGGGCTGTTTTGTTCTTTGGTGAACATATCGGCTGGCGCCGCATTCTAGCGATCGGGATGGGATTTGCTGGAATGTTGCTGATCGTACGGCCGGGGCCTGATGGGTTCAGTATTTACGCGATCTACGCTCTGATTGCCGTGGCATCCGTCACCGCGCGCGACCTGATTACAAGGCGTATGTCCACCCATGTTCCGTCCTTGACGGTCACATTGGCGACGTCGGTTTCCATTACAGTGGCCGCAGGGGTCGCAACTGCAGTCACAGGGTGGGAGCCGGTAGCGCCGGGCGCAGGCATAATGGTGGCGTCAGCTGCGGTCTTTGTTCTAACCGGATATCTTTGCAGCGTCATGGTCATGCGCGAAGGCGACGTCGGTTTTATCGCGCCGTTCCGGTATTCCAGCCTGATCTGGGCTTTGGGGCTGGGTTGGGTAATTTTTGGCGATTGGCCCGATACGATCACAATGTTGGGCGCTGTTCTGGTCGTGGGTGCGGGGCTTTTCACGCTGTTCCGGGAACGTCAGTCTCAACCTGCCGAGTGAGCCCGCCGCACCCTGTCCTGTTCAATGGCAAATCGCGCAATGAACTCGCCTTCTTGTTCCGGTGTCAGTGGGGACAGCTCGGTCTTGCTGGCGCGGGCATGGGGGGAGTCGTTGAAGTTGTTCAGCGTACGCACCCACATGGGCGCGTCGGGATAGCTGATCACGGGCATGAAACGACCGATCTTATGGTGCGTGAAGCTCATTATCGTGTGTTTGCAGCCGCCGGCAATATACATCCCCAACCCAACGCCCAAAAGGGATCGGAACACCGGGAGGGCTTGAGTGCCATCCGGTCCAAACCGCGCCAGAAACCCGCTGTTGAAATCCAGCCCGACCGTCCGGCTATTCCGGGTCAGTCCTTTGGCGTCAATCGCCGCAAGGCGCAGACGTTCGACAAAGTCGACCGAGACGGCATCATCGTCATCATGCCGGAACTGGAGACATGGCTGATCCGGGTCGGTGCGGGCGCTGTGCAGGACCTCTTTGACGACCGGGCGGTGCCGGGCTGGTGTGCGCTTGACGATGCGGACCTGCCTGATGCCCGAAGTGAGATCATACAGCCGGTCCATGGACTTTTGGGGAAGGCATTCACCGACTAGCACCACCAGCTCAAAGTCCTCGTCTGTCTGTTCCCGAAAACCGGGCAGGGTGGTGGTTTCGAACAGACGAAACCGTTCTTCCAGCCGCTCTGGATTGTACAGGTATTGACGACGCTCTTCGACAGTTTCGTGTTCTACCTGATAGCCGCCGATTGCGGGGTAGGAAAAGCGGCACAGGCCAATGACTTGCATGTTTCGTCCATAGAAAAGTTTCGCGGCCACTATGCAGAAATCCGCAATTGCCGGCAACGGGCGAGTAGCACTGGAAGCAGCAGCTAAGTCTTGGTAAAACGCCGTCAATCGGCTTGTCGGGTATGTGCTGTTGACACTCGGGCCGACTCCCCATATACGCGCGTCATCTCGGTGCCGGGGGCCGCCCCACAACCGATTCCAGTAATGAACTGGTCAAGGCCCGGACACTTTTATCGTTCGCGCCCTCTGATAACAAACCGCGACGTTCACCTCGGAATGGGAACGCTCGCGGGTTTTGCGCTTGTGGACGCACGAACGCAGCAAGTTTAGCCGCACGCAATGCGCGTGCATGTCATGTGTGTTGCAAAACGGGGAAGAAACCGGAATGCCAACTATTCAACAGCTGATCCGCAAGCCGCGTCAGCCCAAAGTAAAACGCTCGAAGTCCATGCACCTGGAGCAGTGCCCGCAGAAACGCGGCGTCTGTACTCGTGTGTATACGACCACACCGAAAAAGCCGAACTCGGCTATGCGTAAGGTTGCCAAAGTGCGCCTGACCAACGGGTTCGAGGTCATCTCGTACATCCCCGGTGAAAGCCACAACCTGCAGGAACACTCGGTTGTTCTGATCCGTGGCGGCCGTGTAAAAGACCTTCCCGGTGTCCGTTACCACATCCTGCGTGGTGTTCTGGATACCCAGGGCGTCAAAGACCGTAAGCAACGTCGTTCGAAATACGGCGCGAAGCGTCCCAAGTAAGAAGGAGAGGCTGATATGTCACGTCGTCACGCCGCCGAAAAACGCGAAGTCCTGCCTGACGCCAAATTTGGCGACAAGGTACTGACCAAATTCATGAACAACCTGATGATCGACGGCAAAAAGTCGGTCGCAGAGCGCATCGTTTACAACGCTTTTGACCGCGTTGAAGGCAAGATCAAGCGCGCTCCTGTCGAAGTGTTCCACGAAGCGCTCGACAACATCAAACCGTCGGTCGAGGTTCGTTCGCGCCGGGTTGGTGGTGCAACCTATCAGGTTCCGGTCGAAGTGCGCCCCGAGCGCCGCGAAGCACTGGCCATCCGCTGGCTGATCACTGCTGCGCGTGGCCGTAACGAAAACACCATGGAAGAGCGCCTTGCGGGCGAACTGCTGGACGCCGTACAGTCCCGCGGTACTGCCGTGAAAAAGCGCGAAGACACCCACAAGATGGCCGAGGCGAACAAAGCCTTCAGCCACTACCGTTGGTAATTCCAGAGGCTTATCAAAATGGCACGCGAATATACACTCAACCATTACCGTAACTTCGGTATTATGGCGCATATCGATGCAGGTAAAACTACCTGTTCGGAACGCATCCTGTATTACACCGGCAAATCCCACAACATCGGTGAGGTGCACGATGGTGCAGCCACCATGGACTGGATGGAGCAGGAGCAGGAACGCGGCATCACCATCACTTCGGCTGCGACCACCACGTTTTGGGAACGCACCGAAGACGGTGAAACTGCTGACTCGCCCAAGCACCGCCTGAACATCATCGACACCCCCGGCCACGTTGACTTCACCATTGAAGTTGAGCGTTCGCTGGCGGTTCTCGACGGTGCCGTTTGCGTTCTGGACGCAAACGCCGGTGTTGAGCCCCAGACCGAAACCGTGTGGCGTCAGGCTGACCGCTACAAGGTTCCGCGTATGGTGTTCGTCAACAAGATGGACAAGATCGGCGCGGACTTCTTCAACTGCGTTGCAATGATCGAAGACCGTACCGGCGCACGTGCTGTTCCGGTTGGTATTCCGATCGGTGCAGAAACCGAGCTGGAAGGCCTGATCGACCTGGTCACCATGGAAGAATGGCTGTGGCAGGGCGAAGACCTGGGCGCAAGCTGGGTCAAAGCACCAATCCGTGACAGCCTGAAAGACATGGCTGACGAATGGCGCGGTAAAATGGTCGAAGCGGCCGTCGAAATGGACGACGACGCGATGATGGAATACCTGGAAGGCAATGAGCCCGACGTTCCAACCCTGCGCGCCCTGCTGCGCAAAGGTACCCTGGAAATCGCGTTTGTTCCGGTTCTGGGTGGTTCGGCGTTCAAGAACAAAGGCGTTCAGCCGCTGTTGAATGCTGTGATCGACTATCTGCCCAGCCCGCTCGACGTTGTCGATTACATGGGCTTCAAACCCGGTGACGAAGAAGAAACCCGTAACATTGCCCGCCGTGCGGATGATGACATGGCGTTCTCGGGTCTGGCGTTCAAAATCATGAACGACCCCTTTGTTGGCTCGCTGACCTTTACCCGCATCTACTCGGGTACTCTGGCCAAGGGCGACACGCTTCTGAACTCGACCAAGGGTAAGAAAGAGCGTATCGGCCGGATGATGATGATGCACTCGAATGATCGTGAGGAAATCACGGAAGCATTCGCAGGCGACATTATCGCGCTGGCAGGTCTGAAAGACACCACCACGGGCGACACTCTGTGTTCGACCGGCGATCCGGTGGTTCTGGAAACGATGACCTTCCCCGATCCGGTGATCGAGATCGCGGTTGAGCCGAAAACCAAGGCTGACCAGGAAAAAATGAGCCAGGGTCTGGGCCGTTTGGCCGCAGAAGACCCATCCTTCCGCGTGGAAACTGACCTGGAATCGGGTCAGACCATTATGAAGGGCATGGGCGAACTTCACCTGGACATCCTGATTGACCGTCTTAAGCGTGAATTCAAGGTTGAAGCGAACATTGGTGCGCCGCAGGTGGCCTATCGCGAAACCATCGGTCACGAAGCCGAGATCGTTTACACCCACAAGAAACAGTCGGGTGGTTCGGGTCAGTTTGCCGAGGTGAAGATGATCATCTCGCCGACAGAGCCGGGTGAAGGCTATTCGTTCGAATCCCGCGTTGTTGGCGGTTCGGTACCCAAGGAATACATCCCGGGTGTCGAAAAAGGCATCAGATCCGTCATGGATAGCGGCCCATTGGCTGGCTTCCCCGTGATCGACTTCAAAGTTGCTCTGATCGAAGGTAAATACCACGACGTGGACTCCTCGGTTCTGGCGTTTGAAATCGCGGCTCGTATGGGTATGCGTGAAGGCATGCGCAAAGCTGGCGCGAAACTGCTTGAGCCGATCATGAAGGTCGAAGTGATCACCCCGGAAGAATACACCGGCGGCATCATCGGCGACCTGACATCACGTCGGGGTCAGGTTTCCGGTCAGGAAAACCGTGGCAACGCCATCGCGATCGACGCGTTCGTTCCGCTGGCCAACATGTTCGGTTACATCAACACTCTGCGTTCGATGTCGTCGGGCCGTGCCCAGTTCACCATGCAGTTCGATCACTACGATCCGGTTCCGCAGAACATCTCGGACGAGATCCAGGCGAAATACGCATAAGCGAAGATTTGAGGGAGCTCTGTTCAGGGGCTCCCTTCATTACCGAAAAAGGAGGCCATCATGGCAAAGGAAAAGTTTGAGCGTAATAAGCCGCACGTCAACATCGGCACGATTGGCCACGTTGACCACGGCAAGAC
>NZ_JBXWOM010000011.1:0-150121 GCF_059610905.1 Ruegeria sp. CDSC002
CCTGAATAGGCTTCTTCTGCGCCTCGCGCGCAATTTCAATGTCCGATTTATAGCTCATTGGGCAAAACCCCCGGTTGAATTCCCTGCAAACCGGCGCAGCTGGGCCGGTGCTGGTCAATCCATACCGTTGTGTACAATCCCGATGGATAGAGATTCCGACATATTCAAGCCATGAAACGGCGTAGCGTCATTTCACCGGTTTCAAATCGAAAACGCTTGACGTTTAGGGCGCCCACGCCCGCTGATCTGGCACGAACAGGCTCATCTGGTCCCCCAACCGCAGCTGTCCGGGTCGTTCCACCCACGCAGTCACACCCCTTCGGCCCTGTGCTGCGGGCTTGAAGGACGCCCCGTACCCGGGTTGATCGGCTTCGATCTCACGACCGGGAATGACGCAGGGGCGGTTTTCCATATCCACGGTTATCGTGACACCGTCGCGGCCTTGCAAACGCGAGGATGGCGGAAGATGTGTAAAGTCCGGAATGCCGCGCAACAAGATGCTGACGCCCAGAAACGAAGGATCCAGCCGATCCAGCCCCATCTCTTTGGCTGTGGCGTCCATTTCCTCGGCGGATAGAACAGACAATTGGCGCACGTTCCGGATTTCGGTGCCTTGCGGATACAGATTCTTGACCCTGACACAAGAGGCCCGGTTGAGACCCTCGTGCCGTTCGCCTTTGTCCCCTGAGAATTCCAGCTTCAAAGCATCGACCGCTTTGGCCCGGATCGAGCCACCCGCGGGCACGTGACCCAGCCAAACAACTTCACCCGTGAACTCTGTTTCTCGCAATACCGGCATTTGAAATCCCCTTCGGCTGCGGGCCGTCAAAATCGTACTAAAAGTCAAACCAGTCCATTTGAAAAGCTGAAAAGAAAAGACCCGGGACTTGGCCCGGGTCTGATTTCTTTATGCCGATGGTTCTGGCTCCATCCCACCGTCGGGCGGGGTCTTTTTGACCTTGGTCTTGGGAATGGCGGTAACGCTGGGCGCGCTGCCTTCATCCGGTTTGTCACCCTCGTCATCACCATCGGTCGGCGATTCGCCATTCATGACGCGCTTGATCTCATCCCCGGTCAGGGTTTCGTATTCCAGCAAGCCTTGCGCCAGACGTTCCCATTCCTCGTTCTTGTCGGACAGGATCTTGCGCGCGCGCTCATAACCCTGCTGGATCAGGCGTTTCACCTCTTCCTCGATCAGCTCTTTGGTATGCGCTGAAACCGAGAAGCCAGCAGTGTTGCCCGAATAGCCGTCATGCGCCTCGGCATAATCAATGTTGCCGACCTTGTCAGACATACCCCAGCGCATCACCATGGCACGCGCCAACTGGCTGGCCTGCATGATGTCTCCGGCGGGGCCATTCGAGACGTGATCTTCACCGTATTTGATCACCTCGGCGGCTTTGCCTGCCATGGTCATGGCCAGCTTTTGCTCACATTCGTCGCGGTGATAGTTCAGACGGTCCATTTCCGGCAACGACACCACCATACCCAACGCGCCACCGCGCGGAATGATGGTCGCCTTGTAGACCGGATCGCACAGCGGCAGCGACAGTCCGACGACCGCGTGACCAGATTCGTGATAGGCGGTCTTTTCCTTCTGGTCTTGCGTCAGCACCATCGAACGGCGCTCGGCACCCATCATCACCTTGTCCTTGGCGTTCTCGAAGTCTTCCATTGTGACAAAGCGACGGCCAACGCGCGCCGCCATCAATGCGGCCTCGTTCACGAGGTTCGCCAGATCAGCGCCCGAGAAGCCCGGAGTACCACGCGCGATGATGCGCAGGTCGACATCGGGACCCAGAGGTGTCTTGCGCGCGTGCACGCCCAGGATCTTCTCACGGCCTTTGATGTCGGGGTTGCCGACGGTCACGTTGCGGTCAAAACGACCGGGGCGCAGCAGCGCAGGGTCCAGAACGTCCTTACGGTTGGTGGCCGCCAGAATGATCACACCCTCATTGGCTTCGAACCCGTCCATCTCAACCAGCAACTGGTTGAGGGTTTGTTCGCGTTCATCATTCCCGCCGCCGTAACCGGCACCACGATGGCGACCGACGGCGTCGATTTCGTCGATGAAGACAATACAGGGCGCATTCTTTTTAGCCTGTTCGAACATGTCACGCACACGGGATGCACCGACACCAACAAACATCTCAACAAAGTCAGAACCTGAGATGGTGAAGAACGGCACACCTGCCTCACCCGCAATCGCACGCGCCAGCAGCGTCTTACCGGTGCCCGGAGGGCCAACCAGCAGCGCGCCTTTCGGGATCTTACCGCCAAGGCGGCTGAACTTCTGCGGGTTACGCAGGAATTCCACGATCTCTTCCAGCTCTTCCTTGGCTTCATCGATGCCTGCGACATCGTCAAATGTCACGCGGCCATGCTTTTCGGTCAGCATCTTGGCCTTGGACTTGCCAAAGCCCATCGCGCCGCCTTTTCCACCGCCTTGCATCCGGTTCATGAAATAGACCCAGACACCAATAAGCAGCAGGAACGGCAGCAGCGTGATCAGGAACGACTGGAAACCGGATTGCTGCTGTTTCTCGGCGCGAACCGGAATGTTCTCGTCGATCAGCAGTTTGGTGACCTCGGCATCGCCGGGTTTGATGGTGACATAGTTGGCACCGCTTTGCGTGGTATAGCGAATCTGTTCGCCATCCAAGGTCACATTCTTGACTTCGTCGGCTTGAACGGCGGTTACGAAATCAGAATAAGTTCTTTCATTGCTCTGAAGTGTCCCGCCTGGTCCGCTGAACAAATTGAACAGTGCAAGGATCAGCAAAAACAGAACGACCCAGAAGGCGATGTTACGAGCGTTGCCCAAGGAAAGTCTCCCAAAAGATTTCGGCAGATGGGGGTCTGCCGGGTTGCTCTATAAAATAGAGATGATTCAAGGAGGTTCAATGCGATAAAAAAGAAGAATGAAACTCGGGCGTTCCGGGGGCCAATTCAGCCGTCCATCCATTCAACAATCTGGCGGTTGGAGCTGACACCAGTTCATCCCCCAGCCAAACAGCGGGTGAAGCCAACAAGACCTGACGTGGTTTACCCAAGTCCCGCCAATCTGGAACCCTAGGCAGGCCTTGCTCGCCTAATGGTCGGATTTGTACACCAGCGGTCGAAGGTCCTGACAGAATCCAGCGTTTGTCCCACGGCTCGCCGGGGCGCGCGATTTCGCCCTGAACGGCGTTTAGCTCTCTGCAAATCCACGTTTTATTGACCTTTGGGACAAACAAACAGCCATTGACCGACGTAGCGATACCCTCTTTAACAGCCTTCACAGCCTGATCCACCGACGTTTGGCGTGGTGGATACCCCGCTCCGGCAATCCATGCGATGCAGCCGATCACAAGCCGGCGCTGGATTTCCTGAGGCAAAGACTGAAAGGCGGTGCGATCCAAGCAAACATCACCGGTTTCCACCACGGCGATTTTTCGGGCGGATTCCTGCGTAAAACGCTCCAACGCCTCACGCGCCTGCGCAAGGTTTTCTGCGACTCGGGTCAAAGAACTGGCCGTGATCCCCAAATCCTTGAGGTCAGACAAGGCCTGCCGTGCCTTGATCCGGTCAAACCGGAGGTCCTGATTCGAGGGATCTTCGATCCAGCCAACTCCCTCACCAGACAGATAGCCACGCAATGCTTGCCTTGTTATACCAAGCATCGGCCGCAACATCGTCACGCCATCCAAAATCCGTTCAACCGGCATGCCCGACAGACCCGTAACACCAGCTGCGCGGCCCAGTCGCATCAGGAAGGTTTCGGCCTGATCATCCGCGGTGTGGCCTAACGCAATCGCGCTGATCGCATTGCGTGTGGCCCATTCGGTCAACATCCGATAACGCGCTTGTCTGGCCTGATCCTGAAGGTTCCCCTGACCGGCCCACTCTGTCCATTTCAACGTTTGATGCGTGATACCCATACGCGCGGCAAGCTCGCTTACTTCCTGCGCTTCGACTGCGGACTCGGGGCGCAAACAGTGGTCAACGGTCGCTGCGAACAGCTTAACCTGCTCGTTTTGGGCAATATCATTCAACAGCAAAAGCAGAGCGACAGAATCGCCCCCGCCAGAGACAGCCACACCCAGACGCGAAGGAAGGGTCTTGGGTAAACGCGCCCGAATCTCGGCCCGCAGTTCTTCAGCGTTTTCGGTCAAGAACAGCCCAGGCTTGCCATTTCCTGTGTGGCATTGGTGGCCGAGGCCGAAGACGGGAAGCGCACGCCCACCTCGCCCAGAGTGATGCAAGCCTGATCGGTCTGACCCAGACGCCCCAGCGCCGAACCCAACTCAAACAGCGCCTCGGGTGCGAATGCACCTTCGGAATCGCCGGTAAAGCTGGCCAGAAAGGCCCGCGCGGCCTCACGCGTGTCACCCATTCCAACAAGCGCGCGCCCCCGCTTCAGGTTGGCTTCGGGGGCCAGCGGACTGCCGGGATACGAGGTTTCGAATGTGGCGAACTGATCCGCTGCGGCCTGATAGTTGCCATCCGCCAGCGCCTGTGATGCCGCATCAAAGTCCGCGCGCTCACCCACTGCAAGTTCACCTTGATCGGTCGGTGCCGGTGCCGTCGGGTTTGCTGGTGTTGCGGGTGCAGCAGCGGTGATTTCGGTTTCGCCACCCAGGGTCGAGGTCTCGCCAAGCGTGCTGAGATCGCCACCTTCCAACTCAACCAAGCGGAATTCCAGATCGCCGATCCGGTTGGTTCCGTCGGTGACGATGTTTTGCACACGCTGGTTCAACTGCTCGGTCTGACGGGTAAGGCGCTGCAATTCAGCCTCAATGGCGTCAACACGTTCCAGAACGGAACTGCCAGCCAGATTGGGTGCCGGAGATCCGGTGGTTGAAAACTCGCGCTTGAGGCGCTGAACCTCGACGTGCAGCACCGTAAGCTCCTGACGGATATCCGCCAGGGTTTGCTGATCCTGTGCACTTGCCACGCCCGCAGTCGCCACGACCGCAGCCAGAACCCATCCTGCAATTCGCATCATCTTACCCCAAAGTTGAACCGGTCAGGACCGTCACCGAACGACGGTTTTTGGAATAGCATTCCTCGGTGCTGCAAATCTCGATCGGGCGTTCCTTGCCGAAACTGACGGTCGTCAATCGGTTGCCTGCAACCCCACGTGAAATCAGGTATTCACGCGCCGCATTCGCGCGACGTGCGCCCAGGGCCAAGTTATACTCGCGAGTACCCTGTTCGTCCGCGTGACCCTCGATCGTGGCGACGAAATCCGTATTGGCCAGTAGCCAGTCTGCCTGTCCTTGCAATATCGTCTGTGCCTGCCCGGTCAGGGTCGACTGATCGACTTCAAACAACACGCGGTCACCAACAGTTTGCTGGAAATAGGCCGGTGACTGGGGGTCGCTGGGCGAACCCGGCAGGATCGAACCGTTACCGCCCGCGCCACCGCCCAGTGCTGAAGGATCGTTATTGGTACAGGCGGCCAGTACACTTAGCACGCCCAATGCTATGACTTTGCTCAATACATTCATTTCAGGTGCCTCGTCGTTTTATTGCTTTATTGCTGTCTCTGTTATCACAGTGCAGGAATTTTGTGAACTTTTCCAACCCCCTGCCCCGATCACTTCTGTAGTGGCCCCCAAGATGGATCGCTGCCGCCATCCGGTGTACGCACCGGGCGCAGATTCCGACCCGAGATATCCACCGAATACAGTGTCGCCCGTCCGCTTGCGCCCTGCGATTCACGGGTGAACATGATGACACGCCCGTTCGGCGACCATGTTGGCCCCTCATCCAGAAAGGACGAGGTCAGCAGGCGTTCCTCGCTGCCGTCTGTCCGCATGACGCCGATATGGAACCGACCCTTGTTCTGTTTGGTAAAGGCGATCAGGTCACCACGCGGCGACCAGACCGGTGTACCATAACGCCCCTGTTTAAAGCTGATGCGGGTCGCCTCTCCGCCATTTGCGGGCATGATGTACAGTTGAGGTGTGCCAGAGCGGTCGCTTTCGAACACGATCTGCGACCCGTCCGGGGAATAGCTGGGCGCGGTCTCAATGGCAGGTGTGTTCGTTAGGCGCACGCTTTGGCCCGAGGCCAGATCCATTTTCCAAAGGTCCGTGTTGCCGCCCTGAATCAGCGAATAGACGATGGAGCGGCCATCCGGCGAAAAGCGCGGCGAAAAGCTCATGGTGCCGTCTTGTGTCTTCAGTTCGGTCCGTTTGACGCGATCAACGTCCAAAACATAAATGCGCGGCTGACCGGTTTCATAGCTGGTGTACAACAGCCGATCGCCCGAGGGCGAAAAGCGTGGCGCCAGAACAATCGCAGCGCTGTCGGTGAGGTACTGAACGTTCGCGCCGTCGTAGTCCATGATTGCCAGACGCTTCAGACGCTGGTTCTTTGGGCCGCTTTCGGACACAAACGCGACGCGGCTGTCAAAGTAACCGCTCTCGCCGGTCACTCGGGTATAAACCTGATCGGCCACTTTGTGTGCCATGCGCCGCCAGCCATCTGTGGTGCCGGAAAACTGCAGACCATTGCCCAATTCCTGACCCGAGAACACGTCCCAAACGCGAAATCGCACAGTCAGGCGCTTGCCAGAGACGTTGACTGCACCTGTCACCAAGGCCTCGGCATTGATGGCCTTCCAATCGGCAAATTGCACAGGGGCTTCGAAACTGCTGACCCGGCTGATGAATGCGTCTGAAGAAATTTCACGGAACAGCCCGGTTCCGGTCAGATCCGCCGCTACGACGCGCGATAAGTCGTTTGCGTATTGTGTGGCTGCTGGCCCGTCGGGCACGAAATTTGGCACCGCAAAAGGCAAGGGTTCAATAATCCCCTGATCCAGCTCAAGACGCAGGGGTCCGCTTTGCGCATACACTGGCGCTGCCAAAACTGTCAGGCCAAGCAAAAGGCTGGTCAGAAATCTCATCATTTGATCCGCATCCTCTCGGGATTGAATGTAATCTCAATATCCCGCCATTGATCGTATTTGTCAGTAGGCAGGGTGTATCCTTTGGCCCCGCAGCGCAAAATCGCTCGCCGGGCGGCCTCGTAGGCTTGTCTTGCAGACGCGTCAGTCCCGCCGGAACTGTCGATCATTTGCAGTGTACCGCCGAGCACCTTGCCATCCGGTGTCAGCGAGAACCCGACCACAACGACCGTTTGCAGTGCGTCCGTGGACAGAGAACCAACGTTCCAGCACTTCGACACAGCCAGTCGCATAGCATCCTTCTCACCCGCAGTCAGGGGTGGGCCAGACGGTTCGCTGCTCTGCCCCAGCGCCTCGGCCAGTGCGTCGTTGATCGCGGTTTCATCACTTGGCGCGGGCTCTGGTTCGGTCGGTTCTTCGGTCTCGGCCACTTCAGGCTCTGCCGGGGGCGTCGGTCGGTTCGGTCGCACCAGCGGACGCGGAGAGCTGCGCGGCGCATATTCCTTGGCTTCTTCCGCCTCGGTCACGATTTCATCCGTGGCCTCTTCGGGTGCCGTTTGATCCTGCTGTTCTTGCTGAGTTTCAGCTCCCTCGTCCAGCGATACAGCCGGGGATTCAATATCATCTGGTGCGGCTTCAGGCGGCGGCGGCGCGACAGGTTCAGGCGCTACTTTATCCGCAGGCCGCGGCTGTGCCTCGGGCCCTGGCGGGGTGGGCAAAACGACGGCCTCGGGTTCTGGGGGGGCCAATTCGGGGGGCTGTTCGATCACGACCGGTTCGGGTGGGGGGGCCAGTGGTTCTGGTTCCAGCTCTGGCTCTGGTTCATTTGGCTCAGACACTTCAGGTGTCGGAGGTTCCTGCTCCACCGGTTCAGGGGTGGGGATTTCCTCTTCGGGCGCATCGGGCTGTTGCAGGGCAGTTGGCGTAGGCAGCTCAGGCGCCTCACTCTGAGCCGTCATTGCTGCGAACTGTTCAGCCGAGATCACCGAGATATCCTGAACAGGCATAGGCAATGGTTCGGACCGAAAGGTGCCGCCAAACAAAGCCCACGAAATCAAACTGACATGGGCAATTGCCGAGATCTTGGTGCCGGTATCCACCGCGCGGCCTCACTCTCCACCTTCGTCCAGCGCGGGGCCGCCGGTGTCGGTCACCAGCCCCACATTGGAAAACCCACCTGCATTCAGCGCACCCATAACCTGCATAACCTGCGCATAAGGGATCGCACCATCCGCGCGCAGGAACACCCGGTCACTGCTGCGTTCTGCCGCAATGGCGCGCAGCTTGCCAATCAACTCTTCGCGGGCAACATCGGTGGTTTGAATCTGAATGCGCCCTTCTGCAGTCATCGTGACTGTCAGCGGTTCTTCGTTATCGCCCGGCAATGCGCTTGCCGCCGTCTTGGGTAAGTCCACCGGCACGCCAACGGTTAGCAGCGGTGCCGCAACCATAAAGATAATCAGCAACACCAACATAACGTCTACAAAAGGCGTCACGTTGATCTCGGCCATCGGCTGCGCCCGCCCGCGACGACGGCCGCGTCTGCGCCCGTTCCCGCCTCCGTTCTGCTGAACCGCCGCACCCATCTTAGCTGTCCAACTGACGCGACAGAATGGTGGCGAACTCGTCGGCAAAAGCCTCGTAGCCAGCCACGATCCGATCACTGTCTGAACTGAGCTTGTTGTAGAAAATTACCGCCGGGATCGCAGCCAACAGACCCAGGCCCGTGGCCAAAAGCGCTTCGGCAATGCCGGGTGCCACAACGGCCAGGTTGGTGTTTTGCTGCTCGGCAATCTCAATAAACGCGTTCATGATGCCCCAAACGGTCCCGAACAGGCCAATGAACGGCGCGGTCGAGCCCACCGTCGCCAAAATGGGCAAACCTTTTTGCAGTGTCTCGGACTCTTTGGCGATTGCCACGTCCATCGAGCGGTCAATCCGCGCAGTGGCCCCCGCGATCAGCCCGCCATCCGTTCGGTGCGACCTGCGCCATTCGATCATGCCAGCGGCAAAAATCTTCTCGGAACTGCCGTCGGGCTGCGATCCGATATGCTCGAACAGCTCGTCCAGCGGGTTGCCGGACCAGAAGGCCTCGTCAAACACCTGCGCCTCGCGGCGGGCCGCGCGATAGTTGATCAATTTCTGAATGATAATCGCCCAAGACCAGATGGATGCAGCGATCAGCATCAACATCACCAGTTTGACGACAAAGGTCGCGCGGGCATACAGCCCCCACATGGAGAAATCGATCTCCTGCGCCAGCGCCAGCGTTTCAGCTTCCATGAACCTGCTCTTTGTTTTCTGCCTGACGGCCGTTCGTTTGGCCTTGTTTTTCCAAACGCTATCGCAGTTGGTTACGAAAAGCCAACATAACCACCCCAGACCGACAAATTGTTACATCAATGCGCGAATCTCTGCCGGAAGGCGGACCGGCTTGCCCTGCGCATTCATGCAAACAGCAGTCACCGAGGCGCGGAAGATCTCGGTCTCCCCCCTCTTGACCAACTGGCCCATGGTCAGCCGCACACCAGAGATTGACGACAGCCAAGTTTCAACGATCAGCTCATCATCGAACTTCGCGGGCGCGACGTAATCGGCTTCGATCCGGCGCACGACCCAGACGATTCCGCCATCGCGCATCGCGTTCTGATCATTGCCTAGACGGCGCACATAGTCTGACCGCGCGCGTTCAATAAACTTGAGGTAATTCGCGTGGTATACGACCCCGCCCATATCGGTGTCTTCATAGTAAACCCGGATCGGAAAGATATGCTTGTGGGGCGCATCAGCTTCATTGGCCATGATATCAGGTCCGGTCTCTCAAATATGTAACGCGCGGGGCAAATCCTGCTTTGAAACAGATGCATGGTTGCCGCGGTTCCTGCAATCCCTTGTGGGAACAAAGTTCCCACCTTCCCAAGTCCGCTATCGAAATTCGAAGATTTGCCCTCTAGGCTTTCATACATACCAAGTGAATCCGACAGGAGTTTCAATGGCTAAAGGACCAAAAGAAGAGAGGATGTTCTTTCTTCCAGTCCTTCAGGGCATCTTGCCGTTCGACCGCGCGAACTTGCCTGCGGAAGTTTTGGCAGGCCTGACCTTTGCCTGCCTCGCGATCCCCGAGGTCATGGGCTATACCAAAATCGCAGGCACGCCGGTTGTGACTGGGTTGTACACCATCCTTGTCCCAATGGCGCTTTTCGCGCTGTTCGGTTCGTCCCGCCATCTTGTGGTGGGTGCGGATTCTGCCACGGCGGCGATTACGGCCTCAGCCCTGGCTGGCATGGCAGTGTCGGGTTCGTCCGAGTATCTGGCGCTGGCGTCCCTGTTGGCGCTGATGGCAGCTGTTCTTCTGATTGCCGCACGCCTCATCAGCTTGGGGTTTTTGGCTGATTTCCTATCCCGGACAGTTCTTGTCGGGTTCCTGACAGGCGTGGGCATTCAGGTCGCAACCGGTGAAATCCCGGGGCTTTTGGGGATCGAAAGCGACGGTCACGGGACCATTGCCAAGCTACAGGCAGTCTTTCAGAGCATTGGTCAGACAAGCTGGCCCACATTGGCGGTTTCAGCAGCAGTTCTGCTGATCGTTGTCGGATGCCGTCGTCTATCCCCAAAACTGCCCGGCCCGCTGTTTGCCATACTCGGGGTGATACTATGCAGCTGGGCCTTTCAATTTTCGGCGTCCGGCATCGCAGTACTGGGCTCGGTTCCCAGCGGCCTGCCAGCGCTGTCGATCCCAAACGTGGATTGGAGCTGGACGCTGTTCAAACAACTGCTGCCAACCGCGCTGTCCATTTTCGTTGTGATACTGGCCCAAAGCGCCGCGACCTCGCGGGCCTACGCGGCACGTTACGAAGAAAATTTCAGCGAGAACACGGACCTTGTTGGGCTGGGTCTAGCCAATCTTGGGGCAGCCTTCACGGGCACATTCGTTGTAAATGGCAGCCCGACAAAAACCGAGATGGTGGCTAGCGCCGGTGGCCGCAGTCAGGTGGCACAACTGACGACCGTCTTGATCGTCTTGGTGGTCATCCTCTTCTTGACGGGCCCACTTGCCTACTTGCCCAATGCGGCGCTGTCTGCCGTCGTGTTTCTGATCGGTGTGAAACTTATCGACCTGAAAGGCCTGATTGCAATCTACAGGCAAGCCCGGTCCGAATTCTGGATTACTGTCGCCACGGCTGCAGTTGTCGTTATCGTTGGGGTCGAACAAGGCATCATCTTTGCAATGGTGCTGTCATTGATCGACCATACCCGCCGTGGGTACCGCCCCAAAAATTCAGTGATCGTCAAAACCAAAGACGGTGGTTGGCATTCGAAACCCATTACTGCACCGAACCAATTCGAACCCGGGCTTGTAATCTATCGCTTCTCTCACAGCCTGTATTACGCGAATGCACAGCGGCTTTCGGATGAGATTGCGACAATCACCCGTGATTCAGATAACAAAGTACGTTGGTTCTGTATCGAGGCTTCGGCCATTGATGACGTGGATTTCACGGCAGGCTATACGCTGCGCAATGTTCTAAAGATCCTGCAGGCAAAGAACATCAAGATGGTTTTCCTACTGGTCGACCCCCACGTGCGGTCAGAGCTGGACAGATACGGGGTTACGGATTTGGTGGGTAGTGATGCCTTTTACGACGCGGGAAGCGACCTATTGACTGCCTTTCAACACCGAAACGACTCCAAATCGTAGATAGCCTCTATCGGTCTTAAGACTACGCCTGCAACCGCGCGAACAGTCGCAAAGCGTGCGCCGGATCCTGCGAAGCTCCCGGCAATACCGGATCGTATGCTGCGCGGATCAACCCGGCGATCTCCGGGCGCAAGATCGTCGCCTCGCCCGCGACCGCCAGCGGCGACTGCGTTCGAAAAGCGGTGTCGGACCACAACAGGATGGTCTGTACTACCTGACTAAGTGCCAGAGTCTCAGCCGGAACCTTGGACAGCTCTTCGTCCATTCGCAGAAAAACAAACGCGGCCCGGATCGCACCGTCTTCCTCAAAGCGGAACACCCGGTATTGATTTGCATCCGCCGCGATCAGTCGGTCGACTAACGGCGCAAGATCGGGAACCAGCCGATCCAGATCGGGAACTTCCAGCAGTTCCTTCCAGTCGCGGAAAAAGAACACCATGCAATTCGCACCAAGTTCTGGATCCGTTTCGGCCATCTTATGATCGGCCAAGCTGACTACGGCCTCGAATGCGCCCTTGATGGTGGTCAGAGTTTCCTCCTCGACCCCAAAGACGATAGGCACGATGGGCCGACCCCAACGCGCGAACAGAAACTCTCCGTTTTCACGGGTGAACAACGACTGAATGTCTTCGGGGGTCACGCCCAATCCTTCATCTTTTCGAAAGTACTCTTGCCGAAGGCATAAAATCTAAAGGCCTCAGCTTCAACCAAACAGATCGCTCTGGCCCTTTGGTGCCGCCATTCCCAGATGCGTCCAAGCCTTCTGCGCCAACATCCGACCGCGTGGCGTGCGCTGGATCAGACCTTGCTGCAACAAATAGGGCTCGATCACGTCCTCCAGCGAATCGCGACTTTCCGACAACGCAGCCGACAGGGTCTCAATCCCGACCGGACCACCGGCATAGTTCTCAGCGATCAGCTTGAGGTATCGCCGGTCGGCACCATCCAAGCCCAGATTATCCACACCCAACCGCGTCAGCGCGCCATCCGCCAGATCCAGGGTGATACGTCCATCGCCCTCGACGATGGCGAAATCCACCACCCGTCGCAGCAATCGCCCCGCGATCCGCGGGGTCCCGCGCGATCGGCGCGCAATCTCTCGGGCACCAGCATCATCAGCAGGCGCGCCCAGTTTGCGGGCGTTGCGCGTAACGATCTCGTGCAACTCGTCCACCGTGTAGAACTGCAACCGCGTCGGAATGCCAAATCGGTCACGCAATGGGGTGGTTAGCAAGCCCATCCGCGTCGTTGCTCCGACCAAAGTAAACGGCTGCAGCTCAATCCGCACAGTCCGCGCTGCCGGGCCTTCGCCGATCACCAGATCCAGCTCGAAATCCTCCATCGCCGGATACAGAACCTCTTCGACGGCCGGGTTCAGACGGTGGATTTCGTCGATGAACAACACATCGCGGGATTCCAGATTGGTCAGGATTGCCGCCAGATCACCGGCTTTGGCCAGAACCGGCCCCGATGTCATGCGGAAATTCACCCCCAGCTCGCGCGCCATGATTTGCGCCAGCGTTGTTTTACCCAGACCCGGAGGGCCATGAAACAGCGTGTGATCCATCGCCTCGCTCCGCATACGCGCGGATTGGATAAAGATGCGCAGATTGGCCCGCGCCTCGGCCTGACCGATGAATTCGTCCAGCCCCTGCGGGCGCAGGGCGCGGTCGTTATCCTCGGGCAAGGGATCGGGGCGCAATGTGGGATCGGCGTCTACCATTCAGTTACCCTTTCGGAGCCAGCAACTTGAGCGCCGCCCGGATCAATTCAGCCTCGCCTGCATCCGGCAGGCTGGCGGCCGCTTCGGCCACGGCCGAGGCCGCCTCGGATGGTCCGTACCCTAAATTGCCAAGGGCTGACAGTGCCCCCGCCGAAGCTGCGGCAGACCCCGAGGCAGGTTTGGTCGCCCGCTTGGTCGCAGGTGCCGGTTCAGACAGCTCTACGACTTCCAATCCGGGGCCGTCCATCGCTTCGGTCACGGTCCCGCCCATCGCCATCACACCCGGCGCTTTGTCTTTTAGATCCAGCACGATCCGCTGCGCCGTCTTTGGGCCCACGCCTTTCGCCGCTTTGACGGCACCCCAATCCCCAAGCGCAATGGCCCGGCTGACCCCATCCGGACCCAACGCGGACAGAATGGCGAGCGAGACCTTGGCCCCAACGCCCTGAACCGAACACAGCAGGCGATGCCATTCCTTTTCGACAAGGGACAAAAACCCAAAAAGCTGCATCAGGTCCTCGCGCACCACCATATCGGTATAAATCGAGACAGCCTCGCCAACACCAGGCAGCGCGGCCATAGTCCGGTCCGAGCAGTAAACGAGGTATCCGACCCCACGCACGTCAATCAACACGTGATCCGCTGCGCGATAGTCCAATCGTCCGGTTAGTTTCCCGATCATGCCCGCACCTCTTTCACGCGCGCCTGCGGCGCTGCGCCGTAATATGAATGACAGATGGCAATCGCCAGCGCATCCGCGGCATCCGCCCCTTTGGGCTTACAGCCCGGCAGTTGCAATTTGACCATATGAAGAACCTGCTCTTTCTCGGCATGCCCAACGCCCACAACCGTTTTCTTAACCCGGTTGGGCGCGTATTCACCCACGGGCAGCCCTGCTTGCGCCAGCGTCAACAACGCCACACCACGCGCCTGACCCAGCTTCAGCGTACCAGCCCCATCCTTGTTGACGAAGGTCTGTTCGATGGCCGCCTGATCGGGCTGATGTTCTGCAATGACTTCGACGATTTGATTGTAGAGAGACAGCAAACGCTCGCCCAAATCGTCCCCGTCAGACTTGCACAGTCCATTGGCGACGTGGCTCAGGCGGCTGCCATGCGATTCGATGACGCCCCATCCCAGGGTCCTAAGCCCCGGATCAATGCCCAAAATCCGCATATTTCGCCTCGGCCTGCTCGAGTTTTTGTGATCTTTTTTACGGATTAGCACGAAGCGTGAACATTTTCCAAGCGAATTGACAGAGAGTACAAAAACGACAGACCTGCTTCACACGCGACAAAACGGCCAATTTGCGACAGGCAAAAGTCTGAAATCGACACGTTTCATGAAGCAAAAATGGCCAATAAATTAAGGGGTTCTAATGAATCTTGAGCTCTGCAAAAAACGCATAGGACAGTTGCAATTTCCGCACTTGCACAGCCGATTTGGCGGCACTAGATGCCGCTCAGATCGAACGATCAAAACGTAAACTTAAACCAGAAGGAAACAGGATATGGCTGCACTGGACACCACCCGCACCACCACCGGCTCATTCGGCCTCGTCGGCCGTATCGGCGCATATTTCGCATCGGTCGTGAACGCCGTTGTCGAATGGAATGACGCCCGCGTGACGCGTAACACGCTGAGCGGTCTGACAGATCGCGAGCTGGAAGATATCGGACTGTGCCGTGGCGATATTGACGTCGTGGCCGATGGTCGTAGTTAAGATTTAACACACCCACTCATGTGCCCCTTCCCTCCCTCGGGGGCAAAGCAGAACGCCGCGCATGCAGAATGCGCGGCGTTTCTGATTCTTTGGCCGGATGTCAGGGCAGCAGCCGTGCCAGCTGTTCCGAAAGCATCAGCGATACCGGGTCGATTTGCATCACCCAGGCACCGGCTTGTTCAACCGAGGTGCCCTCGTTCAATGCGTCAACCCTGTATTGATAGCCCGAAGGCCCAAGGCTGGTGAGCAAGAACGTCTTGAATGCAAACAACCCAAGCAGACACATCAGAAGAACCTTAAGGGGTAAAGCCGACTTCACCCTCTGCGGTTTCATCACAACCAACCCGTCCTTGCGCATCGTCGCGCGATAGCCACGGCTTAGTTTTGCGTGCTTCTTACTCAGGCGATTCACGCGCTGATCAAATTCCAGTTGTTTTCCCGTCATGGCAGCCTCCAAACCGCCCCCCGATTCCAGGTTAAGACGGTAGAAACAGAATGCGACAAAATCGAGGCAAAACTCCAGAAAGCTCCAGCAAATGGCCCAGATTTAGCCCTGTTTGCTTAATATTAGCGTCGCCCACTCACCAATTTGGTCATTTTCCTCTAAATTGAACCCGTTTTGTAGATAAACGGAGACCACGTCATCGGCTTGTTCGTTAAGGATTCCGGACAGAATTGCGTACCCACCGACGCGCAGATTCGCTGCGATTTCGGGGGCCAGAGCAACCAGTGGCCCCTTAAGGATATTTGCGAAAATCAGATCGTAGGGTGCGAATGCGCCCAAATCGGGATGGTCAAAGCCCGCCGCTTCCACGCAGCGGACCTTGCCTGCCATGCCATTGGCCTTCAGGTTGGCTTCGGCGACATCAACAGCCACTTCGTCGATATCACTGGCGATGATCTCACCTTCCCAGACCCGCGCGGCCGCCATGGCCAGCACGGCAGTGCCGCAGCCGATATCGGCCACTTTGGTCGCCGTGAACCCTTGGCTCAGAAGATGGTCCAGCGCCTTTAGGCATCCCAACGTGGTGCCGTGGTGACCGGTGCCAAAGGCCATTGCAGCCTCGATCAGCAGTGGGATACGTCCCTCGGGCAGTTTGTCAGCGTCATGGCTGCCATAGACGAAGAAGCGTCCAGCATCGACCGGTGCCAGTTCCCGGCGCACATGGGCCACCCAATCCGTATCGGGCAGTTCTGACACAACAAAAGGCTTGGCCTCAAACGCGGCGGCTAGAACGGCCAGAGCGGTTTCGTCCGGAGTTTCCGTGAAATACCCACCAACTTCCCAAAGGCCCGAGCCATCCTCGACCTCGAATACACCAACGCCGGTTGGTTCCGGATCCAGACGCTCCATCGCTTCGCCCAGCCCTTCGGCAGCTTTTTTACCGGTCAGTGTAGTCAGCGCAGTGAATGTGGGCATGGGGGCCTCCTGTATCGATTGACACAGCGCCTATGGCGATGGCCCGCCAAGGTCAAGTATTGGCGCTTATTCGGCAGGTGCAGGCGCGTATTTCGACAAGATCGTTTCATTTCCCGGTTCCGGGTGCCGCGGGATCAGCAAGGACAAACCCAACGAGATCATCGCCATCGCAGCGGCCAGTGCAAAGACTGCACCGGGCGAGATGACCCACAGCAGGCCCAGAAGCGCAGGAAGGAACACGGCGGCGATATGGTTGATCGTGAACGCAACGGCCGCAGTCGGTGCAATATCCGCAGGATCGGCGATTTTCTGAAAGTAGGTCTTCAGGGCAAGCGCCAAAGCGAACAGAACATGGTCGATCACATAAAGAGTTGCAGCCAGCACCACGCCCCACCCGAACCAGTAGATACCGCCATAGGCCGCAAAAACGATCGCCAAGCCGGTGTATTCAAAGATTAGCGTGCGGCGCTCACCGAACAACGATACAGCCTTACCCAACATCGGAGCCGCCGCCATGTTGATCATCAGATTGATCAGATAGAGGCTGGTCAGCTCGTGTACTTCAAACCCAAACTTCTCGACCATCATGAAGCCCGCGAAGACAACAAAAATCTGCCGCCGCGCGCCGGCCATGAACTGTAGTGCGTAATACAGCCAGTAGCGACGACGCAGGACCAGTTTTTTGGTCTGTGGAGTTGGCGAGTCAAATTGCGGAAAGGCGAAAAGACAGAACAGCGCCAGCAGGGCGGTCACACCACCAGCGGCCATGAATACAATGTTGTAGGACAGATCAAACCGGTCCCAGGTCAGAACGATCAGGCCATAGACTACTGCCGTCGCGGCTGACCCCATGGCAACAAGCCAGCCCAATACCTGTGGCGCGCGGTCCTTGGGCAGCCATTGCAACTGCAGCGACTGATTTACTGTCTCGTAATAGTGAAACCCGATCGAACTGAAGAGGGTGACAAACAGCAACCCACCAAGGCTGGGAAACCATGCTGTCAACGCAGTTGCCACGCCCAGCATCATCAGCGAGATCATCGCCAATACCTGCTCGCGCACGAAAATGATCACCGCGATCACGCCAACAGCAAGAAATCCAGGGATCTCCCGCACAGTGTGCAGTAACCCAATGTCGGCCCCGTCAAAATTCGCCACTTCGATGACGAAATTGTTCAACAGCGCGCTCCACGCGTTGAAGGCAATCGGCATCGTCAACGCCATGACGAACAAGAGCGTCACAGGGCGGCGCCAGAACGGAAGGCTCTGCGCCTCGGACAGGGGCATCGGTTTCAACATGGGACTCCTCTACGCCCATTTTCAGATTTTGGCGAGGGCGAAGCAGCGGGCGCACAATCGGTCTGCGCTGATGCAGAGGTCAGTAGAAACTCTGCGGGTCGATATCTACGGTCAAACGCAGGTCGCCCTTAAGGCGCAAGGGCGCGATCCAGCGGGCAATCGCGTCCTGAATCGGTGCGCCCTTGGGTGCCTTGACCAGCAATCGCACGCGGTGTCTGCCGCGAATCCGCGCAATAGGCGCCGGAGTCGGGCCAAAGACTTGTGCCCCGATATCGCGCAGCGGCGCATCGTTGCGGGCCATTGCATTTCCGATATCAAAAACTGATCCAACCTCAGGTCCGGACAGGACGATCCCTGCCATACGGCCGTATGGAGGCACACCCGCCGCCTGTCGTCCTGCAGCCTCGGCCTTCCAAAATCCTTCTTCATCACCTGAAAGAATGGCACGGATTACAGGATGCTCGGGCTGGAATGTCTGCAACAGGGCCTGCCCTGGCTTGTCCGCCCGGCCTGCCCGACCCGCGACTTGCCGCATCAACTGGAATGTCCGCTCAGCGGCGCGCAGGTCCGCCCCGTGCAGACTGAGGTCGGCATCAATTACCCCGACCAAAGTCAAATTGGGAAAGTTGTGCCCTTTGGCAACCAACTGCGTACCGATGACGATATCGGCATCGCCCTCGGCAATCTCTTCGATCTTAGCCTTCAGAGCGCGGGCCGAGCCGAACAAATCGGAACTCAGCATCGCGATCTTGGCATCGGGAAACGTCGCCTCAGCCTCTTCGGCCAGCCGCTCGATCCCCGGGCCGACCGGGGCCAACTTGCCCTCGACGCCGCATGAGGGACATTCCTCAGGCATCGGCTTGGTCTCACCGCATTGGTGACACATCAGCCGTTTCAGAAACCGGTGCTCGACCATCCGCGCGTCGCAATGATCGCAGGCAATCTGCTCCCCGCAAGCGCGGCACAGGGTCACCGGCGCATACCCACGGCGGTTGATGAACAGCAGCGATTGCTCACCCTTCTCGATCCGCTGCATCACCGCCTGCCGCAAAGACGGAGAAATCCACGTCCCCGGTTGCATCTGTTCGGCGCGCATGTCGATGGGCTTCATCTCCGGCAACACCGCCGCCCCGAACCGCGAGGTCAGATCGACCCGGTCGTATTTTCCCGCCTCGGCGTTGGCCCAGCTTTCCAGCGAAGGTGTTGCGCTGGCCAGAATCACCCGCCCGCCACAAATTGCAGACCGCAGAACAGCCATGTCCCGCGCGCTGTAATGCACGCCGTCCTCTTGTTTGTACGAGGTGTCGTGTTCCTCATCGACCACCACCAAGCCAAGGTTGCGAAACGGCAGGAACAAAGCTGACCGCGCACCAATCACCATTTGCGCATCTCCCTGCCCGACCATCCGCCAGACCCGGCGGCGTTCCGTCATGGTCGCACCGGAATGCCATTCGGCTGGGCGTGCACCGAACCGCGCCTCAACCCGCGTCAGGAATTCCGCTGTCAGAGCGATCTCGGGCAGCAGAACCAAGGCTTGCCGGCCCATCCGCAGCGCCTCGGCTACAGCCTCCAAATACACTTCGGTCTTGCCCGAACCCGTCACGCCCTTAAGCAGCGTGGTTCCATATTCCCCGGACCGCTGGCCCTGCTGCAACTTCTCAACCGCCGCAGCCTGATCGTCGGTTAGCGCCTTGCCCGGCAAATCCGGATCCAGATGCGGATAGGGCAAATCGCGCGGGCTGTCTTCTTCCCGTACAGCGCCCTGCTTGACCAACCCTTTGACGACCGAAGACGTCACGCCCGCCTGTTCGGCGAGTTCTTTCAGGGTGAATGCAAGCCCGCCATAGTCGCGCAGAACCTCCAGCACACGGGTGCGTGCGTCGGTCATCCGGTCCGGCTCGCCATTACCCAGCCGATAAACCTTACGCATCGACGGCGGATCACCCAAACCCGGCGCTCGGGTTGCCAGCCGCAACATCGCGGACATCGGTGTCAGGGTGTAATCGGCAACCTTCCCCAGAAACAGCCGCATTTCTTCGCGCATTGGCGCGACCTCAAGCACCCGGATCACGGATCGCGCCTTGTTCAGGTCGAACCCGCCCTGTCCCGGCCCCCAGACGACACCCAGAACTTTACGAGGCCCCAGCGGGACCTCTACGAACGCCCCCAGAAAACAGCCCCCCTCGGGCGCCTTGTAATCCAGCGTCCGGTCCAGCGGCTGTGCGGTCAGAACCGCAACCAGCTCTCCGTGGTCGAAATACTCCTGAGTGCTCAACGCATATCCTTGGGCTCGGGGGTTCCAGCATGGGTCTCTTTGAGGTAAAGCCATCCGCGACCAAGGCCAACCCATCAAAGGACTGCCCGCATGAAATTCTTCGTAGACACAGCCGAAATCGACGCCATTGCCGAACTGAACGATCTGGGCATGGTGGACGGCGTGACCACCAACCCCTCGCTGATCCTGAAATCAGGTCGTGACATTCTGGAAGTGACCAAGGAAATCTGTGATCTGGTGGACGGACCGGTTTCAGCCGAAGTTGTCGCAACCGAAGCTGACGACATGATCGCCGAGGGCCGCAAGCTGGCCAAGATCGCTCCGAATATCGCCGTGAAAGTTCCGCTGACATGGGCCGGTCTGAAAACCTGCAAGACGCTCAGCGACGAAGGCCAGATGGTCAACGTCACACTCTGCTTCTCGACCAACCAGGCGCTTCTGGCCGCAAAGGCGGGTGCAACCTTCATCTCGCCCTTCATTGGTCGTCTGGATGACATCAACCTCGATGGCATGGATCTGATCGGGGATATCCGTCAGGTCTATGACAATTACGGTTTTGAAACCGAAATTCTGGCCGCTTCAATCCGCACCGTGAATCACGTGACCGACAGCGCCCGCATCGGTGCTGACGTGATCACCGCACCGCCTGCCGTGATCAAGAAACTGGCCGATCACCCGTTGACAGACAAAGGTCTGGAAACCTTCCTGGCCGACTGGGCCAAGACCGGTCAGAAAATCCTCTGACCCTTTGCGCGACCGCGTGGCACCGTCAGGTGCCGCGCCCGGCCCAACTGCCAAGCCTTGATCTTTGATCAAGGTTTCGCAGGCGGGAGCCGTAGGTCACAGTGGGAATGAAATGCACCGCCAATGCATTTTTTCCAAGGAAACCGCCATAACTCATGTTATAAGCCCCTCAACAAAAAAAGACCGAGCGGGACATGAGCAGTAACACCAAACTCCAGGACAACTTGCGCGCCGCGATTCTGGCCAAACCAGACGCTGTGCTGGACGACAAGGACCTGATGCAGGCACTTGTGACGGCCAACGAACAGGCGCGCGGCGACAACGTCATCGACCTGCGCGGCATCGCCATGCAACGGCTCGAGGAACGGCTGGACAGGCTGGAAGACACCCACCGGTCCGTCATCGCCGCAGCATATGAAAACCTTGCGGGCACAAATCAGGTGCATCGTGCTGTTATCCGCATGCTGGAACCGGCCGAGTTCGAAGATTTCCTGCGCACGCTCGGCTCGGATGTGGTCGAAATCCTGCGCGTTGATCGCATCAAGCTGATTCTGGAATCTACAGCCACACAGGAAGACCCCGCCATCGACACTCTGGGCGGCGTTCTGTCTGTGGTCGAACCCGGTTTCGTGGACAATTACCTGACCTTCGACCGCGGCGGCCCCGCCCGCGACGTGGTTCTGCGCGAGATCCTCCACCCGACGCACAGAATTTTTGGGCCCAACGCAGATCACCTGCGGTCCGAGGCTTGCCTGCGGTTGGATCTGGGTGAGGGCCGGTTGCCGGGCATGATCGTGATGAGCGCAAGGGACCGCAATCATTTTTCGCCGCAGCTCGGCACTGATCTTCTGTCGTTCTTTGCTGGCGTCTTCGAACGCTCGATGCGCCACTGGTTGTCGTGAGCCTGATCTCACCCGCCTGCCGCGACGCGTTACAGTATTGGCTGGACAGCCTGAGCGCGCTGGCGGGGCGATCGGAAAACACCCAGGCCGCCTATCGCGGTGATGTCACCGAGTTCCTGTCTTTCATGACACTACATCACAGTGAACAGCAGGGATTGGCAGCGCTGGCCCGGATCACCGTGTCCGACATGCGCGCCTGGATGGCGGATCAGCGCAGCGCAGGTGTTGGTGCGCGATCTCTGGCGCGCAAGCTGTCGGCGGTCAAAAGCTTTTATCGATGGCTGGCTGAACGTGAAGGGTTCGAACCCACTGCCGTTCTGTCCACACGCGCGCCAAAGTTTACCCAAAAACTCCCGCGCCCGCTGGCCGAAGACGCGGCCCGCGCGATGATCGACACGGTCGAACTTCAGTCGTCAAACGACTGGATCTCGGCGCGGGACGTTGCTGTCGTTACATTGCTCTATGGCTGCGGTTTGCGCATATCTGAGGCGCTGTCCCTGACAGGAAGCGACGCGCCCTTGCCGAATAACTTGCGTATTGTGGGAAAGGGCGGAAAGGAACGCATCGTTCCAGTGATCCCGGCCGCCTGCACCGCCGTTGACCGTTACCTGCAGCTTTGTCCGCATCCACAATCCCAGGAAAAGGCTTTGTTCCGCGGGGTGCGTGGTGGTGCGCTCAATCCGCGCGCAATTCAGGGCGTGATGGCCAAGGCGCGCATGCAGCTTGGCCTGCCCGCAACCGCCACACCGCACGCTTTAAGGCACAGTTTTGCCACCCATCTATTGTCCGCTGGGGGTGATCTGCGCGCCATTCAGGAATTGCTGGGCCATGCCTCACTGTCCACCACGCAGGCCTATACGGCCGTAGATACGGCCCGACTGATGGAAGTCTACAACCGCGCCCACCCCAAGGCCTGATCCCGAGTCCCTCGATGACGTCTGGGCTGTATCCTTACCCGGCTTTTAGTTTGCATCTGCAGCGCGCATCGTCCAAGAGACACAAATGACAATAAAACTCAAAGCCCTTTCCGTACATCTGTTCACTGCGACCGGTGCCGTCTTTGCAATGTTAGCCATGCTGGCCGCGGTCGAGGAAAAGTGGAGCCTTATGTATCTGTGGCTAGTGATCTCGTTCATCGTGGACGGAATCGACGGCCCGCTTGCGCGCCACTACCATGTCAAAAAGAACGCACCGGAATTTGACGGTGTTCTTCTGGACCTGATCATCGACTATCTGACCTACGTGTTCATCCCGGCCTTTGCGCTGTTCAAATCGGGGCTGATGGACGGTTGGACAGGCTGGTTTGCGATCATCGTGATCACCTTTGCCAGCGCCATGTATTTCGCGGACACGCGGATGAAGACCAAGGACAATTCGTTCTCTGGGTTTCCGGGTTGCTGGAATATGTTTGTCATCGTGATCTTCGCGCTGGAGCCCAATTTCTGGGTGATCCTGCTGCTGGTTTCACTGTTGTCGCTGGCGATGTTCCTACCGTTGAAGTTCATTCACCCGGTGCGGACGGAACGCTGGCGTAATGTATCACTGCCGATCGCGTTCGCCTGGACATTTTTCGCCGGTTGGGCAGCTTGGGTCGACTTCCACCCCGAAAGCTGGGCGCATTGGGGGTTGGTAATTACAAGCCTCTACCTGGTTTCAGCTGGCATTGCGCAGCAACTTGTCCCGCTGCGCAACAACTGAACGTTACAGGATTTCCTCAACCTCGAACTCGGTGCCGTTATGGGTGAACACATCACCCTCTTGCAGACCGGTCATGGTCAGGTAGATCGGGCTTTGGGTTGAGATGCCCATATAGGTCTTACCGTCGACCTCAAAGCGGGTCGTTGAGACACAGACCACGAAACGGCGGTTGTTGAACTTGACAACAGCGCCCGGTTGAACCCGGTCCGTCAGGCTGAAATCCGTGTTCTCGATCACATCAATCTTGGCGTGGTGCGCATGAACGGGTGCATCGAACGCCGCCGCCAGATCCGCATTTTCGCGCGAGGCGGCGATGTCATCCTTGTCATGCCCTTCGCGGTCGTCCAGCTGCGAGTCCTTGAGAAATGCGTCGTAATGCGCCTGCGCAGTTGCCAGTTCCTGCTCTTCCAGCGACATCAGGCGGTCTATGATGGCCTTTTTGCGAGCGGCCGGGTCTGTATGGGCGGTCATGCAATACGGTCCTTCAAATTCAGTAACTGATATAGGTTGGGCCGCGAACTCTGGGATTGCAACTGATTTTCGCGCCTCAGATCAGCAGGCCCGCCGCGCGTTCATGGCGCAGAAGGGCCACTTTGGTCTCGACCCCACCATCGCCCGAGAACCCGCCCAGACCATTGGCGGACAGCACCCGATGGCAAGGTATAATCACCGGTATGGGGTTCGCACCGCAGGCCTGCCCCACCGGTTGGGGTGGCTGCCCAAGCTCTTTCGCGATGTCCCCGTACGTTCGGGTCTCGCCCAGCGGAATGGCATACATCAGGTCGCAGACATTGCGCTGAAAGTCTGACCCGGCAACACGATACGGCAAATCGAACCGCTCGAGACGCCCCTCGTTATACGCGGTTAACTGTGCGGCGGCTTCCTGCAACAGGGGTGTGTCCGGCCCGTCGTCCTGCCCATCCCACACAAGGCGTGTGATGGCGCCATCTGTTTCTTCAATGCCAAGGCGGCCAAACTGCGTATCAACGGAAATCATCGGCATGAACACAGCGTTTCAGATCGCCGGGGCCGGCGCAAGCGATGAAAGAAAAACCCCCGACGGGTGACGCCGGGGGTTCAATTGTTCAGCCCAGCGCTTCGTCGCACCGCCCACACACACCCGCGTGGGAATGCCGACCGACGTCCGGCAGGATTTTCCAGCATCGTTGGCATTTCTCGCCATCTGCTTTTTCGAAGACAACACCTACCCCTTCGATTTCGGGCACGCGGAATGCCTCGGCAGGGGCCGGGTCGCCCGAAACGGTCAGGCCAGACGTGATGCACATGTCGTCCACGTCAAAGGTTGCAAGCAGGTCGCGGGTGTCACTGTCTTCGACATGCACGATCGGCGCGGCCTCAAGGCTGGACCCGATGACCTTGTCCTGACGCTGGATTTCCAACGCAGCGGTCACGGCACGACGCACGCGACGGATTTTAGACATACCGGCCTCTAGTTCAGCGTTGCGCCAATCGGCGGGTGTATCCGGGAAATCCACCAGATGGACCGAGCTGTCATCGCCTGGGAAACGCTCCAACCAGACCTCTTCCATGGTGAAGACCAGAACCGGGGCCAGCCAAGTGGTGAGGCGGTGGAACAGGATATCCAGAACGGTTCTGGCCGAGCGGCGGCGCAGGGTGTCGCCGTCACAGTATAGCGCATCCTTACGGACGTCGAAATAGAACGATGACAGGTCGACGGTGGCAAAGGTAAATACGGCACTGAACACGCCCTGGAAGTCGAAAGACGCGTAGCCTTTGCGCACCTGCTCATCCAGATCGGCCAGACGGCTGAGAACCCAGCGTTCCAGACGCGGCATATCTTCAGGCGCGACGCGATCCGCTTCGGTGAAGTCGGCCAGCGAGCCCAGCATGAACCGCATGGTGTTGCGCAGGCGGCGATAGCTGTCGGCGGTGCCTTTCAGAATCTCCGGCCCGATCCGCTGGTCGGCGGTGTAGTCGGTCTGAGCCACCCACAGGCGCAGGATATCGGCACCATATTGCTCGATCACCTTTTCCGGCACGATGGTGTTGCCCAGCGATTTGGACATCTTGTTGCCCTTGGCATCCAGCGTGAAGCCATGGGTTACAACGTTGCGATACGGCGCACGCCCCTTGGTGCCGCAAGCCTGCAGCATCGACGAATGGAACCATCCGCGGTGCTGGTCGGTGCCCTCCATGTAAACGTCCGCGATACCGTCCTCGGTTCCGTCTTCACGGTCACGCAGGACAAAGGCATGTGTCGAACCAGAGTCGAACCACACGTCCAGAACGTCAAATACCTGATCGTAGTCATCCGGGTTGGCGATACCGTCGAGGATCTTCTCTTTAAAGCCGTCCGTGTACCAGACATCCGCGCCGTCCTTCTCGAACGCCGCCTTGATGCGGGCGTTGAGCTCTTCATTGCGCAGCAGGTAATCCGCGTCGGTGGGCAAGGCCCCTTTCTTGGTGAAACAGGTGAGCGGCACACCCCAGGCGCGCTGGCGCGACAGAACCCAGTCCGGGCGCGCTTCGATCATCGAATACAGACGGTTGCGGCCGGTCTGCGGCGTCCATTTTACCAACTCGTCGATCGAGCGCAGGGCCCGTTCGCGGATGGAGTCGCCCATCTCGCCCATGCCATCGTCCAGCTTGCGGTCAACGGACGCAAACCACTGCGGCGTGTTGCGATAGATGATCGGAGCCTTCGAGCGCCACGAATGCGGATAGCTGTGTTTGATCTTGCCCCGCGCCAGCAGCCCTCCAACCTCGACCAGCTTGTCGATGACCGCCTTGTTCGCGTCACCCTCGCCACCCTTGCGGGACAGGATGTACTTGCCGCCAAAGAACGGCAGATCGGCGCGGAACGAGCCATCGTCCATCACGTTATAGGTGATGACCTGCTCTAGCATGCCCAGATCGCGGTAGAGCTCAAATTCTTCCATACCGTGCGAAGGCGCACAGTGGACGAAACCGGTGCCTTCGGTATCGGTCACGAACTCAGCCGCGCGGAAGTCGCGGATGTCGTCCCATTCGCCATTGCCACCTTCGGCTCCAGCTAGCGGGTGGGTCAGTTGGACACCTACCAGTTCATCGGCTGTCACATCGCGGACACGAGTCCACTGGTCGTCGTTCAGACGGGCGCGGCCTAGCACGTCGGCGGCCAGATTGTCCGCCAGCAGGAACTTGTCTCCGACGCTGGCCCAGCATTCCTCAGGTGCGCCGGTGACTTCGTAGAGGCCGTAAGAGATGTCCTTACCGTAGACGACCGCCTTGTTCGACGGCATGGTCCATGGCGTCGTTGTCCAGATCACAACAAACGCGTCATCCAGATCGCCCGCGTTCACGACTTTGAACTTCACCCAGATGGTGAAGCTTTCCTTGTCGTGGTACTCGACCTCGGCCTCGGCCAGAGCGGTTTTTTCGATGGGCGACCACATCACGGGCTTGGAACCCTGATACAGCGTGCCGTTCATCAGGAACTTCATGAACTCGTCCGCGATCACGGCCTCGGCGTGATAGTCCATTGTGATGTAGGGATCGGGCCAGTTGCCGGTGATACCAAGGCGCTTGAATTCTTCGCGCTGGACGTCGATCCAGCCTTCGGCGAATTTGCGGCATTCCTGACGGAAGTCGACGATGTTCACCTCGTCCTTGTTCTTGCCCTTCTTGCGGTACTGTTCCTCGATCTTCCATTCGATCGGCAGGCCGTGGCAGTCCCATCCCGGCACATAACGCGCGTCATGACCCATCATCTGATGGCTGCGTACAATCATGTCCTTGATGGTCTTGTTCAGCGCGTGGCCGATATGCAGGTGACCGTTGGCGTAGGGGGGGCCGTCATGCAGGGTAAAGGGCGTGCGGCCTTCTTTTTCGCGCAGGCGATCATACACGCCGATCTCTTCCCAGCGATCCAGCCATGCGGGTTCGCGCTTGGGCAGACCAGCGCGCATGGGGAAATCGGTTTTTGGCAGGTTCAGCGTGTCTTTGTAGTCAGGTGTTTGGGTCGTGTCGGCGCACATTTGGGGCGTCCTCAGGATGATCTTGTCGTGTGTGGATCGAAGCGGTCAGTGCGAATTCTCAAGCACCTTTGCCCGGCGTCTCGCGATATCAGAGCGCCGGGGATATAATTCGAATAATGATGGCCATCCGGTCATACATGCCGGGCTTATAGGACGCCCACGCCTAATGGTCCAGAGGTTCCGCCCCATGCGGCGAATGGCGCAGCATGGCCCACCGGTTCAGCCACGCCAAACCGGCCAGCGCGAGGCCCAGCGCCAGCAGTGAGAACACCCGGATAAGCCCCCCCAAACCAGCGATATCGACCAGGAACACCTTGGCCACGGCAAGCCCAATAACGACCAACCCCGCCTTGCGCATCATGTCCGACCGGCGGGCGAGTGACTGATAAAACAGCCCCGCACCGATCAGCAGTAGGGCCATGGTGTAAGAATAAAGTTCAGGTTGGGTCACGCCGTTGCCTTCATACATACCGCTGGCCCCCTGCCAGACATGGCGAACGGCCAGGCCCAGCCAGATCGCACCTAATGCCGCCGCCAGACCGAAGCACCCCTGCTTCCATCGCGGATGCAGTGCTGGAAGCCAAGCAGCCGACAGGGCCAAAACAATGGCGGGCAACAGGTAAGCCACGGCGAGAGTATTCAATATTGGCACCCCAAGAACCGGATCAGCTTGGGCATTCAGCAATGGGTTCGCCTCAGTCAGCGCCTGCGCCAAGCGAACAACACCATGTGCCGCAAAGAACAACGCCAGCCCGTAGCGCGCATAATTCAGTTTTCCGCCCAGTTCGAACCGCCGCACCTGCGCGCAGGCCAGCAGCAGCCAGATCAAGGACAAAAGCCCCAGCCCCCAGTGGCTGTCATGGGCACCGCCGTTGCCAAACCCTTCGAGCCAGCGCAGCAACAGCAAGGACAGCAAGATACCAGCGGTCGCCCAGGCGGCGCTTTCCAGAAGCAGCGCGATGACCGGACGGTTCAATGGGCGCAGGATGGCCCAGGCCGCCAGAAACCCAACAGCAGCTGTGGCATAGACAAGCGCCATTTCTGCGACCGGTGCCGAGTTTGCCCAATCCAGACCGGGATTCAGTACAAGTCTGAGCGTGACAGTGAACACGCCAGCCCAGATGAACCAACCCATCGGTGGAAGATCAAAGCGCCGATCCAGCACCGCCGCGGCCACGATCACGGCCACAAAAGCAATTGTCAGGGCAGCCGAACTTAGGACAATCACGCAGGCAAAGGTCAGGCAAGACAAAGCCGACAAGGTCACCAAAGCCGCCCGCAGCCGGTTTTCGCCGTCGACGCGCGCGAAACGCCCGGCCAGAACAACCATCATCACCGCCAATGCAACCGCATGCAGCGCCCACGGATAGGCTCCGATAACTTCATCGGGATGCCATCCAAGCTCCAGCGCGATTGCCAACAACGGTGCAAATACTGCGGCACCGCCCGCCCATACAGCCTGGTACTCGGTTGCGCGAAACGATCGCCAAGCTGAAAGGCCTGAGATCAATGCACCCAGTGCCACCAACAGGGTAACCGCCCACGGGAAATCCGCCTCGGCGGTTTCGGTATAGGTCTCAGCGAAGCGGCGCGCGACAGAGCCGTTGTCCCACCCTTGGATCAGTACGAACCAAGTTAGACCAGCGGCTGGCAGTATGGTCAGGTCTTGCAGGGCCCGCGCCTGGCTTGCCCAGGTCATTAGTCCCAGCGTCAGGCCCGCCAACAGCATGACACCCAGCCAGAATTCTGCCGCCGAGTCCGGCCAGTGTATCGCCAGGATTACTGCGCTGACGATCACCGCGCCAAAGGCAAGGCGAGTCGGAAACTCCGGCCACTGAAGGCCTTTTTGAATGGCAATGATCTCACTGATCATACGCCCCTCGTGATCTGGCCAGATCCGCCGCACGGGGATCGCGATCGCGATAACCGCCAATGCGGTTACGCCGACGAGATAACCCGGCTCGGTCGCCGGTGCCGAAAGCACCAAAAGCAGGCACGCGGTATAAGCCCCGACTAGCGTCAGAACGGATATCCACCCCCAGCGCCGCACAGTGTCGATCCCCAACCCAAGGACGGCGATCACAAAGAAATAGCCGTACAACCAGCCGGGGTCGGTCGAGGTCCCGCCCACCACGAAGGGTGACGCAAACGCACCAATCAAACCGACGGCCGCCAGCAAGGGGCCGTGGAACCAGCCCAAAACAAGCCCCACAAGCGCAACAGCAATCATGGCAATCAAGGCCGCTTCGGGACCAAGCAGATCGTACAACTGCCTTGCAGCCAGCAAGCCACCGAACAGCGTCACCAGCCCGGCCCCAGAAAAGACCGATGGCAGGTAAGCTGTGGCTGAAGACTCGTCATCGCCATACTTCCGGCGGATCACCTCACCCGCGCCGATCAGCGTCGCGCCGAACATCAGGGCCGCAATGACGCGCATCGTTGGCGACAACAACCCGCTTTCGACCCCGTATTGGACCAGAAAAACACCAGCCAGCGCCAAAGACAGGGCGGATACCGCATAGAACCAGTTCTCGCGCAGCCAAGCGCTCAGTGCGGCGATTCGATCGTCCTTCATCGTTTCGGGAAGGGGTATCTTTTGTGGCTCAGGTGCTGAGGTGCCTTCTTTCGTTTCGACCTCGGGTGGTTCTGTTTTGATTGCCGGCCACGGAGAGCTCTTTTTATCCCTCGCTTGCATCGATTCAGGTACTATTTCTGGCGCAGGCAGGTCGCCACCAAGTGTGCGGATCTGCTGTTCAAGCTGCTCCACCCGGCGGCGCAGTCGAACCTGGGATACCAACAGAACAAGGATGGCCACCGGGACGGCCAGAACGATCAATCCAACGAGTACGAGCAGCGATTCCAACAGAGGCCTCCGGGCAAATGTGCCGTCAACCTAGCCGGGTGTCGATTTGCGCAACAGTCCGAAAAACCGTGTTTTTGCGGGCTACGCAGTTCAGAACGCCTTATCCCCAGCCAAGGGACAGTCTGGCCATCATCAACCAGATAATGGCCAACACAGCGGCAATCGAACCAGATGCGAAACAGGCGTCGACAAGTTTTACCATCGCCGGATCAGATCAGGGTCCATCATCGGCTTTACAAAATTAACCATCTACACCGCGCGCCCAGCGACACTTCTGGTCACTAGGGATGGAACAACGAGCCAACAAAATACGCCATCAGTGCGGCCGCGCCGCCGATCGCAAAAGTCTCTAGACCCGACCGCCACCACGGAGCCAGTGACCACCTGCTTTTCAAAGCTCCTATGATAAAGAAGACCGCCATGGTCATGATAACCGAGAGCTGAAAGGCCCGATCAAACGACAGCAGAAACGGCAGCAGCGGGACCATGCCGGCCACAAGAAACGCTAAAAACGTTGCCATCGCGGCTTTGAACGGGTTCGGATCAACGCTGCCCAATCCGTATTCACCCTCGATCATCAGATTGATCCAATTCTCGCGGTTGGCTGTGATGGCGTCCGTGGCCTCATCCAGCACGCGCCCCGACAGGCCCTTTTGCGACAAGATCGCATGCACTTCATCCCGCTCGCCTTCCGGGTATAGTCTGATGTGACGTTCTTCGATGGACCGGATGCGGCGGATATTGTCCAGCTCGGCCTTGGTGCCCGAGTAATTACCCGCCGCCATGGAAAACCCGTCCGCCAATACATTGGCCAGTCCCAGCGCAACGATAATAAAGGGTGACAGGCCCGCCCCGGCTACACCCGCCACAATGGCAAAGGTGGTTACGGACCCATCGATCCCACCATAGACCACATCCCGCAAAACACCGCGCCCCGGTGGCGCGTTGATGCGTTTTGCAATCTCTTGCTGGCTGTGTCCGTGATCGGTCATGGCTGGCTCTGACACTGTTATGCACGACAGCCAACCACTGTACCTTGCGTCAGGTCAAGTTTTGGAAAACAAGCCAGCCAGAGCACGTTTGATGATGCCGCGGGTCGATGGCTTGTGCCGATCCGAGAAGGGCAGCGGACGGCAGACCTCCATCGCGGCGACCCCGACCCGCGCACTTAGCGCGCCGTTGACAAGCCCCTCGCCAAACCGGCGCGACAGCTTGCTAAGGATAGATCCCCCAAGCACAGGTTCCAGCAGGTCGTCCCCGACGGCCACGGCCCCGGTGGCCACAAGGTGCACGAACACGGCCCGCGTCAGTCGCCAACTGCCCAAAAATCCTGCGCGCCCGCCATAGATTTCAGCGATGCGCCGGATCATCCGCAACGAAGCGGCCAGCGCTGTTGCAACATCCGCAAGCGCCAAAGGCACCAACGCCGTCACCGTTGCAACCTGACGCGCGGCAGCCTCGACTTCGCGACTGGCAGCGACATCCAGCGGGGCCAGCAGCTCGTCCTCGGCCAGGGTCAGCAGACCAGACGCGTCAAATTGTTCGTCGATCCGTTCGGACAGCCGATCGCGCCCCCAACGGGTTTCTTCGCGCCCTTTGTAGAACGAGATCAATCGGTTCGTGACTGCGCGTGCCTGCGCCAGATCATCTTCGGCCAAGGCAGTATCTGCCGCACGCCGCATCCCGTCCACACGGGACAACCGCCCGATTGCGGCCAGCTCGCGCACAGCGATGATCAACGCGACCAGCACCAGTGCTGCAAACAAACCCGTAATCACCCATCCAATGATCGGCGCGCGGAGAATCAGGGAATTCACAAAGTCCCAAGCCGCCACTGAAACAACAGCCCCAAGCGCGGCAAGCGCCAAACCCCAGAACCACCGCGACAGGGCCGAAGGTTTGCGCGCCGCCAAACGCGCCGCACCTTGCATCGCCTGACCCTGAGGCTGTGCGATATCCGGGACCGGAGGTGCTTGCGACACATCAGCCGCGGGTTCATCGCCCTCCAGATCAATCAGAACCGGCCCCTTAGCCATTGGCTGCTCCTTCACTGTTCCAGACATACTTTATGTCGGGAAGGTTCTCGTCATTGTCAGCGCCGCTGCTGCGTGCAACCTCAGCAAAGCCGTTGCATTCATAGAACCGGCGCGCTGGATGGTTTGCCTGAAACGCAAACAATGACAATTCGGATCGGCGGGACTTGGCAAGCTCAAGAAATTGCCGACCGATCCCTTGCCCCCGTGCGCCAGGCGCCAGGTACAGTGAGTGGATTTCGGCACTGTTGAGCGCCAAAAACCCGATCACACCGTCACCGGTTTCGGCCACGGTCACCCAATCCAATTCAATCATACGGCCACAAAACGCGATGGTTTCCGCCTGCGAGTGCAGTTCCGGCATCCAATCGTTTTCACGGGCGAAGCCATGCAAAATCTCTCCGGTGGCACCGGCATCCGTGCTGCGGGCGGGGCGAAGAATGACATTCATAGCCGGTCTCCGACCAGGAACTGGGCTGCGCGGTCCAGCCGAATGTGTGGCGGGCCATCCCCGGGCCGCAGTGTCAGGTGTGCCGGCGCGAATGCCATGAACTCATAATCCTCACCCAGCCAGCCTTCGGACCCGTTGCGCGCCGGGCCAAGCAAATGCGTCGGGTCTTCCGGCAGATCACCGGGATAGAAAGCGGCCTGCTTGCCGCTGCCCAGCAAGGTTCCACGCACGCAGGGCAGCTCGGCTCCGTTATGGGTGCGGATTTCCTCGGTCGTTGCCCTTAACGAGGCCAGCGACAGCGCCGCCGTCTCGGCCCCGGCGAAGCTGGCGCGATCGCGCGCCTCGCGGGTCAGGGCCTCCATGATATTGGTCAGGCGGTGGTGTTGAAGATGGTGCAAATGGTCCGCCTTGGAGGCCGCAAACAGGATGCGCTCGACCCGTTTGCCGAGCAACAACTGGCTAAGCCACGCATTTCGTCCGGGCCGAAACGCCGACAGGATATCGGCCATCGCGCGACGCATATCCTCGACCGCCTGTGGCCCGTTATGGATCGCGCCCAGCGCGTCCACCAAAACCACCTGACGGTCGATCCGGGAAAAATGATCGCGGAAAAACGGTTTCACGACCTGAGATTTATAGGCCTCGTATCGCCGGGCCATCTCGCGGTGCAGACTGCGTCGCGAGCCGTGACCCTCGACTGGCAAGGGTGCAAATGTTAGCACCGGCGAGCCTGCCAGATCGCCCGGCAGCAAGAACCGCCCTGGCGTGCAGTCGTAAAACCCGGCGTCGCGGGCTGCGTTCAGATAAGAGGCGAATTCTTTGGCCAGTGATTGGGCCATTGGTTCGTCGTGGCTGTCAGAAGGGTCAACCGCCTTTGCCTGCGCCAGAAAGGTCGTCGCCTCATTGCGATTGGCGATGCGCTCCAGTGTTTCCTGCGACCAGACCTCATAGGTTTTGTCCAGCAACGCCAGATCCAGCAGCCATTCGCCGGGGTAATCCACGATATCCAGATGGATAGTGCGTGGTCCCTGCAACCCTGACAAAAGCCCCGCGGGACGGGCTTTGAACGACAAACGCAGTTCTGACACTGCGCGCGTACTTTCGGGCCAGTGCGGCTGAGGCCCGGTCAGCGCCGCCAGGTGATTTTCGTAGTCGAACCGGGGCACGGTGTCGTCTGGTTGCGGCTGCAGGTAAGCCGCGTTGATCCGCCCTTCTTGCTGCGCCACGAGGCCCGGCATCCGCCCTCGGTCCAGCAAGTTCGCGACCAGAGACGTGATGAATACTGTCTTTCCTGAACGCGCCAGCCCGGTGACACCCAGTCGGATCACCGGCTCAAACAATGCCTCAGACACGCGGTCACCCACGGATTCGACGCCGCGCGTCAGACTGTCTGCCAGAGATGAGATGACCAAACCGTCGCCCCGCTTTTTTCGTTTTTCCCAAGATAGGTAGCGGCTGTCGGACATACCAGCGCTTTCCCACTCTTGCCCGTTGCAGCACGGCGCGTTACCAGCAGCCCATGCCTAGATACGCGCTGAAAGTCGAATACCAGGGGGAACCGTTTGCCGGATGGCAGCGGCAAAAGGAATTGCCGTCTGTTCAAGGGGCAATCGAACAGGCCTTGTCATGTATTCAACCCGGCGATCACACAATTGCCGCGGCCGGGCGTACAGACGCGGGTGTGCACGCACTGGGACAGGTTGCGCATTGTGATCTGATCAAGGACTGGGATCCGTTCCGCCTGTCTGAGGCGCTGAACTATCACCTTAAACCGCAGCCTGTTGCCATCGTTAAAGCAGCACGGGTAGACGATGACTGGCATGCGCGGTTTTCAGCGCTCGAACGGCAATACCTGTTCCGCATCCTGATGCGCCGCGCACCTGCTACGCATGACGCTGGGCAGGTCTGGCGGATCAACCATCAACTGGACGTAGACGCGATGCAGGCGGGCGCGGACATGCTGATCGGGCGGCATGATTTTACCACGTTCCGGTCTTCGATTTGTCAGGCTGCAAGCCCGGTCAAAACCTTGGATGAGCTGCGGGTCGAACAGGTTGAAGGCTTTTCCGGACCAGAGGTTCATTTTCACGTTCGCGCCCGGTCTTTCCTGCACAATCAAGTGCGCAGCTTTGTTGGAACGCTTGAACGTGTTGGTGCCGGAACATGGTCGCCCGAAGATGTACGGGATGCGTTGGAGGCCACCGACCGCGCCGCTTGCGGGCCGGTATGTCCGCCGCAAGGGCTGTATCTGGCGCGGGTCAGGTACCCGGAGTCCGTGTTCGGTTAAATCGCGCGCAACAGCAGACCGCTTGCAATCACGGCGATCAGCAGCCCTGCCACCAGTTCAATCGTCGGAGCCAGAACCGAGGCAAATCGCGTCGCCGAGGCTGAGGCCAGCAGCCCTCCGCGCAAACCAAATGAGGTCCAACCGACAAGCGTTGTGACAGTCGCTGTCCCCAACGCCATGGCAAAAGCTCCGGCAATGCCGACCATTGCGATGCCCATCTGCCAGGTCAGGATCAGAACAAAGAGGGCTCCGGTACAGGGGCGCGCGGCAATCCCAGCGATCAGTACCGCGGCTTCTCGCACGCTGCCGACTTGGGCCACTTCGTCGGCGGTGGGACCGTGGCGATGCCCGCAATCTGCGCAGACGCCATGGTCATGGTCGTGATGTTTGTGGTCCTCGTCGTGCGGGTGGTGATGGTCGTGCGTGTGCTCATGATGGTGCGCTTTTTCACTACGATGACGTCGCGCAAAACTGCGAATGGACCGAAAGATCAGCCACAATCCAATCGCTGCGATAGCACCATAGCTGATCGGGGCCATGACCCGTTCAGTGGTATCGACAAGGCTTGCCCGGGACATCTGGAACACCAGTACCCCGGCATAGACCAGAACAATCGCGGTGACTGCCTGCCCCAGGCTGGACAACAGGCTGATTGCAGACAAGCGCAGGAACGCCACGTTGCGACCCAACCCATAGCCCCCAATCAAAACCTTGCCGTGACCGGGGCCGATGGCGTGAAAAAAGCCGTAGGCAAAACAGACCGTCAGCAGCGTCGCTACAGCCTCGGGCTGTTCCGCGCGGGCTGCGCGTAGGGAACGCGCGATCTGATTTTGGAACTCGCGCTGCTCACCCGCAGCCCATGCGGCCAAGTGGTCAAAGCCACCACTGCCCCAGAACCACAGCAGCAAACCAATGGAGATGGCGACAGGAATAATCAGGTACTTGGACATGAAAGGCGGATCTCGGACGCAAAGTTTTCCCCAACCAGCGGGATATCGTTTTCTTCAAGGTCATAGTCGGCATCCAGGGTCTGCAGGAACGCCTGCATCTGCGCCAGTTGCCCGTCAATATCCGCGTCAATCCGGCTGATCTGACAAGCGGCGGGCCCGGACACCGTCACCGGGCGGGTCACTTCATAAGCCGTGTAATAGGATTCATCATATGCTTTGGCGACGACGGCGGTTGCCGGCACTCCGCCGCCTTCCACCGCGCGCAGGTGGGTTGTCACGATACGGCCATCCTCGGTGGTCGCTTTGGCCTCCATCGGCCCTGACAAATCGACCGGCGCGCCATCGGCGAACACCACGATATCGCCATTATATCCTTCGACCCACTGGGCATCAAAGCCGGACAGAAACTTTTCTTCGCTCTCGGTCAGAATGCCATCAGAATCCTGATCCAGTTTCATGTCTTCCAACTGAAACAAAGAGAAAAGCTCATCATACGCCCAGGTTACCCTGACATGGGTCAACTGGCCGCTGTCGTCCACAATGAATTCCAGCCCGGTGTCGATAAAGACATGCGGGTGGGCCAATGCCGGAACCGGCAGGCAACAGGAGAAAAGGGTAATGAGCCATCGCATAGGCGAAAGATAGGGGCTTGGCCCGTGCCCGGCAACGTGTTTCGGCGGGCCTATGCAGGAACTGGCCAAACCAATCACTTCGGCGGGAACAAAACCAGTGTCTGCAACGCTGTTCCAACCGGGCCTTCGGTGTCGAACAGAACCGATTGCGACATCCCTATTCCTGACGGTTGCCAATGAGATACGGACTGCGAGGCCAACCAGTCCGATTTGGGTTCACGATGAATCTGCACCGTCAGGTCGGTGTTCATGAACCCCATCTCAGACGTCGGTGCATTCCACGAGATCCCGTTGCCACAATCCGCCAGCGGGCATAGCGCCTGAATCGGCGATTGCGCCTCGCCCTCCAACAGCTTCGGGGTGCGCATCCAGATCGTCTTTGGACCGGCTTTCTGGTTGCCACCCTTGGGGTAGAGAATGTCCGAATGGTTTGCGAACCCCGGCAAGTCGTGACGCGTTTCGCCAATCGGAAACGGGCCCGTCACCGCGTCCTCAAAGCCGGGTGTCGCAAGCGAGACGTTGGGAACCGCCCCCAAATCGCGACGCACCATATGCATCGTGGTGGCCGTAGCGCATAGTGTATCGTCCAGATCGTGCACAGTGACGCGGGTTGTGGCTAGCGTCTTGGTGTGTCGCGTCGTCTCCGCCGCCACACGCAGACCTGTCAGCGGCAGAGGGCGCAGCAAGTCCACGGTCAGCCGTGTCAGCATCTTTTCCGGCCCAACCTCTGTTTCAGCTGAACGAACGATCAGCCCCGCGACCGGGCCCGCATGACAATGATCCGCAGACCACGGCCCGCGTGCGGGATCATTGCCGACAAAAGCGCCGTCAGCCCGAACGTGGAAATAGGTCTGTTCCTTCAGATCCGGTTTCAACACCACCTAAAACCTCAGACTTTTTCCTGCGTGTGCTTTTTCAACTCGGCCCGCGCCACCTGACGGCGGTGTACCGCATCAGGCCCATCGGCCAACCGCAAAGTACGCACATGGGTCCAGGCCGTCGCCAGCGGCGTGTCCTGACTGACCCCCTGCCCGCCGAACATCTGAACGGCCTCATCGATGACTTTGAGTGCGACACGCGGGGCGACGACCTTGATCTGGCTGATCCAGGGTGCCGCTGCACGGGCATCGCCTTGATCCATGTACCAGGCAGCCTTCAGGCACAGCAAGCGCGCCATTTCAATCTCCATCCGGCATTCGGCAATGATATCGAAATTGGCCCCGAGTTGCGCCAGTTTCTTGCCGAAGGCTTCGCGCTGCAGCGACCGTTTGCACATCTGTTCCAGCGCCGATTCAGCCTGCCCAATTGCGCGCATACAATGGTGGATACGACCGGGCCCGAGACGGCCTTGCGCGATCTCGAACCCGCGGCCTTCGCCCAACAGGATGCTCTCAGCTGGCACCCGGACGTTGGTAAAGCGGATATGCATGTGGCCGTGCGGGGCATCATCGTGGCCGTAAACCTGCATTGGGCGCAGAACCTCGATCCCCGGCGCATCAGCAGGCACAACAATCATCGACTGCCGCTTGTGTTTGGGTTGCTCGTCGCCTGCCGTCTTGACCATGACTATATAGACCTTGCACCGTGGATCACCCGCCCCCGATGACCACCATTTTTCTCCGTTCAGAACAAAATCATCCCCATCTTGCAAACAGGACATCGACACGTTCGTGGCATCCGATGACGCCACATCCGGTTCCGTCATTAAATACGCGGACCGGATATCGCCGTTCAGCAGGGGTTTCAGCCACTGCTCTTTCATCTGGTCCGTGCCGTAGCGCTCGAACACTTCCATATTACCGGTATCGGGGGCCGAGCAGTTGAACACCTCGGCCCCAAGAGGCGTTTTGCCCATCTCTTCGGCGAAGTAAGCATACTCGACCGTGGTCAAACCGAAGCCCTTGTCGCTGTCGGTCAGCCAGAAGTTCCATAATCCGGCAGCCTTGGCCTTGGTTTTCAGCCCTTCCAGGATTTCAGCCTGACGTTCGGTGTATTGCCAGCGGTCGCCTTTATCGATTTCGGCCTGATATTCTTCTTCCAGCGGCATGATCTCATCCCGGATCATATCTGCCACACGTTGCAGCAGCGCGCGGTTTTCTTCGCGCAGACCGAATGACATGTTCATGAGCTTTCCTCCTCAGGCCCAAAGAGCGGGCTTTACCTTTGAACAGAGAATGACTTAGCTGCCGATAGAATGTCTAGCTGTGTGACGGAACGTCAACTCAATCAAAATGAAATTGCGAGGGTGATTCATGGCGCTACTGATCGAAACCGGTCTAACCGACTGGATAAGCGATGATGACATCGCCAAGACGATCCGAAACATAAACCCCGGTGCGGATGTGCGCACCCGGGAAACGATTAGAGATGCAAGCGAAATCACCATGGTCGCTGTTGTCGGCCTGAACAACGACCACCCCAAACGGCTGCCGAACCTGCAACTGGTCCAGAAACTGGGCGCGGGCGTTGAAACGATTGTTGGCAACCCGAGCCTGCCCGATCACGTCCGTATCGCACGACTCAAGCCCGATGCGCCGGCGCAAGGTATTGCCGAGTGGTTCGTCGCCTATGTCCTTCACCACCAACGGAATATGGCCTTTCACGAAGCCGCCCAGCGCAAGGCAGAATGGGTACCCAAAGCGCCGGTATTCACGCCGGACACCGTAGTGGGCGTTCTGGGTCTGGGCCATATCGGCGCCCGCAGCGCCAGAATGCTGCGCGCCATCGGTTTTCAGGTCATGGGATGGAGCCGATCCCCGAAAGAGATCGAGGGCGTGACCTGCCTGCATGGCGAGGATGCGCTGCCGACGTTGCTAGGCCAATGCGACCACGTTTGCGCCATTCTGCCGTCCACGCCGCAAACACTCGGCTTGTTCGATATGCAGATGCTGGCCGCCATGAAACCCGGCAGTCAGTTGTTGAACGCCGGGCGTGGCGATCTGATCGATGAAAGCGCTCTGGTCGACGCACTGGACCGCGGCGCGCCCGGCCACGCCGTTCTGGATGTGACAAGCAAAGAGCCTCTGCCCTCAGACAGCCCGTTGTGGTCCCATCCCGGGGTAACGATCACCCCACATGTCTCGGGCTGGCATTTGGGTGAAGCGCTGGCTGACGTGGCCGAGAACTTCCAGCGCCTGACCGAAGGAAAGCCCTTGTTGCATGAGGTCGACCGGACGCGCGGCTACTAGACCTAAATCAAGGAGTCAGAATCCAGTTCCCGCTGGCATCCCGGCAGTTGCGGGTTCTGACTTCACGTGATTGTTCGGCCCCGGCGGGCACGATGAAATGCTGGAGATGCACGCAATTGTCCCGGACCTCGCGCACTCGGACAGTGCCTTTTGATCCGGTGTCGTCGTTCGACCAGTTGCGTTCGGTTCCAACCTGAGGCGTTCCATCTGCCAACATCGCATTGGTCGTGGCGTTGACGACACTATAGTCTTCGGGGCTCAATCCCATTTCAGCGATGATTCTCGAAAGTGGCTTGGCCTGTGCCAGTGAAACTGCGCCGATCACAACGGCTGCTGCAAAAAAGGGTGAAATCCAGGCTTTCATGATCTTCTCGCCTTGCTGAAATAAGTTTGGTCACAAGACTATACCGCCGGGGAACGGGGGCCAAGCCCCGCTGGCCGACCTTCAAATAATACCGAACAAACCTATCGCGACTCGGGTGCTAGGACCGCCGCGCCAATCGCCTCATAGTGCCTCAAACACGAACCAGAGGCATGAAATGGCACAGCCCACCTATTACGCGCCCACAGGCGGACACCCCGGACAAGACCAACTGTTGACCGACCGCGCCATGTTTACCGACGCCTATGCGGTTATCCCCAAAGGCACCATGCGCGACATCGTAACCAGCAACCTGCCGTTCTGGGAAGGCACCCGGCTTTGGGTCCTGTCCCGCCCCCTCAGCGGATTTGCCGAGACGTTTTCGCAATACATCATGGAGGTCCAGCCCGGTGGCGGCAGCGACCACCCAGAAACAGACGCCAAGGCGCAGGGTGTTCTCTTTGTGGTCGAAGGCGAGGTGACCCTGACATTAGGTGGTTCTGTTCATGTTCTCGAAACCGGCGGATACGCCTATATCCCGCCCGGATCAGATTGGACCTTGCACAACCGCGCCGAAAAAACCGCCCGATTCCACTGGGTTCGCAAAGCCTATGAAGCCGTTCCCGGCCTGCCTGCACCAGATCCGATCATCACCAACGAACGTGATGTATCCCCCGTCGAGATGCCCGGCACCGAGGGGCGCTGGTCCACATCTCGCTTCACAGATCCGCAAGATCTGCGTCATGACATGCATGTCAATATCGTCAATTTCGAACCCGGCGGCGTGATTCCCTTTGCCGAAACCCATGTCATGGAACACGGTTTGTACGTGCTGGAAGGCAAGGCGGTCTATCGGCTCAACCAGGATTGGGTCGAGGTAGAGGCGGGCGATTACATGTGGTTGCGCGCCTTCTGCCCGCAGGCCTGCTATGCGGGTGGGCCGGGGCGCTTTCGCTATCTGCTTTACAAGGATGTGAACCGGCACATGCCGTTGACACTGTCCAAACGCTAGGCTTTTAAACGCTTTATTTCGGTCAGGGGTTCACAGAAGCCTGTGAATCTGGTGAAATAACAGCAGTTTTTAGCACTGGAGATTGTTCAATGGTACTGCGTGTAACGATGCTGGCACTGGCAGCTGCAATTGGTTTGACGGCATTTGATGCAACACCTGTCGCCGCGAAGGAAGAAACAAAACAGGTTTCTGTCATGAGCCGTACCTGGGCGGTGACACAGGTTTCGGACGCTCCGGTCGTGTACCGTGCGACGCGCGACAACAACAACCTGAACCCCTTTGGCCCGCCGCCGCGCTTGCGCACCATTCAGGCCATAGCCGCCTTTCAGCAAGCAACTGGGTGCAGACCGATCGTGGCCAGCATGTACCAGAACATTTCGGGTCAGTTCTTTTCGCAGGTCAGCTGCAACTGACCATAGGTCACAACGGGCATTGAGCTATTGGCAGCGCGCTGCCATAGCTTGCGCATGAAACTTGCAATCAACGGATTCGGCCGTATTGGCCGCACAATCCTGCGGCAGCTGCTGGCTTTGCCGCAGGATACAGATATTGAGCTGGTTCTGATCAACGACATCGCCCCGCTTGAGACCTGCGCCTACCTGTTCAAATATGACAGCACCTTTGGCCCCTACGCCGGAGCAGTAGAACAGGGCGACGCGGCGATCGTCGTCGATGGGCACACAATCCCTATGACACACAGCCCCAATCTGGCACATGTCGATCTGTCGGATGTCGACGTTCTTATGGATTGCACTGGCGTTGCTCGTACCTCGGATGTGGCCAGTCAGGGACTGACCGCCGGGGCCCGCAAGGTGCTGATCTCTGGTCCCTCGCCCGCGACCGAAATCACTATTGTTCTGGGTGCCAACGAAGATCAGTTGGGCAATGCTCGCATCGTGTCCAACGCGTCTTGCACAACCAACGGGCTTGCGCCCTTGGTCAAAGTGCTGGACCAGATTGGCGGGATTGCGTCAGCCCATATGACAACAATTCACTGCTATACGAACAGCCAGCCTATGGTGGACGCGCCACGCGGCGATTTGGCCCGTTCGCGCGCGGGCGCGCTGTCTATGGTGCCGACCACGTCAAGCGCCACTCATCTGATCGACGAAGTCATGCCGCATTTGGCCGGCCGCATCTCGGGCGCTGCTGTTCGGGTCCCGACGGCCAGTGTATCCGCCATTGATCTGGTGGTGACGCTGGATCGCGGAATGTCGCCTGGGTTGTTCGAAGCCGAACTGCGCGCGGCCGTCCAGACATCGCCTGTGCTGGGCTGGACCGATTCCCCTCTGGTCTCGTCAGACCTGCGTACACGCCCAGAGTCGCTGGTTATAGCGGGACCCGAAACACGCATGGTCGGCGAACATCAGGTCCGTGTTTTCGGCTGGTATGACAATGAATGGGGATTTTCGGCACGCATGTTGGATGTTGCCCGCCTTATGACAGATGGCTGAATTTGCGCGGGCGCAGCGGGCGGGCTTGCCTGCGCGCTGCTTGGCCCAACGGTTCACAAGCATCTTTGATGCGCATTGAACGAGCGGGAGTTCCCTATCCGCCTATGATCTGAAACGGAGTGTCAAACCAAAACTCCTTTAGATTAGCCCCCTCACCAATCCGATCAATCACAGCGAATAAGCCGGGCCCGTGCAATGGGGTCAGCACCCCATGCCATGTGCCGCGAAAATAGTTCACACCCTGTCCGGGCCTGGTTACGAACGCCTGTGGAAGCCCGGGCTTCCCGCCCTCATCCGGGGCCACGACAACCAGAAAAGGCTGATGTGTCATTGGGATGAACGCCTGACTGCCCTCGGGGTGACGCTCAACCATATCCAGTTGATAGGGCAAGGATCGCGAATTGGCGTTGAACAGGCTGATCCCGGCGCGTCCGTCTGTGAAATCCAGTCGTGCCAGATCATGGTACCGGCCACATTGCCCCTGATTGATGATCTTGTCCGGATCACCGGTCACTTCGATGACATCGCCAAACGGGGCAAATGCCTTGGCCGTCAATGGCGCAGTCCTGACTTGCGCGCTCATGAGGGTAAAACGTCCCGCAACCGGAATTCGGCGATCCGCTCGACCTGACGGCAAGCCTCGGCGAATTCGGTGTCCTTATCCTGATCGATGCGCCGTTGAAACGCCTTAAGGATAGACGTTTTGTCGTGATCACGTACGGCGATGATAAACGGAAAACCGAATTTCTCGGTGTATTTCTGGTTCAAACCGGTGAACATCGAACGCTCTTCATCTGTCAGGGCATCCAACCCGGCCGAAGCCTGCTCGGACGTGCTTTCCTGCGTCAGCCGTTTGGCCTGCGCCAGCTTTCCGGCAAGATCCGGGTGCGCGGTCAGGACACCCATCCTTTCGTCCGCAGAGGCGGAACGGAACATGCGGGTCAGTGCATTGTGCAGCCCACCTGCCGTGTCATTGGCCGGTCCCAATTCCAGCTCATACGCCCGTTCGGCAATCCAGGCGGAATGCTCGAAGATGCCGCCATACGTCGCGACAAACGCGTCCCGATCCATCTGAGCAGGCTTCGGATGCGGCACCGCCGGATGGTGTTCCGCCCAGTGTTCGGCGATCTGCAACCGTGTCGCAAACCAGACATCGGAAAAGCCGCGCGCGTATTCCAGGAAACGTTTCAACGCCATCACCCGGCCAGGTCGTCCGATCAGGCGGCAGTGCAAGCCGATCGACAGCATCTTGGGCGCTCCGCCCTCGCCCTCGGCGTATAGCGCATCAAAGCTGTCTTTCAGGTAGGAATAGAACTGGTCACCCGCATTGAATCCCTGCGGCGTGGCAAAGCGCATATCGTTGCAATCCAACGTGTAGGGTACGATCAACTGATCCCGCCCACCCGCTTGCACCCAATAGGGCAAGTCGTCCGCATATGTATCGGCCACATAGGCAAATCCGCCCTCTTCTGCCACCAACTGAACAGTATTCTCGGAACAGCGCCCTGTGTACCAACCACGCGGGCGTTCTCCGACGACCTCGGTGTGAAGACGGATAGCCTCGGCAATTTGTGCGCGCTCTTCATCTGCGGGCATGTCTTTATGTTCGACCCATTTCAGACCATGGCTGGCAATCTCCCACCCCGCTGCCTTCATCGCAGCCACCTGATCCGGCGAGCGGGCCAGAGCAGTCGCGACACCGTAGACCGTGATCGGCAGATCCTGCATCAACCGGTGCAACCTCCAGAATCCGGCGCGCGCGCCGTACTCATAGATAGATTCCATGTTCCAATGGCGCTGGGCCGGCCATTGGGCGGCCCCCACGATTTCGGACAGAAACGCCTCGGACGCGGCATCGCCGTGCAGCACGCAATTTTCACCGCCCTCTTCGTAGTTCAGTACGATCTGAACGGCCAGCTTCGCGCCGCCCGGCCATTTGGCATCTGGCGGGTTGGCACCATATCCGATCATGTCACGAGGATAGCGAGAGGGCTGCATGGCATCTTCCATTCTTGATCTTTTGAATAGCCTTACCCCAGAAACACACCGATGATTATCAAATCAATCCGAACGCTGTTTCCGGTTCTTTCGGCATTTCCACTGTTTCAAACTTTGCGTCAGACTGTGACAAAGCAAAAGACAAATCAAAGGAGAGACCCGTGGCTGGCTATCTGACGACCCATGTTCTGGACACTGCACGCGGCTGCCCGGCTGAAGGATTGAAAATCGCACTCTATCGGGTGTCGGGGAACTCGCATCGCAAAATCGCCGAGATGGAGACCAATTCGGACGGGCGCACTGACAGCCCAATCTTGCCACAAGACTCTTTCAAAACTGGTACTTACGAGCTGGTTTTCTTCGCAGGAGACTATCTGCGCGCATCGGGCCAGGCAGCTGATGACCCGCTGTTTCTGGATCAGGTGCCGCTCCGGTTTGGCATGTCTGATGCCGAGGCACATTACCATGTACCTCTGCTGCTGTCCCCTTACGGCTATTCGACCTACCGGGGCAGTTGAACCACGGGATGGGGTTGCCGTTAAGCGGCAGCTCTATGTGTCAGCAGATTCCGACCCACGCACGACCTTGCCGATCCGCGCAATCATGAAATCCATGAACAAACGCGCCTTGGGGTCCTGATGGCGGCGATGTGTGTATAGGCAGGCCATTTGAACAGATACCGGCGGCGTTTCGACCGCTACGGGGACCAGACGCCCCGAACTGAGGTGTTCGGCCACTTCAAAAACCGGTTTCATCGCGATCCCCTGCCCCGACAGCGCCCAGTCAGTCAGCACGTCACCGTCGTCACATTCGAACCGGCCAGAGACTGCGAACCGCTTGGGACCGTCAGGCGTTTCCAATTGCCACTGAAACTCGGTCGCGCCGGGAAACCTCAGATTCAGGCATTCATGGCGCTGCGACACCAGGTCCGCGCCCGTTGCTGGCATGCCCCTGCGTTCAACATAGGCCGGAGCGGCACAAAGCACGCGCTGGCAGTCAGCGATCTTTCGAATACGCAGGGTACTGTCTTCAGGTTGGCCGATGAAAAAGGCTAGATCCAAACCTTCGGTCGTCAGATCAACGGATCTGTCGGTCAACCGCAGGCGCACGTCGATCTCGGGATATTCCGCAAGAAAATCGGGCACATGCGGTGCCAAAACCCTGCGCCCCACCCCTAGTGGAGCAGCCACAAACAACGATCCCCGCGGGGCCTCGGTCAGATGGACGACCTGCGCTTCGGCATCGTCCACCGCATCCAGAACGGCCACAGCACCGGGATAGAATGCCCGCCCCTGCTCTGTCGGGCTGAGGTTGCGCGTCGTTCTTTGAAACAGGCGCACGCCCAGATGATCTTCAAGCTGAGATATCCGCGCCGACGTCACCGCAGGCGAGATTCGCAGGTCTCGCCCAGCAGCGGACATGCTGCCAAGGTCATAAACCCTGACAAAGGTACGGATGTTGTCTAGATAGGACATCTTTTCGTTTTTTTTGATACAGTTTGACAATATCAGGGAATACCGAAGAAAGTGCCCTTTGCCTAGTGTGACGGCAACCAATCGGAGAGCTTTCTCATGTACGACTTCGCCGTGTTCTGGGACTGGATGGCTTTTGCCGTGCGCTGGCTGCACGTTATTACCGCCATTGCCTGGATCGGATCCTCATTTTATTTCATCGCACTGGACCTTGGTCTGAACCGCGACATCCCCGGCCCGGCGGATGGCGAGGAATGGCAAGTACATGGCGGCGGCTTTTACCACATTCAGAAATACCTAGTTGCGCCCGAACGGATGCCGGAACACCTGGTTTGGTTCAAATGGGAAAGCTACGCGACCTGGCTCAGCGGGGCCGGGTTGCTGATGATCGTGTACTGGGTGGGCGGAGAGCTTTATCTGATCGACGCACAAAAAGCCGATCTGGCGCTGTGGCAAGGCATTCTGATCTCGGCCGCCTCGCTGACAGTTGGTTGGCTGATCTATGACTTCTTGTGCAAATCGGGTTTGGGCGAACGTCCGACCCTGCTGATGGTGCTGCTGTTCGTCCTACTGGTGGTGATGGGCTGGGGGTACAATCAGGTTTTCACCGGTCGCGCCATGATGCTGCATCTGGGTGCGTTCACGGCCACGATCATGACAGCCAACGTGTTCTTCATCATCATGCCGAACCAACGCATTGTGGTTGACGATCTGAAGAACGGCCGCACACCTGACCCAAAATACGGCAAGATCGCCAAGCTGCGATCGACGCATAACAACTACCTGACGTTGCCGGTGGTGTTCCTGATGCTGTCGAACCACTACCCGCTGGCCTTTGCGACGGAATACAATTGGATCATTGCGGCTCTGGTCTTCCTGATGGGCGTGACCATCCGACACTACTTCAACACGCGCCACGCACGGGCAGGCGATCCGACCTGGACATGGCTGGTCACCGCGTTGCTGTTCATCGCAATCATGTGGTTGTCTACCGCCCCCATGTACAAACCCCTGGAAGAGGCCGAAGCACAGCCACTGACACCGTTTGAACAGAAATATGCTGCCGCGGATGGCTTTGAAGAGGCCCATGACGTCGTTCTTGGACGCTGTTCGATGTGCCACGCACGCGAACCGGTGTGGGAGGGCATTTTGTGGGCGCCAAAGGGCGTATTGCTGGAAACTGAAGGCGACATTGCCCGCAACGCCCAGCAAATCTATCTGCAGGCTGGGGTCAGCCATGCGATGCCCCCCGCAAACGTCACCTACATGGAGCCCGAGGACCGAGAGGCAATCATCCGCTGGTTTCGCAACGCAGGTTCCTGATCCCGAGACCGATCAATCACACAGGTCGCAAAATTCAGGCGACGCTGGATTTAGTCTTTTCCTGCAAGGACTCTGATGCTCTAACATGAATGTAATCAGCCGTTGCTTTGCAAAAAACGGCAAATGTGATTTCGAGTTGGGGCAGTTGGAGCTATCAGATGCCGGGGAGCAGGCCGCGCGCCTTTTTAAAGAGATGCCTTCTCGGCGCGATTGCAATGACCCTGCCGACCGCATTGGCCGCGCTGGAAACCACCTTAACAGCTCCGGGTGCTTCAAAAGAGCTTGTCGAGCGGATGGAGGAAACCTCCTCGGTTACGACGGCCGAATCTCGCGGGCTGGACACGCCGCTTGAGATCTTGTCGGCGGCGCTTTCGGATTATCGCACTCTAGTCCAAATTCTTTATGACGAAGGGTATTTCAGCCCAGTCGTAAGCATCAAACTGGACGGAAAAGAAGCAGCTGAGATCAGCTCGCTCAGCGTACCAGCGCAGATCAATAGCGCGGTAATCACGGTCAACACCGGCCCCAAGTTCACCTTTGGCGAAGCCATCGTACAACCGATAACGCCCGAAACAGTTCTGCCCGAGCAGTTTGCGGTCGGCAAACTCGCGACCACCGGCGCGATCCAACAAGCCGCGTCAGCTGGCGTGCAGGGTTGGCGCAACGCGGGTCATGCCAAGGCCGAAGTTGAAGGCCAGAAAGTCATTGCCCGCCATGCCGAGGCCAAGCTGGATGCCGAGATCGACCTAACCCCCGGTCCGCGCCTGAGATTTGGCAAAATGATCATCAAGGGCGACACCGATGTGCGCCACCGGTCAATCGAAAAGATCGCCGGTTTTCCGGCGGGTGAGGTGTATTCGCCCGAGAAAATCCAGAAAGTCGGCACACGGTTACGGCGGACCGGGACCTTCAACGTTGTTTCGATTGAAGAGAGGGACACTCCGAACCCGGACGGCACATTGGATTTCGACGCGACGTTTGAAGATTTACCCAAGCGCCGACTGACCTTTGGCGCCGAGATCGCGTCGCGCGACGGGGTAGACGTGACCGCGACCTGGACGCATCGCAACGTATTCCGGCGTGCCGAACGCCTGCGGTTCGAGGCGGCAGTCCGTAATATCGGTGGTGCTGAGGATATCGACGGCCGGATCGGCTTGCGTCTGGATCAGCCCGACCGGCTTGGTCCCGATGACAACACTTTCTGGAACGCGCTTCTGGAACGGCGCAACACAGAAAACTACAACGTCACCGTTGCGTCGCTGGCCTACGGTGCCCGGCGCACGTTCTCTGATCGGCTATATGCCGAAGCCTCAGCTGGGTTTCAGTGGTCCAGCGCGGACGACGCCTATGGCGATGACCGCAGGTTCCGATATTTCATCCTTCCCTTGCGTTCGGAATGGGACGAGCGCGACAGTAAGGTCAGCGCAACGCGCGGCTTTTATCTGGACGCGCAGATCACGCCCTTTGCTGGTCTGTCTGAAACCGAAAGCGGCATACGCATGTTTTTTGATGGACGCGGCTATACCAGCCTCGGCACCGGCGGACGGCTGGTTCTGGCCGGTCGCGTACAGCTGGGATCAGTGCTCGGGCCGTCGCCGGACGGTGTAACACCAGACTTCCTGTTTTTCTCGGGCGGTGCCGGAACGGTTCGGGGCCAACCCTACGAGAGTCTTGGCATCCCTGTCGGCACCGGGATCGCAGGCGGCAAATCTTTCCTTGGTCTTTCCGCGGAGGTGCGCGGCAAAGTCACCGAAGCCATATCTCTGGTCGGGTTTTATGACTACGGTACGGTGGACACATCCTCATTCATCGGCAGCGGCGCAGAATATCACGCGGGTGCCGGGCTTGGGGTCCGGTATGATCTGGGCGGATTTGGTCCGTTGCGGCTGGATCTGGCCGTTCCAGTGCAGGGTGACACCGGCGACGGCTTGCAGTTTTATATCGGGATCGGACAGGCATTTTGATTGGACGTCGCGCATATCCGTTATTGTTTTCGGGGCTGATGCTGTCTGCCCCTCTGCCACTTGCCGCGCAGGAGGAAGGCGGCAGCATGCTGGAGAACTTCCTGCAGGATACGCTCTCTGGCGACGACCAAAACGTGACCGTTAAGGGCCTGCAAGGCGCGCTGAGCGCGCGCGCGACGATTGAAGAGATCACAGTTGCCGATGATGAAGGTGTTTGGCTGACCATCAAGGACGCCGAACTCGACTGGAACCGTCTGGCGCTGATCCGCGGCCGATTTTCGGTCAACTCACTGACCGCGCAGGAAATCGATATTTCCCGTGCGCCGGGCACAACGACCAAGGAAGAACCACCTGCTTCGGCGGAAACGCAACCTTTTCAACTGCCCGAACTGCCAGTTTCCGTCGAAATCGGTGAAATTCGAGTGGATGAACTGTCTCTTGGTGAGCCATTGATCGGTGTCGCCGCTGATCTGAGCGTGACAGGCAACCTGTCGCTGGCAGATGGGGCGCTGGACACCAATCTGGACGTGATCCGACTGGACCGCGCAGGGGATGAGATCAAGCTGGCCGCAGGTTTCCAGAACTCTACAAGTGAGATCAATCTGGATTTGCAAGTGAACGAAGCCTCTGGTGGTCTGATTTCAACCGCATTGAAAATCCCTGACAGCCCGCCGATCGGCCTGACGGCCAAAGGCGCGGGCCCGCTGTCGGATTTCACCGCTGATATCGGGCTGAGCAGCGACAACCAGATGCGCGTTACCGGGCAGGTTCAGCTGCAGGCGGCCGAGGGTGGCGCAGCGGACAGTATTGCGTTCACCGCTGATCTGAACGGCGATCTGACACCCTTTCTGGGGGAGGACATCGATCCGTTCTTCGGCCCAAAATCACGGCTTTATGTCGATGGCCAGACCAAGCCCGAGGGCGCGCTGGACATCTCGGATTTGGAACTCACCACGCAGGCACTGGATCTGAAGGGTGAGCTTCAATTGGCCGAAGGTGGTGAATTGCAACTGGCGGCCCTGCAAGGGCGCATCACTCCGCCGGATGGCGAAGCCGTCGTTCTTCCGGTCGCGGGGGGCGATACTTCTATCAAGGCGGCGCAGGTGTCGGCACTGTTTGACCGCCAGAACGGCAACCTTTGGGATCTGAGCCTGACGGCAAACGAATTCGCGTCCCCGCAGGCCAAGCTGGGTGATGCCCGGATCACCGCACAAGGCACCCTGGACCAGGGCGAGGTTCTGACCGTCGATGGCGACGTTCAAATCGCGGTCGGCGGAATAGAGATGGCCGATGACGCGCTTACCACGGCTTTGGGCGATCGCATCACGCTTGATGGCCAGTTCGACTATAGCAGCGACCAGTCACTGAACCTTTCGGGGTTCGAGCTTGTGGGCTCTGACTACACGCTGGCGCTGGACGCGCTGATCTCAGGTCTGACCAGCGGCTTGACGGTCGACGGTACGGCCAAGCTGGACGCAACTGACCTGTCGCGTTTTTCGGACCTTGCCAAGCTGGACCTTGGCGGGCAGGTCTCGGCCAGCGTGACCGGAAAAGGTTCACCGCTGGAACGCAGCTTTGACGGCAAAGTCATGGTTCAGGGCCGCGACTTGTCTACTGGCCGTGACGATATCGACCCGGTTATCACCGGAGAGACCACGATCACTCTGGACGCAAGCCGCGGCACAGACGGCATAACTATCCGTGAATTCGATCTGGACAGTGAGGCCGCCAAAGCCGTGGCCAGCGGAGTTGTGACGACGCCCGGCGGCAACCTGACCATTGATGGGCAGGCCCGGGTCAACGCATCGGATTTGTCGGTCTTCTCTGGCTTGGCAAAACGCGACCTTGGCGGTTCCCTACAGGCGACCGTGAACGGTACAGGCACGGTACAAACGCTGGAATTTGACGGCACGGCCAGCGTGATAGGTCAGAACATCAAGACTGGTATGGCCGATATCGACCCTCTGCTGACCGGCAGAACCGAGATCGAATGGGACGGTGCAAGAACCGAAGACAGTATCGATATCCGCAGCGCTTCGGTGAATGGGCGCGCCCTCACTGCGCAAGTACAAGCGGTTGTAGACGATCCCACCGGAGATCTGTCGGCAGATGGCCAAGCGCAATTGAATGTGCCGGACCTGTCCCTGTTTTCCGGGTTGGCCGGGCGTGATCTTGCCGGTTCGGTCGCAGCAAACGTGCAAGGCAACGGTACCCTGTCCACCCGGGCATTCGATGTTCAGGGCAACCTCGATGCCAACAACATCCAAACCGGCATTGAGGCCGTGGACAAACTGATTCAGGGCCAGACGACCCTGTCCGTAGACGCACAGAATGGGGAAGATGGCCTTAGCATTCAAACGTTCCGCCTGAACGGAACGGCCATAACCGCGACGGCTTCGGGCAAGCTGGACCGTCAAGCGGGCGGGCTGGATTTCTCGGTCAAATTGGACGATCTGGCGCGGGTGTTGAACACGATGTCCGGTCCACTGACGTTGGATGGAAACATTGCCCCGACATCCAAGGGCGTGGAAGGCACGGTCAACCTGAATGGCCCCGACAGCTCATACGCCAAGCTTGCCGGGACGGTGGACAGCGATGGGTCAGCAGATCTGGACTTTGACGCCAAATTCAACCGGATCGAGCGTTTTGTACCTGAGTTTCCGGGTACAGTGGCCGCCAAAGGCAGCGCCAAACGCAACAAGGGTGTCTGGACAATCGACGCCCAGGCCGACGGACCTGCGGAGATTAGCGGCAAAGTCTCTGGTGCCTTCGACGAAAGCACCGGAGAAGCGGACATGAAAGCCGTTGGTGGCGTCAATCTTGGCATTGCCAATATCTTTATCACGCCCAACAAGATTGACGGCAGCGCTCGCTATGACCTGACCCTGTCGGGCAAACCCGCACTGGAATCCTTGTCCGGATCAATCACCACGTCAGGTACGTCGCTGGCAATCCCCGGCGCGGGACAGACGATCACCGGCATCAGCGGATCGGTCCAACTTGCAAATAGCCGCGCCACGATTTCCCTGAGCGGCGGCCCACGGGCCGGCGGTAATTTTACCGTCAGCGGGCCTGTAGACCTTTCACCACCGTTCAATGCCAATATCACGACTGCCCTCAACAGCCTCGTACTGACCGATCAGTTGCTGTATGAAACCACGCTGAACGGGCAAATTGCGATGACCGGGGCGCTGGCGGGTAACAGCTCGATCGCTGGACAGATCACGTTTGGCGAAACCAATATCAACCTCGCGGCCGCGTCAGGTGCCGTGGGGGCGGCCCCTATCCCAGACATCGTGCACGTGAATGAAAGCGGGTCAGGATATGTGACCCGTGAACGCGCGGGCCTCGTCCAAAAGGAAGACGGCAATAAAAGCAATTCTCGTATCGCCCTGGATGTCAGTCTTTTGGCACCCAAGGCCGTGTTTGTCCGCGGGCGTGGCGTCAACGCAGAGCTGGGGGGAAGAATAAACATCGGCGGCACCACGTCCTCGGTCATCCCATCGGGTCAGATCGAACTGATCCGTGGTAACTTTGACATTCTGGGGCGCAGGCTGGCCCTGACCAAGGGCATTGTGACGCTGCAAGGGGACCTGACGCCCTATATCGAGTTCGAATCCTCGACCAGCACCTCTGATGGCACCGCAACGATCGAGATCGCCGGGCCACTGGACTCTCCTGAGGTTAATGTCTTTTCCGACCCTGAGCGTCCGGCCGAGGAAGCGCTGGCAATGCTGTTGTTCGGTAATCGCTTCTCAGAGTTGTCACCGTTCGTAATCGCTCAGATGGCGGCCTCGCTGGCACAACTCAGCGGCGCTGGCGGAGACGCGACCAAAGGCCTGCGCGAGTCTACGGGCGTCGACACCGTGGACATCGGCGTGTCCGACGGTGGCGCGGGCCGGCTCGGCGCCGGGGCGTATCTGAGCGACAACCTCTACACCGATTTCACCGTCAACACAGAAGGCGACACCGAGGTGAACCTGAACCTGGACGTTACCGACAGTTTCACCGTGAAAGGCACTGTAGATGGACGGGGTGAGACCGGTGTTGGGGTCTTCTTTTCGCGCGACTACTAAGCAGGCCTCAGTTCACTTTCTGCGGATGCCTATCGGGTGGCCGACCTCTGGGGCCGGGTCGATCGCCGCATGATCCCTCACCATGCTCCGAAGACGCGCGACGGCCCAGTCCGGATAGGGAACCGACCGGCCGGTCGTATGGCTGACATTCATGAACAACGCTTCCTGAGTGGCGCAGATAGCACCGTCTTTTTCAGACACCATCTGCGCAAAATAGTGGCCACGTTTGTGATCTGCGTCCAGCATCCGAAACCGGATGCTGAAGGCCTCACCTTCCAGTACTTCGCGTAGAAAATTCATGTGGGATTGCAAAATGTAAGGTCCCTGCCCCATCGCATTGACCTGCGCCTCACCCAGCCCAAGGTGATCCACCATCAATAGCTCCAGCGCATTGTCGAAGGCGACGCCGTAATAGCCCACGTTCATGTGACCGTTATAGTCGATCCACTCGGCGCGCGCCTTGAACCCGCGGAATACAAGCGGGGCATCATAGGGTCCGTCATGTCCGGCCAGCGCTTCAGGCGTCAATTGCATCAAGTGCTCCTTCTTGGGTCTCAAAGATCGCAACCGCGCGGATGAATCCAGCTGAAGCCCCTTTGATCTTGAACGGGAAACAGGAAATCTCGAACCCAGTCGGCGGCAAGGTTTCAAGGTTCGTCAGTTTTTCCATGTGACAATAGCCAACCTCCATCGAGGCCCGGTGCCCTTCCCATATAATCGATGCATCTTGCGTTTCAGCATATTCCTGCGCGGTCAATGGAAACGGTGCGTCCCAGCTCCAGGCGTCAGTTCCTGTCACGCGAACCCCGCGTTTGGTCAAATACAGCGTTGCTTCGCGCCCTATGCCGCATCCTTTGGCCAGATAGTCCGGATGCCCATAACGCGTGCCAGCCGAGGTATTCACGACGACGATATCCAGCGGCTGCAATTCGTGACCAATCCGTTTCAATTCGGCTTCGACATCGGCAGCGGTCGCCACATAACCATCGTCGAAATGGCGAAAATCCAGTTTCACGCCGGGGTTCATGCACCATTCCAGCGGCACCTCGTCGATGGTGATCGCCCTCTCACCTTTGTTCATGGTCGAATGGTGATGGTAAGGCGCGTCCAGATGGGTGCCATTGTGCGTGGCGATCTGAAGGCGTTCGATGGCCCAGCCCTCACCGCCGGGCAGGTCATCTTTCTGCAGGCCCGGAAAAAAGGACATGACTTGTTCGGCGGTCTGGTCATGGGCCAGATATTCGATTTCGGGTAACATGATCGGCGGATCCGACACGATGCCGGTTTCCAACGGAACTGACAGATCGACGAAGCGGCGCGCCATGTAAAACTCCTCCACCAAGAACGGTGACAGGGTTGGCCGCAGGTAAGCTGCTGTCAAGGAAAGAAAAAGGCGACCCAATGGGCCGCCTTTCCAAGACTGTATGTGACGGATTCACTCGGCCGCGATGGCGTCTTCGATCTTTTCGACGCGAATGGCCGAGAACTTGAACTCGGGGATCTTGCCGTAAGGGTCGATGGCCGAGTTGGTCAGAATGTTCGCCGCCGCCTCGACATAGGCGAACGGGATGAACACCATATCTTCGGCGATCGCCCGGTCGGCTCGAACCATGATCTCGATCGAGCCACGACGGGTGGTGAGACGGATCATTTCGCCCGGCTCGATCCCCATCAGCTTCAGCTGGCGCGGGTTCATCGAACAGTTTGCTTCCGGTTCCACAGCATCCAGAACGTTGGACCGGCGAGTCATCGACCCGGTGTGCCAGTGTTCCAGCTGACGGCCGGTTGTTGCAATCATCGGGTATTCCTCATCCGGCGCTTCATCCGGCGGGATGACACTGGCCGGGGTGAACTTGGCCCGTCCGTCTGTCCGCGGGAAGCCATCACCGAACACGATCGCCTGTCCCGGATCGGTTTCACTGAGCGACGGATAGGTGATCGTCTCGGTCTCAAGCCGCTCCCAGGTGATGTTGTCGAGTGACGCCATGGTCAGTTTCATCTCATCAAACACCTGGCTTACATCGGTGTAATCCCAGTTCAGCCCGATGCGCTGCGCAAGCTCAACGGTGATTTTCCAGTCCTCACGCGCCTCACCCGGAGGTGCCACAGCCGGACGCACACGCTGAACCTGACGGTTGGTGTTCGACACGGTGCCGTTCTTTTCATACAACGCCGAGGCAGGCAGGATGATGTCGGCATAGTTGGCCGTTTCGGTCAGGAAAATATCCTGCACGATCATCAGCTCCAACTTTGCCAAAGCTTCCCGTGCGTGACCAACATCAGGGTCGGACATAGCCGGGTTTTCACCCTGAATATACATGCCCTTGATGTTACCCGCGTAGGCCTGATCAATGATCTCGGTGACGGTCAGGCCCTTCTCGTTAGAGAAGTCGTCCGAGTTCCAGACGTTGTTGAATTTGGCCCGAATGCCGTCATCCATTACCGACTGATAATCTGGCAGGAACATCGGGATCAGACCCGCGTCAGACGCGCCCTGCACGTTGTTCTGGCCACGCAGCGGGTGCAGACCCGCGCCGGGTTTACCAACATTGCCGGTCATCAATGCCAGCGAGATCAGGCATCGCGAGTTATCGGTGCCGTGAATGTGCTGACTGACGCCCATACCCCAGAAGATCAGACCAGCCTTAGCCTGCGCGAAGGTACGCGCGACACGGCGCAGCTGTTCTGGCTCAATGCCACAAATGGGCGCCATTGCCTCGGGCGTGAAGGCGCGCAGATGCTCTTTTTCGGCTTCCCAGTTCTCGGTCCAGCGGTGGATGTACTGGCTGTCGTACAGTTCCTCTTCGACGATCACGTTCATGATCGCGTTGAGCATCGAAACATCGGCACCGGGGCGGAACTGCAGCATTTCGTCTGCGAACTTGCGCATACCGACGCCGCGCGGGTCCATCACGATCAGCTTGCCACCGCGCTTGGTGAACTGCTTGAAGTAGGTTGCCGCCACGGGGTGGTTTTCGATTGGGTTGGCCCCGATGATGATAACCACATCCGAGTTCTCGACCTCGTTAAAGGTGGCCGTCACCGCGCCTGAGCCCACGTTCTCGATCAGCGCCGCCACGGACGAGGCATGGCACAGACGGGTGCAGTGGTCGACGTTGTTGTGCTTGAAGCCCTGACGAATGAACTTCTGGAAAAGATAAGCTTCTTCGTTGGTGCATTTGGCCGAACCAAAGCCAGCAACGTTGCGCGGATCTTCATCACGCAGCGCCTTCAGCTTGGTGGCCGCCAGATCCATTGCCTCTTCCCAAGTCGTCTCGCGGAAATGAGTGCCCAGATTGCCCGGATCGACATTCAACCCTTTTGCAGGCGCATCCTCACGCCGGATCAGCGGTTTGGTCAGGCGGTGTGGGTGGTGGATATAGTCGAAACCAAAGCGGCCTTTGACGCATAAGCGGCCTTCGTTGGCCGGGCCGTTGATGCCCTCGACGTACTTGACCTTGCCGTCCTTGACCTTCAGCGAGACTTTGCAGCCGACGCCGCAGAACGGGCAGACGCTTTCGGTCTCGGAATCGTAGTCTTTGCTGTCGCCCTGCTGCTTTTCGTCCAACACAGTGGCTGGCATCAACGCACCGGTCGGGCAGGCTTGAACACATTCACCACAGGCGACACAGGTCGAATCCCCCATCGGGTCGTTCTGGTCAAACACCACCTGCGCGGTGTGTCCGCGACCGGCCATGCCGATCACGTCATTCACCTGCACGTCGCGACAAGCACGGACACAGAGGTTGCAGTTGATGCAAGCGTCCAGATTGACGCGCATCGCAACGTGGCTGTCATCCAGCAGAGGGATCTTCTCGGCCTCTTTCGCCGGGAAGCGACTGTCGCTGACATCGTTCAGCTTGGCCATATCCCAGAAGTGGCTAGATTTATCGTGCGCCTCCTCGGGTTGGTCGGCGACCAGCAATTCCATGACTATTGCGCGCGATTTCTCGGCCCGATCACTATCGGTTTTTACCACCATTCCGTCCGCAGCCGGACGGATGCACGAGGCGACCAGAGTGCGCTCGCCCTCCACCTCGACCATACAGGCGCGACAGTTGCCATCCGGTTTATAGCCGGGTTGAGGCTTGTGACATAAGTGCGGGATCGTGAACCCCTGCCCCTTGGCGGCTTCCCAGATGGTCCAGCCCTCGGGCACGGTGACATCATCGCCGTTCAGGTTGAAGGTGACGGTCTTGGTTGGGCTTGCATCAAGCATGGCTCTGTCTCCCTCAGATTTCGTCAGCAAAGTGTTTCATGACCAGACGGATCGGGTTCGGGGCCGCCTGCCCCAGACCGCAGATCGAGGCATCGCCCATGACCTGGCACAGATCTTCCAGAAGATCCTGATCCCACTTGTCAGCCTGCATCAGCTTCACAGCCTTTTCGCAGCCCGCCCGGCAAGGCGTGCACTGCCCACAGCTTTCATCTTCGAAGAAGCGCAGCATGTTCAGCGCTGCATCGCGTGCGGTGTCCTGATCGGACAGAACCACCACAGCGGCGGATCCGATAAAGGTGCCATGTGGCTGCAGCGTGTCAAAATCCAATGGGATATCGTCCATCGACGCAGGCAGCAGACCCGAGGACGGGCCACCCGGCTGATACGCTTTGAAGGTCTGACCTTCGATCATGCCGCCAGCGGCCTCAATCACGTCCAATATGGTCGAACCCGCAGGCAGCAGGTAAACACCCGGCTTGGTCACCCGCCCCGAGATTGAATAGCTGCGCAGGCCCTTGCGACCATTTTTTTCGACAGAGTTCAGAATCTGCGGCCCTTCGCGGCAGATCTTCGAGACCCAATACAGCGTCTCGACATTGTGCACCAAGGTCGGACGATTAAAGACCCCAACCTGCGCCACAAACGGAGGACGGTGGCGCGGCAGGCCCTTCTTACCCTCGATCGACTCGATCATCGCGGATTCTTCACCGCAGATGTAAGCACCAGCACCCCGGCGCAGGTCAATGTAACCCTTTTCGACGATCCCGGCCTCTTCCAACGCGGCAATCTCGCGGGCGAGGATTTCCAGCACCGCCGGGTATTCGTCACGCATGTAGATGAAGCACGTCTCTGCCTCGACCGCCCAAGCAGCGATCAGCATACCCTCAAGGAAAACATGCGGCGCACGCTCTAGATAATAACGGTCTTTGAAGGTACCGGGCTCGCCCTCGTCACCGTTCACGGCCAGATAGCGGGTGCCTTCGTTCATGCGAACAAAGCCCCATTTTTTGCCGGACGGGAAGCCAGCACCACCCAGACCGCGCAGGCCTGAGGACAGAACGTCTTCTTGTACTTTCTCCCAGTCGCCGCTCTCGCGCAACTCTTTCAGCTTGGCGTAGCCACCGTTTGCCTCATAAGCAGCAAAGGTCTCGTATTCGGGCAGATGGGCGTGGGTGTCGTCGGCGGCAATTGCGGCCTGCACCTTTTCAGGCGTCGCTTGGTCGATGTGGTTGTGACCAATCTCAAGCACCGGGGCCGTATCGCAACGCCCCATGCAAGGTGCGCGCACCACACGCACTTCGGATGCATCCAAGCCATCTTCCAGCGCCTTCTGCAACTGCTGGGCACCGGCCATTTCGCAGGAGAGAGAGTCGCAGACACGGATCGTCAACGCAGGCGGCGGCACCTCGCCTTCTTTCACTACGTCGAAATGGGCATAAAACGTCGCGGTCTCGTAGATCTCGGCCTGACCGATCCGCATCTCAACCGCCAGCGCGGCGATATGGTCGGCGCTGATATGGCCGTGCTCATCCTGGATCAAATGCAGGAATTCGATCAACAGATCGCGACGACGCAGGCGGTCGCCCAGTAGGCGCGCAATCTCGGCCTGCGCCTCATCCGTGAACTGACGGCCTTTGGGCGTATGCCGCCCTTTGCCTTTACCTGACTTCCAGACGCCCTTGGGTGCGCCTGATGGCTTGGTATCTAATGGTGCCATGATGCCCTCCGATTAAGGCTCCGTGTCTCATCAGAATAGTATATCGTCAAATCGCTTATCGCTATCGCACGATAACGACACCTTATCACCGCAAAGACGTCACAACAGCGCGCAAAGCCCCAACCGTTGGCAATTCCGGGTCTCGGCTTAAGGTGGCCAGACAAATCGGTTTACTTACAACAGGATCGACCAGAGGCAGCACTTTCGTACCCTTAAGTTCACCCAGCGCCCGAACCAGAACGCGGGGGACAACGGTGGCTGCCAGCCCTTCACGCGCCATGACCATTGAGGCGGTAAAGCCACTGGTTTCAGCGACCACTTGGGGGTGGAGGCCCTGCTCAGCAAAGATGCGGTCCAGAATGCGACGGTTCTGCATCTGCGGCTCAAGCAGGCTGAGTGGAAACTCGGCGACCTGTGTCCATGGGATCGGCCCGATTTCTGCGGTCATATGTGACGGGATCAACAGCACGTAAGTCTCTTCGTACAACGGCTGCACCTGCCGCAAGTCGGTGCCAATGCTGTCGCCATAAGTGATCCCCGCATCCAGACTACCCTCATCCAACCGGTGCTGAATGGACGAGGCCGACATGGTTTCGATCCGTGTGACAACGCGCGGATGCGCCTGATGCAGCCGCTTGATCAGCCGACCGGTAAAGGCAATAGCGGTTGGGATCACCCCCAGTTTGAGTGTCCCGGTAATCTCACCCTTCGAGGCCAGAACCTGCTGTTCCAGCGCCTTTGTCTCATCCAGAATGCGTCGCGCGCGTTGGACGATCATCTCGCCTTCTTCCGTCAGACCCTGAAACCTGTTGGCGCGGCGCACGATGGAGACACCCAGCCGGTCCTCGAGATTCCGAATGCGCATGGAAAACGCTGGCTGAGAAATCCCGCATTCCTCTGCCGCTTTGGCAAAATGGCGATGCCGGGCCAAGGCGCTAAGCAATTGCAGGTCGCGGATTTCGATCATTTTTCGGTATCCCAAGGTGAGGCCAGAAACCCAGATTAGCGCCTTTTACGTTGGGGGAAAGCGATGTGTTCAGGTCAAAGACAAGGCATAGACATTGTTGAGATAGCCCTGATCCGCAATCTGGAACTGGGTTTCGCCAATCTGTACAAAACCATTGGCCAGATAGAAGGCGATGGCCGGATCGTTTTCTGCATTGGTGGTCAACCAGACGGAACCGGCCCGTTGCTCTCGGCAATGCGTCAGTGCTGCCGTAAGCAGGCGCGTGCCGATCCCTTTGCCGTGATGACGCGGCTGAACATAGAATGTCGAAATTTCCATACCCGACCACCCCGCGACGGGGGCATCACAGCCCGGAGAGACGCGAATGAACCCGTCGATCCCCTGTGAATTATTCGACACCAGAATGAACTCTTCCGGATCGCTGATCAGGGCAGCGATACGCGCTGGCGTGAACTCGGTCAGCGCGTAATCCGCGAAAAAACCGCTAACCCCGCGTTTGAGATAGGTGCCGATCCAGACTTCAATCGAGATCGCAGCGATGCTCGACGCATCTGAATGGTCCGCTTCACGCAGGGTCAATCGGCGCTCAGGTATTGAACAAGAAGTGCATCACATCGCCGTCTTTGACGATATAGCCCTTGCCTTCGGCCCGCATCTTACCCGCCTCTTTCGCGCCCTGTTCGCCATTCGCAGCGATGTAGTCGTCATAGGCGATCGTCTCAGCGCGAATGAAACCTTTTTCGAAATCGCCATGGATCACACCAGCGGCCTGTGGCGCAGCGGTGCCGGTGCGGATGGTCCAGGCGCGGGCCTCTTTCGGGCCGACTGTGAAATAGGTTTCCAGCTTGAGCAGGTCATAGCCGGCACGGATTAGACGGTCGAGGCCTGGCTCTTCCAGACCCATTTCCTCCAGGAACATCTGCGCCTCGTCTTCTTCCAGCAGGCTAATCTCTTCTTCGATCTTGGCGCTGATGATGACGTGGGAATTGCCCTGAGCCGCGGCCATTTCAGCCACGCGGGCGGAATATTCGTTACCCTCGGCGGCTTCTTCCTCGGACACGTTGCAGACATAGAGAACCGGTTTTGTGGTCAGCAGCTGCAGCATCGTCCATGCCTTGGCGTCTTCGTCAGAGACTTCGACCAGACGCGCGGGTTTGCCGTCTTCCAGCATCGCCTGCGCTTCAGCCAGTAAACGTTCCTGCTGCTGCGCCTCTTTGTCATTGCCTTTCAGCTTTCGCACCAGATTGGCGCGGCGCTTTTCGATGCTTTCCAGATCGGCCAACATCAACTCGGTCTCGATGGTGTCGGCATCGGCCACAGGATCGACACGGCCGTCCACGTGGGTCACATCGCCATCTTCGAAACAGCGCAGCACGTGGGCAATGGCGTCGGTTTCACGGATGTTGGCCAGAAACTGGTTGCCCAGCCCCTCGCCCTTCGAGGCGCCCTTCACCAGACCAGCGATATCAACAAAGGTCATCCGCGTGGGAATGATCTGTTTCGAGCTTGCGATCGCCGCCAACTTGTCGAGCCGATCATCGGGCACGGCAACATCACCCACATTGGGTTCGATTGTGCAGAACGGGAAATTCGCCGCCTGAGCAGCTGCGGTCTTGGTCAGCGCGTTGAAGAGGGTCGACTTACCCACATTCGGCAGACCCACGATTCCCATTTTAAAGCCCATGACGGCCTCCTGCATACCATTCGAGCGCTGCTTCTATGCAGGTCCGAGGCAATGCGCAAGCCGGACTGCAAAAGGCGCCGCCGATCCGAATTACAACATCACGACCCAGTTGCGCATTCGTGATCTTGCCCGGATTGAAACCAACACACTAAGCTCACCATGTAAGACTTTGTGAACAAACAAATAGTGAATATGAGATATGAAGTATTTAACTGCTACCGTTGCGCTGTTTTTAACTGCCCAAGCGGCGCATGCTCAATCCATTGTCTTTGGCGCCGGGTTCTCGGATTTTTCTGACAGCCTTTCTGACGATGAAGCCGTAATCTCGCTCGAATACCATCACCGTCCCTTTCACGAGGCCACGCGTTTTTCCGCCACATGGGGTGGTGCCCTGACCATAGATACCGCCGCCGACGTTCATATCGGGATTGGCCTGATCGGGACATACACCTTTGCCGACCGTTGGTTCGTCGAAGGAAGCGTTATGCCCGGGTATTTTTCAGAAGGTGACGCACTCAACGATCTGGGTGGTGAATTCCAGATTCGTAGCTTGCTGGGCCTCGGTTACACATTGAACAACGGCAACAGCGTGTCCCTGGCAATTACTCACAAATCGAACGCAAGCACACAGGACGATAACCCGGGCGTCAACTCCGTTTTGCTGCGGTATCATTACGCGTTCTGAAGCAATCTGCCTCGGCGGGATTGATTTCCCCTCAAAGTTTCTGCACATCAGGCCTGAACCTGATTGCAAGGACAGCTTATGACCCGTATCGACGCCAAGTTCGCCGCTCTGAAAGAACAGGGAAAGAAGGCGTTCGTCGCCTACATCATGGCCGGTGACCCGGATTTCGAAACCTCGCTTGAAATCGTAAAGGGCCTGCCCGGCGCAGGTGTCGATGTCATCGAACTGGGTCTGCCCTTTACCGATCCGATGGCAGACGGCCCGACGATCCAAGCCGCCGGTCAACGCGCACTGGACAGCGGCATGACTTTGCAGCGGACTTTGGATCTGGCCCGAGCTTTCCGCGAGACCGACGACACCACTCCGATTGTGCTGATGGGCTACTACAATCCGATCTACAGCCGCGGCGTCGATAAGTTCCTTGCAGATGCCAAAGAGGTCGGAATTGACGGTCTGATCGTCGTCGACCTGCCGCCCGAGGAAGACGAAGAACTGTGCTTGCCTGCGCAGGCTGCTGGATTGAACTTCATTCGTCTGGCCACGCCAACCACCGATGACAAACGCCTGCCCCGCGTTCTGCAGAACACGTCGGGTTTTGTGTATTACGTATCGATCACCGGCATTACGGGTGCGGCCGAAGCCCAAGCCACAAATGTTGGCCCCGAGGTCGCCCGCATCAAATCCGCAACCGATTTACCAGTGATCGTCGGGTTCGGGATCAATACACCTGAAAAATCACAGGCAATCGCAACTGTTGCTGATGGTGCTGTGGTTGGCTCTGCTATCGTCAGCCAGATCGCTGCGGGCAAGCCCACCGGCGAAGTTTTGGATTTCGTGAAATCTCTGGCTGACGGCGCCCACTCGGCCTAAGCGAAGCCTGATCAAATTTCAATGCGGTCGGCCATGTCCGGCCGCGTTTTTTGTTGCCCCGGGATACTTGACGTTGCCTCACAACGTCCCAGCGTTGCGAGGGCCTCAAATGGTTGGTAACAAACATCACCAATACTGCGAAGGCCGAACCTCATGCCCGTCATTACCAATATCGACGATCTGAAACGCATCTACGAACGCCGCGTGCCGCGCATGTTTTTCGACTATGCCGAAAGCGGCAGCTGGACCGAACAGACCTTCCGCGACAACAGCTCAGATTTCGAAGATATCAGGCTGCGCCAGCGGGTCGCCGTGGACATGGACGGGCGCTCGACCGCATCGCAGATGATCGGGCAGGATGTTGCGATGCCGGTGGCTTTGGCCCCAGTGGGCCTGACAGGCATGCAGCACGCGGACGGTGAGATGAAGGCCGCAAAGGCTGCTGAGGAATTCGGCGTGCCCTTCACCCTGTCGACCATGTCGATCAACTCGATCGAGGATGTCGCAGGGCATACAAGCAAACCCTTTTGGTTTCAGCTTTATGCAATGAAGGATCAGGATTACGTCGGTCGCCTGATACAGCGCGCCAAGGATGCCAATTGTTCCGCATTGGTGATCACCCTGGACCTGCAAATTCTGGGGCAGCGCCATAAAGATCTGAAAAATGGCTTGTCCGCGCCTCCGAAACTGACAGCCAAGACAATCGCAAACCTCATGACTAAATGGGCTTGGGGGATAGAAATGCTAGGCGCACATCGGCGCGAATTTGGCAATATCGTTGGTCATGCCGAAGGCGTTTCTGACGCCTCATCGCTGGGCGCGTGGACGGCCGAGCAATTCGACCCCAGCCTCGATTGGAAAAAGGTCGAAAAGCTGATGGAACAATGGGGCGGCAAGGTGATCCTGAAAGGCATTCTGGATGCCGAAGACGCGAAGATGGCGGCTAAGCTGGGCGCAGATGCCATCGTTGTTTCAAACCACGGCGGGCGACAGTTGGACGGGGCGCTCAGTTCGATCCGCGTTTTGCCTGAAATCATGGACGCAGTTGGTGACGACGTCGAAGTCCATCTGGACAGCGGCATCCGGTCTGGGCAGGACGTTCTCAAAGCGCTGGCACTTGGGGCCAAAGGCACTTACATCGGTCGCGCTTTTGTCTATGGGCTGGGTGCGATGGGCCAACAAGGTGTCACCACCGCGCTGGATATCATCCACAAAGAGCTGGATACCACGATGGCCCTGTGCGGCGAGCGGGATGTGAGTAGTCTGGGTCGTCACAACCTGCTGATCCCCGAGGATTTCGGCGGTCGTTGGCAGGCCTGATCTCGCAAAACCTTGCAGCAAACCATGTTAAACGGGGCTCTACGCCCACTGCAGCAAACTGCGAATCCCCTGGGATATTTTTTGCCAGATGAAGCTGGGGATCAGCTCTTCATCTGGCCCCAAATATCCCGGAGCGCGAGGCAGAGCCTCGCAAAGTATGAAGACCGCTAAAAACCCCTTTTCAAACCTGACAATTCAAGCTAAGGACGCGGCTTCACGCGGGCATACAGCCTTGGAGGATGCCCGCCCTAACATTGGAGAATTATCATGGCTGGAGAGATTCCTGATCTCGTAGCTCTGGAACGGACGGGGACAGGCAAGGGCGCCGCTCGTCAGGCACGCCGCGACGGCATGGTTCCGGGCATTGTATTTGGTGGCGACAAAGAACCGCTGCCGATTCAGATCCCGTTCAACGAACTGTTCAAGCGCCTGAAAGCTGGCCGGTTCAAGTCGACCCTGTGGAACCTGAAAGTTGAAGGCCAGGAAGACGTTCGCGTCATCTGCCGCGACGTTCAGCGTGACGTCGTCAAAGACCTGCCGACCCACCTGGATCTGATGCGCCTGCGTCGCACCACCAAGATCGCGCTGTTTATCCCGGTTGAGTTCATCAACGAGGAAGAAGCACCCGGCATCAAGAAGGGCGGCGTTCTGACCGTTGTCCGTCCGGAAGTCGAACTGCTGTGCACCGCAGGTGATATTCCTGAGAAGATCACTGTTGACGTGACCGGCATGAACATCAACGACGTTGCCACCATTTCGTCGGTCGACCTGCCCGAAGGCACCAAGCCGACCATCGATCGTGACTTCGTGATCGCGAACATCTCGGCACCGACCGGTCTGGTAACGGATGATGACGAAGAGGGTGAAGAGGGCGAAGTGGCCGTAGACGAAGTTGAAGTCGTCGGTCAGGAAGCCGAAGAATAAGTTCAGGTTTCAGTACCTTGAATTTGAAACGGGGCTCCTTTGGAGCCCCGTTTTTTTGTCGAATGCGGATCTTCGCGCTAGCTTGCCGCCGGCTCCGGCATTCACTCTGGCGGATTGAAATCACGGCCCCTACTGGCCAGGCGCGCCTCACCTGCTGCTGTTAGCGACAGGCAATGGCAGACGAAGTCTCACTGGAATTCCGATCCAATTCGAGGCATGAGGAAACAAGTCGTACAATGACGCGCGGAGCAGAACCATGAAACTTTTTGTCGGACTGGGCAATCCAGGGCAGAAATATGCCCGGAACCGGCACAATATCGGCTTTATGGCACTGGACAGGATTGCCGACGATCACGGTTTCCGCCCGTGGAAATCAAAGTTCCAGGCAGAAATCGCCGAGGGGCGGTTGGGCTCGGAAAAGGTGCTGCTGATCAAGCCACAAACCTTCATGAACCGCTCGGGTCAATCCGTGGGTGAGGCTATGCGCTTTTACAAGCTGGACTCAACCGATGTGACCGTTTTTCACGACGAGCTGGATCTTGCGCCCGGTAAGGTGCGTGCGAAAGCAGGTGGAGGTCACGCCGGGCATAACGGTCTGCGGTCGATCCATGACCATATCAGCCCGGCCTATGATCGAGTTCGTCTGGGCATTGGGCATCCGGGCCGTAAGGAACTGGTCTCGCCTTATGTCCTGAGTGACTTTGCTAAGGCAGATTCGGATTGGCTGGAAGACGTCTTACGGGGGGTTTCCGAAGGTGCCGGTCATTTGGCAGATGGCGATGGTGGCAAATTCATGAACGCGGTCGCATTGCGCACCGCACCGCCACGGTCATCAAAAACCGCTGCGGCCTCCTCGAAATCGGTCGCTGCAGCTACGCCTGAACCCGAGGCGGACACCAGGTCCGCCATGCAAAAACTGATGGACAAGTTCAAGTAAGGCCAACGATGTTGCCGCTACGTCTCAATTGCGAACTGCGCCAGTCCGCGCTCCAATGCACACCAAAAGCGGGAGGTAACATATGCGAACCCTGATGAAATGGGTGCTGCGCATCGTTTTGATGTTGGTGCTGGCAGCGGTGGTCGTTGGCGTTTGGAAGCGTGAAGAGATTCAGCGCCTGATGGCCGTGAACTCTCTGTTTTCCGAAGAAAAGATCATTCACAACTTCTCTCACATGGATGACGCCTTCCTGACTGTCGACCTGCCAAGGGGGGAAGGTGCGACATTCGAACTGCCCTACGGCCCCGGTTTTGACCTGCCCGAGGGCACGGACAAATGGGTCGAAGACCGGGCTGTAACCTCTTTGCTGGTGATGCAGGACGGGCAGATCAGGTTCGAAGAATACTATTTGGGGACCGCCCCCGAGGATCGCCGGATATCCTGGTCGGTCGCCAAAAGCTATCTGTCCGCCCTGTTCGGCATCCTGATGGCCGAAGGCGCCATCGACTCGCTGGACGATCCGGTGGTCAAATACGCCCCGAAACTGCAGGGCACCGCTTATGACGGCGCAACGATCCGCAATGTTCTGAACATGGCCAGCGGTGTGACCTTCGACGAGGACTATCTGGACTACAACTCCGACATCAACCGAATGGGTCGCGTCGTCGCCCTGGGTGGAGAGCTGGATGACTTTGCCGCCTCGCTGAACGAAACCTTCGTCGAGCCCGGCGAGACATGGCAATATGTCTCGATCGACACACACGTTATCGGCATGGTTGTTCGCGGTGCGACGGATCGGTCTGTGGCTGACTTGCTGACCGAAAAGATCATTGAACCTCTGGGCCTTGAACGCGACGGCTACTATGTCACCGACGGTGCTGGCGTGGCTTTCGTCTTGGGCGGGTTGAACTTCACTACTCGCGACTTTGCCCGGTTTGGACAGATGATCCTGCAAAACGGCGAGCATAATGGCCAGCAGATCGTGCCCGCCGAATGGATTGCGGAATCCGTTTTTCCGAGCGCCCCGACCGAAGCCGGAGAGATCGGGTATGGCTACCAGTGGTGGATCCCCGTCGGCGCGCATGAAGGCGAGTTTCTGGCCCGTGGCGTTTATGGTCAGTACATCTATTTCGACCAACCGCGTGGTGTTGTTATCGTTTCAACCGGGGCTGATCGCAGTTTCCGTGACGATGGCGTCAACGAAACAAACATAGAAATGTTCCGCACAATCGCCCAAAGCCTGTAAGGTGTGCCCATGCAAAAACTGGACAGCATAAACGTTCTGGGGGGCGTCCTTGCCCCCTGCTCCCGCGATCCACAGACCGGTTTTTTTCGGGACGGGGCCTGTAACACCTGCGCCGAAGATCAGGGCAGTCACACGGTCTGCGCGGTCATGACGGCCGAGTTTCTGGCCTATTCCAAGTATGTCGGCAATGACCTGAGCACACCGCGCCCCGAGTTCGATTTTCCCGGTCTCAAGCCCGGTGACAACTGGTGCCTGTGTGCCGGGCGGTTCCTGCAGGCCCATGACGAGGGCTGCGCGCCCAAGGTTGATCTGGAGGCCACGCATCAGCGGGCATTGGACATCGTCCCTATTGGAATTTTACGTGAAAATGCCGTCGAACCTGATTGACCTCAGGGGTAAAAAGACATCAAAGAAACCCGCCAGCCGACACTTTGTTTAGCAAGCGCGAAACCGTCAAAAAACGAGGTAGGCTATGAGCTTTATCGCCATGAACCGCTTCAAAGTCCGTTTGGGCAGCGAAGCCGATTTCGAATCCGTTTGGAAAGACCGCGAAAGCCGGTTGAAAGAACTGCAAGGATTTCAGGAGTTCCGCCTTCTGAAAGGCCCCGAAGGCGACGGGTATCGGCTGTATTCCAGCCACGTGATTTGGGACAATCGCAGCGATTTCGAGGCCTGGACCAAATCCGAACAATTCCGCGATGCGCACAAGAATGCAGGCAACGGCAAGACGCAGTCGGCTCTGATGGGACCACCTCAGTTCGAGGGGTTCGAAACGGTTTTGCATCAGAGCTGATCAATCCATGTCGCCAACACCGGATTGATGTTTACACGGCGCGGGCCAGATAGCCGCGCGATGTGCGCGAGGGCGGACCAGTTGGAAAACTGTGCTCCGCCTCCAACACCCACCCCGCCTCCTTAAGCATCTTGGCCACCTGTTGCGGTCTGTACGACCGGTGACGCCATTGAAGCCAAATAATCGCGTTGCACCAGTGTGGTTTACTGACGACCAACCACAGCTTTGCCGCAGGCGCGGCCTGCCTGCGCATGTGGCGCAGGGCATCGGTAGGGTTATCGCAATGCTCAAGGACATGGGCTGCCAGAACGCAATCAAAAGGCTGGGCTGGTGGAAAATCCTCCAACCGGGATCGCGCGGTATGGGTTGTAACGCCCCTTAGGGCCAGCGCACCCTCGGCCTGTTTCAGCATTTTCCCGGACGGCTCGAGCAGAGTGACTCGAGCTTCGGGCTGAATGACCGCCCGTGCCTCGGCAAAAGCACCTGTCCCGCACCCCACATCCAGCCCGTTCCGGCCTAGATCATCCGCTGAACCGATCGATAGAAACCCCAGATAGGCATCAAAATAGCCCAGCAGACGCATCTTATCCGCCCAGCCGGGGGCTGCGGCATCGTACTTTTGAGCGAGTTTATCTGAACTGGACGCGTCCTGCATACCACGCAGCGTGGCATGAAAGACCCGGGGCGCAAAGCCCCGGGCGCGCGTTATCCGGCCGAACGGCCTTCGGTGTCGGACATATCAAAGTTCAGGTATTTGGCGACCGTCTGAACGTCCTTGTCGCCGCGACCACACATATTCATGCAGATCAGGTGATCCTTGGGCAGTTCCGGCGCGATCTTCATGACATGCGCCAACGCGTGGCTGGGCTCCAACGCGGGGATGATACCTTCGGTTGCACAGCACAGCTGGAACGCTTCCAGCGCCTCTTTATCGGTGATCGAGACATAGTTCGCGCGACCGATATCATTCAGCCAAGAATGCTCGGGGCCAATACCAGGGTAATCCAGACCGGCCGAGATCGAATAGCCTTCGAGGATCTGGCCGTCATCATCCTGCAGCAGGTAGGTACGGTTTCCGTGCAGCACACCCGGACGACCACCGGTCAGCGAGGCGCAATGTTCCATCTTTTCATTCACGCCTTTACCGCCCGCCTCAACACCGATGATGTTGACGCTCTTGTCGTCAAGGAACGGATAAAACAGGCCCATCGCATTCGACCCACCGCCGATGGCGGCGATAAGCGTGTCGGGCAAACGGCCTTCGGCCTTTTGCATCTGTTCCTTAGCTTCCTTGCCGATGATCGACTGGAAATCACGCACCATCGCCGGATACGGGTGCGGGCCCGCCACAGTGCCGATGCAGTAGAACGTGTCGCGCACATTGGTCACCCAATCACGTAGCGCGTCGTTCATCGCGTCCTTAAGCGTGCCACGGCCCGAGGTCACCGGAATCACTTCGGCACCCAGCAAACGCATACGGAATACGTTGGGCGCCTGACGCTGAACGTCGTGTGCGCCCATGTAAACGATGCATTTCAGGCCGAATTTGGCGCAGACGGTAGCTGTCGCCACGCCGTGCTGCCCCGCACCGGTTTCCGCGATGATCCGGGTTTTACCCATGCGCCGCGCCAGAATGATCTGGCCCAACACGTTGTTGATTTTATGCGCGCCCGTGTGGTTCAGTTCGTCGCGTTTCAGATAGATTTTCGCGCCGCCCAGATGCTCGGTCAGGCGTTCCGCGTAATACAGCGGCGAGGGGCGACCCACATAGTTCGCCCACAGATCGTCCATCTCGGCCCAGAAGGTCGGATCATCCTTGGCCTTCTCATATTCCTCTTCAAGCGACAGGATCAGCGGCATCAGCGTTTCGCTGACAAACCGTCCGCCGAAGATGCCAAACCGGCCCTGTTCGTCGGGACCGGACATGAAGGAATTGAATAGATCGTTGGCCATGGGTGTCTCCCTCGTCGTACCCGTTGTTCATAGGAGGTGCTGCCAGGTTTTGCCATGGCAAAACGTATCATTTCGCGGGTCTGTAGCGATGCTTCCAGATCCGCAGGGCCTGTTCTTCGGTCGGCACCGCGATGCATGAGAAATGATGGAACTCATGCGTGATGGACAACCGGTCCGATGCCTCAAGAACCCGCCTGTGTGGTCCCGAATGGGCAAATGTCAGCATGGCCTCGGCGTCTTGCCAAACGCTGAGCGAAAAGTAGAGCCCACCGTGCGGGAACAACTGCGCATGAACGCACAATGGGTCACCACGCGCCTGCTTCAACGCTTGCCCCGCGCGCCAAAAGAACTCTGGCGCGTTGTACCAATGGTTCAGGGTAACCCCGCCAATCGCTGCAAGCATCATTGCTCCTCCCCGACGTTATATACGGGGGAGGTCAGCAAGCAGATCAATGGGCGGCGGACACGAATTCAGAAATCTTAATGGAGTCTTTAACTCCCGGCGCGCTTTCGACACCCGAAGACACATCAACCTGTTTTGCACCGGTCATCCGGATCGCCTCGGCAACGTTATCTGGCGTCAGTCCCCCGGCCAGCATCCATGGCTTTTGCCAGTATTTCCGGCCGGCCAGCAGGCGCCAATCAAAGGCCAACCCATTCCCGCCCGGCAGTTCGGATGTACGCGGAGGTTTCGCGTCGATCAGCAACTGATCTGCAACGTCGGAATACAGGTCAATTGCGCTCAGATCCTCGGCCTCGGCGATGCCGATTGCTTTCATCACCGGCAACCCAAACCTGTCGCGAACCTCAGAAACACGCTGCGGTGTTTCTTTGCCGTGCAATTGCAACATGTCCAAGGGCACGCTTGCGACGACGCGGTCCAGTTCCTCGTCCGTCGCATTAACGGTTAGGGCAACCTTTGCCACGCCTGCCGGCACCAGCTGTGCCAGTGACGCGGCTTCATCAATGCCCAGATGCCGTGGCGATTTGTGGAAGAAGACAAACCCGACATATCGCGCGCCAGCATCAGCTGCTACGCGCACGTGATCAGGTGCGGTCAGCCCGCAGATTTTTACAGCTACGTTCGTCATAAAGGTGCCTTAGCTGGCTTCGTCCAGCAGAGCCAGAACGTCGTCCTTGCCCTCGTTCTGCTTTTTCTTGAGCTTCTTGACCTCACGCTCAAGCTTGCGCACTTCTCCGGTCTTGGTCGAGGCATCGCGGCGGTGTTTATGCTCGCGCAGCCATTCCCACAGGAAGCCGATGATCAAACCGGCCACGACGCCGCCCAGCACCACGATGAACAGTGGCAAAGACGTTGAGAAATTGAGCCCCAGCAACTCGGCCAGGGCATCCGGCATCAGTTTCAACTCGACCATCTGGCGATTGGCCAGCGAGATTGACACAAGAACGATCCCGAGGATCGCCAGGAAAGCATATCGAAGGTAACGCATCATGGTGTCAGGCTTTACCGTTCAATCGGTCCCTTAGCAACTTGCCAGTTTTGAAGAATGGAACACATTTTTCTTCGACCTGCACGGTTTCACCCGTACGAGGATTGCGGCCAACACGCGCGTCACGTTGTTTGACCGAGAACGCACCGAAGCCGCGCAGTTCAACACGGTCGCCACGCGCCATGGCATCTGTCACTTCTTCGAACACGGTATTCACAATCCGCTCGACATCACGCTGATAGAGATGCGGGTTTTCGTCGGCGATTTTCTGAATCAGTTCTGAACGGATCATGAGTGTTACCCTCCCAGGCGACCGGTTAACCATGTCTATACTTCTGGACAGTATAGGAAAAAACCGTGATCGGGGGAACGTAAACTCTGTGTGCAAAGCATTCATTTTACAGAAAAGTCGCGCGATTTTTTGCTTGTTCAGGCAAAATCCGCTCTTAAAGCGTGAACGACGGCCGTAATGAGCCCAAATTTTGGAACATATTGATTCGCAACAAAAACGGCCCCGCGCGTCTGCACGGGGCCGTAAATTCGGCTGAAAATCCAGCCTGAGCTTAGTCGCCGGATTTCAGCGCTGCACCCAGGATATCGCCCAGCGATGCGCCCGAGTCGGAAGAACCGTACTGTTCCACGGCCTCTTTCTCTTCGGCGATCTCACGGGCCTTGATCGACAGACCCAGACGGCGAGTCTTGCTGTCGACATTGGTGACGCGGACGTCGATCTTGTCGTTAACCGAGAAACGCTCGGGGCGCTGCTCTGCACGGTCACGCGACAGGTCGGAACGACGGATGAAGGACTTCATGCCTTCGTATTCTACCTCGATGCCGCCATCTTCGATCGCAGTGACTTCGACAGTGATGATCGAACCGCGCTTCACGCCGCCAACGGCTTCTGCGAACTTGTCACCACCCAGGGCTTTGATCGACAGCGAGATACGCTCTTTTTCCACGTCAACTTCCGAGACAACGGCCGAAACCATGTCGCCTTTGCGGTAGTTCTGGATCGCATCTTCGCCACGTTCGTCCCACGACAGGTCGGACAGGTGAACCATGCCGTCGATGTCGCCTTCGAGGCCAATGAACAGACCAAATTCGGTGATGTTCTTGACTTCGCCTTCGACTTCGGTGCCCTCGGGGTGTGTTTCTGCAAACACTTCCCACGGGTTGCGCATGGTCTGCTTCAGGCCCAGAGACACACGACGCTTGGCGCCGTCGATTTCCAGAACCATGACGTCGACTTCCTGGCTGGTCGAAACGATCTTGCCGGGGTGGACGTTTTTCTTGGTCCAGGACATCTCGGACACGTGCACCAGACCTTCGACACCGGCTTCCAGCTCGACGAACGCGCCGTAGTCGGTGATGTTGGTGACGCGACCCTGATGGACCGAGCTCAGCGGATACTTGGCAGCAACCAGATCCCATGGATCTTCCTGCAGCTGCTTCATGCCCAGGCTGATGCGGTGGGTCTCTTTGTTGATCTTGATGACCTGAACCTTAATGGTTTCGCCGATCGTCAGGATCTCGGACGGGTGATTCACACGACGCCATGCCATGTCGGTGACGTGCAGCAGGCCGTCAACACCGCCCAGGTCAACAAACGCACCGTATTCGGTGATGTTCTTGACCACGCCTTCGACGGTCTGACCTTCGGTCAGGTTGCCAATGACTTCGGCACGCTGTTCGGCACGCGATTCTTCCAGGATTGCGCGACGCGAAACAACGATGTTGCCACGACGACGGTCCATTTTCAGAATCTGGAACGGCTGCTTCAGACCCATCAGCGGGCCAGCGTCGCGTACGGGGCGGACGTCAACCTGCGAACCGGGCAGGAACGCAACTGCGCCACCCAGATCGACGGTGAAGCCACCTTTGACGCGACCAAAGATTGCACCTTCGACGCGCTGGTCGTCGGCATATGCTTTTTCCAGACGGTCCCATGCCTCTTCACGGCGGGCCATCTCGCGCGAGATGACAGCTTCGCCACGGGCGTTCTCTGCGGCACGCAGGTAGACTTCGACCTCGTCACCAACAGCGATTTCAGGGGCTTCGCCGGGATTTGCGAATTCTTTCAGATCAACGCGGCCTTCCATTTTGTAGCCAACGTCGATGATGGCTTGGCCGGCTTCGATCGCCAGTACCTTGCCTTTGACAACAGAACCCTCTTCGGGCGTGTCCATTTCGAAGCTTTCGTTCAGGAGGGCTTCGAATTCCTCCATGGTTGTATCAGCCATCTGGCAGTGTTTTCCTTTACATACGTTTTTACTGGCCGAGCGGTTGTCTCCGCCGGTCTTGTTTCATGGTGTCATCGGACGTGATCCGGTGCGCCCCTGAACAACAAACACAAAGGGCCGAGGTAACCCGGCCCTGCTCAGTAACGTCATCCGGACGTTGACCGCCCTTGTGTAGACAGCGCGCGTATATGCGGAATTCCCAACATGTGCAAGAGGAAAGCCTTGATATACAGGGCATCGACCGCCGTCACACTTGGCACGCCATGTCCTAAACGCGCCGGTCCCGTTGCAACATGGATTGCTCAATCGCATTCAAACGCAAATAGGCATCATCAGGATCATTCGCTCCGCCTACCTTATCCCAAATGCGCAGCGCCGAGGCCGGGCTCCACGGCAAACAAGCCGTGGCAAGCCACAATCGCAATTCGGCAGGCAACGCGTCATAGGCCTGCATTGGCGATCCCGTCTGCCGGCGGCGTTTGATCCGGCTGCGCAAGTTTCGGTTCTTTCTGCGGTCAGTCATTGTGCGCTCCTTTCATCGGCGCGCACGAACCTAGGCTTTCAGGTGTCAGTGGGTCGTCATGCTCGCTCGAAAATTTTGATATGTTATTACATTATTTTTATCCGTATACAACCGCCCTCGTTAGGCGCAACTCCCGATTCCTGCGAAGAATGTCGTGTTTCGAACAGCAAAGTCCGCGCCAATTGCGAAGCTTTGAAAAAGTCGGAGGATTTCATGCGTCAAGACCTGAACTTTCTCGTCATCATTTCAGACGAACACCGCAAAGACGCAATGGGATGCGCTGGCCATCCGATTGTCAAAACGCCCAATCTGGATGCACTGGCCGCGCGCGGAACGATGTTTGAGTCCGCCTACACGCCTTCACCCATGTGCGTACCCACACGGGCGGCGCTTGCGACCGGAGACTGGGTTCACACGACAGGAAACTGGGACAGCGCAACACCCTATGACGGACATCCGCGCAGCTGGATGCGGCAGTTGCGCGATGCAGGGCGCGAGGTCGTCGCTATTGGAAAACTGCATTTCAGGTCCAACGAAGACGACAATGGCTTCTCGCGGGAAATCCTGCCGATGCACGTGGTCGGAGGTGTCGGCTGGGCCGTTGGGCTTTTGCGCGAAAACCCACCAGACTATGATTCGGCATCCGAGCTGGCGGGTGATGTGGGCGTCGGGCCCAGCACCTATACCGATTACGATCTGGACATTACCGCAGCAGCCGAGGCCTGGCTGGCCGATCCCGCGCGACAGGACAAACCCTGGGCTGCATTTATGTCGCTGGTCAGTCCGCACTATCCCCTGACCTGTCCCAAGGAATGGTACGCCCTTTACGACCCAGCTCAGATGGATTTGCCGGTCGGGTATGGCAAAGGGCTGCCTAATCATGAAGAGCTTCGCAACATCGCTGCGTTCTTCAACTACGATGACTATTTTGACGTACAGAAAATGCGCGAAGCCAAGGCGGCTTATTATGGTCTGACCTCACTGATGGATGATTGCGTGGGGCGCATCCTGAAAGCCTTGTCCGACGGTGGTCATGCTGAAAATACGGTCGTGATCTATGTATCCGACCACGGTGACATGATGGGGGATCAGGGGTTTTGGACCAAACAGGTAATGTATGAGGCCAGTGCAGGAATTCCGATGATCGCGGCCGGCCCGGGTATCCCGTCGGGGCGACGCGTCACCACATGTACCAATCTGACCGATATCGCTGCAACCGCCCGGGACGTCTGCGGCGTCGAAGCCGACGAGGGCAACACGGGTCAACCCGGCTTGTCTCTGATCGAGTTGGCAAATGCGCCGGACGACCCCGACCGAACCGGCTTCAGCGAATACCACGATGGTGGGTCAAGAACCGGCAGTTTCATGGTGCGATGGGACGAATGGAAATACGTCTATTATGTCGGACAGCCCCCGCAATTGTTCGACCTGTCAACCGATCCTCAAGAACAGACCAACCGCGCGCTGGATCGGGTAAATGACCCGCAGGTTCAGGCTGCGCTGGTCGAAGGGGAACGCCGTCTGCGAGAAATCTGCGACCCCGAAGAGGTCAACTCCTGCGCCTTTGCCGATCAACGCAAGAAAATCGAAGACCTAGGCGGAGAAGAAGCCTGCCGCACGGCCTTTGTCTTCAATCACACGCCGACCCCGTCCGAGCAGGAAAAGCTGCGTGAAGGACCCGCGCTTTAGCGCAGGTATTTTGCATTTCTCCAGTGGGTCCTCGGTCCGCGCAGCGCAGTTCAATGCTGCCACCACCGCAAAGCTGCGCCGAGCGCTAGGACCTTCTAGAACAGTTGCAGGTCCTTCTTGCCGCTTTGGATTTCGGCAAGGTTCGGCATGTTCTGGATTGCCACGGGTGCAAGTTGTTCGCCCGGCATCGCGACGGTCGGTTGCATCGCAGCCGCCATACCAAAGGCTGAGGGCTGCTCCAGCTCTCCTCGGATATCGCGCAACAGTGTTTTGTGATCCGGCATCGCCTTGAGGATCTGCGCAAGATCCACCTTCGCGCCCTTCCACCACTGGAACCAAATCGGTTTCTTCAACGGCCGCAGACGATCACGGATGCCGGTCCCATAGCCGGTGTCATAGACCTGCTTGCCCAAAAGAACCGTCTGATAAACGCGGAAATTAAACAGTGTGGCGAATTCGATATCGTGTTCCATGGGCAGGCGGTGCTGCCACAATTCCAGGTTTTCGGCCAAACGATCCGGTATCTTCATCTCTGTGCGCGCATCGATCCAATATTGATCATCCGTGCGGTTGCCCAGGCGATAGTGCAGACAGATGAAATCTAGGACCTCATCATACATCTGGTTCATTTGCCGGTTATATCTTGCCCGCAGCGATGGTTCGATGTCGCGTGTAGGCAGGTGTTCTGCGAACCAGCGCACCGCGTGATCAACCATATGGATTGCGGTACTTTCCAACGGTTCAATGAACCCGCCAGACAAACCGATTGCCAGACAGTTCTTGACCCAGGCATTGCGCACGCGCCCGATGCGCATCGGGATCACGCGCGGTGTCAAACCTTTGCCGCTGTCGCCTAGCCATTCGAGATATTCATCTGCCGCCTGATCATCCGTGCGATGCGCCGATGAATACACATATCCTGTGCCCACACGGTTGTAGAGCGGCACCCGCCATGTCCAACCGGCGCCCAGCGCGGTAGACCGGGTGACGCTTTCGATTTTCTCTGGGTCGGGATGTTCAATCTGCAACGCCATGGCGCGGTCGTTGGGCAGGTAATCCGAGTAATCCATAAACGGCTCACCCAGTGCTTTGTTGATGATCAAACCGCGGAACCCGGTGCAATCTATGACCATCTCGATGTCGTGGCGGCCCTTACGCTCTAACATCAGATGGCTGACATTACCCTGTTCATCCAGCTCAACCGCCTGCACCTCATCCTGAATGTGCTCCACCCCGCGCTTGGTGCAGACCTTGGTCAGCATGCCCGCAAATTTCACGGCGTCCAGATGATATGCGTAGCCAAACCGTTGTTCGAACTCGGGCTGACCCAGCGGTCGCCCGCCCTTGCACAGGCGGGCCAGATCGTCGTGCGGCGAGATGGATTGCGTAAAGTCCCGATCGCCATTGCCAAAGCGCAAGAAGTATTCGGCGGCTTCCAATCCTTCCAACAACTGACCGTGGGCAAAAGGGTTCACGTAGTCGATGCGATTGCCCTTTGCGTCCTTATTCCAATTGCAGAACTTCACGCCCAGCTTGAACGACGCATTGGTCTCGCGGAAAAAATCCCGCTCGGAAATGCCCGCTTGGCGCAGTGTGACCGGCATACGCGGTACCGTGGCCTCACCGACGCCAACGGTGGCGATATTGGGGCTTTCGATCAGGCAGATGCGCGGGCGATCCTTGGGGGCCGAGGTGCGTGAAAACACCATGTCCAGTATCAGCGCGGTCATCCAACCCGCCGTGCCACCACCCACGATAGTGATCTTACGCAAACGATTATTCATATTGTTCTGTCCCTGTTGGCTTGAGGGATTTTTTGGCTGCTTCCCCTTTTTGTTTTTGAGGATTGTTTGGCAGCCTTCCCTTCTGGCATGGGCAAAGCATAGCAGGTTTCCTGCGTCCAGCTAGGGTCTAGCGCGCCCTGACCTGAATGTACTTTCCTTCTTTCGGCAAAGCGACGCTCGGTCACGGCACCCTACCCCGGGCAGTACAAATAACCGCGATGCGTTAAAGGCAAACCGGGCCGCCGATGGACCGCAGCTTCTGCGCGGCAACTTGAAATCAGAGCAAACGCAATTCCCGGGCGCGTGTCAGATTTCCTCACCTTTTTTCAGAAGCTCTTCGATCAGATCGCGCTGCAAATCCTGGCTGTCGCCCCCTCCGAATTCCGCCGCGCCACCGGTGTACAAGGTGCCATAAGTCTTGGCGATATTCACTGTCTGGGCCAGCCCCGAGATCAGTTGATTCTTGTCCAGCCGGGATAGCGGATGGATGTACGCAGCCCACAAGATACCGTTCGCAATCGCGTAACGCGCATCCAGCGTACTGTCAAAATTCGCCTGCATCACGCGTTCAAGGTCAGCGGACGACAATTCTTCGGCGCTGCCAATCGCGACCATGGCCCGCATCCGGTCTGCATTGATATCCGTAACGACCAGCACCGTTACGTCCCCAACCTTCAGCTCAAACCCCGGTCCAAACGGTTTCGCGTCAGAATCGAGCGCAAAGATGATCTTTCCCAACCGTTCATACGTCATTGGGGGTTCCGGCTCAGCCGTCTCTTGAGCCAGTGCACTTCCGGCAAGGAAAATCATCAATAAGGCTAGTCGGATCATGGCATCACTCCTGCAGGCTATAGACCGACAATAGGGTCGGGGCGCAGACCTGACCAAACAAAGCTTGGTGAACAGTATTTCGAAGGCACCGACAGCTTTGAACGATCTGCAAGATACTCAGGGCTTTCTGCGATAGCTCGTTCAGAACCTAGTTCCTAGCTTTGGTTCAGCGGCTGGCGGACCTGCTGGCCGGACTCTGAACCGGAAAGGAAATACAAATGAAGTCTCTCGTTCTTACCACCCTGATCGCCACATTGCCCCTGATCGCAGCCCCGGCCTTTGCTGCGGATGAGATCAACGTATCAAACGGTATTTCTGCCGCAGGTGCGCCACTTGCCGCGCATGGGGTCGATCTGGTGACTCTCGTTAACGACGGCAACCCGGTCGATGGCTTTGCCACCCACTCGGCCACTTATGACGGCGCATCCTATTACTTCACGAGCGCCGCCAATCTCGAAGCGTTCGAGGCCAACCCGACGGCCTACCTGCCGCAGCATGGCGGGTTTTGTTCGTTCGGCGTTTCTGTCGGCAAAAAATTCGACGGCGATCCGGATCAATACCTGGTGGCTGACGGAAAGCTGTATCTGTTCCTGAACGCTGATACTCGCGCGGCGTTCCTTGAAGATGTCTCTGCCACATCCGAAACCGCTGACAATCAGTGGTCCAAGATCAAAAGCATCGCGGTCGGAGAACTGTAATCTGGCCACAAAAGACCAAGGCCTGCACGGTTACGACCGTGCGGGCTTTTTTGCTTCAATGACCTTGATAGCTTTTTCCAACGCGGCTTCGACGCCCAAATCTGACGTGTCCAGCAGGACTGCATCCTCTGCTGGCTTCATCGGCGCAGTGCTGCGTTCCGTATCCCGCGCGTCGCGCTCTTTTACGTCCGATAGCACCTGTTCACGCGAGATATCATTACCCTTCGCGCAGAGCTCAAGGAACCGACGCTCGGCCCGAACTTCGGGGCTGGCGGTGACGAACAGTTTCACCTCGGCCTCGGGGCAAATCACAGTACCGATGTCGCGACCATCCAACACAGCGCCCCCGCTGCGGCGCGCAAACGCCCGCTGAAAGTCAACCAACGCGGCCCGAACCTCGGGGATCACAGCTACTTTTGAGGCTGCTTGCGCAATCTCGGCCGTGCGCAAATCGCCCTGCTCCAACTCTTCGGGGGTCAATGCTTGTGCTGCCGCAATCGGCTCCAGTCCTTGCAAGGTCCGTCTGCCGACCGCGCGGTACAAAAGCCCGGTGTCCAGATGCGCGAACCCAAACCGGGCCGCGACCGCTTTTGAGATCGTGCCCTTGCCCGCTGCAGCTGGTCCGTCAATGGCGATTGTGAACTTTGAATCCGACATCAAACCTACCGATTATTTCGCTGCAGTTTCGCACCCAACGTCGCCATCAAAGGTTCAAAAATCGGGAACGAAGTGGCGATCGGGCCCGCATCGTCGACGGTTACACCCTTTTTGGCCCCCATCCCCAAAATCATGAACGACATGGCGATCCGGTGGTCCAGAAAGCTTTCGCAGGTGCCGCCACCGGGGACGTTGCCGATGCCCAACCCTTCAACCGACCACCATTCATCACCTTCTTCGACAGTTACACCATTGGCGCGCAGGCCCTGGGCCATTGCGTCGATCCGGTCGCTTTCCTTTACGCGCAGTTCTTTTACGCCGCCCATCATCGTGACACCGGTGGCATTTGCCGCAATCACGGACAAAACCGGGTATTCATCAATCATCGAGGCCGCGCGTTCCGGTGGAACATCGATCCCCTTCATATCCGGCGAGTACTTTGCGCGCAGATCGGCGACAGGTTCGCCGCCCTCTTCGCGCTCATTCTCATAGGTCAGGTCTGCACCCATCTCGCGCAGCGTAGTGAACAACCCCGCACGGGTGGGGTTCAGGCCGATGCCCGGCACCAAAACGTCCGACCCAGGCGTGAGCAGCGCCGCGCAGACCGGAAAGGCCGCGCTGGACGGGTCGCGTGGCACGGCGATGACCTGCGGTTTCAACTCGGGGCGACCAGTCAGAGTGATAACCCGGCCCTCATCGGTGTCCTCAACGGTGATTTCCGCACCAAAGCCCGCCAGCATCCGCTCGGAATGGTCCCGTGTGGCCTCTTTCTCGATCACCACAGTTTTGCCGGGGGCATTGAGGCCAGCCAGCAGCACCGCAGATTTTACCTGGGCGGAAGGCACGGGTACCTCGTAGCGCACCGGCGTGGAGTCAGCCGCGCCAACGATAGTCATCGGCAAGCGCCCCCCTGAACGGCCCACCGATTGCGTTCCAAACAGCGCCAGCGGATCTGTGACCCGCGCCATGGGGCGTTTGTTCAGGCTAGCGTCGCCCGTAAAAGTCGCCGAAATCGGACAGGTCGCCATCGCGCCCATAATCAAGCGAACACCGGTGCCCGAGTTGCCGCAATCAATCACCTGATCGGGTTCGGCAAAGCCACCGACACCTACACCATGCACAGTCCATTCGCCGCCGCCATGGTCAGTGACCTCAGCCCCGAAGGCGCGCATGGCCTTGGCGGTGTCCAGAACATCTTCACCTTCCAACAGACCCGAGATCCGGGTCTCGCCCACGGCCATCGCACCCAGGATCAGCGACCGGTGCGAAATAGATTTGTCACCGGGCACCTCTGCGGTTCCGGTCAGCGGGCCGCAGGGATGCGAGGTCATCGGGATGGGCGTGCCGTGTCCGGACATGGGGGCTCCTGTTTTCGCTATCAGTTCAAGGCGGATTAGCGAATTGGGGCCGGTTGGTCCAGCCGCAATCAGTCTTTGCGGCGGAAGGTCAGGTAGTGTGGCGTACGGCCTTCACGCAGGGCCTTCTGTTCATAGCGGGTGGAAATCCAGTCATCCCAGGGCTCGCGCCAGTCAGCAGGACGCTCGGCCAGCCATTCGAACCCGGCGCGCGGCACCTCTTCCAATGTCTGGCGCACATAGTCGGGAATGTCCGTAGCAACGCGAAAAATAGACCCCGGCTTCAGGGCACGGGCCAAAGGCTCCAGATGTTCCTGCGTCACGAAACGGCGACGGTGGTGCCGTGTCTTGGGCCATGGGTCGGGATACAGTAGGAAGGCGCGAGAGATGCTGGCCCCGGGCAGAACATCGAACAGATCGCGCACATCGCCCGGATGCACCGCCAGATTTTCAACCCCGGCTTGACGAATCTTACCCAACAGAATCGCGACGCCGTTAATATACGGTTCGGCCCCAATAATGCCGATATCGGGGTTGCTGGCAGCCTGGTGCACAAGATGCTCACCCCCACCAAAGCCGACCTCAAGCCAGACGTCCCTGCCATCGAACAGAGCGTTCAGATCCAGCGGATGGCGTTCGGGATTGGTTTCCCAATCCACCGCACCCGGTGACAGTGCATCAAGGTCTTCGTTCAGATAGGTCTTTTGGCTGGGCTTCAGGGTTTTCCCTTTGAAGCGGCCATAGAAGTTTCTGCGCGGGCGTTGTGGGGTTTGGGTGCTCATGGCGGTGGCCATACTGCGACGCCGAGGTTGGTTCAAGAGGGGCGTAGCAATCACCGTTCAACAAAAAAGCGCGCCGATGTCGGCGCGCTTTGATAATTCGGATCAGACCGTGGCTTTCAGCGCATCGGCCAGATCGGTCCGTTCCCAGCTAAAACCGCCATCCGCCTCGGGTTCGCGGCCAAAGTGGCCGTAAGCCGCCGTGCGCTGATAGATAGGCTTGTTCATCTGCAGGTGCTGCCGGATACCGCGCGGGGTGAGATCCATTACCTGGCCAACAGCCTTTTCGATTTCTGCGTCCGGGATTTCACCAGTGCCGTGAGTGTCGGCATAGATAGACAGCGGCTTGGACACACCAATCGCATAGCTTAGCTGGATCGTGCAGCGTTCTGCCATTCCGGCGGCCACAACATTCTTGGCTAGGTAACGCGCGGCATACGCGGCCGAACGGTCCACCTTGGTCGGGTCCTTACCCGAGAACGCGCCGCCGCCGTGCGGGGCTGCGCCACCATAAGTGTCTACGATGATCTTGCGCCCGGTCAGACCTGCGTCACCATCCGGGCCACCGATCACGAATTTGCCAGTGGGGTTCACGTGCCACTCGGTTTCGTCGCTCAACCACCCTTCGGGCAGTGTTTCACGGATGTAAGGCTCAACAATCGCGCGGATGTCGGCGGAACTCAGCGCTTCGTCCAGGTGTTGTGTCGACAATACGATCGAGCTGACACCCACAGGTTTGCCGTCACGGTAAACGACCGACAATTGCGACTTGGCATCAGGACCCAGCGCGGGTTCGCTGCCATTCTTGCGCACTTCGGCAAGACGGCGCAGGATCGCGTGTGAATACTGGATCGGTGCCGGCATCAGCGCAGGCGTTTCCGTGGTCGCATAACCGAACATGATGCCTTGGTCACCGGCACCTTCGTCCTTGTCTGCGGCGGCATCCACACCTTGGGCGATATGTGCGGACTGTTCGTGCAGCAGGTTCGTTACCTCGACGGTTTCGTGGTGGAACTTGTCCTGCTCGTATCCGATGTCTTTGATGCAGGCGCGCGCAATCTCGTCGATGCGGCCCATGTAGTCGTGCAGCTTTTCCTGATCAGTCAGACCTACTTCGCCACCGATGACGACCCGGTCGGTCGTAGCAAAGGTTTCGCACGCCACGCGCGCTTCGGGTTCTTCATTCAGAAATGCGTCAAGCACGGCATCAGAAATCCGGTCACAAACCTTATCCGGGTGTCCTTCGGAAACGGACTCCGAAGTAAATGTGTAGTTCTGTCGGGACATGAAAGTGCTCCATTAAGGTTTTCCCATCACGCCAGGAAGCCGTTGTGATGAGCATGCAAGGGGATACGCACCATGAAACACAGCGTCAATCCAAAATTACCGTTGTTGTCTTCTGGCGTTGCGTGAAAGCAGCGCATAGAGCGCCAACAGCGCGACAAAGACCGGTGCATCACCCAGCCGGGCGTACACTGTCGGAGCCAGCGCACTGGGCAATGTCGCATCGACAAAACCGGCCTGCCCCAACGGCAAAGCTTCTGTAACCCGACCCAGCGGGTCAATCATCGCCGACACTCCGGTATTTGCCGACCGCATCATTGGCAACCCTTGCTCGATGGCGCGCATTTGCGCCTGAGCCAGGTGCTGATACGGCCCCGAGCGCGTTCCGAACCAAGCGTCATTGGTGATCTGCAGCAGAAAATCGGCACGACCTGGTGCAGACAAGACATCCTGCGTAAAGACCGCCTCATAGCAGATAAGGGGTAACGCCTTCCCCAGCTTGCCAGCGTCCATCAGTGCCGCACCCGGTCCGGAGCTAAAGCCATTGCCGGTGGTAGCAGCCATTCCGTAAATTCCGAACTGAGCCAAGATGTCACCAAATGGGACATATTCGCCAAAGGGCGCCAGATGATGCTTGTCATAAAGCCCCTGCTGCCGGCCATCTTCATCCAGATAGATCATCGAATTGTAAATGCGCGGGCCGTCCCCTCTCTGAATACCCAGAAATACGGGCGTCCCCTGCGCGGCATCGGCGATTGCGGTCAGATAAGGCTGCGCACTGCCCAGCCATGCAGGAACCGAGGTTTCCGGCCAGACAATCAAATCCGGTCGCGGGGCCGCCGCCGTAAACTCTAGTTGTCGGGCAAAAAACAGCGGGGCGTAATCCGGATCCCATTTCTGATGCTGGGGTGCATTTGGTTGAATGAGGCGGACAACATTGTCAGTGTCCGTAACAACCGGGCGCGACATGGCATAAATCAATGCGAAACACGCGGTTCCAACGGTCAGGACTGACGGAACCACATAGCCATCGCGCCGCGACAGCGCGGCCCCGAGCGGCAAAGTCGCCAGCAAAGTCACCGCGCCCAGCCCATATGGCCCGAACAGAGACAATAGCTGCGCGACCTGTGTATTCACCCAGACCTGCGCCAGCCCCGCCCAGGGAAACCCCGTCAGGACATACCCTCGGGCAAATTCCAGCAGTGAGATTGAAATCGCCAGAAACACGGCCTGTGATACGCCATCGCTGTCGGGACGCCGCACCAGCCAAAAGGCAAGCGCCCAAAACAGAGCGAGGCCGCCTGCCATGAATGTCAGGGCAAAAGGCGCCATCCATCCGTGACGCTGGACATCAACGAGGAACGGTTCGACAATCCAACTGAGCGCATGTGCGAAATACCCGGTCGCGAAGGCCCAGCCCAACCACGCCGCCCTCGCCCGCGTCTCAGTCGTAAGAAACAGAGGCGACAGCAGGATCAGTGCGATCACTGTTGCCGGCCAAATGCCGAACGGAGCAAGCCCAAACGCCGCGATCGCGCCCAGCAGAGCTACGGATATTAACCGCAACCAAAACGGCCAGCCCTGTGCAGGGTTCATTCAACGCGATCCGGCAACATGACACGCAGACGTTTGATCCGGCGCGGGTCGGCGTCAATCACCTCGAACTCGGGACCTTCGGGATGCAACACGACCTCGCCCCGTGCTGGGACGCGACCAGACAGCATGAAGACCAATCCGCCCAAGGTGTCGATTTCTTCCTCGTCCACGTCCTCGTGACTTGTCAGAGAACGCCCTATCTCGGCCTCAAATTCCTCCAAGGGGACGCGGGCTTGCACGACATAGTAGCCGGGCTTTTCCTGTATCCAAAGCTGGCCTTCATCGGCATCGTGCTCATCCGCAATCTCACCGACCACCTGTTCGATCAGATCCTCGATCGACACCAGACCATCAACACCGCCGTATTCGTCAATCACCAGCGCCATATGGCGGCGTTCGGTCTGCATCTTCGTCAACAACACGCCAATAGGCATCGACGGCGGCACAAACAGCAAAGTGCGCAGCATCGAGACCAGATCAAACTCTGAACCCGTGCCATTAAATCCGTGCGTAAGCGCAAAATCCTTGAGGTGCACAAACCCCAAAGGCGTATCAAGCGTTCCCTCGTAGACGGGGATCCGGGACAGGCCGCTGTCGCGGAAAACCTGGGCCAGCTCATCCTTGCTGATTGTCGAGGGCACAGACACGATTTCCGCCGTCGGAATAGCCACATCTTCGACCCGCATTCGCCGCAGATTGATCATGCCGCGAGGCTGAACCATGTCGACCTCATGTCCATTGGTCGCGCTGACCTCTTCGTCGCTCTGCGGCGAGAACGCGTCCACTATTCGAGAAAAGAAGCCAGCATTTTTGCTGGCATTTTCACCGCTGTCCTTCGGTTGCGCGCTCTGCGCCGCCATAGAACTGCCGTCTGTATCGCCCATAATCCTGTTCCAAATGATCGGCCAATGCGGCCACTATTACATACTATATGGGTCATCTATACCCATTTTGCCAAGTATCTCGACTTCGACCTCTTCCATCAAAGTGGCGTCGGGGTCACGGATGTGGTCATAGCCCAGCAAGTGTAACACTCCGTGAATGATCAGATGCGTGACGTGATCGTCCATAGTTGTGTTGGCGTCGGCCGCTTCGCGTGCGCAAGTATCAAAGGAAATCGCAATGTCGCCTAGCGCGATTTCGCCCGTAAAGTCTGGCGCGGGTCGGGCAGGTCTCTGCCCCGCTTCGTCAGCGGTCAGCTCTTCGGCTGGCCAACTCAGCACATTGGTCGGAGTGGGCTTTTCCCTAAATTCCGCGTTCAGATCAGCAATTCGCGCATCATCGCAGGCCAGCAGGCTGACTTCGCACAGCTCGGCGTCCAGATCGCAAAAGTCCAAAACAGCCTTTATCGCGCGCACAGCCAACGGTTCAAGCTGTTGCCAGCGCGCATCTTCGATCGTCACTTCCAGGTTCATCTCACCGTGTCCAAAGCCCTGTGGCCGCAACCGGGACGACTATGCTTTCTCGCGGCCCGAGTCGGCCTCATACGCTTCGATAATGGCGGCCACAAGCGGGTGGCGCACAACATCCTTGGACGTGAAGTAGTTGAAGCTGATGTTTGGTATCGTATTCAACAAACGCTCGGCATCGGCCAGCCCTGACTGAACACCGCGCGGCAGGTCAACCTGCGAGCGGTCACCGGTGATCACCATTCGGCTACCTTCACCCAGACGCGTCAGGAACATTTTCATCTGCATGGTCGTGGCATTCTGCGCTTCATCCAGCACAACAAACGCATTCGCCAGCGTACGTCCTCGCATGAAGGCCAGCGGCGCAATTTCGATTCGCTTTTCTTCAATCAGTTTGGCCAACTGCTTTCCGGGAAGAAAGTCATTCAATGCGTCGTACAGCGGCTGCATGTAAGGATCGACCTTGTCTTTCATGTCGCCGGGCAGATAGCCCAGCTTTTCGCCAGCTTCGACTGCAGGGCGGCTGAGAATGATCCGATCTACATGGCCTCCGATAAACATCGACACGCCAGCGGCCACGGCAAGATAGGTCTTACCTGTACCGGCAGGGCCAATTCCAAAGGCCAGTTCGTTCTGGAACAGCGACTGGACATAAGCCTTTTGCGCATCCGTGCGCGGCTCGACCAGTTTCTTGCGCGTCTTGATTTCGACCGTGCCGCCTCTGAACATCTCAAGCTGATCACCGTCGCGGCTGCCGGTTCCCGTCTCCGAGCCACCCATCCGCAACTCGCGGTCCACATCGGCCGCTTCTACGTCACGTCCGCCTTCCAGGCGTGTGTACAGCGCCTGCAGAACCTCGATGGCCTGCTTCTGGGCGTCTTCATCACCCATAACGGCCAACTGATTCCCGCGGCGCACAATTTGAATAGATAGCTTTTGCTCAATATCTGTCAGATTGCGGTCATATTCCCCGCACAGGTCTATTAACAATCGGTTGTCTGGAAACTCAACAAACGCTTCGCGCTGAGGCATTTCATCTTGCGGTGGGTTTAGGGCACCGATGGCCAATCCGCTCTCCTGTCTTGGCGTTTCACCTTGAGCGTAGACAGGAAGTCTTGGTGGGCGCAAGCCACAGTTTCATTTTTTCCGCCCAAATGGCAAAACCGCCAATGCGCCCGGCCCGTGCGCTGCACCTGTTGGCGCCGCTGTTTTAGTCGGCGTGTCAGAACCGATAGTTCAAACCCAGCTTCAGACCGCGATATTTTGGTGTCGATCTGGTTGAGGTTCCATTGCCGAAATCCACGTTTTCAGCGCTGAACTGAACGTATTCGAACTCACCCGTGATCGACCAGTGTTCGGTCAGGTTATGTTCGGCTCCGATGCTGGCGGTAAAGCCGCTGCGTCGGCCGCCACTTTCGAAGAATTGAGAGCCCCCCTGGACGGCCTGTCTGCTTGTTGTGTTGATGTCGCCATTCACATATCCAGCCGACACAAAATACAACACTGTACCGCTTTTATTGGTCAGGCCATTGCGCAGCCGAATCGAGAACACGTCCGATATTTCGGACCCGCCCGTGACCGTCTGGCCGTTGATCTGGTTGGAGGCGTCATCGCTAAGCGAGCCGAACTCGTACCCAAGCTCAAACCCGTAAACATAGTCGCGCCCGCCGCGCGCAGGCAAAACGCCGCGCCACCCGGCACGCACGCCACCCAACGAACCGCTCAGGTCCAGGTCGCCTACTTCCGAGGTTCCGCTGGGTCCAGTCAACCCAAATCGATCGTCGCCCCCGAAAGCGTACGCGCCCGTAGCACCCAGATAAAAGGCGCTGACGTCACTGCCGAACCGTTTTGGGTTGACGACAGGAGGGTCAGAGAGACCTTGATCCAGATTGCCTGCAGCGGTCACGCCGGGAAGCACCGAAACAGCGATCGCGGTTGTAAGGGCGGATCTCAACAGCCGCCCAGAAAAACGTTTCAAAGTCTTCACTCGTACCCTTTCCATTCACCGACCTGCCCATCCCGTCGGCAAGAGATGAGGTTTCCCAAAGGCACAAAACACTCGCCCCCTAAGCAACCTGATTTTTCTCGGAACATAATTCCGAGTAATAAATCAAGGGTAAATTTGGAATTAACAAATCCGCATGGTTTCCAAAATCCAAATAACGGACGCGTTAGCGCAACGCACCCGCCAGTGAATTTGCGCCCGATGACATGATCCGGACATCGCGCAATTCGCCCACCGCAACATCAGCGTCAGATACGTGAACCGAATGAAGATACTCGGATTTTCCGACCATCTGACCTGGCAGACGACCCGGTTTTTCAAACAGAACTTTCACGTCCCGACCAACCATCGCGTCCTGAATCTCGCGCTGGTGACGGGTAATCAACCCCTGAAGCCGCTGCAGACGGTCATCCGCAGCCTTGGGATCAACCTGAGACCGCTCAGCCGCCGGTGTTCCGGGGCGGGTCGAATATTTGAACGAATACGCATATCCGTATTTGACCTCTTCCACCAAATCCATGGTGGCCTGAAAATCCTCTTCGGTCTCTTCAGGGAAGCCGACGATGAAGTCGCCGGACATCACGATATCCGGGCGCGCGGCGCGAATGCGCTCGATCAGGCGCAGATAGCTCTCGGCGGTGTGGCTGCGGTTCATTCGCTTGAGGATGCGATCCGAACCCGACTGAACCGGCAGATGCAGATAAGGCATCAGCTTGTCGCACGTCCCGTGCGCCTCGATCAGGTCGTCGGCCATGTCGTTGGGGTGTGAGGTGGTGAACCGGATCCGCTCCAGCCCGTCGACCTTGTTCAGCTCCCAGATCAGACCGGCCAGCGTCATGTCACCATTCGGACCAGCGCCGTGATAGGCGTTGACGTTCTGCCCCAGCAGAGTGATTTCGCGCACCCCGCGTTCGACCAGATCGTTCGCCTCGCGCAGGATACGATCGGCGGCACGGCTGACTTCGGCCCCCCGCGTATACGGCACTACGCAGAAGGCACAGAACTTGTCGCAGCCTTCCTGCACCGTCAGAAATGCGGTCGGTCCGCGTTTTGCCTTGGGGCGGTTTTTAAGTTTTTCGAATTTGTCTTCTTCGGGGAATTCCGTGTCCAGCGCCTTGGCACCGGTGCGCGTCTTCGCCTCCATCTCGGGCAGGCGGTGATAGCTTTGCGGACCGACAACAAGGTCAACAATCGGCTGGCGGCGCATAATCTCTTTGCCTTCTGCCTGTGCAACACATCCAGCAACACCGATCTTGAGGTCGGGCTTTTCGGTCTTCAAACCTTTGAACCGGCCAAGCTCGGAATAGATTTTTTCCGCAGCTTTTTCCCGAATATGGCAGGTGTTCAGCAGGATCATATCTGCATCATCGGGGCTTTTGGTTTCCACGTAACCCTGACCGCCCAGTGTTTCCGCCATACGCTCGCTGTCGTATACGTTCATCTGGCAACCATAGGTCTTGATGTACAGCTTTTTGGGTTCTGACATGAAAACGGCCTTTGCATTCGCGGGATCGGCGTCGTCTATACCCTACGAACGCCGCTTGCAATGGCGACGCGATTACCCGATTTTGACCCGAAACTCCAGCAAGGCGACAGCGGACAGGCAATGCAATACGAATCTCTCGACTCTTTCCTGCAAACGGGCAAGTCCGCTTTGGCAAAGGGACCCCTCGCGTTGGTTTTTGTCGAAGATGACGTCGAAACTGATAGCACTATCCGTCACCATCTGAATCTGGGCTTCAAGTCCCTGATCGTTTTCATGCCGCAGGAATTTGCGCTGGACCCCGAGCTCGAGGACCGAGTTCACCGCGTCTCTCTCAGCTGCGTCCCGCGCACCGTCGTGTTTGAGACGATCAACAGGATCATTCAGGCGGCGCCAAGTTTGTGGATGTATTACTGCTTCAACGCCGAGTACCTCTTTTTTCCCTTTTGCGAGACGCGCACAATCGGTGAAATGCTGGCGTTTCACACCGAAGAACGCCGCGACTCGATGCTGAGCCATGTTGTCGATCTTTATGCCGAGGATCTGAACGAATTCCCGAACGGCGTCGCACCTGAACACGCGATGATGGATCGCACCGGGTATTTCGCCCAGGCGCGGCTGGATTCGATAAAGCACCCGAAGGAGCGCCAGCTGGATATGTCTGGTGGTTTGCGATGGCGGTTCGAAGAACACGTTCCCGCTCAAAGCCGCCGAATTGATCGGATCGCCCTATTCAAATCCAAGCAAGGATTGTCATTGCGACCGGATCACACGTTCAACGACGAAGAATACAACACGTATTCCTGCCCGTGGCACCACAACCTAACGGCTGCGGTGTGCTCGTTCCGGGCTGCCAAAGCCTTGAAAACCAACGCAGGATCTACTTTCGACATTCCGACATTCCGCTGGCGCAATTCGATTCCGTTCGAATGGTCGTCAAATCAGTTGCTTGAGTTGGGGCTGATCGAAACGGGCCAGTGGTTCTGACCCGCCTCAATGACCTATCCGGAGTCTGATCACCGCCGCAGCAACATCGGAAACCAATCCTCGCGCAAGCGCTGGCCCGGAACCATGTCATGCCCCGGAAACGGCGGCGATGTCCGGCCTGGCCGCTCGACATATCGCGCATCGTCACCAACCAGACGCAGTGAAAACGCGCGGCGGCGGCTGTCGGATTGATTTCCTCGCGCACCGTGAAGCGTGCGATAGTTGAAAGCAACCGCGTCGCCCGGATCCATCTCAAACTCGACAACCCGCATCCCTTCGGCATCCGGGTCCGGGGCCGGGATGTACTGGCCTTCGTCGGGAAAGAACCCATCTTCCGACACCCAGCGAGTCGGCAAGACCTCTTTCTCCCACCGGTGCGAGCCTGCCACACAGCGCAGTGTGGCTTGCGTGACCGGATCAAGCGGCGACCAAAAGCTGATCGTTTGCTGCCCTTCAACAAAGTAATAGGGCCCATCCTGATGCCACGGCGTCGCCATCGAGGTTCCGGGCTCTTTGACCAAAACGTGGTCGTGGAACATCTGCACTGTATCCGACTGCATCAAATCTGCTGCGACTTCTGCCGCCGGGGATTCGTGAATTACCGTCTGAAATTGTTCAATGCGCGACCAATTGCAATAATCGTCGAAAAACCGACCCGTCTGGCCTTTTTTCTTGTTCTCGGATGCATAAGGTCCGGGATCCGCCATATTCGCTGCCACCCCTTCGCGCAGGGCCTCAACGTGATCGGCAAATAGCCCTTTGATCAGGACCACGCCGTCCCGTTGATAGGTGCCGATCATTTCGTGAGTAACCAAGGGGTGCGTCATGTCTGTCTCCGTGCCGGTGGTACGACGATCTGCACATGGATGACCCCTCTGTTCAAATAATATCTTTCTAAGGTAGATTTAATTTCATGTTATATGTTTCACTTCGCCAATACGAATATGTCTGTGCTATCGGCCGCTTCGGCAGCTTGTCTGCCGCGGCGCAACAGCTGAATGTCTCACAACCGGCGCTGTCCACCGCTCTGACGCGCGTCGAATCGCATCTTGGCCATCCGCTATTTTCGCGAAAACGCGGGGCCGCGCTGGCGCTGACCCCGCAAGGACGCAGATTTATCGAAGACGCGGAAAACTTGCTGACCAATGCGGCCCGGCTTGAGAAAGCGGATCAAGTCAGTGCAACCAGGGCACAGTTGCGATTGGGGTGTTTCGTGGATTTGGCCCCTTTTTTGCTGGCCAAGGCGCTGCGCCCGCTGCGCGTGACACTGCCGGATTTGACCGTCTCGTACAAGGTGGACGGGTTCGAAGAGCTAATAACCGACCTGATCGACGGGCGCATAGATTTGGCGCTGACTTACGGCCTGAGCATGGATGCCGAATTTCAACAGCAGACCCTTTTCCCAAGCAGACCAAACGCCATCATGGCCCCGGACCACCCATTGGTACGCGCGCCGTCTGTTTCGCTGAGCGAGCTGGCCGCCCATCCGCTGATCCTGTCAAACGAAGGCCTCTCATCACAGCACGTGCTTGGGCTGTTTCGGCAGATCGGATTGCGACCTTCAGTGGCACACCGGGCGGCAACACTGGAAATCCAGCGCAGTCTTGCCGCTCATCACGAGGGGGTTGCGATCAGCTATGCCACCCCGCCCTCGGACGTCAGCTATGACGGAATGCCCTTGGTCAGCCATCGAATCCTGGATGACATCGCTGCGGAACCTGTGGTTCTGGCCCGTCATGGCACCGGCCCTACAGAGCCACACATCGCGCAGGCGGAACAGATTCTGATGGAGTTTTTGGCCTGAGTTATTTTTTCCGCAGACGGATCACCACATCGACCGACGCGATCTCAACGCCCTCGGGCGCTTCGGGCAGGCGTTGAATCACCAATTGATCCGACGGCGCATCGCTCAGGCGGCTTTCGTCTTCCCAGAAAAAGTGCGGATGATCGTGGGTATTGGTATCGAAATAGCTTTTCGAACCATCAACCGTAATCTCCTGCAGAACTCCGGCATCACAAAACGCGCGCAGCGTGTTGTAGACCGTTGCCAGAGATACCGCGTCCCCATTCTTTTTGGCCGCCTCAAACAGGCTTTCGGCAGTGACGTGCCGATGGCGTCCATCGCCGACTAAAAGCTCGGCCAAAGCGACACGCTGGCGCGTTGGGCGCAGCCCCGCGTCAACCAACCAATCTGTAGCTCTGTTCTGGCTCTGAGGTGTCATCAATCCGAAACCCAATTGTTGCTGAACCATATATAGGTGCTGTGTTCGGGTAATTTCAAATGAAATTCATTCGCAAAGAATGCCGTCTGCACAACAGGATGTGACGTGCTGCTCTTGCAGGACCTTGCATACGGGTGCTAGACGAGGCCAGATATAACGAACGGACCCCTGGCAGGAGAGGCGGCAGAATGGCCCAATTCCCGAGCAGCTTTGACAAGGACGATCTGCTGAAATGCGCCCGTGGCGAATTATTCGGCCCGGGCAATGCGCAATTGCCTGCACCTCCGATGCTGATGATGGATCGGATCACCGACATCTCGGCCGATGGTGGCGCGCATGGCAAAGGCCATATTCTGGCTGAATTCGACATCACCCCTGACCTGTGGTTCTTTGATTGCCACTTCCCCGGCAACCCGATCATGCCCGGCTGTCTGGGGCTGGATGGCCTGTGGCAGCTGACCGGTTTCAACCTGGGCTGGCGTGGCTGGCAGGGACGCGGCATGGCCGTAGGTGTCGGCGAGGTCAAGCTGACCGGCATGGTCCGCCCCGACCGCAAGATGCTGACCTACAAGATCGACTTCAAAAAAGCGATCCAGACCCGCCGTCTGACCATGGGTGTGGCGGATGGTATCGTCGAAGCGGACGGTGAAATGATTTACGATGTCAAAGACATGAAAGTCGTTCTGTCCGAAGCCTGAGCCTGACCGGCCCGAAATAAGGAGCACGCACATGCGTCGAGTAGTTGTCACCGGTTTGGGGGTTGTGTCCTCCATCGGGAACAATGCCCAGGAAGTAATGGCCTCTCTCAAGGCCGGAAAGTCCGGCATCGAGGCCAACGAGCAGATGGTCGAACACGGCTTTCGCAGCCAAATCGCCGGAACGCTCAAGATTGATCCGGCTGAGCATGTAGACAAGCGTACCCTTCGCTTCATGGGTCCCGGTGCAGCATACGCACATATCGCCATGAACCAGGCAATCGCCGACGCGGGCCTGACCGAAGACCAGGTCGTGAACCCGCGCACCGGTTTGGTGGCCGGTTCCGGCGGTCCGTCAACCAGCGCGATGCTGACAGCGCATCAGACAGTCCTGAAAACTGGTGCGACTAAGCGTATCGGCCCGTTCGCCGTGCCAAAATGCATGTGTTCGACGATCTCGGCCAACCTTGCGACCGCGTTCAAGATCAAGGGTATCAACTACTCGATCACCTCGGCTTGCTCGACCTCGCTGCATTGCATCGGCAACGCAGCCGAACAGATCATGCTCGGCAAACAGGACGTGATGTTCGCTGGCGGTGGAGAAGAGCTGGACTGGACACTGTCCTGCCTGTTCGACGCGATGGGCGCGATGTCGTCGAAATACAATGACACGCCGGACAAAGCCTCGCGTGCGTTTGACCAGGACCGTGATGGATTCGTCATCTCGGGCGGTGGCGGGATCGTCGTTCTAGAGGATCTGGAACACGCGTTGGCCCGCGGCGCAAAGATTTATGCCGAAGTGACCGGGTATGCGGCCACGTCTGATGGCCACGACATGGTGGCTCCGTCCGGTGAAGGTGGCGAGCGCGCGATGCGTCTGGCTCTGTCGACCATGCCCGAAGGGCGCAAAGTCGGCTATATCAACGCCCACGGCACCTCGACCCCGGTCGGAGATGTAGGCGAAGTTGAAGCTGTGCGCCGCATCTTTGGCGAAGGCAATGTGCCCCCGATTTCATCGACCAAGTCGATGACCGGACACGCACAGGGCGCCGCAGGCGCGCTTGAGGCGATCTTCTGCCTGCTGATGCTGGAAAATGATTTTATTACGCCGTCGATCAATGTCGACACGCTTGCCGAAGGCATCTTGCCCGGTGAAATTGCAACTCAAGTAGTTGAAAACGCAGGATTGGACAGTGTGATGACCAACAGCTTCGGCTTTGGCGGCACCAACGGCTCCATGATTCTGTCGAAGTATAACGGGTGAATGTAATGTCGGATCTTCTAAAAGGTAAACGCGGCCTGATCATGGGCGTGGCCAATGACCGCTCGATCGCGTGGGGCATTGCCAAAGCCATGCATGAGGCCGGTGCTGAACTGGCATTCACCTATCAGGGCGAAGCCTTCGGAAAGCGTCTTGAACCGTTGGCGCAAAGCCTGGGCAGTGATTTCATGGTGGACGCGGACGTCACGGATGACGCCTCGCTGGATCGCGCATTCGAAGAGCTTGGCGCGCGCTGGCCCACCATTGACTTCGTGGTTCATGCGATCGCCTATTCGGATAAATCCGAACTGACGGGACGTTTTCTGAACACCACGCGTGCCAACTTCAAGCACTCGTTGGACGTGTCGGCGTATTCCTTCATCGAGGTCGCGCGCCGCGCCTATCCGCTGATGCAAGAGAATGGCGGCACACTGCTGACGCTGACGTATCAGGGATCGAACAAGGTTGTTCCGAACTATAACGTCATGGGTGTGGCCAAGGCCGCGCTGGAATCGGCGACCCGCTATCTGGCCAACGATCTGGGCCCGGAAGGCATTCGCGTCAATGCGATCTCGCCCGGCCCAATGAAGACGCTGGCAGGCGCTGCAATCGGCGGTGCCCGCAAGACTTACAAATTCTGCGATCAGAACGCGCCCATGCGCTCGAACGCAACACTCGAGGCTGTTGGCGGCACGGCCGTTTACCTCACTTCAGATGCGGGAGCATGCACGTCGGGTGAGATCATCCGCGTCGATGGCGGCTTCCACGTTCTGGGCATGCCGCAACCCGATCACATGTGACCCGATCTTTCCCTGCCGGTGCCAAGATTTCACCATCTTTCACGGGCAGGGATAGCGGCATGAGCAAAGCCGAACATATCCTTTCCAGCAACACTCGCAGCATCCGGTCGCGCCGCAGATCCGGATTTCTGGGCACGCGTGGCATTGTCGCGTTATTGGCCCTGACCACCCTATTGTTGTTTGTGTTTTTCACACAGCCGCAGATGCGGGAAACCGTCAAAGCCTGGATCAGCCTCATAACAGGCTGATCCGACTCGTTTCCTAGATCAGTTGATCGAAACGACCTCGATATCAAATATCAGATCCTGGCCGGCCAATGGATGGTTGGCATCCAGCGTGACGGTTGCTTCATCGACCTCTACCACCGTTACCGGAACGGCCTGTCCGTCCGGCGTTTGCATCTGCAATTGGGTGCCGGGATCCAGCGGAATATCGTCCGGAATGCCTTCGCGCGGGATTTGCTGGCGCGCCGCGGGGTTGATCGGGCCATAGGCGTCCACGCAGGCGATCTCGACCCGCTTTTTGTCGCCAATGTTCAAACCCGGCATCGCCGAATCCAAACCCGGGATAATCTGGCCCGTACCAACGACGAATTCCAGCGGGTCACGTCCTTCGGAACTGTCAAAGACGTTTCCGTCCAACAGCGTTCCTGTGTAATGGATGCGAACCGTGTCGCCTTGTTTGATTTCGGTCATATTGGTCTCCGGCCTCTTTTGGGGTTTAGCGGCCAAGCCTAGGAGGTAACACGACATTGTAAACCCCACCCTCTTTCATGCCCGTTATTGTTGTGCAAACCTGCGCCGAACGATCAGGAGGGGACCGGATGCCAATCACAACCTGCATTTTCGATGCGTATGGAACGCTGTTTGATGTGGCCGCCGCCGCACGGCAAGCAGCCGGGGAACCGGGCTTTGAGAAACTGCAACTGAAATGGCCCGAACTCGCCAATCATTGGCGCCTGAAACAGCTGCAATACACCTGGCTGCGCGCAGTCACAGACGCACACGCGGATTTCTGGGATGTCACGCAGGATGGCCTCGACTGGGCGCTCGAGGCGACCGGCTTGGACGGCGACGCAACACTGCGGCAACGGCTTCTGGATCTGTACTGGGAATTGCAGGCCTATCCCGAAGTTCCAGAAATGCTGCGCGCATTAAAAGCGGGTGAGTTGCAAACAGCGATCTTGTCAAATGGTTCGCCACCGATGCTGGATGGCGCGGTTCAGTCAGCGGGTATCGGGGACGTTTTGGACGACGTGTTGTCCGTGGAAAGCGTCGGAGTCTTCAAGCCGGATTCGCGGGTCTATGACCTTGTGCAGGAACGGTTCTGCTGTGCCCGGAACGAGGTGCTGTTCGTCAGCTCGAATGGCTGGGACGCGGCCGGGGCAAGCGGGTACGGCTTTGTCACCGCCTGGGTCAATCGTGCCGGGGAACCGATGGACCGCTTGCCATGGAAGCCTGCGCATGTACTGTCCGACCTGACGACTATTCCGCAACTCGCTGGGCTTTAATGGCTTTTTTCACAACTTCTGATGACAGACGTCTTTACTTTGAGGACTCTGGATCTGGTCCGCCTGTACTTTGCCTTGCCGGGTTAACCCGCAACAGCAAGGATTTTTCGTTCCTCACGCCGCATCTGGGCGACATGCGGGTAATTGCGATGGATTACCGTGGTCGCGGACGCTCGGACCATGACCCGGACTTCATGAACTACAACGTCCTTCGCGAATCTCAAGACGCGATCGAGTTGCTGGACCATCTTGGTTTGGACCGTGTGAATGTCATAGGCACCTCGCGTGGGGGACTGATTGCCATGGCGCTTGCCGCCAGCCATCACGAACGGCTGTTGGGTGTTGTCCTGAACGATGTCGGCCCGGTGCTGGAACCATCGGGTATCGCCAAGATCATGGAATTTGTCGGCAAGCAGCCCGTTTCCAAAACACATGATTTGGCGGCTCAGGCGTTGCAGCACGTCTTGGGGCCCCAATTTCCCGGCGTGTCACTAGCGCGTTGGCGGCAGCAGGCGGAAGTCCAATTCGACGAAACGCCTGATGGTCTGACCCTCAGCTATGATCCTGCGCTGCGTACAGCGCTTCTGGAACAGGCCGCTGCAGGGCCCGCCCCTGATCTGTGGCGCCTGTTTGAAGCACTGCAGAGCATTCGAACCGGCGTCATTCGCGGCGCAAATTCGGATATTTTGGGCAAAGACACGCTGACTGAAATGCACAACCGCCACCCTGATCTTATATCGGCAGAAATACCCGACCGTGGTCATCCCCCGTTTCTGGATGAACCACAGTCGGTAGAACTCATTCGCAAGGTACTGGTCACCGCATGAGCACACTTGAAATGATCGAGGCCGCCGCCGAGCGCATCAGGGGGCATGTTCGCGAGACACCGATTCTAACCTCGCCGTTTCTGGACGAAATCGCGGGCCGCCGCGTGCTGGTGAAACCCGAGTGCCTGCAACACACCGGCAGCTTCAAGTTTCGCGGCGCTTGGTCGGCCATTTCGGCGCTCAGCGACGCGCAACGACAACGCGGCGTGATTGCCTATTCTTCGGGCAATCACGCGCAGGGCGTGGCCTTTGCTGCAGCTCAGCATGGGATTTCATCGGTCATTGTCATGCCCTCTGACGCACCGCAGCTAAAGATCAACAACACCCGCGCGCTGGGGGGAGAGGTCGTTCTGTATGACCGCGCGAACGAAAGCCGCGAAGAAATTGGCGAGGCACTGGCGTCCCAACGCAGTCTGACCCTGATCCGGCCTTACGACGAACCTCAGGTCATCGCAGGTCAAGGCACCGTCGGGCTGGAACTGGCGCGGCAGACGGCCGATTTGGGTATCGAGAAGGCGGATGTTCTGGTGTGCTGCGGCGGCGGCGGGTTGACCTCGGGCATTGCGCTGGCGCTGGAAGGCCACGCGCCGGGGCTGCGAGCCCGCCCGTGCGAGCCCCAGGGGTTCGACGACGTCAAACGGTCTTTGGCAACAGGGCATATTCAAAGCAACAACGCTGCATCGGGCAACATTTGCGATGCGATCCTGACGCCGGAACCGGGCCAGATCACCTTTCCGATTCTGAAAAGGCTGTGCGGTCCGGGCCAGTCGGTGTCCGAGGAAGACGCGCTGCGCGCCATGGCGCATGCGTTTTTGCGCCTCAAGATCGTGCTGGAACCAGGCGGAGCGGTGTCGCTGGCCTCGGCCCTGTATCGCGCGGACGAAATCGAAGGCGATGCAGTGATCGTTGTGGCATCGGGCGGCAACGCCGACCCCGAAGTCTTTGGAAAAGCGCTGGAATACCTGACCTGACAAGCCGTTTGGGCTGAGGCAACCTTACTATCGTGCGTATGACGCCAGGGGATTGAGTCGTGCAAATTGCAGACATTGGAAACGTGCAAATCCACTATCGGATCGATGGTGATCCAGACGGCGCGCCGATTGTGTTTGCCAATTCATTGGGAACCGACCTGCGGCTGTGGGACGATTTGCTGCTGCACCTGCCTGCCGGGCTGCGTATCATCCGATTTGACAAGCGCGGGCACGGCCTGTCCTCTCAACCCCCGGCACCTTATTCGATGGGTGCCCTCGTGCGCGATACGGAAGGTCTGCTTGATTTCCTGAAGGTGCGCGATTGCGTGTTTGTCGGCCTGTCGATCGGCGGACTGATCGGACAAGGGCTGGCCGTCAAACGTCTGGATCAGGTCCGCGCCTTGGTGCTGTCCAACACCGCAGCCAAGATCGGCATCCCTTCGATCTGGCAGGACCGCATGGACGCGGTACAAAAGGGCGGGATCGAGGCCCTGGCTGATGCAACCATGGAGCGCTGGTTTTCCAAGGCATTCCGCGCATCGCCCGAGCATCTGCTTTGGCGCAACATGATGGTGCGCCAGCCAGTGGATGGCTATCTGGGCTGCTGCGCGGCAATCTCTGGCACAGACTTCTACACCCCCACCAGTGGCCTACGCCTGCCGACCCTTGGCATCGCCGGCAGCGAGGACGGATCGACCCCACCGGATCTTGTGCGGGAAACCGTTGACTTGATCCCCGGCTCTCGGTTCGAGCTGATGCGACGCGCTGGGCACTTGCCTTGTGTGGAACAGCCGGCAGAATACGCGGCATTGCTGCACAGCTTTCTGACCGAAATCGGACATGTTTGAAGGAGCCTTGGTTTGGCCGATCTTCTATTAGTCCATGGGTCCTGCCACGGTGCCTGGTGTTGGCGCGACCTTATCCCGGCGTTGGAAGCGCTGGGGCACGAGGTACGCGCCATTGACCTGCCCAGCCACGGATCGGATCCGACGCCTGTTGCCGATGTGACGTTGGACAGCTGTCGGGACACGATTTTGGATGCGACCTCGCGCAATACAATCATTGTCGGTCATTCCTGGGGTGGCTACCCGATCAGTGCCGCGGCCGAAGCCGCGCCGGAGGCCATGCGCGCCCTTGTCTACCTTGCCGCCTACGTCCCGCAAGATGGCCTGTCGATGGTAGAAATGCGCAGACGCGCACCCCGGCAGACAATCCATGATGCCGTCGAAAAATCAACCGACGGTCAGTCGTACATGTTTAAGCCGGACAAAATGCACGATCTGTTCTATCATGACTGCCCACCCAAAACGGTGCCGTACGCGTTTGCGCGCTTGTGCCCTCAAGCCATCGCACCACAGGACACCCCCCTGTCCCTGAGCGACAAATTCGACCGGGTTCCTAAGGCTTATATTCGGACAACCAAGGACCGGACAATTCCGACTGAATACCAGGAACAGATGAGCCATAAAACACCCGAAGCTATGCGGCATACGATTGCCACGTCGCATTCCCCGTTTTTTGCGCAACCCCAAAAACTCGCTAATTTGTTGGACAAAATCGCAAAAGACCTGCCAGGGTCACAAGTCTGAGCACATCCCTTTCAACCCGCATCGTCTGCGGATAAGGTCCGCCCAAATTATCATCCTTGCGGTTCAAATGCGTCTTCCCTTTTTCTTCGTCCTTCTCACGGTCATGATCGACGCCATGGGCATCGGCCTTGTCCTGCCTATCATGCCGGAACTGATCGTCGAAGTTCAGGGCGGCACATTGGCGACAGCTGCGATCTGGGGTGGCATCCTCAGCACCGCGTTTGCCGCCATGCAATTTGTGTTCGGACCGGTTCTGGGTAACCTTTCGGATGCTTACGGGCGACGGGTGGTATTGCTGGTCTCGCTGTTCGTCATGTCACTGGACTATGTTGTCATGGCGCTTGCGGGCAGCATCTGGTTGCTGTTGGCCGGACGCATCGTCGGAGGCATTACGGCTGCCACGCATGCAACGGCGGCGGCCTTCATGGCGGATGTGTCGAAACCCCACGAAAAGGCTGCAAACTTTGGTCTATTGGGCGCAGCATTTGGCGTCGGGTTTGTCTTTGGCCCGGTACTAGGTGGGCTGCTGAGCGAATATGGCACACGTGCACCATTTTGGGCTGCGGCGGGCTTGTCTGCACTGGCCTTCGTCATCGGTGTATGTGTCATGCCCGAGACGGTCACCGACAAGACGCGCCGGGCCTTCAGCCTGAGGCGGGCAAACCCAGTGAACTCGTTGCGCGCGATTGCCGCGTTGCCCGGGATCCGGCCGATGCTGTGGGTCTATCTCCTGTACTCAATATCGATCTATGTCTACCCGGCAATTTGGGCGTATTTCACAACCGAACGGTTCGGCTGGTCACCACAAATGATCGGCCTGTCACTAGGCGTCTACGGGATCGGCATGGCGGCCGTTCAGGGCGGCCTGATCCGTCCCGCAACCAAGTATTTGGGGGAACGCGTCACAATCATCTACGGCATGGGGTTCGAGCTGTTTAGCTTTTTTCTTCTGGCCTTCCTGACCAATGGGATCATTGCCTTGATGCTGATCCCGATCACCGCCATCGGAGCAGTTGTGACCCCTGCCCTGCAGGCCCTGATGTCGCGCAAGACGCCCGACTCGCAACAGGGTGAACTGCAGGGTGTACTGACATCCTTGCACGCTTTGTCGATGGTCATCGCACCGTTGCTCATGACCAGCGTGTTCGCTCAGTTCATCAAGCCCGACGCGGCGATCTACTTGCCAGGCGCACCATTCCTCTTGGCATTCGTCATGATGGTGATCTGTCTTCTTGTGTTTTCCCGTTCACGTGGGGTCATGGCATAACTACGACATCCCTTTGACGGATTCCGCCTTGCAGCGTCCCCATAAGCGCGCCACCGTAGCGCAAAGCGAGAGAGGGACAGCATGCAAACCATCAAAGCCGCCGTTTGCCGGGCGTTCGGTGAACCTCTGGTCATCGAAGATATTCAGATCGCGCCGCCCAAGTCAGATGAGGTCGAGGTGACACTGGATGCGGTGGCAATTTGCCATTCGGACATTTCATTTGCCGGTGGTGCGTGGGGCGGGCATCTTCCTGCCGTCTACGGGCACGAAGCTGCGGGCATTATCACTGCGGTCGGCGACTCGGCAGGTGTGTTTCAGGTTGGGGACCCGGTTGTCGTTACCCTGATCCGGGCATGTGGCTCGTGCCCCTCTTGCGCGGGGGGGAAACCAACTGTCTGCGAAACGCCTTATGATAAGGTCAACGGGCCGTTGCGCACAGCAGATGGCGGACCACTGGAGCAGGCAATGGCCTGCGGAGCATTTGCAGAAAAGGTTGTGGTCAGCCACCGGCAAATTGTCAAAATACCACAGTCGATGCCCAAAGACGTCGCCAGCCTGCTGTCCTGCGGAGTGATCACGGGCGTCGGCGCCGCCGTCAACGCCGCCGGGTTGCGGCCCGGACAGGATGTGGTGGTGATCGGCGCCGGAGGTGTCGGGCTGAACGCAATTCAGGGCGCCCGCATCGCCGGTGCACGCCGCATTGTGGCCGTGGACATGACCGAAGAGAAGCTAGCCATTGCCAAGGAATTCGGCGCGACTCACGGCGTTTTGGCCGATCAGAAAGCCCCCTGGAAGGCCGCCTACAAGGCGCTTGGGGGTCGCGGTGCAGATGCCGTTTTGATCACCGTCGGCGCGATTCCTGCCTACGATCAGGCCCCTCGTTATTTGGGTCCGGGTGGTAAGGCGGTAATGATCGGGATGCCGCACTCCGGGGATATGGCAAGCTACGAGCCGGTAGTTCTGGCCGCGCTGGGTCAGGGTTTGATCGGATCAAAAATGGGCGATGTTGTCATCCAGCGGGATATTCCGTGGATGATCGACCTTTATGATCAGGGACGCCTGAAACTGGATGAGCTGATTTCGGGCCGGTGGTCGCTGTCGCAGATCAACGAAGCGATCGAGGACACCAAAACCGGATCCGCCAAGCGTAACGTGATCGTTTTCGACAGGGATTAACCCGGCAGGGCAGGAGACCACCTGATGAAGCTGCAAGACCTCGATATCATTGTCACCGCCCCTCCTGCGCCCGGATGGGGCGGGCGATATTGGATACTGGTCAAAGTCACGACCGATACTGGGATCACGGGCTGGGGGGAATGCTATGCATCCTCGGTTGGCCCCGAGGCGATGCGCCATGTCATTCGGGACGTGTTCGAACGGCACATGCAGGGCGAGAACCCCGAAAACATCGAGCTGATGTTCCGCCGAGCATACTCCAGCGGGTTTACACAGCGCCCCGATCTGACGGTCATGGGGGCTTTTTCCGGATTGGAAATCGCGTGTTGGGATATTCTGGGCAAAGATCGCGATCGCCCGGTCTACGCCTTGCTGGGCGGATTGGTGAACGAACGCATAAGGGCCTACACCTATCTGTATCCCCTGCCCCAACATAATCTGAACGATTTCTGGACGTCGCCTGAACAAGCGGGCGAATGTGCCGCCGAAATGGTCCGGCGCGGGTTCACAGCCGTCAAGTTCGACCCCGCCGGGCCTTACACTGTTCGGGGCGGGCACATGCCTGCGATGTCCGATATCTCGATGTCTGTTGCGTTCTGCAAAGCAATCCGAGAGGCCGTGGGCGACAAAGCCGATCTGCTGTTCGGCACCCACGGGCAATTCAACACCGCGGGCGCAATCCGGTTGGGTCAGGCGCTTGAACCCTATTCACCGCTTTGGTTCGAAGAACCGACACCTCCGGACATGATTGAAGATATGGCTCGTGTCGCGCGGAACGTTCGGATCCCGGTCGCAACCGGTGAACGCATGACGACCAAGGCCGAATTCTCTGCCGTTTTGCGGGCTGGGGCGGCGGAGATCCTGCAACCCGCGCTGGGGCGTGCCGGCGGAATTTGGGAGATGAAGAAAGTCGCGGCCATCGCCGAAGTCTTCAACGCCCAGATGGCCCCACACCTATACGCCGGTCCGATTGAATGGGCCGCGAATATCCATCTGGCCGCGTCCATCCCCAACCTGCTGCTGCTTGAGACCATAGACACGCCGTTTCACGATCAACTCATCAACGGCTCATTGCAGGTTGAGGCCGGATTTGTCCCCGCGCCGACCGCACCGGGCCTTGGCATCGAGGTGAACGAAGACCTTGCACGGGCGCACCCTTTTAACGGTGATGGCCTGCATCTGCAGATGCAGGAAGAGCCCTGTGATTACGTGAACGGAAACGCCTTTCAAGGTGGTGCCCCTGCAACCGAGGGGTGACAACCCAATAGGTCTTGGGGCACATTGACCCAACCCATAGGTGTTAAACAGGCCACGCGTGACACTCGAAGACGACCAAACCGAACAAACCGAAGCTGCGCTATCTGAAATGAAAGAAAGCGCGGCTCGGGCCTCTGCGTTTCTAAAAACGCTCGCGCATGAGGGTCGGTTGATGATTTTGTGCCATCTGGCCGACGGCGAAAAATCCGTGGGTGAATTGGAGGCCTTGTTGCGTATCCGTCAGGCTGCGGTCAGTCAGATGCTGGCGCGCCTGCGCGCTGAAAACATTGTTGCAACGCGCAGGGACGGAAAATCCATCTATTACTCGCTGAACAACGACGGCGCGGCGCAGGTGATCGCTGTACTTTACGACATGTTCTGCAGCCCCGAAAGCGAATAACCCTTAGTTCGATACATAGCCCGCGATCACCTGCAACAGTTTGAACGCGGTTGCGGCGTCGTTTTCGACCACGGCCAGGAATTCCTCTTCACCAATACGCAGGCACGACAGTTCCGTCTCGGCGATCATGCTCAGCGCTCGAGGTTCCTTGCGGATCAGGCCCAACTCTCCGACCAGGGCACCGGGGCCGACCGTGGCAATCAACTGATCCACTCCGTCAGTTTGCGGAAGGTACAACCCGGCCTCCCCGTCCAGCACCACATAGGCACCGTCGGTTGGCTGATCGTCTTTAAGGAAAACAACCTCTCCTGCTTTGGCATCGAACCAGCGCGCGCCAAAGGCCAGCAGGCGCAGCTGTCGGCGGTCCAGCCCGGAAAACAGCGGTGTCTGTTCCAGCGCGCGCAGCTTGCGCGAGAGGTCAGCCGAGGCGGCACTGTCTTCTTCCACGTCCGCAGGTCCTTCATCCGAGACGACCCGACCTTGCCTGATTTCCACATACATGTCGAACACGCTCGGGTTTTCGAACTGGTCGTTCAGGTAGATCACCGTGGTATCCGGCAGCAGAGCGCGTAGATTTTTGTACACGGCCACTTTCGAGGCCATGTCATAACTGGCCAACGCGTCCTCAAGAATCAGAATATCCGGTTTCTTGATCGTCGCGCGCGTAAAAGACAGAGGTTCAGCAAAGACCGCTGGCAGGTTTTGACCACCCAGCGCCACCGGCACGTCATAGATCAGCTCAATCACCAACGGGCGCGCACCGTTTTCGCTCAATACATCCACGATCAGTTTGCGCGCCTCGTCCGAACGGGCGCCGCCGATCTGACTGACCTTTCCAAACAGGGCGTTCTCAAGAACTGTCAATCCGGGCGCGAATTTTGATTTGTCCAAGGGCACAAATACATCCAGCAACCGCTCCAGCAGCTTTTCGGAATGGCTATGTCGCAGCTCAAGGATGCGGTCCTTGAGGTCGTCGGTGAAGGCTGGTCCGATCTGTTCCGCCGAAATCACAAACGGAACGGCCAGCAGGTTTGCCAACTGTTCATCATTCAGCCCCGATACGCCCTCGTTCCGGGTCTTTTCGACAAGCTCGACCGCAGCCTCGTACGTTTGCGCCTCTAGTCCCAGTTTGCGAAACAGCGGGTGATCGGTGCCGTCCAGGCCGAAAATCTGGCGCAGCATCTCAATCACATCGCGTGTCAGGCTCACCAGTGTCTCGTCCAAACCAAATTCGCGCAACTGCTCAAGGAACACGGTCTGCTGCGCCAAAAGCTCTTGTGTGACGGGGACTTTGGGGGTGGCGAACAACAAGTTCTCCGCAACCGGCAAGGCAGGGTTATAGCGATTGCGGTCAAAGATCAGGGCCTGTTGCTCTAGCCCTGTTGCTTTCACCGCATCCTGAACCAAAGGTCGCAGTTCGACCAGTTTGTCGGCCAGCTCGGGATGCTCGGCGGCATCGAAGACCTGTTCGGCCCCGCGCAAAAACAGCGCCGCGCCGGAACCCATCCCGTCAATCAGTTTCAACCACCAGTCGCGCACCTCTTCAGCGCTGTCTAATCCCGCAGTCGTCGGGTCCAGCCAGTTTGCCTTGAAGGGGTCCGGGCTATTGCCGGCCCGCAACGTCTCATCATATCCGGGGTCGTTTGTTTCGGATGTCTGTGGCTTGAACCGCATCGGCATCATGACGTTGTCGCCCAGCGTACCCTGGAACATTACGGGTCGTGACGAAGCATACCCAATACGGGCGGCCACAACGCTTTGATGCAGCTCTGACAAACGGATTTCACCGATCCGAACCCGGCCCGAGCTGGGCAGAATTTCCCGCGTCAGCAACTCTGCCATAGCGCGGCGATCTTCTTCGCTGGGGGCCGCGATCCCGATGATTTTCCCGCTGGGAAAGGACAGGTCCAAATCATCCAAAACCTGGTTACCGTCCATATCGCGGACCGAGACATGGTCGAGCACGATGTCACCGTTCAGCCTTGGCGTGGCCTCGGGTTCGCCATCGAACAGTTTTTCGTCATGCATTCCGGAAGGTGCAAACCGTTCCGTCACCACGTCCCAGCGCAGCGACATGTCCTGTGTCTGGTTATAATAGGTCAGCAGTTCCTTCCACGGTGAGCTGAGATCCTTATACGCAGCCAGGGCCGCAACCAGCGCACCAAGCGAAACCGACCCCTGCAGGACCAGAAGACCGCCAACCAAATAGAACAGGAACGGCGTCATCTGCGAGATGAAGTTGTTTATGAATTTCATAAAGAACTTCTTCTGGTAGATCTCGAACCGGATACCAAAAAGGCGCCCCAGCTGCTCGGACACCATCGCCCGGCGGTATCGCCACCCACCATTGGCACGCAACGTAGACGCGCCCGCCGCGTTCTCGCCGATCTGGGCGGCCAGCAGACGAACCTCTTGAATGCGTTTTTTGTTCAGAAGGTTGATCTGACGCTGCAGTTTCGGAATCAGCCAGGCTTGCAGAGGGATCAGCGCGACTGCCGCCAACCCAAACCAGAAGCTTTGCAGAAACAGGAAGGACAGGATGGTGATCATCTGACCCGCCTGCAAAACCGGTTGGCTGATCGCGTCCCCCATGAGCCCGCCCATCGGCTCGCTTTCGGCGGTGACCATCGACACCAGCTCACCTTGGCTGACGCGTTCGAAATAGGGTTGCGGGAAACGCAACGCGCGGCTGATCAGCACGTACCGGAACCGGCGCAACATACGCTCGCTCAGCACGCCTTTCATGGTGTTGATGCGCATTTTCATCAGGCCATGCGCCAGCACCGCGATCAGAAATCCGATACACAGAATGATGAGGAATGTCGTCTGAGGCAGGCTATAACCCCAGACATCTACAACCGGGCTGGCCGCGCCAATCGCATCGTTGATGATGCGTTTGGGCAATTCGAGCGTCAGATAAAGTAGAGGAAACAACGTCGAGGTCACGGCCAGCAGAATCAACTGGTCGCGTTTCGAGTATTTCCAAATAAACTGGAAAATTGAACGTTCTATGGAACCTGCCCCTACTAAGGATCACCGAAACGATCTTGACGAAAGTGTCGTAAACCCAACACTCTGAATTTACCTTAGTCCAGCCAAAAGAGGCAAATAGTTTCCAATTTCATCAGTTAATTGCCGAGTGTGAACAAGTTCATTTGCGGAACCACAGATTAGTGCCTAGACTCTGTCTGGGACGATTTCGGGAGGACTCATTTGACTGCCAGTATAGGCGCAGTGCTATTGATGCTCTGCTTGTTGCAGATCAAACATATGTTTGCGGATTTTTTTCTCCAGACTCCGAAAATGTTGGCAGGGCGCGGTGAGTATTTCCACCTGGGCCGCGCGCAGCATGCGGGTGTGCATGTCATCGGGTCAGTGATTGTCTTTTTGATTTTTGGCGCGCCGTGGTCGTTTATTTTGATCATTGCTGCACTGGAATGGGTTGTTCACTTCAATATTGATTTCGCCAAAGCCAGCTATTCGGACAAAAAACAACTGATGCCGACGCAAGCCGCGTTTTGGCGGGCTGCGGGTCTGGACCAGTGCCTGCACAACCTGACATACATCGCCATGGTTTGGGCCTGGGCTGAATTCGCGACCTGATCAGCGATTGCTTCAGGCGACGTTTTCCAGGGATTGCGGACAATACGCGTCTAGCCACATTCGATCCAATTGGTCGATTCTAGCGGCGTCGAAACGTTCTTCTTCCTCCCAATAGCGACCAGACGAAACGAAGTAATTCAACTGTGCCTCTGTCTGCAGTGCCGCTTGCATACCCTTTGTCGAAGGCAGCCTGCCAGACATTAGGGTGTCAGTCGTCACCGAAGGAAAGACCAGCCGGCTTTCATCCTGAGACAGTCGAACTACGCGGCAGTTCTGCGCGGCACCGAACAAAGCCAACCGGGCGGATTTTGCCTCGAGCGATCGCAGCGTCACATCAGCGCGCAAAGGGTCGGCTGCTCCGTTGCCGTAAAAATGGGTCTTGCCGGAATTCGGGTAGATCATGTCACAGCCAAAAAAGGCCACGACGGTTGGCTGCAGCGCGGCCAAGGCCCAGTAACCAGCCGTAAACGCCATCGTGCCACCAGCATATACAAATCCGCCGAACTTGTTTTGATGCGGAACGTATTCATCCGCCTCGACGATGCTTTGGCTGCGAACCAGTTCGTCCGGGCGATTGCAGATAGGGAAGTCCTCGGGATGGATGAGGAAATCCCAATCGTCGCGGATACGCCAGGCGTTGTTGATTGCAACGATGTGGGTAAACGGATCCCGCGACCACTCCCGAGCTGCAGCGGCGGCCGGTGCACTTCCAAGTATCAAAACGCGATGCATCGGTTCGGCCATTCTGGGCCCTGCCCTTTTCCAGTTCCCCGGAAGGATAGAGCGATTTTTTTCCTTAACTACCCCAGTACAGAAAAACTGCTTTCTTCGTTGATCGGACGCTTGCGGGAATAGAACCCGACATCAATGCTCCGCCCGATATAGGGAAGTTCATATTGCAGCGGCTGCGCATCGTGATCCGCGCCGCCTTCACAATACGCGATCAGGGCCGTCATCATCTTGCCTGCGATCGGCGCGTTCTTGTACTGGTTCCCACTGGTCCCGCAGGCCATGTAGAACCCCGGCAGGCTGGATTTGTCATAGATCGGAATCCAGTCTGTGGATGCGTCATACAGGTCCACAACTCCGCGCGTTTTGGACGGGATGCCAAGACTTGGGACGCGCTGCGCGTATCGCATGGCCTGCGTTGTCCACTGGTCGGTGAAATCGTGGTTGTAATCCGCATCATCCTCACACCACTGATGCGGGTCACATTCCGGATCTTCCGAGCCAACCAGAATGTGGTTGCCGTGCTCGGGTCGACAGTAGCAGGCAATATCGCTGTCCGAGACAATCGTTCCGTCGTTTTCGAAATCAAACCCCTCGGGTGCGGGGACGTGCACAACCTCTTGCCGCAAGGGGCGGGTTTCGATCGTCATGTCGTCCAGAACACCCGCCATCTTGTTGATGATCGCCGAGCCGGGGCCCGCGACGTTCACGACGACTTTTGCGTGGATTTCTTCGCCCGAGGCAAGTTTGACACCCGAAACCCGACCGTCGCTGGACAATATCTCGACCACTTCGGCACCAGTGCGCACTTCTGCGCCATGCAGCTTGGCAGCATCCATCAAGTTCTGCGCGGACAAAGCCGGGTCGGTGACGTATCCCGCCTGCGGCCAGAACACACCGCCTTGCATCTTGCGCCCGTTCGGGTGCCCGAATTCCGGATCATCCATACGGCGCGCCGGCGCGAAACTGTCCTGCGAGTAGATCGGCAGGCGCTCGGTAACTTTATCGGTTGACCATTCTTCGAACGGGCAATCCAGATCGGCACTGTTCTTCATGTGCTTTTCAAGCAAGCCATTGGCATCGGTCTTCATCACCAGACAGCCGGTCTCGCGAAATTGCGCCAGATTGACATCCTCGGGCAGGCCGAGGTAGTCCGCCCAATCGCGCCAATAGTGGTAACCTTCCCACGCAAACGCCGTTCCATCGAAGGTCGAATAGTGCATCCGAATAATCGCACATGACCCCGCGGTCGAACCGTGGCCAACCTGACTGTTTCGGTCCAGCGACAGGGTTTTCCAGCCTGCTTTGGCCATTTCAAAGGCGATGGCCGCGCCGATCACACCTGTTCCGATGATGATTGCGTCAGGTTGACTCATGAGGCTTCTCCCTTCCAATAGCGCGCTGAATAGGCGCTGAATTCTTCGACTTCTTCGGGCTTGGGCTCAACCCCGGTGAAGACATAAAGGTAATGCGGAACCATTGCGATCCGCGTGGACATTGGCTCGTTCAGCTGCGCCAGATCATAACCGATCTGCATATAGTACAGCACGCGGGCACGCGTTTCGGCCTCGACTTCGGAATAGCCATAGCGCGCGAACATGGCGTGAAGCGCTTCGAGCCTGCGCGCATCCGATTGATCAAGCGCCCGGCGCACTTTGCCTGATTTGCGCGCCCAATCCCGGACGGCAAAATCCAACGCGGTATCGAACAGTTCAGTATTCACCACGCAACGATGCACGTTGCAAACGGCTGCGGTTATCGTATCCGCCGGGGCATTGGCCTGCGCGACCAAAGCCGCTGTATTCGTCGCATGCCAGCGCGCAAGCAGGGCGTCCAAAAGCTCTTGGCGGGATTTGAAGTACCAATAGAAGGAGGATCGTGACACAGCCATTCGTTCAGCCAGGTTCAGGACCTTGATTTGGTCCACACCGTCCGAGATCAGGACATCCATAGCCACGTTCAGCCAGTCGTCACGCGTGACCTTGATATTGCCGACCAAAGGCTCGGCTTCGGGGTCGTCCCTGTGCAGGATGGGCTTGGTACTCATTCAACTCTCCGGCGGAGCGCCGCCCTCAGCGGTACGGCGCGCAATGAACTCATGCAAGGCACCCATGCGGTCGCTGTCACATGAAGGCGCTTTGAAGTCAGACAGAATACTCTTCCAAACCGCGGTCGCGCGATGATTGGCATCCATCGATCCGCGCTCTGTCCAGGTTCCGAAATTTGCATAATCGTGCAAATGCGGTTCATAGAATTCGGTGTTGTACCGCTCCATCGTCTGGCTTGAGGCAAAGAAGTGCCCGCTGGGTTCAACTTCACTCAGGGCGGTGTCGAAACCGATCTCGGCTGTACCTGCCTGCGCCCCTGCACAAAGCTCGGCCACCATGTTCAGAACCTCGGCATCGCAGATCATTTTCTCAAAAGAAACGGTCAAGCCACCCTCCAGCCAACCGGCCGAGTGAATGATTACTGTCGCTCCTGCCATCAGACAGCCCCAAAGACCAAACTGGTTTTCATTCGCTGCTTGAACATCGTTGATGTTCGACGCTGATCCGGCAGCTGACCGCCAAGGTAGGCCCAGATGCCGGGCCAATTGACCTGCGGCAAGCGAAGCCAGGAAATGTGAGGGTGTTCCAAATGCGGGCGCACCCGATTTCATATCCACGTTGCTGGTGAACGTGCCATAACACACCGGCGCACCCGGCTTGGTCAGCTGTGTCAGCGTCAGCGCCGCCAGCGCCTCGGCATGCGACAGCGTAATCGCCCCGGCCACAGTAATCGGGGCCATCGCGCCCATCAGAGTAAACGGCGTGATGATCGACATCTGTCCATTGCGGGCGAAATCTATCAGCCCTTGCGCCATCGGTATGTCCAGCGTGCGCGGGCTGTTCGTATTGATGATCGTGTAGCAATGTGCGCCCGCCTGAAACTCATCGTCCGACAGCCCCCGCGCGATGGACAGCATTTCAAAGCAATCCATCACCTGCGGCGTCCCGCGTGAGAAAAAGAACGGGAACTTGTCGGTCAACTCTATCTGGGCCTGCGTCGTGAAGTAGTGGCGCAGGTTGGTTGGCACGTCCTGAGGCTCGACCTGAGGCGAGATCATCTGGAATACATCGAAATGATGCGTAAGCTTGAGGAACTCCAGATAGTCCTGCCCCGAGGCCGGGCGGCGGCCGCGTTCAAGATCTGTCGCGTTCGGTGCCCCTGCCCCCGGTTGAAACACCAAACTACCTAGCTCAAGGGTGAAGTCTCTGTGTCGCGCGCCTGCATGGCACGCAATCGACTTTGGTGCTGATGCAACGGCGGCTTCAACAATGTCGCGGCCGATAAAGACCATTTCGGTGTCTTCATACACACGCGCGCCAGCCTTTTCAAATATGCGCCGCGCTTCAGGCAACAGACATTTGACCCCTAGCTCTTGCAGTGTCCGAAGTGCTGTCTCGTGCATTTCCGCAATCTGATCCGCCGGGAAAACCTCCATCAAAGGAAACGGATTTTTGAGTTGTCGGTAGTTCACATCGCGTGTTGGGCCAGTGGCGGCATCGGTGCTGCGTCCGCGCCTTCGTCGCCCGCGTTCAGGTGTTTGCGACATCATCATCAGCCCCTCATCGCTTTGCCTTGAGGATCGTAAGGCGAAGGTGCGATGACCCGCGCCGAGCGCTCAACGCCAACTACGTGCACCGACAATTTTGTCCCCGGCTCGGCCTTTTCGCGATTGACCAACGCCATTGCCAGCGACTTTCCAGTGTAGTGTCCAAACCCACCCGAAGTGACGAAGCCAACGCGCTCATCGCCCGCCCAAACGGGTTCGTATCCGCTGGCGTCCGCGTCTGCGGCGTCCACTTCCAGTGTTACCTGAATTTGCGCTGGTCCATTGCCGTCACGTTCTGCGACCGCGGCATCTTTCCCGACAAATTCCTTGTCCCAGTCGATCCAGCGATCCATTCCGGTCATGCCCGGAGTGTAGAGCTGCGTGAACTCGGCCGACCAGATGCCAAAGCTCTTTTCAAGGCGTGTCGACAGCATCGCGTTGAAGCCGCATTCGCGAATGCCCTCCTCGGCTCCGGCCTCCATCAGCATCCGGCGAAGCTTGATGTGATCGCCATAGCGGCAGTTGATCTCGTATCCTTTCTCACCGGTCACGGACATGCGGGCAACACGTGCGCGAACGAGCCCGATGTCGAAATCACCACAGCCCATGAATTTGAGGTCCGAGATGTCCTGTTCGGCCAGTTTTTCCACAACCGCTTGCGATTTGGGACCGACTACGGCGAAACCGCAATATTCCTCGCCCAGATCCCGGACAGTAACGCCGTCGATCATGTGATCGTCGAACCACCGCATGTGCCACGCGCGCAGATAGTAGCTGCCCATGATCCACCAGGTACCATCGCCCCAGTTCAGAACTGTCAGGTCCCCCTTGAGCCGCCCGTTTTCACCCAACATAGGCGCCAGCTTTGCACGACCCGGCGCAGGTAGTTTCGAGACCATGACTTTGTCGAGCCACACTTCTGCATTTGGTCCCGAGACCTCGAACCGCGAAAAGCCCGAGATGTCCAACAAACCAGCACCTTCGCGGATTACCTTGCATTCCTCAGCTACGATTTCGTGTGCATTCGACCGCTTGAGCGTCGGTGTTTCCTCGAACCCTTTCGGCGCGAAATACAACGGCACTTCAAGATCCCAGCTGACGCCCCATTTGCAGCCCGCATCCGTCATCGCGTCATGCGCCGGGGCCATCTTTAGCGGCCGCCCCGCGGGCAGTTGCTCGTTCGGGTAGGTCATAACAAAACGACGGGAATAAAACTGGCCCGTGGTTTCACGGATATACCGCTTGTTCTGCGCAAAATCGCCAAAACGCGCCACGTCCATCGGCCAGGCATCCGCCTCGGGCTCGCCATGGATCATCCACTCGGCCAGTGTCTTGCCGACACCGCCGCCCTGCAAGAAGCCCGCCATGACAGCACAGGCCGACCAATAGCCGCGCTTGCCCGGCACCGGACCGACCAATGGGTTGCCGTCGGGGGCAAAGGTAAAGGCACCGTTTACCCATGTCTTGATGCCCACGTTCTGAATCGACGGATAACGGTCAAAGCCAAGCGTCAGCTCATTCTCGATCCGGTCGAGCTGTTCCTGAAACAGCTCTTCACCATAGTTCCAAGGCGCACCGTCCATGGCCCAGTGTTCGTGATCGACCTCATAAATACCGACCAGAACCCCTTTCTGATCCTGCCGCATATAGGTGAACCCTTCGAGGTCGACGGTCATCGGCATCTCGAAATCTGCCTCGGCGACCTCGGGCACAGTATCAGTGATAAGATAGTGGTGCTTGAGCGGTGAAACCGGCAGCTCCACCCCCGCCATACGCCCCACCTGCTTGGCCCAGAGGCCGGCGGCGTTGACCACGTGTTCACAGGTGATCGTGCCCTTGTCGGTGACGACCTGCCAGCCATCGCCGGTTTGGATTAGTTCTTCGACCATGGTTTCTTCGTAATACTCCGCGCCCCTCTTTTTCGCCGCTGTCGCATAGGCCTGTACCGTGCCAGTCGTGTCGATATACCCCTCGCGGTCTGCCCACATCGCGCCCAAAACGCCGTCGGTGGACATGATTGGGCAACGCCTTTGCGCCTCTTCCGGAGACAGCAATTCGCAGTCATCAATGCCGATAGACTGGAAGATGCGGTAATTCGCCTGCAGCCATTCCCACCGTTCGGGCGTTCCGGCCAACGTCAGGCCACCGGTCATGTGCAAGCCGATATTCTGACCCGATTCCTTTTCGATCTCGCTGAGCAGGTCGATTGTATACGCCTGCAAGGACGCCATGTTTGGGTCCGCATTCAGAGCGTGAATGCCGCCAGCCGCATGCCAGGACGAGCCGGACGCCAGCCGCCGCCGTTCCAGCATAACCACATCTGTCCAGCCAAACTTGGCCAGATGATACAGAACCGAGGCGCCCACGACGCCGCCCCCGATGACCACAACGCGATACTGAGAATTCATCCTTCGCTCCCCTGCATGTCTCACGAGGGACGCTAGAGGCACTGTTCACATCTGTCTAGACATTTCTGTACAGTTCTGCGCCTACCAAGAAACCGCCTTGGTGCGGCAGTTTTCAAAGTTGTGCGCTGGGACGGGAAGCGATCTTATCAAACCACGCTAAAGTGGCTGTGTTTTCTTGCGGAATTCGCTTTTTGATCACGCGGGCAAAGTCAACGAAGACAAAGGTGGAAATGTCAGCCAGAGTGAAATCCGAACCTGCGATGAACGCGCTTTCGCTCAGCCGCTGTTCCAGAAGCGAAAAGAAATGGTCAACGCGCGTTGACCCGCGCTGCGCCAGCTCTGGGATTTGCGGGTGATTCACCGGGCCCGGAATCGCCCTGTCGGCAAAGGCCGGATGGGTATTGCGCAACGCCTCGGCTACTGGCGCGCCGCCCTGTTGCTCAACGATGCTGTTCCACATCAGAACCTGCCCCTTTTCATCGGGTGTGCGCCCCATCAGCGGTGGCTCGGGAAACCGCGCCTCAAGGTAAGCGGCGATCCCCAGATTCTCGGTTAGCGTGCTGCCCTCATCCGTCACCAGCACCGGAACCGTTGCATTGGGGTTCACCGCGCGAAAGTCGTCACTGAGTTGTTCACCTTTGCCGATCGATATTTCTCGGGTTTCGATATCCAAACCCTTTTCGGCAATGAACATGCGCGCCCGCCGCGGGTTGGGGGCCGTGGAACAATCATAAAAAAGCATCGGACTCTCCTGTCTGATCAGCGGCGGTAGATGAAACAGCGCCCCTCGACGGCCCCTTCAGGAAGGGAAACTTCGGTCAAGGTATCGAAATACATCCGGTCGCTGGACACCATCAAACCACCGTCGGCCAATAGCGGCTCGATCAATGGTGAGACAAATCTGGCGAAGTCGTCGTTCTTTTTGCGGTTGTGGCCGCCCAGATCCGCGTGGATCAGACTGGCTGTGGCTCCGAACCGATCCACCGAGGCCGGTAGTGTTTCGCGCACATCCCCCAAAATCACCCGATCTGCGGGCGGCGTGGAATCCGGATGCGACGCCACGGCTCGCTCAAACACATAAACAGGTCGACCTGAAATATACTGCACCATGTGATGATAGGTGCGCCCGTTGCCCAACCCCAGTTCGAACACTGGCCCAGGCATTCCTTTGGTTTCAGAGATGGCGAAATCCAGACAGGCCCGTTGGGACACCATACGGTCGATGAACAGATCCAGGCGGCTTTGGTTGTCGGGCACGGGGAAATCTCTCCTTGATATCAGTCAGCTCATGATTTGGGGCCGACACCGCATGTGATGACAAATCCTCAAGGATTTGTGTAGGTAAATTGGCCTAAGTTTCACATTTTCGCGACAATTCGGCCCAAGAACGGGTTTGACTACACAGGCACAACCGCGCGAGACTAAGTCAAAAAACACAGGGAGTTGAATACGCCGATGTCGAACCACGGACGAACGGGTGGAAAACCCGCATGACTGCGTTGTTGTCCGTCAGAGACCTCAGCATCGGTTTTGGTGCGGGCGACTCAGTTGTCAAAGGTGTCAACTTTGATGTCGAGGCTGGGCAGACATTGGCTCTGGTCGGTGAATCCGGATCGGGAAAAACCATCTCGTGCCGGGCGGCCTTGCGTATTCTGCCACGTGCCGCGCAAATCCGCAGTGGCACGATAACCCTGAACGATTCAAAAGGCTTCGAGGATCTGACCAAGATCAGCGAACGCCAGATGCGCGACATTCGCGGCAATCGGGTTTCGATGATTTTTCAAGAACCGATGCGATCACTATCCCCGTTGCACAAGATCGGCAATCAGGTCAGCGAGGTCTTGTGGCTGCATCGGAGCGCGTCCGAGGCGCAAGCCCGCAAAGAGGTCCTGACCCAATTCGAACGCGTGGGCTTTCCTGATCCGCAGCGCGCTTATGATTCTTACCCGTTCGAGTTGTCGGGCGGCATGCGCCAGCGCGCCATGATTGCGATGGCAATGGTTTCCAAGCCGGAACTGCTGATCGCGGATGAGCCAACGACCGCGCTGGACGTAACGACACAAGCGCAAGTGCTTGGTCTGATCAAAGAACTACAGCGCGAGACAGGAATGGCTCTGATCCTTGTGACGCACGATCTTGGTGTGGTTGCCAATATGGCAGAACAGGTCGTTGTCATGCACAAGGGTCGCGTGATGGAGTCAGGGGCAGCCGCCCCGATCCTAAGCGCCCCGGCGCACCCCTACACACAACAATTGTTCAACGCGGCCCCTGCAATTCCCGACGAAGATTCGGTCGGGCTGCCTATGCCGGATGATGACCTCATTCTACAGATGAAGGGGGTGTCCAAGACCTACACTATGCGGTCCAGCAGGGGCTGGCAGGGGGACAAGCTGATCCATGCCTGCCGAGGTGTGGATCTGAAATTAGCCCGCGGCAAAACACTGGCAATCGTCGGCGAAAGTGGCTCGGGCAAAACAACGGCCGCGCGGATCGCCCTTGGCGCGGAACTGCCCGATCCGGGTGGCGAGGTTCTGTTTCGCACCTCGCCAGGCGAAGACCCGATCACTGTGCACCACATGAACCGCTCTCAGCGCACAGCCTTTCAACGCAAGGCGCAGATGGTGTTTCAGGACCCGTACAGCTCGCTCAGTCCGCGGATGCGCATTCAAGACGCTCTGACCGAACCATTGGAAATCCACTCCATTGGTTCGACCGCCGAACAGCGGGACAAAGCGGTCGAGATGCTGCAGCGCGTCGGACTGAATGGTGATATGCTCAAACGCTATCCCCATGCCTTTTCCGGCGGACAGCGGCAACGCCTGTCGATTGCGCGGGCGATGATGCTGGACCCGCAGCTGATTGTCTGTGACGAACCGACATCGGCACTGGATGTATCGGTTCAGGAACAGATCCTGACCTTGCTGGAAAACCTGCAGGACCGGTTGAACCTGTCCTACCTGTTCATCTCGCACGACCTTGCGGTTGTGGCGCGCATTGCCGACGAAGTGGCCGTGATGCGCCGGGGTCTTGTCGTCGAACAGGCCCCACCCGAGACGCTATTTTATAACCCCCGACACCCTTACACCAAGGCGCTGATTGCCGCCCAACCAGAACCCGACATCAACCGGCCCATCGACCTTAAACTGGTTGCGTTGGGCGCTGGTTCACCAGACAGTTGGGATGACACCTTCCGATTTACGGACTCCGTGATACCCTCACTGGTAGAGATGGAGCCCGGCCATAAGGTACGATGCCATGTTTAAAACCACTCGCCCGCTTATTCTGGCTGCCACGTTGGTCGCCACTTTGGTCCTGCCCGCCACTGCAGGAACACCGACCCCTCAGGAAAGCGAATTCTGGCAAGCCGAGGTCAGCGCCGGGAATCTGCCGCCGGTCGCAGAGCGCCTACCGGCCGAACCTTTGATCGTGGATCTGGCAGCCAAAGGCCGCGAGTTTGGTGCCCCCGGTGGTACCCTGCGCACCATGGTGACCCGGTCAAAAGACATCCGCCAGATGGTCGTCTACGGGTATGCGCGATTGGTTGGGTTTGACGAAAACTACGACATCGTCCCTGATCTTCTGGAGTCCTATGAAAACGAAGGTAATCGAAAGTTCACACTGCATCTGCGTGACGGCCACAAGTGGTCCGATGGATCGCCGTTCACATCCGAAGACTTTCGTTATTGGTGGGAAGACGTTGCCAACAATGAAATGCTCAGCCCGTCTGGCCCACCTGACTTCCTGATTGTTGAAGGTAAAACGCCAACCGTGACCTTCCCGGATGAGACAACTATTGTCTTTGAGTGGGAAAACCCAAATCCTGATTTCCTGCAGTCGCTGGCCCAAGCGCGCCCGCCATTCATCTACCGGCCGTCTGAATTCCTCAAACAGTATCACGAGAAGTTCGCAGATGCTGAAGACCTCGCCTTTCAGGTCGAAGACGCACGGGTCAAAAGCTGGGCGGCGCTGCACAACAAGCTGGACAACCTCTACAAGTTCGACAACCACGAACTCCCGACGCTGCAGCCTTGGCTGAATGCAAGTTCGGGCAAGAAGATCCGCCACAATTTCGTTCGCAACCCTTATTATCACCGCATCGATTCCAACGGCGTTCAGTTGCCCTATATCGACATCGTCGAGATGGAAATCGTCGCTGCTGGCTTGGTCGCGGCCAAGACCAATGCTGGCGAAACTGATCTGCAGGGGCGCGGTCTGGCGTTTCGCGATGCATCTATCCTGAAAAAGGGTGAAGCCGGCGGAGACTACAAAACTCTGCTGTGGAAGACCGGTGTCGCATCGCAAATCGCGATCTACCCGAACCTGAACTACTCGGATGAAGTTTGGCGCGACGTTCTGCGCGATGTTCGTGTTCGCCGGGCGCTGTCCCTGGCCATCGACCGCAAAACCATCAATCAAGCGCTCTATTTCAAACTGGCCCATCCCGGTGCGATGTCCGTTTTACCCGCGTCTCCGTTCTATGACGAGGAAAACGCAAAAGCCTGGGCGCAGTATGACGTTGAGATGGCCAACGCCCTCCTGGACGAAGCTGGCCTGGCCGAGCGCGATAAAAACGGCATTCGCCTGCTGCCGGATGGGCGCCCGATGGAACTGATCATCGAAACCGCAGGAGAGCGGCAAGAGGTTGAGAACGCGCTTCAGATCGTCACCGATACATGGCGTGAAATTGGTGTGGACCTGATCATGCGCCCACTGGACCGGGACATTCTGCGCAACCGCGTTTTTGCTGGCAACACCATGGCCTCAGTTTGGTTTGGCTGGGATGACGGTATCCCGCAGGCGCACACTTCCCCTGCTTATTTGGCACCTACGGATCAGGTGTTTCTGGCCTGGCCCAAATGGGGACAATTTTACCAAACCGGCGGCGATGTTGGTGAAGCGCCTGACATGCCCGAGGCTGAACGTCTAATGCAGCTGGCCCATGATTGGGAGGTAGCTACCACCGACGAAGAGCGTTCGGCAGTCTGGTCAGAAATGCTGAACATCCACGCTGATCAGCTTTTCGCCATCGGAATTCTGAACGGCGCGCCGCAGCCCATCGTAGTGTCCAACCGTCTGCGCAACGTGCCCGAGCAGGGCATGTGGGCGTGGGAGCCCGGCGCACATTTTGGCATTCACCGCCCCGACGAATTCTTTTTCGCCGACTAATCAGGAGCAGCTAAATGGTAATGCTGCGCTATGCGGTGTATCGCTTTTTCACGATGCTGCTGACTTTGCTGGTGGTGTCGGTTCTGATCTTCGTGATCATCAACCTGCCCCCCGGCGATTATCTGAGCAATCAGATCGCGGAATTGCAGGCCTCGGGCCAATCTGCCGGGGTCGCCAAGGCTGAATTCCTGCGCGCGGAATACGCCCTGGATCGCCCCATATGGGAACAGTACCTGGTCTGGATGGGCTTCTGGCCCGGACCGCACGGGTTTGAGGGCCTTCTTCAGGGCAATTACGGCTGGTCTTTTGAATTCGACCGCCCTGTGGCCGAGATCGTTGGCGATACCTTATGGCTGACTGTTGTGGTCAACCTGGCCGCTATCCTGTTCGTCTATGCCGTTGCCCTGCCGCTGGGCGTCCTCGCCGCAGCAAAATCGCGAACCTGGATTGACTATACGTCGGCCTTTGTTGGCTATCTTGGTTTGGCGACGCCCAACTTCCTGCTGGCACTGATCCTGTTCTATTACGGACACCGCTACTTCAACCTGCCCATCGGCGGCCTGATGGACCCATCCTTCGAAGGTCAGCCGATGAGCTGGGAAAAGCTGAAGTCCATTCTTGTCCACCTGATCGTGCCGACTTTCGTCATTGGCACATCTGGCGCCTCTGCCATGATGCAGCGCTTGCGTGCGAACATGCTGGATGAACTGGGCAAACCTTATGTGGAAACGGCCATTGCCAAGGGTATGGCACCATCGCGAATGCTGACAAAGTACCCGCTGCGCGTGGCGTTCAACCCATTTGTTGCAGATATCGGGAACTTGCTGCCGTCGATGGTATCCGGGTCGGTACTGGTCTCAGTCGTGCTTGGTCTGCAAACCATCGGCCCGACCTTGCTGACCGCACTCAAGACCCAGGACCAATTTCTGTCTGCCTTCATTCTGATGTTCGTGGCCTTGCTGACCCTGATCGGCACCATGATCTCTGATATCTTGCTGGTCATGCTGGACCCGCGCATTCGGTACGAGGGGCGTGAAGCGTGACCAAACACACCGACGGTCGCTTTGTCGACGATGCACCTTTCGACGCAGATGCCGCCCTGCAACAGTTAGAGCGCGCAGATCTGGACGCACCCAACTGGGTTCTGGTCTGGCGCAAGTTCAGAACCCATAAGCTGGGTTTGATTTCAGGTGTCTTCCTGCTGTTCTGCTACCTGATGCTGCCCTTCGCTGGATTCATCGCCCCCTACGGCCCGAATGAACGAAACGGCGAACACCTTTACGCCCCACCACAAAGCATCAATTGGTTCCACGATGGCTCCTTCATTGGCCCGTACGTCTATCCGATCGTGGCCGAAGCTGATCTTGAAACCTTTCAATGGAAATTTGTGCCCGACACGGAAGACCCTCGCCCGATCCGCTTTTTCTGCGAGGGGACCGAGTACAGGCTTGCAGGTCTTATCAAATCAGACACCCACCTGTTCTGCGCGCCAGAGGGCGCAACGCTGTTCCTTTGGGGGTCCGATCGTTTGGGCCGCGATGTGTTCAGCCGCATTCTATATGGCGCGCAGCTTTCGCTGACTGTCGGCCTGATCGGCATTTCGGTATCGTTCACCCTTGGCATCTTTTTTGGATCAATCGCCGGGTATTTCGGCGGCAAGATCGATTGGGTCATCAACCGCGTGATCGAGGTCTTGCGCTCGCTACCTGAACTGCCGCTCTGGCTTGCCCTATCGGCGGCGGTGCCCTCAAATTGGAGCCCGGTTGCTGTTTTCTTCATCATCTCGATCATCCTCGGGATTCTCGATTGGCCCGGCCTTGCCCGTTCGGTACGCGCGAAATTCCTGTCCCTAAGGGAAGAGGAATACGTCCGCGCCGCCGAGATGATGGGTGCAAGCTCGGGTCGTGTCATCCGCAAGCACCTGCTGCCGAACTTTATGTCTCACCTGATTGCCTCGGCCACGTTGTCGATACCGGCCATGATCCTCGGGGAAACCGCGCTCAGTTTCCTGGGTCTTGGTCTGCGGGCCCCGGCCGTCAGCTGGGGTGTAATGCTGAACGACGCGCAGAACCTAGCCTCGATCGAGATCTATCCCTGGACGGCAATCCCGATGCTACCGATCATTGTTATCGTGCTGGCATTCAATTTCCTGGGTGACGGGCTGCGTGACAGTCTGGATCCATACCAGCAATGAGCTTGATTTCAGCCCTTCCCGCAACCGACGGATACCGTAAAACGGGCACTGGGGCTTGGTCCAGTGTCTATGCGGTATCTGAACTGGCGACGGCAACTTTTGGCGCGGTGGGTCAGGAACTGGCACGTCTGACGACGGCGCTGAACCTGTCGCCCAGCGCGCCGGACGTGTCTGTGGATCACCGGTTGGCCTCGCTTTGGTATCAATACTCCTTCAAGCCCAATGGTTGGGAGATGCCTAGTCTCTGGGATGCGATAGCAGGCGACTTCCAGACTGCGGATGGTTGGATCAGGTTGCACACCAACCTGCCCCGCCACCGAGCGGCGGCACTTAAGGTTCTTGAGGTCAAAGCAGATCGGGACGCGGTCTCTCAAGCAGTGCGGCGATGGTCCGCAAGCGAGCTGGAATCGGCAATCGTGGCCCAGGGTGGCGTTTCCGCAGCCATGCGCAGCCGGGCAGTGTGGTTAGAGCATCCGCAAGGTCGGGCCGTGTCCCGCGATCCACTGATCGGTTGGCACAGCCCGCGACAGATCAAACTGCGAGATCGATCCGAGGCCACGGCTGAGCGCCCTTTGGCAGGGTTGCGCGTCCTCGACCTGACGCGCGTGCTGGCTGGGCCGGTTTCAACGCGAACCCTCGCCGGTTTTGGTGCTGACGTTCTGCGTGTCGACCCGCCCAGTTGGGACGAGCCCGGTGTCATACCCGACATCTCATTGGGTAAATCCTGCACTTACCTCGATCTGAAATCGCCGTCTGGTTTGGAAAAGCTGCAAGAGTTATTTTCTCAGGCCGATGTGTTCGTCCACGGGTATCGCCCCGGTGCTTTGGATGCGCTCGGCCTGACCAGGGCCAAGCGCGATGAATTGGCCCCAAACCGGGTCGAAGTCACATTAGACGCTTATGGCTGGCAAGGCCCATGGGCCGCGCGGCGCGGGTTCGACAGCCTCGTTCAAATGAGCGCGGGTATAGCGGATGCAGGCCGTGACTGGGCAAATGCGGATAAACCAACACCATTGCCGGTTCAGGCGCTGGATCATGCAACCGGCTATCTGATGGCCGCCGCCGTGCTGTCCGCCTTGGCCGAGGCCGCCGCGGGGAACGCGATCATGCTGGGTCAGCTTTCTCTCGCACGCACGGCCGAGTTGTTGGCCATTCTCGGCAAGTCCGACACGAAAGAGGTCATCACCGGCGCCAGTCCGTCAGACTACAGCCAAGCTCTAGAAGAATCAGGCTGGGGCTCCGGTCACCGCCTGAAACCCGCTCTGACCGTTGGCGACGCCAAGATGTTCTGGGACAAGCCTGCACCTAAACTAGGCACGTCGGCTCCGGTCTGGGCCACGGCCATCACCTGAGCCAATCGCCACGCGGTACGCGCGGCCCGGCCCAACGCTTTGGGTCTCGTCTTGCCAGAGACGTCACCCAAAGGGGCGGGAGACCCCCTCAGCGATCGTCCCCACCCGGACCGATATCGTCCAGGTAATCCTCGTCAATCGCCGCCTGCACCGCACCCGTCACAGCTTCGCGCTGTTTGGGTGTCAGATCCTCGGGGTCCTTGCCCTCGGCCAGGCGCACAGTGACCTCACGGTGTGCGAACTTGATGCCTTCGCGGGCGAACAATTCGCGGATGTCCTGATAGACTTTCTTGCGCACCAACCATTGATCCCCCGGCTTGGTCATGAACTTGACCCGAATGATCATCGCAGAGTCCTGCATTTCGATCACGCCTTGCGACTTCAGCGGTTGGATAAAGTTGTCGCCGATCACCGGGTCGCTCAACAACTCTTGACCCAACTTTTTGATCAACTTACGCACCTTCTCGACATCGGTGTCATACGTCACCCGTAACGGCAGTTTCATGATCACCCAGTCGCGGGAATAGTTGGTCAGAACCTTGATCTCACCAAAGGGGATGGTGTTCAGCGCGCCCAGATGGTGACGCAGCTGGAACGATCGGACCGAGATCTTTTCGACCGTCCCCTTCACGTCGCCGATGTCGATATATTCACCCTTGCGGAATGCGTCATCCATCAGGAAGAACGCCCCCGAAAAGATATCGCGGACCAATGTCTGCGACCCAAAGCCCACGGCCAGGCCCACGACACCAGCACCCGCGAATAGCGGACTGACATTGATACCCAATTCCATCAGGGCAATCAGCGCTATGGTCACAACAACTACGGCCAGAATGGCCCCGCGGAACAAGGGCAACAATGTTGCAAGGCGGCTTTGCCCACCTTCTCCGCCTTCATCGCCCAGCTCAGCCTCACCACCGCCGTCGTCAATCTCCTGCGCGATCTTCGAGTCGATCCCAATGCGGAAGAAATGGAACAGGATGTAACCCATGAAGAGGATCACCATCACGTCCAGCGCCCGCTCGATCGGCAGGTCCTCGCTCCAGCTGGCATCCGGATTCCAGATGACCACCAGCGCATATAGACCGACGACAAAAGCCAGAATACCGGCAACCCGCCGCGCCAGATCTTCGTAGGTCAAGATCGAGTGCTTGCGCATCTCGGCCTGCGGCGTTTCGATCACTTCAACCTCGGCATCCGCCTCATCAGCATCGGCATTCATTGCGTCAAGCTGGTTGTTGCGATTGAAATACCGTTCCAGAAGATAGTTCATGGCCCCATAGGCAACCACGACCGACATAAAGATTGCATAGCTGCTGGCTACGATTGGGATCGAGTTTTGATTTTCCAGCACCAGGTCGACGGCCAGTTTGAACCAGCTGAACACCATGTAAAGGATCAGCACCGGTGCCCATGCGAACGAGATTAGGCGCAGAATCCACGACACCTGATCCGGTGATCGCCCGCCGCGGATAGCGTTCGAGATGGCGCGGGCGTTGAACAGGATCATCAGGACATTGCCGATCGCACCAAACATGGTCAGGCCGCCATAGACCAAGGCGTAGACGTTATAGTTCAGCCCAAAATCAGCGACCCAAGTGGCAAAAAGCACCACGGTAATGTCGTAGGTCGCCAGCGCCGAAGCCCAGATATACAGGCGTTTTGCGTCACGATCCGAGAAAGGCGGCAAGCGATATTGGCTCAGATACGGGGATAGAACCATGCGCCACAGATCAGACACCGTACGCGACAGGAAGAAGGCGGTAAAAATTGCTGTGACCGTGAACTGGATCGAGATGTCCTCAGCCTCGCCGAAAAACACGAAACCGACGATAAGCGCCATCACCATGGCAAAAATCGTGGCGCCTATCCCCATCAGGAACCGGAACACCAAAAACGGCATCTTCTCGCGATAGCCTTGCGGATCTTCCTTGGATCGCGCGACGACGATTCGCTTTGCGATACGCTTTCCGTAGATTTCAATCGACAACCATCGTCCGATCAAAAGGAAAAGAACGTTCCAGAACAGGACCTCGACGTAGGTCTGTATTCGGCCATCCGGGCTGGTCTGACGCAGGATGTATTGCACCTCGAAGATCGAATAAGGCAGCGCCTGAAGCCGTGAATTCATCGAGTCGCGAAACTTCGAAAACCGCTCCTGCGCTTTCATAAGCTGCGAACCATCGCCCATCGGATCCCCGGGTACAGCCTCGGGGGTGACACTGTTTTGCTGGCCGGAAGACACGATTTGCCCGGCGCTGTCGATGACGATCACACTGGCCCCGGCTTCGGTCGCGGAGCGGATCGCCGTAGCCAGATCGCTGTCGCTGGCTGTTTCCGAGCTGCTGCCGCCGGCTGAGGGATACCCCGGTATCAGAGAGGTCTGCGCAACTGCACCGGTGACCAGCGCCAGAGTAAGGGACCAGATTACAACCGTTAACCCAGCCAGCAATGTTCGTGTCATCGGATATTTTTCCAGTTCGCCATTCGTAACACAGGTTATCGAAGCCCGGTGGCGGGTTCAAATATTCAACCCCCGCAGCCTCAACATCGTATCAAGCCGTGTTCCCCGCACCATGCTGTGAACAGAAGTGTTTGCAACCCGGAAAAAACTGAATATGACCAACCTGACGCTGCCATCATGACGGATGGGCAGGAAATTTGATATAGAACAGGGCGCAGATGCGAAACCCACGGCTAAAATCGAAACAAGCCGGTAACGACTGGTAGGATCAGTGATTTTGCACGCGGCTAAAAAAAATATATACGATACGGGTGCAAGCGCGCGGAGTTGCACCAGAACACTGAATTGGGCAAAGGCATGAGCCTAGGAAGACAAAACGATACAACCGGCCGTGCGCCGCGCATCTTGTTCTACAGCCACGATACGTTCGGGTTGGGTCACTTGCGCCGATCCCGTGCACTGGCTGGTGCGATGACGCAGGCTGACCCATCGGCATCAGCGCTGATCCTGACCGGGTCACCCGTGGCCGGGCGGTTCACCTTTCCGCGTCGCGTCGACCACGTGCGTTTGCCAGGAGTGACCAAACGCGCCGATGGATCTTATGCATCCCAGACAATTGGAATGGGCATCGAGGAAGTGACTGAGCTGCGGGCGGGTCTTATCCAGACGGCGGTTCAGCAATTCGATCCTGACGTCCTTATCGTCGACAAGGAACCAACCGGTTTCCGCAGCGAGTTGTTGCCCACCCTGGAAAATTTGCTGCGGTCCCGCCGCACCAAAATGGTCCTGGGTCTGCGTGACGTTTTGGATGAACCCGAAGTGTTGGCCGCCGAGTGGGAGCGGAAAGAAGCCATTGCAGCAACCGAAAGGTTCTACGACGAAATCTGGGTGTACGGACTACGCTCGATCTATGATCCGACCGAGGGCCTGCCGCTCAGCCCTGCCACGCAGTCGCGTATCCATTGGACTGGTTATTTGCGCCGTGATCTTGGGCCGATAGGCGATCCGCCGGAACAACCTTACATCCTGATTACGCCGGGCGGCGGCGGTGACGGCAAAGCCTTGGTGAACCAGGTTTTATGCGCCTATGAAAAAGATCCCAACCTGTCACCGCGCGCTGTCCTTGTCTACGGCCCCTTCCTGTCGGGCGAGCTGCGCGACGATTTCGAAACCCGCGTTGCCGCGCTGAATGGTCGGGTCTCGGCTGTTGGCTTTGAATCGCAGATCGAAACGCTGTTTGCCGGCGCTGCGGGTGTGGTCTGCATGGGCGGCTACAATACGTTCTGCGAGGTGCTCTCGTTCGACAAACGCGCCGTCATCGTCCCACGCACGACACCTCGGCTGGAACAGTGGATCCGCGCCTCACGCGCCGAGGGCCTGGGACTTGTCAGAATGCTGGACGAAAACCGTGACGGGTTGACGGCGGACACGATGATTAAGGCTATTCGCAATCTGCCCGATCAGCCCTTGCCTTCTCAGGCAATCCGCGACGGCCTGCTGGATGGTCTGGACTATGTCACAAGCCGCGTGGACGCGCTGCTTGGTGGGGAACGGGAACGAGCCACCGGATGACTTCAGGAAAACCCAAGCTCGCGGTGCTGGTCAAAGGATGGCCGCGCCTTTCCGAGACGTTTATCGCACAGGAACTGGTCGCCTTGCAGGACGCAGGCCACAGCTTTGACATCTGGTCCCTGCGCCACCCGACCGACACCAAACGTCATCCACTGCATGATCGGTTCAAGGGACAAGTCCACTACCTGCCCGAGTACCTGTATGAAGAACCTGATCGCGTTTGGGCCGCGCGCCACATCGCGCAGACCCTGCCCGGCTATACCGAGGCTTATAAGGTCTGGCGCTCTGATCTGCGGCGCGACCCGACACAGAACCGCATCCGGCGTTTCGGGCAGGCCTGTGTTCTGGCCGCCGAGTTGCCCGGGGAAACGCAGGTGATGTATGCGCATTTCATGCACACGCCGTCGTCGGTCGCACGCTACGCCGCCATCATGCGCGGCTTGCCCTGGAGCTTTTCGGCACACGCCAAAGACATCTGGACGTCACCCGATTGGGAGAAAGCCGAAAAACTGCAGGCCAGCACGCATGGGGCCGCTTTTGGCGCAACCTGTACTGCCATTGGGGCGGAACACTTGCGCAGTTTGGCCGATGATCCGGCGCGGGTCGATCTGATCTATCATGGCTTGGACCTGAACCGTTTTCCCGACCCACCGACCCGCGCAGCTCGGGCACCGGATGGGCGGTTTCACATGCTCTCAGTCGGTCGTCTGGTCGAGAAAAAGGGCTTTGATCGCCTGATCGATGCGTTCGCCACGCTACCCAATTCGCTGGACTGGCACTGGACACATATTGGTGGCGGTGCGCTTGGTGATGCGCTGCGCGAACGGGCTGAGGCCCAAGGTATCGCGGACCGGATCACCTGGAAGGGCGCCTGTGACCAGCCCGAAGTGATCGAGGCGATGCGCGGCTCTGATCTGTTCGTGTTGCCCAGCCGGATCGCGGCTGACGGAGATCGCGACGGGTTGCCAAATGTTCTGATGGAGGCTGCGTCTCAACTGTTGCCGATCCTGTCGACACCGGTTTCCGCCATTCCGGAATTCATAAAAACCGGAACGCATGGCGTTTTGTCCGACGACAACCCGTCCGCACTTGCCAGCGCGATCACCGAAATGGCCGCCGCTCCTGAGCGTACTGCATCTATGGCCAACGCTGCCTATTCCCGCCTGATTGCCGAGTTCCGCATGGACCCCGGCATTGCCCTGTTGTCCAAACGGCTCAGCGCATTGGGCGCGGGCAAAGACTGATGGCCCGCGTCGCCTTTTTCTCACCGATGAAATCTCCGGACAGCCCGGTGCCATCGGGTGACAGGGAAATGGCGCGCAATCTGATCAGGGCGATCGGGGCGCAGGGCGACGAGGTCGATCTCGTATCGGACTTGCGCATTTACGACAAAACGGGCGATCCGGCGGTTCAACAACGTCTCTGTTCTGACGCCGATGCCGAAGCCCGGCGACTGATCGCGGACATGACCCACGACACGGATTTGTGGGTGACGTATCACAACTACTACAAGGCCCCCGATCTGCTGGGCCCTAAAGTGTGCGCCGTTCGGGGCATCCCCTATGTGCAATTGGAAAGTACCCGTGCGACCAGCAGGTTACGCGGCCCATGGTCCGGCTTTGCGCAAGCCGCACATGATGCCTGCGACGCGGCGAACGTCATTTTTTACCACACGGCCAACGATCTAATCACGCTGGAACGTGAAAAATTCGAGGATCAGCGTCTGGTCGAATTGCCGCCCTTTTTGCCAATCTCGAGCCTGCCGCCCGCTTCCTCATGTGACGGGCCGATGCTGACGGTGGGAATGATGCGGCATGGTGACAAACTGGCGTCGTACCAACTGCTGGCGCAGGCGCTGTCGCATTTGAACGGGGATTGGGCTTTGGATATTGCAGGGGATGGACCTGCGCGGGCTGAGATCGAAGACCTTATGACACCGTTTGGCTCCAAGGTCCGGTTTCTGGGGCAACTGGATCGTGACGCCCTGCAAAACTTATACGCAAATGCGTCCATCTTGGTGTGGCCCGGCGTGAATGAGGCATTTGGCATGATTTACCTTGAGGCTCAGGCCAGCGGAGTTCCGGTTGTTGCGCAGAACAGGCCCGGTGTCCGCGATGTTCTGGCGCCGGCCGACTACCCCGAGGTCGAAGCAGGACCCGAAGCGCTTGCCACCAGACTACAGACGCTGATTGGCGACCTTGCCCTGCGCCGTTCGCTTGGCGCGACGGCCCAAAAGTATGTGTCCAACCGCCACCTGATGCCCGCAGCAACCGAACGGTTCTGGCAGGCTGCGCGGCCTTTGATCGGAGGCACCGCATGAGCCAACTTGCTCTTTTGCGCCACGGCCACACCCATTGGAACCGCGCTGGCCGTATTCAGGGCCGCAGTGACATCCCGCTGGACGATGACGCGCGCACCGAACTGGCCGGATATGAATTGCCCGAGTCGTGGAACAAGGCAGCGCTCTGGTCCAGCCCCCTGCAGCGCGCCAGCGAAACCGCCGCATTGGTCGCGGGGCGAGAGCCTAAGGTGTCCGAAGCCCTGACCGAGATGAACTGGGGCGATTGGGAAGGCAAGCGCGGCGTTGACCTGATTGCAGACGCAGACAGCGGATATCGCCATATCGAGGATTGGGGCTGGGACTATTGCCCGCCGAACGGCGAAAGTCCGGCGGAAGTGCGGGCGCGATTGCAACCCTGGCTGGGCGGTTTGCAAGGCGACACTGTCGCCGTGTGTCACATTGGGATCATGCGCGTCATTCTGGCCTCGGCCTGGGGATGGAACTTTGACGGCTCTGCCCCGTTCAAGATCAAGCGCAACCGACTTTATGTCATTGATCTGGATGGTTTTCAGCCGCAACCCGAACCGGTTCGACTGCTGCGACAAGGCCCCCGCGAATGAAAGTCATGATTGTTGTCACCCACCTGTTGGGCACCGGGCACCTGAGCCGCGCGTTGACGCTGGGCCGGGCCTTTGTCGCGGATGGGCATGATACCTTCGTGGTCTCTGGTGGGATGCCCGCTCCTCAGTTGGACACGGCCGGAATGACGCTGTTGGGCCTGCCCCCTTTGCGCTCGGATGGCACTGATTTCACCCGCCTTTTGACACAAGCCGGAACGGTAGCGGATGTCGGGTTTTTCGCGGCGCGCAAAACTGCTCTGGTTGAAGCAATTCGCAGCTTTGCACCGGATGTTTTGATCACCGAGCTTTATCCGTTTGGCCGCCGATCCCTGACAGGTGAATTTTCGGCTGCGCTAGAGGCGGCCCGTGATATGCACCCGCGCCCGATAATTCTGGGATCGATCCGGGACATTCTGGCGCCGCCCTCAAAACCCTCAAAGGCCGAGCGGGCAGAGCAGATTGTCGCAGAGCACTACGACGGCATCCTTGTCCATTCGGACCAGAGCGTTGTGCCGTTGAACGTCAGTTGGCCTGTGTCCGAGCAGCTGGAGGGTCGCCTGTTTTACACGGGTTTCGTGGCTCCGCTGGCCCCAACACCGCACAAGGATGCAACCGGCAAAGGCGAAGTGCTTGTCAGCGCAGGCGGCGGTTCGGTTGGGCAGCCGATTTTTCGCGCGGCCATCGAGGCCGCCCGAAAGATGTCCAACAGGCGCTGGCGCCTTTTGGTCGGCGGGCAAGACGCAAAGGCGCGCATTACAGAACTGCAGAAGCAAGTGGAGGGTGCCCCTGTCACTCTGGAAGCGGTGCGGCCCGATTTTCGCCAGATGCTGCCCCACGCGGCGGCTTCGGTCAGCATGTGCGGCTACAATACGGCATTGGATATTCTGCAGGCAGGAACCGCTGCCGTGTTTATCCCATTTGATGATGGCAATGAGGTCGAGCAGAGCCTGCGCGCCCGCACCCTTGCGGAAATGCCCGCCATCGATGTCATCGCAAGCAAAGATTTGAACGGAGATCTGCTGGCCCAGGCCGTGGGCCGCGTGATTTCATCGGAACCTCGTCCTGTCTCAGATCAGGGGTTCGATGGTGCAGCGCAATCCGTACGCGTCGCCAAAGAACTTTTGGAGCGCCGCGGATGAGCGTTGACTGGCGCGTTTTGACGGATGAGCTGGAACTCTGGCGTCAACAAGGACTGGCGCTGCCTTTGTGGTGGCGCGACGATGATGCGGTTTCCACAACGCCGCAGCTTGATCGCTTGACCGCGATGTCAGACCACCTTGGGGTGCCTGTTCATCTGGCCATCATCCCCCGTGATGTCCAAGACACGCTGATCGAGTATGTAACTGCCCAGCCAAACCTGATCCCGGTCGTGCACGGTTGGGCCCATCAGAACCACGCACCACCGGATGAAAAGAAATCCGAATTCCGCCTGCACCGGCCCATGGACGATATCACTGGGGATATCGGCTCGGGGATATCGCGGCTGCGCACCCTGTTTGCAGATCAATTGTGCCCGATGTTCGTGCCGCCATGGAACCGCATAGCGCCAGAGGTGGTGCAGGAATTGCCCGCAGCGGGGTATCGCATCTTATCGACCGCCACGCCACGGTCCAGCCCGCAGGCAGCGCCCGGATTGGCCCAGATCAACACGCATCTGGATCCAATAGACTGGCGCGGATCACGCGGACTGGCCGACCCGGACATGTTGATCACAAAGACCACTCAGCTGCTGCAAAATCGCCGCGAAGGTCGCGCAGACAACACCGAGCCCTTTGGCATCTTGACCCACCATCTGGTTCATGATGAGGACATCTGGGCCTTTACCCACGACCTGCTAAACCGGCTGCTGGACGGGCCGGGCTTTGTCTGGTCCGCCCCCCAAGCCGACTGAAAACGGAGATCTGAATGAGCCGACTGGATTCCATGCTGCGCCGCCTGACCGCACAACGTGACGGTTTGAATTGGGCGGTAGATCAGATCTCGGGTATGGCAGGCGACGTGCTGGATATGGGCCTTGGAAACGGGCGCACTTATGATCACCTGCGGGAAATTCTGCCGGATCGGAGAATCTGGGTCATGGACCGCGTGCTGCAGTGCCATCCGTCCAGCACACCGCCAGCGGAAGATTTTTTGCAGGGTGAGGCCGAGCCGATGCTGCAGAAGCTGGCAGAAGGTGGACCCAGGATCGCTTTCGGTCACTACGATTTCGGGCGGGGTGTCAAGGAAGAGGACGTTGCCGAAGCGGCGCGCCTTAGCCCACTGATTGCGCAGGTGATGTTGCCCGGTGGTCTGCTAATCTCGGGCCAACCTTTGGTTGGCTTTGAACAGATAAGCGGCCCGGACACCATCGCGCCGGACCGATACTTGTTCTACAGGGCCTGATCAGGCCACGCGTCGTCCGCGCGACCAAACACCATTCAACGCAGGGGTGCCTTCTCGCATCCGGAACCGGATGACGTCCGCCCGGGTGCCCGCCCGCAACTCACCACGATCATCCAGCCCAACGACCTCTGCCGGTGTCTTTGTCACGGTTTTCAAACCGCGGGCAAAATCACCCCACATCTCGCCCAGTTTCACAGCAGACAGCAACAATGCGGATGGCACGTAGTCCGAGGACAGTATGTCGAGATGGCCCAGCTGCGCCAATTCATGCGCAGCGACATTGCCGGAATGCGACCCACCCCGGATCACATTGGGTGCGCCCATCATCACCTTGATACCGTGATTATGACAGGACTGCGCAGCCTCGACCGTGGTCGGGAATTCGGCAAGGGTGATCCCGTGACCGGCCGATACGCGCACCTGTTCGTCCGTCGTGTCATCATGGCTGGCCAGCATTGCACCAAACCGTTTGGCCGCTTTTACCGTCTCTACCTCGTGCAGATCACCATAGCGGTCGCGCATCGCCTTAAGGTCGGCCACGTGTTGCAGAAATCCATCTCCCTCAAGCCCCAGTTTGCCTTTCAGATACGCTTCCAGTTTCGACAAATCGCGGAACTGCCGTTGTCCGGGCGTGTGGTCCATGAGTGAGACCAGACCTACACGGTCTTCGGGCCCGAATTCGTTTAACTCTTCGGCCAGGGTTTCCGAGCAGACCTCGGCCCGCAAATGCAGAAAATGGCTGATCTTCAATGTATCCTGTTCCCGCAACTGCCACAGCTCACGCGACAGACCGCGCGCGTATTTGACATAGCGTTGCCCGGATGGGATCGAGCCTATCCGCATCGCATCGAACACGGTCGTGATCCCGGTACTGGCCAGTTCGGCATCATGGGCCAGAATTGCGGCGGCATGAGGCCAGTCAACCTTGGGACGTGGCTGAATGTGACGCTCAAGGTTGTCGGTGTGAAGTTCGACCAGACCAGGGCAGACATAATCCCCTTCGCAGTCAATTGCACCAGCGGGAACAGTTGCGCCGGTCGCGACCTCGGCAATCGTATCCCCCACAATCCGAAGGCTGCCCACGACCGTCTCATCGGGAAGAACAAGCGTGGCATTGGCAAGTATCATTTCTTCTGTCATCTGAACTTCACAAGGTTTGAGCTATTGGGAAGGCCACGCATAGGAGGCCAATGTGACATTCACGCGATACGCGATCTATTTTGCGCCACCGGCTCAGGCCGAATGGACAATCTTTGCGACCCAATGGTTGGGCTGGGACATGGAAGCCGGAACTGAAGTTGCGCATCCTGTCATTGACGGCGTGGACGTCGCAGCCTCGACCGATGTTCCGCGCAAATACGGTCTTCACGCGACGTTGAAGCCGCCGTTTCGCCTGAACAAGGGACAATCTCTGATCGACTTGCAAGACGCCTGTGAACGGTTGGCCGGAACACAACCGCCCGTCACGCTGGACGGGTTCGAGATCGCCCGGCTGGGTCGTTTTCTGGCCCTGCGGCCGGTAGGTAATACCGACTCGCTGAACGCGCTTGCAGCGGCTTGCGTCCGCGAACTTGACAGCTTTCGCGCCCCCGCGTCCGCCGCGGAACTGGACCGCCGACGTGCCTCGGGCCTGACGCCGGAACAGGACGCCAACTTGCTGCGTTGGGGTTACCCTTACGTGATGGACACGTTCCGCTTTCACATCACCCTCAGCGGAAAACTGGACAAACCCACGCTGAAAACCGTTCAGGCCGCATTGGAGGACCATCTGGTCCCCCTGCTGCCCGCCCCCTGTCAGATCAAGGATCTGGCTCTTATGGGCGAAGCCGAAGATGGGAGGTTTCATCTGATCCATCGCTACGCCCTTTCCGGTTGAAGCCCGGAAAGGATCGCATCAATCGTGACTTCCAGCGGCCCGGAATTATCAACTTCGATCACACGGTTCAGCCCGTCGGGCAAGGGCATACCAGCCCGTCCCAGACGACGCGCCTGATCAGAGGCGCTTTCCCGCCCGCGTACAGAGAGGCGCTGCGCCAGCACCTCAGGGTCCGCTGTCAGCGAAATCACGATCAGGTCGCCAAAAACCGCCTGCGCGTTCAACAAAACCGAACGGGACAGATTGACCAATAGCGCATTCGCCGTTTGCCGTTGGTCTGCGATTTCAATCGGGATGCCGTAGTGCAGCCCATGCGCGTTCCAGTGCAACGCAAAGGCTCCGTCCAGCACCATCTGCTCGAAGATTTCAATCGACACGCGATCAAAATCTTCGCCTTCTTCGCCTTCGGGGCGGGTTATCACCCGGCGAACCCGCAGGATACCTGGCGACGCCGCGACCAACGCCTCCATGACGCTGTCTTTGCCGACACCTGACGGACCAACAACGGCTATGACCGGCGCAAGGCTCACGCGACCATCCCCGGGGTGAATTCAGACACGTTGATCTCGCGATCACAGACCCGGCTGCGCGCTTCGATATCGTGGAAAATGCCAACAATCGCCGCGCCGCGTTCTTTGGCCTCTTCGATCAAAGACAGCACCGTTTCGCGATTTTGCGCATCCAGTGAGGCAGTCGGTTCGTCCAACAGCATCGCAGGGTAATCATGCGCAAACCCACGTGCGATGTTCACCCGCTGCTGCTCACCGCCCGAAAAAGTGGTCGGGCTCAGGCTCCACAGTCTTTCGGGAATGTTCAACCGCCGCAACAAATCTGCCGCCTTATCCAGCGCCGCTTGCTTGTCGCAGCCAACGGCCAACAGCGGCTCGGCCACCACCTCAAGCGTCGGAACTCTGGGGACCACACGCAAGAACTGACTGACATAGCCAAGCGTCTCACGCCGCAAAGCCAGAATTTCGCGCGGTTCGGCCTTGGCGACGTCCAGACCACCGACAAGGACCCGGCCTGATGCGGCCAGATAATTTCCATAGACCACCCGCATCAGTGTTGATTTCCCTGCGCCTGAAGCCCCGGTCAGGGCGACGCATTCACCTGCGGCGACATTCAGAGATGCACCCTGCATCACCGGAATTACGGCACTACCCTGATTGTGCAGGGTAAAGCTCTTGCTGACATTGATTAGCTCAATCATAGCACTTCATCTTTTTCCAAATACTCAAACCTGCAGAACGCTGGACACGAGCAACTGCGTGTAGGCATGTTGTGGATCGTCCAGAACCTGATCGGTCAACCCGGCCTCAACCACTTGACCGCTTTTCATCACCATCAGTCGATCCGCCAGCAGGCGTACGACGGCGAGGTCATGGGTGACGATGATCGCGCTCAACCCCATCTCACGCACCAACCCGCGCAGCAGATCCAGCAGACGCGCCTGAACGGAAACATCCAGCCCGCCCGTTGGTTCATCCATGAACACGAGGCGCGGCCCCGTGACCAGATTGCGGGCAATCTGCAATCGCTGCTGCATCCCGCCTGAAAAGGCCGACGGACGGTCATCTACACGGGATTCCTCAATCTCAACCCGGCCCAGCCAGTCGATCGCACGGTCTCGGATGTCGCCATAGTGACGATCCCCCACCGCCATCAGACGCTCACCAATATTGCCGCCAGCACTGACCGACATCCGCAGGCCGTCTCGCGCATGCTGATGTACAAAGGCCCAGTCCGTTCGGCTCAGCATCCGGCGTTCCGGTTCGGACATGGTGACCGTATCCACTGGACCATCAGCACGTGTGTCAAAAATCACCTGCCCTGCATCGGGTTCCAGATGACCGGCCATGCAATTCAACAGCGTCGACTTGCCCGATCCGCTTTCACCCACGATCCCCATTACTTCTCCAGGGAAGAGATCAAAACTCACATCCAAGCACCCGATCCGCGCGCCATAGCGCTTTTCGATGCCTTTGACCTGCAATAGGGGGGTCATGCCGCATTCTCCTCGGCCAGTCGGCCAACATGGCCCGCTTCACGGCGAGACCGGCAATAATCAGTGTCCGAGCAAACAAACATCCGGTTGCCGGCATCATCCATGATCACTTCGTCCAAATAGCTGTCCTCGGCGCCGCACAAATCGCATGGGTGGTCGGCTTTGGTGGCCTCAAACGGGTAATCCTCGAAATCCAGACTGACGACCTTGGTATGCGGCGGAACCGCGTAAATCCGCTGTTCACGTCCCGCACCAAACAGCTGGATCGCGTCCATCTCAAGTTTTGGATTGTCGAATTTCGGGATCGGCGACGGATCCATCACGTAGCGGTCCGACACTTTCACCGGATAGGCATATGCGGTCGAAATCGCCCCGTGCTGGCTGATGTCCTCGTACAGCTTCACATGCATCAGCCCATATTCTTCGAGGCTGTGCATCTTGCGGGTCTCGGTCTCACGCGGTTCCAGAAAGCGCAGAGGTTCCGGGATCGGCACCTGATAAACGATGATCTGGTCCTTGCGCAGCTTCGCCTCGGGGATGCGGTGGCGGGTCTGGATGACTGTGGCCTTTTCGGTTTCCTCGGTCGTTTCCACACCTGCCGTGTTCTCAAAAAACCTGCGGATCGACACGGCGTTGGTGGTATCATCGGCACCCTGATCGATCACTTTAAACGTGTCCTCGGGCGTCAATGTAGCAGCTGAAACCTGCACGCCACCGGTGCCCCAGCCATATGGCATCGGCATTTCACGGCTGGCGAATGGCACCTGATAACCGGGCACAGCCAGACCTTTCAGAATGGCGCGCCGGATCATTCGCTTGGTTTGTTCGTCCAAATATGCGAAGTTATACTCATTCATTTTGATGTATCACTTTGTTTTTGGTGTTTTTGTGGACGTATTTCTGTTGGGCGCATTGTTATTGGCGCTATTGGTGTATCTTTTCTTTCACTCTCGTCATGCGAAGCGACGACGTCGTGCGCAAAAGAGGGATCCAAATGGCGAATGGAGTTCGGTTGGCGCGCGCACGGACTCGCCACCCGGTAGAAACCTGCGACGCCAATAAGGCAGGTTTGGCAATTCGTCAGCCTGGTGCGTCCCAGTGGGGATGCAGACGCAGTCCAGCTCATAAGCGACCCCTTGCACACAGCTCGGCCTCCAACACTTGAGGAGAGGTAGAGTGGACGCTGCTTTTGCAAACGGACTGCGCGGCGTCTTCGAACGCCAGTTCGTCGGCCCATGCCAAGTGGGGGTGCCAGTCAAGCAGAACACTACCGATTTTGAACACGACGGCCTTCATTCTGCGGCCTCCTTTGGCGTGATTCGCTCTTCGGCCTCACGGCGCAGTTTGCGAACCAGCTCCAGTTCGGACTGAAAGTCGACGTAATGCGGCAGCTTGATATGTTCCAGGAATCCAGTCGCCTGAATGTTGTCCGCGTGGCTAAGGACGAATTCCTCATCCTGCGCGGGCGCACCCAGATTGTCTTCGCCCAACTCTTCCCAACGCAGGGCGCGATCCACCAAAGCCATCGCGATGGACTTCCGTTCAGACTGACCAAAGACCAAACCATAGCCACGGGTGAATTGCGGCGGTTCGGTCTTGGAACCCTTGAACTGGTTCACCGTCTCGCATTCGGTCAGCTCGATTTCGCCGATGTCGATGGCGAAACCCAGTTCCGGGACCTCCATTTCGACCGAGACCTTGCCGATCCGTAACTCACCGACGAATGCGTGGTTACGGGCGTAACCGCGTTGCGTTGAATAGGCCATGCCCAGCACAAACCCCTCATCCCCACGGGTCAGGGATTGCAGACGCAGGGGGCGGTTCGACGGAAACTCCATCGGTTCGCGGGTCAGATCACCCGGGGTGGTGTCACTGGCGGGTTCATCCTGAATGATGTCCTCGCCCTTCAGGAACTTAGTGATATGTGGCGTCGCCTCGGTGCGGGGTTGCGCCGTAGGCGCAGCCGGAACCTCACCTTCTGCGGCCAGTTTGAAGTCCAGCAATCGGTGTGTGTAATCAAAGGTTGGCCCCAGCACCTGCCCGCCCGGCGCATCCTTGAACGTGGCCGAAATCCGGCGATCACACGCCATCTCATCAGTCTTAACCGGGTTCGAATAGCCAAATCGCGGCAATGTCGTCCGATAGGCTCGGATCAGAAAGATCGCTTCAATCAAATCACCGCGCGACTGCTTGATAGCTAGGGCCGCCAAATCAGGGTCGTACAAGGACCCCTCGGCCATCACCCGATTGACTGCCAAACCCAGCTGTTCGCGGATTTGGGCGATGCTCAGTTCGTCAATGTCGGTTGCGCCGCGTCTTTCTTCCGCCAACCAGGCATGTGCGTTTTCGATGGCCGTCTCGCCACCCTTGACTGCAACATACATTGCCTAGGCCTCCACACTGATTTGGGTACTGCGAGGCAGGGCCGCCACCCGGTCGCCGCAGGTAAAAAAGAAGTCACATCCAAGCGGGTACAAAGCCGCGTTGGCCTGCATTGCCAGGGCATCCGGCAAGGAAAGCCGCGCAGTGTCTTTGATCCCTGGACCACTTAGAATGGCACCTGCTTGTTGCAGCGCGTCACATTCAACAATCAAGGTGGCCGAGCGATCTGGGTATTCTGCGGTACCGATACGAAATGATCCCAGTGGGCTGAGCTCGGCCCAACTCCCTACGGCGAAATCTGCTACAGCAGCCTGTGAAATGGGCGCACCTGTGTGAAAGGTCAGCCACTCGCGCACCGCATCGTTGTTGAACGCGCCCGCCAAATGGACCTTTGTCTCGGGGTCACACAAAGTCAGCAGCAAGGTTCCCGCTGCGATCGACAGGGGCTTTGGCGGTTGCGCACCCTTCAGATCACGGATTTCTCCGGGCTGGGCCATTACGGTCATGGCGGCGCGGAATGCATGCGCGGCCTGGACCGGTGCATTCTGAAAACCCCCGGAAAATTGGGTCTGCGCCGTCATGTGTCCTCTCCCCTTACCATGGTGAAAAACTCGACCTTCGTCGCTGCGGCTTTGGAGGCGCGATCTGTTCTGGCGGACTGCATCTGACCCTTGAGCGGCGCGATCACTTGGTCATGAACCGCACCCGCAGCCGAGGTCTGCATCAAGGCATCAATCAACGCGGCCGCCTGGGCCTTGGGCTTGGACCGGCCCTGCACGTATCCATGCCCAACCGTTCCATCCTGCAGCACCAGAGAACACCGCGTGACGGTCATTTCGCCAAGGTTGAACCGAGCGCCAGTGCCACCAGTGCGCCCGCGCACCATGACGCCGCCCACTTCGGGGCTGCGCAGCCATTCAAAATTCGGGCGTACTTCGTACTTGTCCCAAAGGGGCATCAGCGCGCTTTCAGGCGCACGCGCCAGCAGGCCCATCCAGTCCTGTCGCGTTGCCTTAGAATTATATGTTTGATCTGTCATCAAAGCCTCTTGGCCGGGTTGTCTACATGATCTATACAACTAGACAAATACTACATCCCGATGCCTGGGCTGGCAATCCGCAACCTTGTGAAGATTTGATGACATGAGAAAAACACCCGTCTGGAAAAGCATCGCCCTGAACCTGACATCCGACATTGCAGAAGGCCGCTACAACACCGGCGACCGCCTGCCGACCGAGGCGCAATTGGCGGCAAAACACGGGGTCAACCGCCATACGGTACGGCGCGCGTTGTCGGATCTGGCGGACCAAGGTCTGGTGCATGCCCGTCGCGGCGCCGGTGTCTTTGTCGCGGCCCGTCCGACCGATTATGCCATCGGCAAGCGCGTCCGATACCACAAGAGCATCTCGGCCAGCGGTAAGATTCCCGGCAAAAAGATACTTACGCTCACAACGCGCGCCGCAGATGAAACAGAAGCAGAGGCCCTGGAGATCGCTTCAGGCGACCAGGTACACGTATATGACGGACTGTCTCTGGCGGATGGGCAGCCAATCGGGCTGTTCCAAAGTGTCTTTCCCGCGGACCGCTTGCCCGGCATTCTTGAGGCGCTATCCGAGACAGAATCGGTAACGAAGGCTTTGCAGCACTGCGGTGTTAAGGATTACACCCGCATCTCAACCCGCCTGAATGCGCGCGCGGCGACGGCAACACAGGCCCTGCACCTGCGACTGACAGAAGGTGCGCCTGTACTGTATTCCGTCGGCATAAACGCAGATCCTAATGGTCTGCCGATTGAATTCGGGCGTACCGTATTTGCCGGAGATCGGGTCACCCTGACCCTGAACGAGGACTAGGCCGCAGAAACCCTCCCGCCCGTCTCGATCTCCTGACTGAGGTCTCATCCCGTTGGTCATAGCCGATGCGGGTGCGGGCACAGGAGGTTTCGGTTCTTGCCTACTCAAGTCAGCTCGTATTTTTCCAGGAATGCCTCGGCGCTAAATGTTCGGAAATCCGGCAGGGCGGCGCGCAGACGGTCATTGTCCCAATCCCACCAGGCCAGGTCCATCATGCGCTCGGCCACGCCAACCGGATACCGGGTACGGATCGGTTTGGCGGTCACGCCGCCTACAATTGTATAGGGCGCTACATCCTTAGTGACGACAGACCCCGAGGCAACCACCGCGCCGTCCCCGATGGTCACTTCAGGTTTGATAATTGCCGCATGCCCAATCCAAGTATCATGGCCGATCCGGGCGACGCGACTGGCGCGATGTTTGAACCAATCCGCGTCATCCTCGGCATCATCCCAGTAATCTGCCGAACGATACAGGAAGTGATGCAATGACGCCTTCTCCATCGGATGATCTGTCGCGCCGATCCGAGTGAAACTGGCGATATTGGCGAACTTCCCGATCTCGGCATTCGCAATGTCACAGGTCCGGTCGCAATACGAATAGTCGCCAAAAGCAGAGTTCACAACGCGGCTTCCCGCGCCAATTTCGACAAATTCACCGAAGGAACTACCCGAGATTTGGCAATCAGGATGGATAAACGGTTGGTCGGAACGCAGTCGTGCCATGGTTTTGTAGTCCTTAGTCATGAGTCACGGCAAAAAGAACGACTTTGCCTTTGTGTCCCTGGCTTTGCGTATCTTGCCTGTCTCACCCTGGATAAGCCGGCGGCGCAGCCAGCCCGAGAACCAGTCCATCAGCATCACCATCAGAATGATCAGAACGATGTAATAGGCGACCTCTTCCCAATCCTTCTGGGTGATGATCGCTTGCGTCAGCAACAGACCGATGCCACCGCCGGTGATCGCACCGATCACAGTTGCGCTGCGGGTGTTTGATTCAAGGAAGTAGAGCAACTGACTTAGCAGCACCGGCGTCACCTGTGGGATCACACCATAGCGATAGCGTTGCGGTGCATTCGCCCCGGTGGATTGCACACCTTCGATCTGCTTTTCGTCGACGTTTTCTAGCGCTTCCGAGAAGATCTTGCCGAACGTGCCGGTATCGGTCACCAGAATTGCCAGCGCTCCCGTCAGCGGGCCGGGTCCAAAAGCGCGAGCCAGAACAACCGTCCAGATCAGCGCGTCTACGCCGCGTACAAAGTCGAACACACGCCGTGTCAGAAACCGGACGGATTTGAGCGGGTTGAAATTTCGCGTGGCGAGAAACGCCAAAGGCAATGCGATCATACCTGCGCCTAACGTGCCGAGAAATGCCATCAGGATGGTTTCAAAAATGGCCCAGACAACATCCTGATGCCGCCACATCTTGTTGGTCCAGAAGTCATTCAAGATCGCTCTGGCCTCGCCTTGCGCAGCCAGACCGGCCAATTCAGGGAACGACTTACCATAGTAAGGGCTATCAAGCGTGAACCAGAACAGCTCCCACCCATTGAAATAGCGGAAGACCTCGGACCGGTTGCGGGTCACGGTCAGGCGCCCCGCATCCGTTGTAATCGCCATGCGGTTTTTTGAAACGTTGATCCAATCCGGCGCCTCGCCCGCGGGCAGTTCAGCCTGAACACCAGCAGAGCGGGTCGGTGTCGCGCGGACGATGCCATAGCCGGGGATATCGTATTCCACTGTCTCGGGACCAAAGCGGACGATGTGGCCGTCTTCCAGATCAATGACCGTAGTCTCGCCTAAACTCACCCAGCCCGGAGCCTCACCGTCGGGGTAGCGGCCCTTGCGTTCACCTTCGATGGCGGTGGAAACCTCACCGGTGCGATTGTCACGCGAAACATGCGTTTTGTAGCTGTAGCTGTCTGCAATCAGCGTTTTGCCGTTCTCCCAGTTCGCACGCTCGGCCATTCCAGACACGTCGAAAGCAAAGAACACGTAAATCAGATAGACAAAAACAAGCGCGGGCAATCCAAAGTTGGTCAGCCGTTTGCGGTTGAACAAACGATCAGCCTCGGCCTTCAACTCATCGATGGTCAGGTCGGTGGCAAAAGTGCTCATGCCCGCGCTCCTTTCTCGGAACCGTGGGTCAGACGCGCACGCAACAGACCCGACATCTGATCGACAACAACAATCGTGACGAACAGCAGAAGGAAAATAGCAGCAGCTTCGTCATAACGCCCCTGCCCCCAGGACATCGCGTTGCGCAGCTCGTAACCCAAGCCGCCGGCGCCAACAAAACCAAGAATGGCCGAGGCGCGAATGTTGATCTCGAACCGCAGCAGCGCATAGCTGACATAGTTCGGTCCAACCTGCGGGATCACGCCCAGATACATCCGCTGAGACCAGTTTGCACCGACCGAATGCAGCCCTTCGACCGGCTTCAGCGAGGCATTTTCGTTCACTTCCGAGAACAGCTTGCCAAGCGCACCCGCCGTATGAATGGCAATGGCAATCATTGCGGGCACCGGACCACCGCCCAACACAAAGATCAAAACCAAAGCGATAACGATTTCAGGCACCGCGCGAAAGATATCAGCGATGCGACGAAACAGCGGGATAAGCGAGGGCCACAATGCCATGCCACGCGTGGACATCAGCGCCAGAAACGTCCCGGCGATGGCCCCTATCAACGTCGAAGCCGCAGCGATATTGAGTGTCTCGACCAGAGCCGGGAAAAACTTCACAAGGTTCTCCGGCATCGCGCCGATCTTTTCCCATGCTTCCGACAGAACCTCGGTCGGGTAGTCGAGGATACGGTGCCAGCCGTCGACAAAGCTGCCGGCATTACGGTCGTCGGCAGTGCGGAAACCCGCTGCCATCATGGCCACGAATACGATCAGAAGGATACCACCATAGACCCGCTTGCGTCGTGTCATCTCGGAATAGTCGGCCCGGATCTGGTCGACGCTGGGGGACCCTACGGTCAGGTCTGTCATGGAATGCTCCTGAGTGGAAAAACGGGGTCCGGTTGTGCGCCGGACCCCGATCATTGTGCTTACGGACTTAGTTGGACTTCAGCTTGCGCGCTTCGATAATGATTTCGTAGGCGTCGTGGGTGATCGGCATAAGGCCTTTGGATTCACCGCCCAGAACGTTGTACATGCAGTCCGGATCAATCGAATTCATCGAGGCCAGCATACCGGTCATCTTGATTTTGACATCCTCGGGCAGTTCGGTGCGCAGAACAAACGGGCCTTCAGGGATCGGAGCGGATTTCCAAATCTCGACCAGATCGTTCATGTCGACCAGGCCGGCATCCACGGCACGGCGCAGCGCGCCGGACTGATAACCGTCTTCCCAGTCCCCAAGGCCGTCGGCCCATGTCACGCCACCGTCGACATCACCGTTGTTTACGGCCACAATGGTCTGCTCATGACCACCGGTGAATTTGACTTCACCAAAATAATCACCCGAGGTCATGGTTGCACCGGTTGCCTGCGGAATTTCGATCGACGGGATAAGGAAGCCCGAGGTCGAATTGGGGTCGCCGAAGCCAAAGGTCTTATCCTTCATGTCTTCCAACGAGGCAATGCCACTATCCTTGCGGGCAAATCCGATCGAATAGTAGCCATAGCTACCATCCGTGTTGACTTTGACCAGAACAGGCTCGACCGCCTCAGGATCGCTCAGGTAGGTTTTGGCGTACCCTGATGCACCCAGCCAAGCCATGTCGATAGTGCCGCCAAGCAGCCCTTGAATGACGCCGTTATAGTCCGCCGGTGCAAACAGTTTGGTTTCAACACCCAGCAATTCCTGGGTCTGCTCGCGCAGGCATTCCTGCTTGCTCAGACGGTCCTGTGCGTTTTCTCCGCCCAGAATACCAATGCGGAATTCGGAAATATCTTGCGCCATGGCTGGCGCGGCTATCGCAGTTGTGGCCACCAGGGCGGCAATCAGTTTTTTCATCTGTCTCTCTCCGGTTTGATATGCCGGCCTTTCATCGGCCGGTCGATGAAAGGGGTGAATTGGGCCTAGATGGTCGCCTCGGCTTCCATCAACGCTTTTGAGGTCGCGTCGAGTGTTTCAATCTGGGTCGAAGTTGCCTCTTCCGAGAAGCTGGCGTCGGCGCCGTAAATTTCGCGGGCCACGCCAGTTGTCAGTTGCTCGGGCAACCCGTCGAAAACGATACGTCCGTCGCGCATACCGACGACCCGGTCACAATAGCGGCGGGCGGTATCCAGCGTATGCAGGTTGGCGATGACGGTGCGGCCGTCTTCTTCATGGATGCGGCGCAGCGCCTGCATCACCACCTGCGCGTTCATCGGGTCCAGCGAGGCGATGGGTTCGTCCGCCAGAATGATCTTAGGGCCCTGCATCAGGGCGCGCGCGATGGCGACGCGCTGTTGCTGACCACCCGACAGCGCTTCGGCGCGTTTGGGCGCGTGCGCGGCGATGCCGAGGCGATCCAGAATATCAATCGCACGGTGGATATCTTCCATCGGGAACAGGTTAAACATGGTCGCCAGTGTCGAGTGGCGGTTCAACGTGCCATGCAGCACGTTCGACACCACATCCATGCGCGGCACCAGATTGAACTGCTGAAAGATCATCGCGCAATCAGCCTGCCATGCGCGTTTATCACGGCCTTTCAGCTTGGTGATATCACGACCTTGAAACAGGATCTCGCCGTCGCTTGCATCCGTCAGACGATTGATCATCCGCAACAACGTCGACTTGCCCGCGCCGGACCGCCCGATGATGCCAATCATGCATGGCTTGTCTACATCCAGCGTCGCTGCATCAACGGCCACGTTGTCGCCAAAGCGCTTGGTCAGTTTTTCTATCCGCAGCACGTGCCACCCCCAATTCGTGTTGGCGACCAGCTACAGGCGGGATTCAACGGCTTTGTGTCGGCACAGTGAAAGTTTTGTAAACACCCCTGCGCACCGAGGGCCTACCCATTGGCGCATATCGCCGCTATACGCTGTGCCAACACGCTATCCATATGAGGCCATTCATGAGCTTTGACCGCAGCATCAAGATCGCCCCGTCGATCCTGTCCGCAGATTTCGCCAATTTCGGTGCCGAGATTCAGGCCATCGAAGCCCAGGGGGCGGATTGGGTCCATATCGACGTCATGGACGGCCATTTCGTGCCCAACCTGACCTTTGGCCCGCCCGCCGTCAAAGCGTTCCGCCCTCATGTCAAAACGGTCATGGACGTACATCTGATGATCGCGCCGGTTGATCCCTACATTCAGGCCTACGCGGATGCAGGGGCCGATATCCTGACCGCACATGTCGAGGCCGGGGCCCATACCCACCGTACTTTGCAGGCGATTCGCGCCGCTGGCATGAAGGCGGGCGTTGCGTTGAACCCCGGCACCCCGGCCGACGCGGTTGAACACTTGCTGGACCTGACCGATCTGGTTTGCGTCATGACAGTGAACCCCGGTTTTGGCGGCCAGAAATTCATCGACATGACCAACAAGATTCGCAAACTGCGGTCGATGATCGGAGACCGTCCAATCCATATCGAGATTGACGGTGGCGTCGACCCCAAGACGGCCCCGCTGGTGGCCGCAGCTGGTGCGGATGTGCTGGTTGCAGGTTCAGCCGTATTCAAGGGCGGTTCGGTCGATATCCCGGACGTCTACGGCGCAAACATCAAAGCGGTTCGTAGCGCGGCGGAATCGGCGACCTCGTAAACATCACTGCATCCAAAGTGACGCGCTAGTTGGAACGTTGCGCGTCACTTGTCGCATCCGGTTGGCGGTTCTTGTACCGAGCACGCATCTTGATCGCTTGCATGAACCGCCCCTCGGCCACCAAAGCGGCCAGAAAGTTGCCAAGATAGTCCTGGTGCAGGCCTGCGGCGGTGGCAGAATCGAACATGCTTTCTGCTGCATCGAACCTGTCCTCGGCCAGCAGCACCAGCGCATTCGTATACTGCTCAAACTCTCCATCGGGGTAGAGACCAAGCGCCTGATCAATGGCATCACGGGCTTCATCCGTGTACCCCAGCCCTAACGCGATATCCGCATGCAGGCGGTGGTCAAAGCGGTCGGCACCCTCAAGCGCGACACTGCGTCGAATGTGGAAAAGAGCGGCTTCATACTCGAGGTCGTCCGCCAACAGGCTGGCCCGCCAATAAAGCAGATAACTACCCGGTCCCACCCGGCTTTCCGCCAGCTCCAACACCTCATGCGCCTGTGATCTTTGGCCTAAGTCTGACAGCGCCCGCGCCTTTCGCACGTAGCCGTCCGTGTCATCAGGTTCGGCCTCAATCACCGCTTCGGCATCTTTCAATGCCTGTTTGGGCCGATCCAGCATCAGCAGGATAAGGGACCGGCGCGATAATGCGGTCACGAAATCCGGCTTCAGTTCCAATGCCCGACTTACGTGGTCAAACGCAGCTTCTCAATCGTTCTGCTCGGACAACAGAAAGGCGACACCGTATTCCGCATATGGATCATATGGATCCAGTTCGCTGGCGGTTCTGAACAGGCTCAGCGCTTCGCCCTGCCGGTTACGATCCACCAATTTCCAGGCAAGCTACCGCATCGCCCAAGTGTATTCAGGGTTCAGGGCCAGAGCGGTTTGCATCATCTCTTCGAATTCGGCAAAATCCATCTCTCCGGCCCGACGCGCGCTGGCGGCCAGACCAGCCATGTTGCTTGCATTGGGCTTGCGCGATATGGCTTGCCTGAACAACGCGGTCGCAGCCGCATAATCATCGCGATTGTAATACACCCACGCCCGCCCCTGCAGCCCAAGCTCGGTATCGGGATTCAAGGCCAGAATTTCGGCAAATGCGTCATCGGCCTGATCCATATCGTCGAGATCATAATAGGCCCATGCAAGTTTATCCAACATCTCACTACGCTACCGATCAGACGCGCCGACATCACCCAGCCCGTGCTGGCAGATTTCGATGATACGCTCTGGGGTGTCGCTCTGATCCAAACAGGCGGAAACATAGGTTTCCTGAGAGTTCGTAAGGAAAGGCTTGGCTTGTCCTACGCCAGCCACCGCAATCGCTGCCGTTAGGGAAATTCCCGATAATTTAGTTAACAATTTGATCATGCTGCCGAAAACCTGAATGTCTGCCGCAAGAATACTGACAATTGTGAAAAGAAAAAGACCGCCCCAATTGAAGCGGCCAAATAATTCGCCTGTGTGCCGGAAGAAACCCCGCCGCAAATCTTTCAGAGATTTTACGGATGGGCTGTGGGGTGGCGGTGGCTGTTTTGTTGTAGGTATCAACAGCTCCTACAATCCACGCCGAGGCCACTCAGCGCCGGGATGGAAAAGCCCGTTCGCGTTTGAACGGAAGGTGGCAAAAACAAGCAATCGAGCCGGTACGACTGCGTGATAGATCCACGCGCTTTCAGATCACGTTTGTTTCCTGTGTATTAAATTTCTCTGAAACGCACTCAAACGGTTTCCGTTTGCCATACTGGTGGATTGTGACCATGAACGAACGTATCCGACACCAAAAAACGAGAATACCCCCATGATTGAACGCATAGATACCGGCGAACGGTCCTCAAAAATTGTAAAACACAACGGCGTAGCCTACCTGACCGGGCAAGTCGCCGAGGGCGAGACAATTCAGGAACAGGTCCGGATTTGCCTCGAGAAGATTGACGCCCTTCTCGAACAGGCTGGCTCATCGCGCGAAAAGATGCTTCGCGTGACGATTTGGCTGGCCGACATGAAGGATTTTGCAGGTTTGAACGAGGTCTGGAATGCCTGGGTTCCAAAGGGCCATGCCCCAGCGCGGGCTTGCGGCGAAGCCAAATTGGCGCGCGCCGAGCTGAAGGTGGAGTTCATCGTCGACGCGGCTTACGACTAATTCCTGTCCGCGCAATGCGTGCTGACCATAGCAGGAATGCAAACAAAAAAAGGGCGTCCCGAGGGACGCCCTTTTCGTTTGATATCTCGAGAGCGATTACTCGACGATTTTCGACACGACGCCGGCGCCGACGGTGCGGCCGCCTTCGCGGATGGCGAAACGCAGGCCGTTTTCCATCGCGATCGGTGCGATCAGTTCAACTTCGAACGACACGTTGTCGCCGGGCATAACCATCTCGGTGCCAGCTGCCAGAGTCACGGTGCCGGTCACGTCAGTCGT
>NZ_JBXWOM010000012.1:0-143767 GCF_059610905.1 Ruegeria sp. CDSC002
ATGGCGCGGTTGAAGCCAAGGTCAAAGCCGAGGTTGCAGAGCTTTGCGCTAAATTCCCGATCTATCCAAACCTGTAATCCACACAGGGATCACAAATCAGAACGGCGTCCAATGGGCGCCGTTTTTTTGTTGGGAATGCAGTCAGATGTAACCGCGCCAGCGCAGAACAAACACGGCCAAAGCCGCCAGCGCCAGAAATCCCAAAGCAAGAGCCCCCAGAAAGTTCAGAAACCAGCCCCAGCGGCGATCGGCCAGGTTAATACCGCTCAGATGGGTCTGAACCTCTTCCGATGCCTTGGCCAGTTTCGGAGTATCCAAAACTAACCGCAACTTGGGGTGCGAGGCCATCTGCTCGGCCCCGGCCAACATCAAAGCCTGCTTGTATATGCGGCGCGGCAATCGGCGCTTGGCCTTGCGGACAGAAGCCGTCAGCGTCTGGTCCTTCACACCCAGCTTTTCACGCAGCAATTGCACCGTCTGCGCGATCTGGCTTTGGATATCTGTGGTTTGCGACATGACGTGGCCTCCTGCCTGCGCAATCTAACCTCACCCCACAGGGGCGACAATGGGGGCTGGTCGTTTCAAACGCACGCAGGTATCAAACCAGAATGCTGAACACGATCATTCACGGTGAACCGACCTCGAACCCTCCTCTGCTGATCGCGCATGGGCTGTATGGATCAGCCCGAAACTGGGGGGTTATTGCGCGCCGACTATGTGACGAAAGGCAGGTCGTTGCAGTCGATATGCGAAACCACGCCTACAGCGCATGGACCGATCAGCACGGTTATCCCGATTTGGCCGAAGATCTGGCCGAGGTGATCCTGCACCTTGGCGGCAAAGCGGATGTTGTCGGGCATTCGATGGGTGGTAAGGCCGCGATGATGCTGGCGCTGAGTCACGGAGATTTGGTGCGCAAGCTGATTGTGGCGGACATTGCGCCCGTTACTTATACGCACAGCCAAATCCAATTCATCGAAGCCATGCGCGCCGTGGATTTTTTAACGATTGAAAGACGCTCGGACGCCGAGGGACAGTTGGCCGCACAAGGCGTCGAAAAAGCACTGCAGAGCTTTTTCACGCAATCGCTGGACGTAAATGGGAAGCGTTGGCTTCTGAACCTCGACACGCTGGCGGCCGAGATGCCCAAAATCATGGGCTTTCCGGAAACTGATGCGTCCTGGGACGGCCCGGCCCTGTTTTTGTCCGGTGGCGATTCCGATTACGTCCTGCCCGAACATCGCAGCACCATCCGCGCGCATTTTCCCGCCGCACGATTTGCGAAAATCCCCGGCGCAGGCCATTGGCTGCACGCCGAGAAACCTCGTGAGTTTGAAGCCGCGGTCAGGACCTACCTGAACGCCTGATCAGGCTGCGTTCTGGTACAGTTTCTTCGCTACAAACCAAGACACTGGCAAGGCAGCCACACAGCCAGCCGCGGCTGCTGAAACGATTGCAACCGTAGACACCAATCCCGCGGACAGGACGGCAATAACGCCCGACCCGGCCAGAGCGGTTGCGATCAAAGTATAAAGGATAGAGGCAAGGCGTAGCATCGTCAGTTGTCCTTTTGTCAGAAGCCCGATTATCGCTTTAGACAACTGGTATGCTATACGCCTTGATCTGCGTCAGATTTCAACGGACAGAGGTCAGGAATCAGGTCACTTCGCCGCCACCGTTGACCCAGTCCGGCAACCCACCGATGTTGTAAACCTTTTCATACCCCATATCTTTCAACAGCTTGCCCGCCAGTGCCGCACGACCACCAGCCGCGCAATACAGCACGATTGCGCGGTCCTTGCGCAGCTCGGGGTCATGAGATTTCAGGGTGTCGTCAGCGCGGAATTCCAGCATACCGCGCGGGATATGATGTGCGCCTTGCGCACGGCCGGTTTGCTGCAGCTCTACCGCGTCTCGCACGTCCAGCAACAAAGCACCCTGCCCGATCAGTTCCTTTGCTTTGATTGTGTCAATCCGTTCGACGGCAGCGTTTGCTGCCTCCATCATCTGGCCTACGGTCAATGGCATAAAGCGTCCCCTCTGGTGAATCTCACCAGAGGCTAACATGGTAAACTGGGAAAGAGCAGGCCGATAAGGCGATCAATGTTCGCGGAAGGCGCGAGACATGCTGTCGGTCACAGGCTTTGCGATATAGGCCGCAAAGGTGCGTTCCTCCGTCTGAATCATGATCTCGGCGGGCATACCGGGTGTGGGAATGAACCCACGTACACGGTCGATCTCGTCCGGTTCCAGCGAGATACGTGCCAGATAGACCTCTTGTGGAACACCTGCAGAGTCTTCCATCAACGCGTCCGCCGAAACATAGTAAACCTCGCCGCTTAGCACAGGAGTGGTTCGCTGGTTAAGTCCGACCAGTCGGACCGTCGCCAGCTGCCCGGTCACGACACTGTCGATTTCCGTCCGGGGGATCTGCGCCTCAATAATCAGGGGCGCATCCGAAGGCAGGATTTCCGCAATGGGTTCACCCGTTTCGATAACGCCACCAGCCGTGTGATAATGCAATCGCACCACCGTACCCGTGACCGGAGCGCGAACAACCGCACGGTCCAGAATGCTACGGGCCTGCCGGGACTTTTCGCGGACGCTTTCCAGATCAGCGGCAATCACGCCCAATTCGTCCAGAGCAGCCTCGCGATAGGCGGAACGTGTGCGAGATATCTGTTCTTCGTATTTCAGAATCATCTGGTTGATTTCGGCCGTTTCAGCCGTCAACCGCGCCTGTTGGCCCTCGGCCTCGGCCTGCACGCGACGGATCGTGTTGATGTCGCCCTTGCGCACCAGCCCCTTTTCGAACAAGGCCTGTTTAGTTTCAAACTCTTCCTGCAGGATTTCAGAACGCCGGACCATGCTTTCCAACTGCGCCTCAAACCCGCTTGAACGAATTTTCAACGCTTCCATGTTGCGTTGCAGCAAAGCGATATCGTTCAGCAATGTCTTGCGAGAGACATCAAAGCTGATCTTTTGGCCGTCGAGGATAGCCATAACCTCGACATCGTCAGACGCCTCTATCAACTCCGGCGAAAACTCCAGCCGATCACGCTCATTATTTTCAGCCGACAAGCGTTCGGTCATAGCTTGCAGACGAGTCATGCGGATGAACAGTTCGCGTTCGTTTGACTCGGCCGAGGTCTGGTCAAGGGTCATAAGAACCTGCCCCTTGATAACGGACTGACCTTCGATGACCTTGATATCGTCGATAATCCCCCCTTCAAGGTGCTGTACGATCTTGTTCTGCCCTGTCGCCACAAAACTGCCTTGCGCGATCACCGCCGCAGCCAATGGCGCACGGAAAGACCAGATGCCAAACCCGCCAAAGCAGACAACCAGCAAAACGATACCGATTACAACAAAGCGGTGGATCGTGCGCGGAACCTCGGCATACCAAACGGTTGGGTCCTTGGGATCGTTGTTTACGGGTACAAGTTCGTTCATGCCGGTCCCCCCTGCTGCGACTGAATGCCGGGTCTGTTCCCACGCGAGGAGTTCAGCTGTTGCAGCACCTGCTCACGGTGACCAAACAGCGCCACGCGACCATCGGTCAGCAGCATGATCTTGTCGACAACACTAAGCAGCGTCGGTTTCTGCGTGATCACCACGACGGTGATCTTGCTTTCCTTGGCCTGCGCAATCGCCCGCGACAGCGCCTGGTCACCGGCAACATCCAGATTCGAGTTCGGTTCGTCCAGAACCACCATGCGCGGATTGCCAAAGAAAGCGCGCGCCAGTGCGATACGCTGCTTTTGCCCACCCGACAGCGGAGAGCCATCAGCCGCAACCACGGTTTCATATCCTTGCGGCAAAGTGGCGATCATGTTGTGCACATCAGCCAGAACAGCCGCGTCGTGGATTTGTTCATCTGTCGCATCGGCACGCATCCGGCCGATATTGTCCTTGATCGTACCGGGGAACAGTTGAACGTCCTGCGGCAGATACCCGATGCTCTCGCCAAACTGACGGGGGTCCCAGTTGCGGATGTCCATCAGATCCAGACGCACACTGCCGGATGTCGGCAGGATCGACCCAACCAGCGTTTTACCCAACGTGGTCTTGCCGGCGCCGGAATTGCCGATAACGGCCAGCGTTTCACCGGGGTTGAGCGAGAAGCTGATCCCATTCAGGACAACACGTTTGGTGCCGCCTGGGACGTAAAGCAAGCGTTCGACATCCATCCGCCCCTCGGGACGTGGCAGGCGCAGCTTTTCAAACTGAAGGGCTGAATTGGACAGAAGGTTTTTGATCCGACCAAACGCAGCCCGCGTCAGCAGGAATGAGTTCCAGCCTTCAATCGATCCTTCGATAGGCGCAAAGGCGCGCCCGGCGATGATCGAAGCGGCGATAACCATACCGCCTGTCATCTCGCCCTGCAGCGCCAGATAGGCGCCCCAGCCCAGAATGGCGATCTGCGTCAGCAGGCGCACCGCACGAGAGATGGCCGCGAAAATCACGTTCCGGTCCTGCGCCCGCACTTGCCACGTCAGGGACTGAGCCGTGTCGCGGCCCCAGATGCGTACCGCCTCGGGGATCATCGCCAGAGCGTTGATGATCTGGCTGTTACGCGCCATCGAGTCGAGGTGCAGGTTCGCCATCGACTGGGATCTGTTCGCCTCGGCAAATGGCTTGGCGGTCATTTTCTGGTTCACTACCGCGATAATCATCAGCAGTAACGCAGTTACGATAACGATTGATCCAAGCTGCGGATGCACCAGGAAAATCATCAGGATGAACAGCGGCGCAAAAGGTACATCAAGGAACGAAATCAACGTCCCTGACACCAGGAACCCGCGCACTTGCTGCAAATCGCCCAACGTCTGGTATTCGCGGCCGTTGCCGTGCAGCGACGCATGGGCCGCCGCACTCAAAACCGGCGCGCCCAGCCGCGCGGCCACCTCGACCGCAGTTCGCATCAGAATAAAGCGTCGCACCGCATCAAAGGCCGCCTGAAAGATCACTGCCCCCGCAACAATTGCGGTCAGCATGATCAGCGTATCCAAAGACCGGCTAGTCAGCACCCGGTCGCTGATTTGAAACAGGTAAATCGGGATGGCAAGGATCAGAATGTTGGTTGCGCAGGTCAGAACCAGAACAAATGCGAGATTGCGCCAGATCGCCTTTAAAGAGACGCGCAGCGTATTTTGGAAATCCTCTGGCGGCGTGCGTTTGTGAAATGTCTGGGGTGGCCCATTGCCGTCACCTCCGCCCGTTTTTCGGAGTTGCATCGGCTCGTTCGCCTTAGCCTCGATAGTGGCACCTATGTGTTCACCGCCCTTCGAGCGCGTTTGGGGGGTCACCCGCGCTGTCGTTTCCGTGGCGGTGTCAGGATCGGGGCTTTGGGCTTCTTCGGCCACCCCAGCGTCGCGGCCCTGGGCATTCTGATCTTTAGCGGGCTGCGACTGTTCGCGCCGGGGGGAAGCCGCGGCACGAATTGGTGGTTCCGATCTGGGTTTGGTCGCCTGCTTTTTGGGCTTCACAGCTTTAGCGGCGACCGCATCATCCTTTTTCGCAGTCATCTTTGGACTGTCCTTTGGATCTGGCACACGCATTTCTTTGTTCAGGCGCAAACTTTGCGCCTTAGCTGTTTTTGGTTGGGGTCCATCGCTGCCATTTGGCTGCGCGGGAGTACCAACGCCCTCAATATCAAGCGGGCTGGCATCAGGAGAACGACGCGACGAAAAAACAATCGACATTTTAAAACTTTCGGAGCACTCGCAAAAAATACAGTCTTTACGCTAACACGGTTTGACTTAAACGGGTAGAAAATTCACGCCAACATGGTTTGCATCGCATCATCGGTGCTGGCAATTTCAGAAGGCGTAAGGTTCGATTGTGCCTGTGCGATAGCGTTTTCGCCAATCGCTGCAGTCTCTTCCATAAGCACAGCAATGGCTTCATTGGCCAACTCAGAAGCGTCTGGCACTTCGGGTATGTCAAGCAACGAGGCCTGGTGCAACAGCAGTTCCGAATACTCGCCGCCCGCCGCCATAACCGTTGAGTCGACACCGACTTTGGTAACGTTGGCTGCATTTAACAGGGCATTTCCGGCCCCGTTGACTACCGCATCAACGGCAGCGGCAGCATCAACCGAAAGATCGTCCTGATCTTGCAACAATGTGACCTGTTCGACCGAATTGATCTGTACCAGATCGCCTTCGATCTTCAGTACGCGGATCAATTCCATTCCGGCATAATCGGGATTGGATGTCAGCGCGTCTTCAAACGCCTCGCGATCAACCTGCTGCAGCGGCATGGCTTCGGCATGGGCCATGTCCAGCTCTTCAACCGTGTCCTCGCCTGTCGTTGTCAGAGACGCCTGGTTCATGACCAGATTGTCGTCACCTTCTGCCGGCTTGCTACCGTTGCCATAGACGTCATCATCCAGCAACGCGATAGTCTGGTGCAGCATATCGACCGAAATCATGTTCCCGCCGATCATGATCAAGTCATAGAAGTTGCCCAACTGAACGATGTTTGTAACGTTGCTCAAAACGTTTTCGCCCAACGTGAACAAGCTGGTCGAAGCTGAGATTTCCGTGCTGATCTTGTCGATATCGGTGGCGTCAATCACCTGCTTGATAAAGTTCGTGACCCACAAGTCGCCTTGTATCCACGTGACCGAGACGATCGGATCCGCACCTGGTTCTGCAGCATCGTCGTCTTGCCACCACTGTTCGTTGGCTTCGGTCCCGATGTATGACGCCTGAACCACATTCGTGTCGCTTTGCACACCGGGTTCACCCTGGTCGATGTCGGACACGACTGCCACCTGGCTGACAACCGTTAAGCTAACGGACTTACCACCCACTGCGATGACCGGCGCGTCGACCCAGGCTACTGTGATGGCAACCTCGTTGACCGCAAGGTTTCCGCCCGCAATGACCGTATGGCCCTCGCCGAACTCGTCGTCATCCGAGCGGTCCCATTCGGCCGGCAACATGTCCGGCGCATCATTTTCGTCCTCGTCTTCTTCAGTCTGATGGTGTGCCGGAAGAAGATCGTTCCAATCCGGGATTTCCTCGACCACTTCGCCATTCACGATAACACCCAGCGCGTCTTCGCCGTGGAACTGATGGATGGTCACGCCTTCGATTTGCGAAATCATCGGCGACTGCATCTGCTCGGCCAAACTTTCCAGATATTCCAGTGACTTGTAGTCTTCAATATTCAGGGAAGGCGTAGCAATAGCGTGCATCGACAGAGCGACATCCAGCATCTGCTGGCCTTGTGCGATCTGGATTTCGACATCGCGGAAATCGCCATGTCCGACCACGTCGTTGTCGCTCATGACAATTGTCTGGAAGTTATAGGTCACGGCCGAGCCGATGATGAGCGGCGGGACCTGTGGGTCCAAAATCAATGTAGCTGTCTGTGCTTCACCAAACTGAGCATCAGGAATGTATGGGGCGGGTCCAAAAGCCGAACCGGAAAACACTTCGGACATCTCCACCGGCCCGTCGGGCATCGGCGGCAAAGGTAGGTCGGAAGGGGGCGGCAGAAGCATATAAGGGAGCGCATCATAGTCGCCCGGATCGAGTTTCAGATCTGCTTTGACCCGGATGGACATCGGGTCTTCGAGTTCGTCCAAGTCGTTCTTGCGCCGAAGCGCGGTAAATTCTTCGTACTGCTCCCGCAGGCGGGATTGTTCAATGGTAAGCTGAAAGGTTCCAACAAAATGCGCAATCGTTTCTGTAATACTGTCGAGAGACATATCGGTTTCCTTTTCCCCGCCCCGGCCTAAAATTTCCGCTTTGGGTTTGTTGTGCCGAGGCCACCTGTCGCGGCCTCGGCAGTTTCATCAGATGGTCGGGGCCCGATAATTCGGGCCCTGACTGCGACTTATACGTCGTTGTCGTCGCTGTTGTGGGTCGCGGTCATCGAACCACCAACCATGGTCGTATCGACTGAGTTGCCAAGAACGTTGGCACCCATGACGATCGACTGGTTGAACGCCGATGTGTCGACCACGGCAGCTGCCGAAGCGTAGGACTCGCCGTTGACGATTCCGTCGCCCTGGTTGCCCGTGCCCCAGGATCCAGCGTTGCCGCCGGTTCCGCCAGCACCCGAGTATGCACCCGAAGCAGCGCCACCATCGACGTCAGCACCGTAGGTTTCACCACCGTTAGCCGTGCCTGCTGCACTGCCAGAGGTTCCACCGTATCCGGCACCGGCACCGCCGCCGCCACCTACACCTGATTGTGCTGCACCAGTGGCGCTGCCCATTCCGGTCGAGGTTGCGTCGTTGTCGGACATCGCGTCGCCGCCATACCCGGCAATGGCCTCTGCCATGCTGTCAGCCGAACCATCAGTGTCAGCCTCCGAGAAGACGTCGGACATTCCACCGTCGCCGGCAGTGTTCACCGCATCTGCAGAACCGGCACCAGTGCCCGAGGACATCGCGTCCTGCTGGACAGCACCGCCGCCGCCACCGACACCGTCAGCGGTCGCAGTACCGGTACCATTGGACTGTGCCCAACCATCGACATCGTTGGTTCCACCGTCACCGGCATTGTTTTCCGCACTCTGGTTGTTGTCGGCTTCACCGTTGGCGTCGCCTGGCGATTGCGTAACGACCGGACCTTTGGCGTCCTGATCACCTACGCCCTGAGCATCGGCTTGCGAGTCAGCTTCACCGCCGTCTGCACCAGCATCGCCTCCGGCACCACCGACACCAGCTGCGCCTGTGCCGTCGCCACCGTCGCCGTTGCCGCCGTCAGCTGCACCGCCGACACCTGTAGCACCGGCACCGCCGACACCAGTACCACCGGTACCCGTACCGCCTGGGCCGTTGCCACCATGGGCATCACCGCCAACGCCAGTAGCACCGTCACCACCGTCGCCGTCGCCGCCATCACCACCAGGGCCGTTGCCGCCGTCACCAGCACCACCAACACCAGGGTTGCCACCGTTGGTGTCACCACCGCCGTTGCTTGCGCCAGCTGCGCCATTGTTCTGACCAATCAGGCCGTTTTGCTGGTTCAGAGCTGCAAGCGCACCGTCGACTTGACCGGATGTTCCTCCAGTACCGTCGCCGCCGTCACCGTCGCCGCCGTCACCGTCGCCGCCTTCGTCGCCGTCGCCGCCGTCGCCGTCGCCGCCATCGCCTTCACCGGCAGTTACTTCACCAGCGTCGCCGTCGCCACCTGGGCCGTTGCCGCCGTCACCGTCGCCGCCGTTGCCGCCGTCACCGTTGCCGCTGTCGGCATCACCGCCGTCACCGCCCTCGCCGTCGCCGTCACCGCCGTCGCCGTCACCGCCGTCAGCGTCACCACCGTCAGCATCTGCATCTGCTTCCGAACCTGCACCCGCAAGGCCAAGACCGATGTTACCACCAGATGTGGAGTCACCGTTTTCGGCTTCGGTTTCGCTTTCGTTCAAAGCACCGCCAAGGTTGCCAGCCAGACCGCTTCCGCCGTTTGCGTCATCGGCTTCCGATTCATTGTCAGCTTCGGAATCGACTTCAGTGTCGGCTTCAGAGTCATTGTCTCCGCCTTCCGATTCTCCGTCGTTGCTGGCCCCGGAGAGGCCCAGTCCAACACCAAGTCCAATCGAACCAGCGTTGCCACCGTCGCCACCATCGCTTTCGATGTCGACTTCGGTTTCGCTTTCATTTTCGGCATCCGATTCAGCGTCTGCGTCGCCACCTTCACCGCCGGTGCTGTCACCATCCGCATCTGCTGCAGAATGTCCGACTCCCAGACCGAAGTTCAGTGCGTCACCGGAGTCACCACCGTTGCCGCCATCGCCGTCACCGTCGGCATCACCGCTATGACCACCAAAGGCCGCTGTGTGCCCGCCATAGGTTTCGCCATAAGCGTCACCCGCAGTGGTCTCGCCACCATCGCCAGAGTTTCCGCCATCAGCACCTGCGCTGATGCCGTCGCCAGAAGATGCGTCGCCGCCTTTGGCATCGCCCATCTGCTTGAAGGTACCGTCGTTGTTCACTTCGGCGTTTTCCAGAGTATCGTCATCGCTCAGGTTGGCATACTGGCTGTTGATCGCCGACATTGCAGTGGTCGTACCGCTCATGTCGATGTCCAAGTTCAGATCATCGCCGGGATCATAGTCAATGTCGCCACCAGCGGTGATCACATCACCAAATTCTGAACCGTTAGCGTCGATGTCAACGACATCATCATCGCTCGGCATACCTTCTTCGCCGAAATCGATGTGAACCCAATTTGAGTTGTCATTTTCATTGTCACCGTTGGTCTGACCTTGACCCTGGTGCTGGCCTTGATCCTGGCCTTGGCCCTGTTCCTGGTCTTGACCCTGACCTTGCTCATTTTCGACCTTCGTCTTCTGAGCTTGCTCTTGATCCTGACCTTGACCCTGTTCGTTGTCGACTTTGGTCTTCTGTTCGGTGTTTTCAAGTTCGATGTCAGCTTCTTCTACATCGACATCGGCATAAATCGGAACATAGACATCGCCGGTGTTAATTTCTTCGACGTCTACAACGTTATTATGATTTTGATTACGTCCACGTGACATATTATTTTCCACTTATAAAGCGCACGGGCCATCATTCATCTACAAAACGGCTACTGGCGCGGTTGAAACTAGGAAAAACACTCAGGCGCAAAACGCGCATGTGTGCGGTCTCGTTCAGTGAAGTATCTCCCACCCTCCTTTCTCGGCTTAGCCGACTTCGTGTCTGCGGTTATGACTCGCGGAAATGCGCGATTCGCCGACACATCAGGAATTAAGACTTCAAAATAGAAGCAGACTCATGGTTACAGGCCGAGGGCGAACTGCATAGCTACCCTAAAGCACTAGAACGCTCAGTGCCTTGTTTTCATTGCTCTAAAACTATGGTTGGTAAAAATGCCCGCTTTGTCCGCCTGCGTGACAAGATTGAAACCAGCAGTTTAGGAAAGCCAACGATTTCTTCTACTTAAGCGGGAAGTGGTATAGGTAACCTAGCCGAAAGTATTAGAACTGTTTTTTGTAAACCTGCCATCAGCGTTGATGAAACTTGTACTTTCCGCTATAGTGCAGCTCTATACAGTAAATCACTTCAAATTCTGCACTACGAGTACTGGTTACAATTTCGCCGCATTTTTCGCGGTGTGGGTTAATTAAGGGGGGAATAATGGGCATTCCGTTTCAGGATAGTGCTATTCCAAACAATTCTAATCCCGAAGACTTCTCGATCAATTTCGTCGGCAAAGAACTCTTCTATTCAGACCAAACGATCCATGGTGTTCAAACCGAATTTGGCGTGGTCACGCGCCGGATCGAAACAATTGACGTGCTGCCTGCGCCAAGCCGCTTGGACGTTGGAGCAGGAAAGGTGGTCGTCGTCGACCAGATGATGCTGGACGATCTGTTGAACCGACCGCAGACCTATATGGAAATCGCGGGATCAGGCAGCTTGGCCTTTGCTTATCGCAAGGAAGAAGCTGCCCGGCTCGCATTCGAAAAGTGGGATCGCGGCAAATTCGGCGACATCGGATACCTGCCGATGAACGTCGCGCCGGATGTATGGCGGTCTATTTTACGCCTGCTGTTACATGAAGAGCTGTACCTGCCGTGTTTTCTTGCGGATTGCGTGGCGCATGCACCGACGTCGTCAAACCGCGCGCCGGTAGCGACATCAAGACCCAGCGGTCTCCACCCGACATACTCAAAGCTGACGCGCCGGGAAAAGCAGGTGCTCAAACTGGTGTCAAAAGGTCAAAGCAACAAGATCATCGCATCGAACCTGGGTATCACCGAACACACGGTCAAACTTCATATGCACAACGTGGCGGGCAAGATCGGTGTCAGTAACCGGACCGCAGCTGCGCAGTTTTATTTCGAGGTTGCGCCGGACGAAACGCGAGAGCTGCCCGTTGACTGACGATTTCGAAGCCCGGTTTGACCGCCTGATCCTGCTAGTCGGAAAGTTGAACTACATGTGGACCAACACGGAAAGCCTGTTGATTCACCTGATCGCCGGGTTGACCCGCACCAACAAGGATATCTCGGTCATCATCTTTCTGACGCTGAACACGACCCGCGCCAGAATTGATCTGGTCGAGCGGCTGGCCAAGATGGAAGGCCGTCCGCCAGACATTCGTGACCCAATCCTTAAGCACACGCAGCGTCTCAGCAAGCTTTCGGGAATTCGGAACAGATACAACCATTGCATCTATTCCTTCGATCCCGACAGCGGCAATCCGAAGACAATCCTGATGCGCATTGCGGACCGGAAGACGGACATCAAACTGGGCCGCCAGGATACGGTTGATGAGGGTGCGATGAAAGAAATCGAAAAGGTGGTCGACCAGCTTTCTGTGGCGAATCGGGATTTGTGGAAACTGATTAACGATCTTGGGTTTCCGGCTTAGAAATGCGCTGGTGCGGGCGGTGGGACTCGAACCCACACGGGCGTACGCCCTTCAGATTTTAAGTCTGATATGTCTACCATTCCATCACGCCCGCTCAGCGTGCCAAGCCTCTGTTGGGCCTCAGGAACTCAGTAAGGCCAACAGATCACGAATTCAATGCGTTTCACCTGAGAAACTTCGGCGTCAAAACGTCCGGGTATCCCCTTCATTACCCATGCCGTTCCATCACCGCGATGCATCAATCACTTTCTCTTGGGTTGCATGACTCTTGCTTAACCTCCACTTGGAGTTAGGCTACGCTGCAAAGCAGAAAAGCAATTGAGTTACATCGTGAGCACCGAGCAAAAATCCTTTGATGATCGTATCGCGCAGATAAATAAACGCACAAAAGAAACGGCAAGTAGGAATCCCAAACCCAATACTGATAACATATGGAAACGCCTCGCCTATCCAGGCGCGTTCATTGGGGCTTTTGTGCTTGGCTCCATGGTGGTTTTCCTGACCCGTTTTATTCAGTTTCAAATGGTAGGTGTGCCGGAAGCTGGCAAAGTAAACACACAGGATTTTATCGGTATCGCGATGGCCAGTATGGCGGGTATGGTCATTTCGATGTTTCTCAGGGACAAGCAAAAGGAGTTCGCAAGCGCCAGTACAGTTGGCGTCTTGTTAACTACTTTCACGTTCCACAATCTGGTTTGGGCCTATCCCGTTCAATTCGAACGGATGTATAGTGAGGACTGGGTTGAGTTCATGCAAAAGATTACCGAGCCCTCCAGCCTTTACGTCTTTGGCATCACTATCGGCTTAACCTGAACATCAAGCGCCGATAAGGTCGCCATTTTTTTGGCGAACTGCTCCTGCAGGAACTCAAAGCTAAATACATTTACTTTGATGCCGCGCGTCCATCGTTATCTTGGGAGGTTTGGTGAACCCGGAAAACCTAAGTACCGCGGGTCGACGGATCGATGCTAACTTCTGTGGCTAAGCGTGTCGCGCCATTCGAAGTGGAATTTTGTTTCACAGTATCAACCGCCAACAAGAAACTAGGGCATTCGCGCTGACGGCACCCCAGTCCGAATGGGACAGATTCAATCTGTTCACACGGTCGTTCCGGCAAGCTATAGAGATTTAGTGGTGCCCCCACACGACAACGAATTAGTGTCCATAGCTGATCGAACTTAACAAATAAGAGCCACTTTATGCTTAATTTCATACACTTAAGTATACATAACTGTCTTGCCTTGTTCATCCCTATCCAATACAAAAGGGTGGATAAAAAGGGGGATAGGAATGGCGGGCAAACATCGGCTTTCCGCGGTATTTGTCAAGTCAGCTCCAGTCGGCAAACATTGCGACGGAGGTGGACTGTGGCTACACAAGAGAGATGATGGCGGTGCCCAATGGATACTCCGTGTTGCAATCCATGGCAGGCGAAGAGAAATGGGTCTTGGAGGAACACGGGACGTTTCACTGAAGATGGCGCGAGAGCTCGCAGATCATTGGCGTACTCTTGCCAGAACCGGTGTCGATCCAATCAAGGAAAGAGAGCGTCAGGCACGAGAAGCAAACCGTGCAGATACCACATTTATAAATATTGCGTATGAAGCCTTTGAGGCCAAGAAGGCTGAACTAAAAAACGATGGCAAAGCGGGTCGTTGGTTCTCGCCACTCGAAAACCATGTGCTACCAAAACTGGGTAAAGTCCCTATTGAAGACATCGATCAAATTGACCTCAGAGACACGCTAAAGCCTATCTGGCACTCAAAGGCTGAGACGGCCCGAAAGGCAATAAACCGAGTTGGTATTGTTCTAAGGTATGCAGCGGCGCTCGACTTGAACGTTGATCTTCAGGCTACTGAAAAGGCAAAAGCTCTTCTTGGACAATCTCGGCATATACCAAAAAACATTGCAGCTATGCGCTGGGCTGACGTTCCTGATTTCTACAAATCTCTTGCGGAACCCACGATTACGCACCTCGCGCTTCGTTTGCTTATTCTGACAGGTGTTAGATCCGGCCCCCTGCGGCACATTCGTCTAGACCAAATCTCCGATGAAATCTGGACGATACCCGGAGAGGCAATGAAGGGACGTAAGGGGAAAACGGATGACTTCCGTGTTCCTCTTTCAGAAGAAGCACTGAACACAATTCACGAAGCTCTTTTGTTTGAACGCAACGGCTACCTTTTTCCAAATACAAAAAATGGAGTTATCTCCGACGCAACCATGGCCCGGCTAATGGAGCGGCGGGGTATCGCAGAACGACCGCACGGTTTCAGGTCCAGTTTGAGAACTTGGTTGGCTGAAGAAACTGACGCGCCGAACGAGGTCGCAGAAACCGTTTTAGCGCATGTATCGGGTACATCGGTCGAGCGTGCATACAAAAGAACCGACTTCCTTGACCAGCGTAAAATTCTTATGGAGCGCTGGGGCAACTATGTCTCCGGCACTGTGTAGATAACCCCCTAAAGGACAGTCGCGATGTCAAAAAAACAACTCCCAGAAGTCAATGTTGAAGCACTTATTAATTTTGATGAGGAGCGTAACCATTACATTGAAAACCTGCGTAATCGGTTGGAACGAAACGAAATCTCTATGTATAGCGGCGAGTGGCCAGTAGCATACACCGCCTTTGAAGCACTCAATGAACTGATCAAAGGTAGGCACGAAGGGTACACGGACGCCGAGTTAGCCGAGGCATGGCCAAGCAGGTGGGAGGGACATGTGATCGCTGTTCCGCACCTCGTATTACAGGCTTTGATTGTACACTGGCAACATTACCAAGACGCGCCGCAAGGTACTTCAATGAGTGAAGCGTTTTTCATTGAAGGCGGTGGACAGGGCAAAGCTAAAGTCAAAAACAAACATAAAACGCGAGACAAGCACTATTCCTTGGCGCTTCACACTGAAGCTCACTACCTGCTTTTCAAGGTACTTCCCAAAGAGGATCGGCTTTCGTTGGATGCATGTTTAGGAAAGACTGCCGATGAGTTTGAAGTCAGCGTTGAGACTGCCAAGCAGGCACATAGAAAGCACAGGCAACAGGTAAGATCACACTTAAAGTTACTCGGACTTCTGCGTAACTAGTTTTCGGGTAAAGACTTCGCGAAGTTCCTAGACTGAAAAAGAAACTCATCATGAATTAACTTGGGACCAATCGAAACAACATCGGATGGTCCTTATGCGATACATTAACTTCTCCGAGCTGCGCTCTAAATTAGGCGGTCGTTCGCGTTCAGCTATTTACCTGGATATTGAATTCGGGCGGCTGCCAAAACCAACTAAACTCGGCGGGCGCCTCTACTGGCTTGAAAGCCAGATTGACGAGGCGATGGTAAACTGCACCCCATAGTGCAGTTCTAAGCTCGATCCGCTCAACCTACCCACGGTAGCCGCCTGCAATAGCGGGGGCGGTCTCTATGAGGCGTCCCACTGAGCGTTTTCACCTTATCCGAAATCTACAGCTATGCTCGCCCGATTTGGGCGGCTGGCTTCTTGCTGCGAAATGAAAATGGATACTACCCAACAACCTGAGACAGTACAGTCCAATCCCAGTTCAACTGAACAAAGCTACCAGCGTGGAAGCGTTGGAAATGGCACATCCGACGAAAATGCCGATTTCCGAACACCCCCCCTATATATAGAAGATCACGCGCTTCATTGGACGTACAACCGCTGTTTGGAATCCGTTCCCAATAAAGGGAAAACTTGTAGCTCGAAGAATTTGAATTCTAGCTCAATTGTTCGGCCTAAGGTTTCCAACTCTCTTGAAGTTGGCACTCAAGACAAGCTGATGGATGCAGCTTGGATCGGCTTTAAAAAAGGCCACGAAATAAACACGCTAGCAACCATTCGTGCTTCAACTCTCAAATACGGAAACTGCCCGCTTATTTTTCCGGGTGGTTACGAAGGAGTCAAACTATTCATCGGTCAACTAAGACGCTGGTTAAAACGACCAGTTCGTCGAATTCCCCCTGCTTACTTCTGGACCCGAGAAAGTACCGATGCGGAAGGCGAGCACCTTCACATTGGCCTTCACCTTCCCAAACAATATCTAGGTGGATTTCTTGCTTTTCTTGAACGGACAACTGGAGAGATAACAAAAAAAGGTGGTCGCTCCTGCCACAAGAAAACAAGAGGAGAGATCGCCGTTGGTGAGCTTGAATCTTGGCATGTTGCCGTCGATGACGGCAAGGGGAACGCCCCTTTCCCCGGTTATTGGATAGCCGCGTACTGCGGAAAATCCGAGCCTTCCCAGAGAGTTTTTCGGGGCCAGCTTGTGGACAACGTTCGAAAGCCCGAGAGAGGGCGGGAATTCGGCGGTCGCCTTGCACGCGGAACCTACGATGCCCCCCAAGGCACAATCGAAGGCAATCACGCACGCAAGGGCAGATTCACAATCTCCCGCAGCCTTAGCAGAAACTAGAAAACCATCGCGTGCAGCACGCATCATTCCCACAGAACCAGGAACCAATATGTCTGACTATCAATACGATTTACTCGACCTCGACAATATCGACGACGAGATTGCCAAGGCATCCGATGCCGCCGAGGAAGCCTCTGGATGGACTGAACTGTATTACTGTGAGCGCCATTTACGCTTTCTGTATGCCAAGAAATGCAGCCTTCTAGAGCCGTTGGCTGACGGGTCCGAGCACTACGATCATACTTTCAAAATGAAGGGTATGTGATGCCTTATGTTATGTCGTTCGTCTCTCAAAAAGGGGGCGTCGGTAAGACGTCCCTTGCGGTATCACTGTCCGTTGAACTGGCCCGTGATGGCTTAAAAACACTGCTTGCCGATCTCGACCGACAGCAAGGCAGCGCAACCTTATGGGCAGAACGCCGAGAGCTGGCCGAACTGAATCCAGGTATCGACCACACGTCGCCCAAAAGCATCGCTGAGGCCATTAAGCTGGGCAACAAGTACGATGCCCTTGTGATCGACGGGAAGCCCTACGCATCTGCCCAGACAGCCGAGGCAACAGGGCAATCTCACCTGACGATCATCCCAACATCTGCCAGCATTCTGGACCTTGAACCAGCAGTCACGCTTGCGCACGAGCTGGTAGCAAACGGCCTGCACCCAGAACGCATTGCATTTGTGCTCAATCACGTCAGCACGGATTCAGAAGCCCGCGCAGGCCGCGAATATCTGGACACCAGCGGATACTACACGCTGCCCGGCCATCTACTCTACAAGCCGAGCTGGACCAAAGTTGCTGAGGACGGGATTGCACTTACCGAGACGAGATTCCGAACGGTAAACGACACGGCCAAGGAAATGATTGCCGCGATCACAGACCGCATCGCCGAGGCAACCAAATAAACAATTAAACAAATAAACAGGAAACCGACATGGCTAAGCTAGGAAAAGGCGCACCGCCAAAAGCCCCAGAAACACCGAAAAAATCAGCGACATCAACGCCTATGGCGACCAATGACCGCGACGAGAAGAAGCCTCAAGGCCGCCCACGCGAAAGCACAGAGGCCCGCCGCCATTATCATTTCCAGATCGAAGAAAGCATTGCTGAGCGATTTGACGATCTTATCGACACCTATCTGGAAAAGACCGAAGGCCGGAAGCACGGAGCTGCAAAGCGGCTGCTTATCCACCTGATCCAAACCCACCCACTTAACAAGGAAGTAAAGAAGTGAAGAACGACCCCCGCATAGAGCTAACCTCGAAACTGACAGAGGATGATCCTGATTACCAACCGATCATGACTGCATTGCATGACGCTATCCAGAATGGCGACAGCGTAACCACAAAGGCAAAGCATCTCGAATTGGAGCAGCTTATCGAGAAAAACGGCAAGCTCGCTGTCAGCATCCTGAACGCCAGACTTTAAATAAACAAACAGGAAACTACCAATGACCACAAATACGACGGCGACCGTTTTTGCCAAAATGTTCGAAGAAATGGAGAAAATCGACTTCTACGAACAACAAGCAGACGAACTAATGTGGTGGCTTGATGAAAATTCACACCGATCCGCCGGACTCGATCTAAGCAGTTTCGAGGGCGAATATCGTTACAAGCTCAATTTATGGGCAGAGGCAAACATGCAGCTTGCCATCTACTACAAATGCCTAGCAAAGATCGAGTGATTACACTGTTTAATTTAACAATAAAACAGGAAACACCCCCCAGAAAATGACAAACTGGGGGGCATTCCCGAGTCCGGGTCAAGTGTCCTTCTCACCCGGCAATCTGCAAATGCCTGGTTTCTCCCAGAAATCAACCCACCCCCATTCCCGAGCGGAGTGTTCACGGGGAGGCCCGACAGGGCCGGGGGCAGTCAGCCCCCTTTTTTACGGTTCCTTGCATTCGCCCGCGCATTTGCTTGGCGGGTAAAACAAGGAGGCCCGCAAAATGACCTATCAAAAAAGCTTGGCTGAAATCGAAGATTCAATCGCTCATCTAGGCCGCTGTTCCAACAGATGGTGGAAAGCAGCTCAAGCGCTCACTGGTAAGCGCACCGTTGAATTGCTTGAGGAAATGGGCGACCGATGGAATCCCGACGACACCGGGCTAGGCTCAGACGGCATCGACATTGAGCAGATTATCAACGACGCCATGAAACCCTAATCACATCCCCAGACGGCTATAATACGAGATATCACGGTTAGCCCGTGCCATCATCGCCCAAGCCGTCAACAAGCCCAAGGCAGCAGCCCGATTGGCAGCATTGCGGGCCGGTACTTTCCGGCCCCCCATCGCCCCTAGCGCCTCTCTCAGATGATTATTCAGGGTCACTGTCATAGCTAACCCCATGCCCATCAAACCGCGCAACAGCCCCGTCATTTTGCCTTCCCCAGCTTCTCAGAAGCCTGACCAAAAATCGCCAGCAATGCTTTTTGCTGTTTACTGACTGTCACCAGCTCAGCCGCGATCCGCTCTTGCAATGAATTTTGCTCACGAAAATACGTCTCAAACGCGCGCTTAATTTCAAAATATTCCTCGGTCTCAATCGTAGATTTCATTATCATATCCGGCCTCCTATCGCCTGCATTGCAGGTGCGCGACAGGAAGCACGGAACAAGCCCGCATTAATCTTTCCGAAACCTATATGATCCAGCGATAATATTTTTCCTCGTCTATTTCTGGCGCATCAGTGGTGTGCAGTTCGCCATAAACACGCAGCAGCCGCATCATATCAGTTGCAGCAGCCTTGTGTGCCGCCTCTACCTTCTCTTTCTCACCCAGAAGACGTTGAACACGCTGGTACGCCCTATGCGCGCCCTCCATAGCCTCTATCGCTTTCAGGTCATCGAGGCGGCGCAACCCCTCTTGGCCCAACAGCCCCAATAGGGCCAAACCCCTTCTTCCTCAAATTTTGCCATTGGCCCAGCTACCCCACTTACCCCGCTATCACTCTGGGAAATTTGCTTTTTCTGGTTTCACTGCAATTTACAAAATCAGTGCTCGAATGGGTTGAGCAAGTGGGACCATTCACCCCCCGAGGGGTGCGAACGGAAACTTGCAAAGGGGAGGAAACCTCCCCCTTGACCCCCAAGGGCCACATTTGAAAAAAGGATTTTTTAATGGACCCTAAGGCATCCGAGACCCCGCTGGACCCTGTAGACCGCAGACCCCGCCAGTTCAAAATGCGACTGACTGAGGACGAGGCCAACCAGCTCAAGACTACCGCCCACAAGCACGAGCTGACACAGGCTGACTACGTCCGAAAAGTGGTTTTCGGAAAGACCGCCCACGGCCTGCCTGATGCCACCAAGTTACAGGATATTGCCGCGAAGTTGGCCGGGATAGGCAACAACATAAATCAGGCTCAGAATGCCATAAACGAAGCTAGGTCCAATGGCACTCTAAACGGCTCTCAGTTCGATGCCATGTACAAGGCCATAGCTGAAGCTCGCCGCATCTGGCTTGAACCATTGGACGAGCTGAGAGGCCAGCTCGGCAAACTCAAGTGATCATCAAGACCGGCAGCATATCTGCGGGGGATGGCCCCCGCATATGCGCCTATGCCACCCGGCAAGGTGACAACGAGCGAGTCCAGTCATTGCAAGACTCGTCCGCTGAACTTCTGGTTGCTGATGAATTTGCAGAAGTCAAAGGCCGAAAAAACGGCCTTTTACACATCATCATCAGCCCTGATGAAGAACTGACACCCGACGAGCTTGCCGCGACCGTCTCGGCGATCCGCGAGGAATTCGGTTTCAATCCTGATGATCCTGAAACGCTGGTGATGCACGAAAGCAAGCGTGCCGATGGAACGACCCAACAACACTTTCATTTGATCCGTCCCGCCGCAGACAGCCAGACGGGGAAGAACTACAAGCTTTTCAGGTCCAAGTGCAAAGACGAGGCTGTTAGCCGACGCATGGAGCTTGAGCTGGGTCACAAGATCACGTCTGGCGCTCACAACCAGTTTTCAGAAATGCGCCTACGTGAGCAAGGCCGCGACGAGCTGGCCGACAAGCTGACCGCAGCTCTGGCGGAAGACAAACCCCGCGCTGCTTACAGCCAAGACGAACACCAGCAGGCGAAACGCAATGACTTCGATCTTCCCAAGCTGCGCCAAAATATCAAAGAGATTGCTGAGCTGCTGCACGATCAGCAGCCCCGTGCACTGGCCGAACTGATCGACCGCGAAGGCTTGGAGCTATTCGACGCGATCAAAGAAGGCCGAGGGCGCAGCCGAATCATGATTGAGACCCCACAAGGCGTAAAAGATCATAACGCCAACAGGACGTTAAAAATTAAAGCCGCAGCCGTGGCCGAGTTTATTTCTCAGACAAAGGAAATTCTAAATGACCTCAGATCCGACAACACCGCAGAATCCAGGTCCTGCCATTCGGGACCTACTATTGCAGATCATCCAAGGACAGGAACGTATTCAAGAGAGCAACCAAGCCATAATCCAACGCCAGAACGCGCTCCTGAAAGTCTTGGCGGCGATAGCCAAGAGCTGATTGGAGAAGCGGCCGAGCTGGAGGCCGCCGCTGACGATCTGAAATCAGAAGCCAAGCGGTTTGGAGGCAACAGGGGCAGCAATCCAACTGCCGCCGATCTGGATGCGCCGCCCGATATCAATGATCCAAACCTAATGAAGAAGCTCGCGGCGATACTACGGAAGTCTTTAAAGATAGCAGGCGAAGCACAACAGGTTTCACTGCAACCAGCCTCCAGTCTTCCTACAAACCCTTTGTAGCGAAGAGTTACTTCCCTTGAAAAACTAAATCTATTTGCGGAGTCTTTGTTCCGCCAGGGCAAGGCGCCGATAGACCGCGTTAGTTTCCGGATCTCATCGCGCAATGACTTGCCACCAGCTAAACCAAACACGAATAGATACTCATGATGAGCCAACCGAGCCCCTTAGGCATAGTGAAAGCGCGCCATCTCAGTCATTTGGAAGCAAAATGAACTTAGGCCATTCACCTTCGGGGTTGCACAATCATGACTTGTGCGGTTCAAGAGACTCGCATACCTCGTTAGGCCTCGGATGTTTGCGGAAAGATAACTGGGTGGACCAACCACCTTACATCCTGACGGTCGCAGAGCCTTTCGCGAAGAAGGATTTAAATGAAATACTTAATAATTCTAGGTAACGGTTTCTCAATAGACCTACTGAGCCATATCGAGAAGCTGGATGATTACCCTTTGACAAATCTTCTATCGTACGGTGACAAATTACGCTGGCCCGCTAGCGATTCAAACGCATTTATATCCTTCCGCCATACACCCAACCTATGGCTGTTGGGGATTAGATCGAATAGTCCTGCGGAAAAGAATATGCAGATTGTCGAAAACATAATTACGTGCGCCAATGCCATACAAATGAAAAATAAAAAAGACAAACCCTCACCAACAGACAGTGTTGGTGATGTATATCTGAATGCTTACAAAGAACTGGTCGCCTACCTCAAATTTTTGTTTATACAATTTGACCAAGAAATCAGCTTTAAAAAAGATGACCTGTCCGACTGGCACTGGGCAAAACTACTTAAACGCCTCGATGAAGATCAAGAGGTGGAACAGGTCGACATCATAACGTTTAATTACGACCTGTGGATGGAGCGAGCTTTGGAATCCTTGGGTATCGAGTACAAAACAACAATAATTGAAAACGGTGGTGGAGGAAAATTCTCTATCACGAAACCTCATGGCTCTATTTCATTCATTCACTCGTCAAGCAGAGACGTTTCAAGCTTCTATATTAATTACAGCAACGAGATAGAGATACTTGAGGGTGCCGATAGTGAATTTTCTCTAAAAATGAACAACCTAAAAAGACACTCTCCGATTACCCCCTTGATTCCGCCGGCAGGAGACAGCGACAGATTTAAGCTGACATGGGCCGGGAAACTGAAGGCGGAAGCTGAAAGAAAGTCGAGGGAAATTGATGTTGACGACAAAGTAATTCTGTGCGGCTTGTCGTACTGGCACGTTGATCGTAAGGAAATCGATGAGATTCTGTTGAACCTGAACGACCAGTGTGATCTAGCCTATATTAACCCCAACCCACCTGAAGCCCTAGATGCGGTTCTCACTTCGCTGTTTAAAAAATATGAACACTATGTCAGTGCAGAAAGATATGAAGGAGGACAAAATGACTAATTTTCTCCAACGGGAAAGTAACACCATTACGGTCGCGAATTTTTTTGAAGCATATCAGCTTAATAAATATAATTTTGAACCCGATTATCAAAGAAAAAGCATCTGGTCTGATGAGAAGAAGTCCTTTCTAATAAATAGTATCGCCAAAAACTTCCCCATCCCCCCTATTTTCCTTCATCAAAAAATAGACGACGCAACGGGAAAGACAAAATACGACGTCATAGATGGAAAACAAAGGCTAACGGCCATTCTTGAGTTCCTAGAGAATGTCATCCCCATTTCAGATGAGGATGAAGAAAGTAGTTTGTCCGGTCTATACTTTAAAGATTTGGATAAATCCGAATTTTCTGACCTCAAAAAACGGTTTTGGCGATATTCAATATCCATAGAGTACATCGATACTGGTGATGCTGACGTAATTGACTCGATATTTGACAGACTAAATCGCAACGGAGAGCCGTTGACCGGGCAAGAGCTAAGAAACGCAAATTACTACGCTTCCAGCCTTCTGAAAAGTGTGGAGGAAGACGCTCAGGGGCAGTTCTGGAAAGATCGACTAGAAGTTGTCGATAAAGCTCGCATGGAGGACCTGGAGTTCATCAGTGAGCTTTATTTCTTAGTTGCGGAAGGAAAGGAACTGACTGCCAACCCGACGAAAATGGATGAAATGTATATTAAGTATGCAGAAAAAGAAGCGCCCGAAATTAAGGCCATCCAATCCGTAGTTGCCGATGTTACCAAGTTTCTGTCGGATTTAGATTTAAACTATAAAGAGCATCGCGTAGGTGGGGTTAGCCATTTGTACGGTTTATTTGCGTTTTCTAAATATTGCCTAGACAATCAGGTAGCGGCGAACGCGGTAAAAGGGAAACTGGATACGTTCTATCAAAGGTTGCGGGAGCAAGATTTTCAGAATGAGCACATCATGCAGTACAGGGCCAGCATGTCGTCGAGAACTAAGGAAGCTAGTTCACGCGCGAAGCGCAAGGACGCTTTGATTGCATATTGCGACCTCTAGTCACTCAGTAGCGCACGAAGTGAGCGGAATGGCGGCAAAATGCCAAGAGAGAGAGCTACTGCAATTTCGCGCGGGACATTGCCCTGATGTCGCGACGATCAATGGTTGCCGACTCATCTAGGCGAGTGTTGGCAACTTAAGCGATGGCTTTGTGAAAGATTGGTAGCGCCGTGTTTAGCCCTAATTGACTTTTTGGAGCACTACATATTGTATGTTTCGTGCAACAAACCTCAAGGAAATTCCCTATGTTCCCTCTCTCTTCGATAGAACTTTGCGCCGGCGGAGGTGGGCAAGCATTGGGACTCGAAAAGGCGGGTTTTGGTCATCATGCCTTGATCGATAACGATAAATGGGCACGAGAAACACTTAAGCTTAACCGACCTTCTTGGAATGTCTTGGAGGGTGAACAGTGTGATCTAACTAAGTTTGATGCTCGACCATTCAAGGGCGTTGATTTGGTGGCTGGCGGCGTTCCCTGCCCCCCCTTCTCGAAGGCCGGCAAACAGCTTGGCGCCGATGACGAGCGAGACTTATTCCCACACGCGGTTCGAGTAATCGATGAGGTTAGGCCGAAAGCAGTCATGTTAGAAAATGTTCGCGGTTTTCTTGATGCAGTCTTTCACGACTACCGCAATGCATTGAAGTCCCAGCTAAAGAAGCTCGGATATTCGCGGGTCGAATGGCACCTTTATAACGCTTGCGATTTTGGCGTTTCTCAGCTTCGTCCACGGGTCGTAATTGTTGCTATTCACGAGGACTACGCGGGAAACTTTGAATGGCCCGTTGGTGATGCAACGACGCCCCCAACTGTTGGAGAGCTCCTTTATGAGATGATGGCTTCTAATGGATGGCGAGGAGCTGAGAAATGGCGTGACAATGCAGATGAGATCGCACCTACCATTGTTGGCGGTTCAAAGAAGCATGGCGGACCAGACCTAGGCCCAACGCGGGCCAAGCGAGCCTGGGAGGCTCTTGGAGTTAATGGTAAGACGATTGCAGAAGAAGCTCCCGAACGTGACTTCGTGGGATTACCTAGGCTGACGGTACAGATGGCGGCAAGGGTGCAGGGGTTTCCACCAGATTGGAAGTTTGCAGGGCGAAAGACAAATGCCTACCGACAAGTTGGAAATGCATTTCCACCTCCCGTTGCCGAAGCTGTTGCTCAGAATGTAAAATCGGCCATCATGGCAGCCCAGAAAGTCTATGCGGTCGCCTGATGGATGTTTGGTTAAAGCGGGCAAGAAAAAACTTTCATGCCGCCTGCCTTGCAGGGCCAATTTCCATTACCAATTCTGTCCCCAGTATTGCCGATGTTTCGAACAAAGCTAGCAGGGAAATCTCAAAAGCTCTTGTCTCCAAGATCGGCACTACTCAACAGAAGGCGGAAAAACCTGCTGGGCAAACCGCCGGGCACATGTTCGAAAGCGTATGCCAGAGCTTCCTCCAAGAGAGCATGGCTAAGCTCACACACTTGCGCCCCGGTAAGTTCTCAGTAGAACGTGGGAAGGCTATCTCGCTGTTTGAGCAGTACGTTCACTTGGACGAACTGCGCATACTTGCTGACGCTAGCAAGGAACTTAAGACGCACCTTGGTACTGATTACTTAATTAAGCCAGATGTCGTCGTCATACGTGAGCCAGAGACAGACGAAAGTATCAATGCTGAACACCCACTGGTGGACGCAAGCATTGCTCGGCAGACATCGATCCGCCAAGCTAACGGGGCACACGCAACCTTGCACGCGTCAGTCAGTTGCAAATTGACGATCCGCTCTGACAGAGTTCAGAATACACGTTCCGAGGCACTTAATCTGGTCCGTAACAGAAAGGGACGCCTACCCCACATTGCCGCAATTACAGCTGAGCCGGTGCCGTCAAGAATTGCTGCTATTGCTCTCGGTACTGGTGACATTGATTGCGTATACCATTTTGCACTGACTGAGTTGGTGGAAGTACTTAGAGAACAAGAACGAGAAACCCTCGAACTGGTAGAGACAATGATAGATGGGAAGCGCCTCAGAGACATATCCGATTTGGCCCTCGATCTGGTGCTATAGCCCCGCCTCTATCGTGATACAGAATGACACCGCTCCTGGACGGATGCAAAATTCAAATCATATCTAACTATCTTCACGCGTTGGTATCGGGTTGATTCACTTCCGCGTCTCTTTGGCGCGAAAATTGAGTCGCGACCACACCCAACGATGCAATTTCCGACTATCCTTAGATTCTGCGGCAGGTGGACAAAAAGGGGGATACGCGAATCCGAAATCCATGTATATTACTGATTTATATACAATTTTTCAGTTAATATGGTGCCCCCACACGGACTCGAACCGCGGACCTACTGATTACAAATCAGTTGCTCTACCAGCTGAGCTATAGGGGCGCTGGGTGTCGATTACTTTCTCTTTTAACGGACTGCAAGCCTCAATTTTCATCCAAACTTAGGGATTTTGGATTTTCGTTGTGATGCGACCGATCACCTTTAAGTAGGGGCTGTGGATTTGACTGTCCCTGGCACAGCCTGTAACTCGACAGGCAGGTTCAGGAATGCAAGGACAAGAACCAAACATGCAGGTTGCAATCCACGCAGGCGCGGCTTTTACCGATGAGGGGCGACTGCTCAGGTCGTTGCAAGCCAATGGGGACGTACTGGCTCGAAATGGTGCGACTTTCTTTGGTCCTCGTCGTTACCGGCAAGTGTTCAAACCCGCATTTCAGGCCTTGAATACGCGCCCTCCATTACCGGATGAGATTGAGAGTATGCGGGGCAATCTTCCAATCCACCCAGAGGCAAAGCGCGCCATTTTCACCAGCGCCGAATTCATTGGCGAGAAAGACCTGGTTCTTGCCGGTGGGCAATTCTATCCTTCCGCGGGCAAACGCTTATCTGTTCTGGAAGAGTCCTTTAGCGATTGTCAGTTGGAATTGTATCTGGCGCTCAGGAACCCCGGTAGTTTTATCCCAAAACACCTGATGTCATTACCGGAACAGGCGCGCGAGGACGTGATCCGCAACAATGATCTAAGTCACCTCAGCTGGGTTGAGATGATCGAAGATGTTCGCGACTTTGCCCCCGCAGTGCAGATCACCCTGTGGTGCAATGAGGACATCCCGCTGCTGTGGGGGGACGTTGTACGCAGCGTCGGCGGGCTTGCTGCGGACGCCACGATCAAAGATGAGTATGACCTGCTGATCTCTTTGCTGACTGAAGAAGGTCAGTCACAAGCGCAGGCGATTCTGGACCAGGTTTCGACTCTTTCACAGGCTGAAACCCGAGACGTTCTTGCAGACATTCTGGCAAACCATGCTCAGCCGGACAAAATGGAAGAAGAACTGGACCTGCCCGGCTGGAGCGATGAGATCATCGACGCATTTTCCGAACTGTACGAGCAGGATCTGACCAAGTTGGAAACGATGGCCGGGGTGAAGGTTCTGAAACCCTAACCCCAGGCCCGGCTCACATGCCCAACGCTTCCTTATACATTTCAAGTACCGCCTCTTCTTCGGCGATATCGTCCTTGTCGCGTTTGCGCAGCGCGATGACCTTGCGCATCACTTTTGTGTCGTAACCGCGGGCTTTGGCTTCGGCCATGACCTCTTTCTGCTGCTCCGCCAGGTCCTTTTTTTCGGCATCCAGGCGTTCGATCCGTTCTACGAACTGACGCAGCTCGCCCGCTGTTACACGGTAGTTGGCGGCGGCCTGATCTTCGGTCACGTCTTCCATATTCATCTCTCCAAAAGGCTGCGATCTGATGCATTAGCAACGGCAGTTAGCCGGATACCTTGCCGCCGCGTGGGCTGCAAGCATCCAATCCTCGATGGGCTTGTGCGTGGTCGGTCGATCCGCTAAGCGCAAACAGGATTTGCGGAAAAATGTGGGGAACCATGTTCGAATTCATCACCTGGGGCGGTGCCGCCCTGTCACTTGCAGGCCTGCTGGGGCTGGTTTGGTGTATCCTGCGTGTGATGAAAGCGCGCAAATCCGGCCTGTCGGACGATGAATTGCGCGCCGCTGTTCAAAGCGTTCTGCCGTGGAATCTGGCTTCACTTTTTCTTTCGGTGATTGGCCTGATGCTTGTGATCCTGGGAATCTCGTTCGGCTGATACTTCGCCTCAGACCGGCATATTGTCGAACTGCGCCTCTATGGCATCTTCGCACAAAGCCGCATCCAGATGCCGCAGGCGCGACGGCACGTGCATGCCTTCCTGACGCATCCGATCAATCACTTTGGTTACACTGGGCTGAAGCGCAAGCCGGGTCTCAAAACAGGCATTCTGCAGCTTTTGCTCCAGATGTTCGGCTTCGGAATACAAACTTTTTGCAGACATTTTATTCCTCCCAATTTCTATCACTGTCGCCGATATAGGTAACGGTTTTAAGACCCGGTTATCTTGGCGAACAAACGCGCGGAAATCTGCCTGTCGCCCACCCGGTATCGGCAACCTAAGGCAGAATGATTAAATTCTAATCGGATTTGGATTAACTTGCCTTGACACGCATCAAATCAAAGAATGCCGGTTGCATCATATTCTGAAAAACATATATGATAAACTGCGCGCTGACGGAGAGCCAGATGACACCAATTGTGAAAGCGTTTTTCGACCCTGAAACCAATACGGTCTCATACCTTGTGCAGGAACCCGAAGGGACGGCCTGCGCAATCGTCGACAGCGTTCTGGACTTCGATCACGCCTCGGGCCGAACGAAGACCGACTCGGCGGATCAGATCGTCGCTTATGTTCGCGACAATGAGCTAAGGGTCGAGTGGATTCTGGAAAGCCATGTGCATGCTGACCACCTTTCAGCGGCACCCTATCTGCAACAGGAACTGGGCGGAAAGATCGGCATCGGTGAACAGATCGTAACGATCCAGGAAACCTTCGGGAAAATCTTCAATGAAGGAACCGAGTTTCAGCGCGACGGCAGCCAGTTCGATGCTTTGTTCCGCGATGGCGACAGCTTCCATGTTGGACAGATGCGTGGCGATGTTTTCCACACGCCCGGCCATACGCCCGCCTGCATGACATATGTGATCGGAGACGCAGCTTTTGTCGGTGACACGCTGTTCATGCCGGATTTCGGCACTGCGCGATGCGATTTTCCCGGCGGGTCTTCGGAAATGCTGTTCGAGTCTATCCAGAAGATTCTGGCCCTACCGGATGAGACGCGCATCTTTGTTGGCCATGACTACAAAGCGCCGGGGCGCGATGAATTTGCGTGGGAGACAACAGTCGGAGAGCAAAAAGCCCTGAACGTCCATATCGGACAAGGCAAATCAATCGAGGAATTTGTCGAGATGCGTGATGCCCGCGATGCGACCTTGCCTATGCCGCGCCTGATCCTGCCGTCTCTGCAGGTCAATATGCGCGCCGGACAGATGCCGCCTGCGGACGAACAGGGCGACGTATTCCTGAAGGTGCCGATCAACAAGTTGTGACGCAGACCCAACAGGCGAACTGAGGATAACAAATGTACATTGAATGGATTTGGGGGCTTGCCGGTGGCCTGCTGATCGGGCTGGGCGCTGCAGTCTACCTTTTGGGCAACGGGCGCATCATGGGTGCCAGCGGGATTCTGGGCGGGCTGGTTGATGGCAGTGACCGCAACTTGGAACGCTTAAGCTTCATCGCAGGCGTCGTCGCGACGCCGCTTATTTTGAGCCCCCTGCTCTCTTCTGCGCCCATGACCCATCTGACCGACAATTTCGCAGTGATCGTCATCGCAGGCGTTTTGGTTGGCGCAGGAACGCGCATTGCCAATGGATGCACCTCGGGGCACGGGGTATGCGGTATTTCTCGATTCTCTGTCAGGGGCATGATCGCAACGTTGATCTATATAGGCGCAGGAGGGGCAACAATTGCCCTGATGCGCCATGTATGGGGGCTGATTTGATGCGGGTTCTCATATCGATGCTGGCCGGATCTCTGTTTGGTGCCGGCCTTTTGATTTCGGGCATGACCGATACCACCAAGGTTCAGGGGTGGCTGGATGTGTTTGGAAACTGGGATCCCACCCTGGCATTTGTGATGGGCGGCGCGATCCTGCCGATGCTCATCGCCTGGAGAATGACGACCCACCGCAGACCGCTGACCGGTGGTCAGTTTCCTAAGATGAGCCCGCCCGAGCTGGACCGCCGCCTGATCATCGGCTCCGTGATGTTCGGCATGGGCTGGGGCTTGTCCGGGCTTTGTCCCGGACCTGCCATCGCGTCCATCACCTATGGCGGCCTTGGCGGTCTCGTGTTTCTGGCTGCGATGATCACTGGAATGTTTGCGGCGCCCGGGCTTAGTGCACAACTGGACAGATCCGCAAACGCGGCCTAAGCAATTGCCATGGAGATTCGACCAATAACCCCCCGCTATGCCGTCTCGCCCCAAATCACGGTCGAGGACGTCCCAGCCATCGCCGCAGCTGGTTTCGTTAAGGTCATCTGCAACCGTCCCAATACGGAAGTTCCACCAACCATGCAGTCGGATGCAATCGGACAGGCCGTCCGGGCAGCCGGGATGGAATATGAGGTTCTGGAACTGACCCACCAGACCATGACGCCCGGCAATGTTGCCCTGCAACGAGAATTGGCTGAAAGCTGCTCTGGCCCCGTCTTAGCCTATTGCGCGTCGGGCACGCGCTGCTCGGTGGTTTGGGCTTTGGGTCAGTGCGACCACATGAGCGCGGACGAGATCCTCGAGGCCACAACCAAGGCAGGTTACATGCTGGACAACCTGCGCCCCGCGCTGGAGCATATGCGCGGTTCTGACGGCTAAGGACCTTTGGCGCTCAGGTCAGGTTGCATCGGGAACGTCGTCCAATCCCGTCAGACCTGCCAGTTGCGAAATCTCGGCCGCCATCTGATCCGGGCTACCAAAGCCCAGATCGCCCTCCAATTCGTTCAATGCCACTTCATCTATCGGAACGACCTCATGCGCGGGATCGATTGGCATCGGATCTTTCAGAGTGTCCGGAACTGGCGCGCTGCTTCGCGCTTCCAGAAACTCGGGCATTTCAGCTTGCTCCAGCGCCGCAGCCGAAGCACATTCGTTCAACCGTACTGCGCGCATTCCTCCGCATTGTCCCAAACGTCCAATTGCAGCCCGCGTTCGACCAATTGTCAGGATTTCCGCACGATCCAGCCGTGATCCGGTCAACGGAAGGACATCCCCAACTGACAGCCCGGACAGGGTTACCAATGGCACTGACATCCTACCGATCACCGTATTCAATTCGGCCCGGACAACCCCCGACGCTTGCTCAAGCTTTGGGCCGGCAGCAACTTGAATTTCATCATCGGCCCCCTGCTCTGATGGTGTATCGGGCAACAGGACTGTGATCTGCCCCTGTCGTAGCCCGCCGCCAAGTTCTACCGTCAGGTCAAACACGCGATATGCGTCTTCGACCATAGCCAGCGACAATGAACGCAGATCCGCCATCCGCGCCCGGAATTCATAACCGGCAAGACTGGATTGATCGGCGGCTGTATCGACCAGCGCGACGGCCCTGATCAAAGCGTCTTCGACCAGCGGCGCCACCATTGCTGCATCCGTATCTGTGTACTCCCGTGCTGTTGGCGGGTTCGGCATAACTTCACCAATTGTCTGCACTTGCACGATCGCTGACACGACCCCCATATCCACGCAAATCGCAGCGGACATCCCGTCCGCGTTGCCCAGGCGCAGCAGCATCCAGTCCGCATCAATCACCTCAGCCAGCGTGTCCTGAGCTTTGAGAGACTGCCTTGCACCGATCACCGATAGCGGCAGCTGGAACTGATCCCCTGCCGTTCGCGCAAAGGCCAGTCGAAGGGCACGAAGAACGGAACGCGGCTTTTCACCTTGCTCTTCTTTTCCCGCTGAAAGTTTGCGCGCCAAAGCTGTGCTGACAGACTGCGTCATGCCCGATACCGATTTGAGTTTCTGAACCTGGTATCCGGTCTAACCCGAGGCGGGTTACTAATGTCTTTATGCTCGTATCATTGCGCAGCTTGCCGGTGCGCCAGCGGAAGGCGGACCCGAAAGGCCGCGCCGCCCTGGCCGGGAAGATAACTGATCTCGCCGCCCAGACGCTGCATGATCTCGCGGCAGATCGCCAGCCCCAGACCAGCGCCACCCGCCTTGTCCCCACCGACACGGGCAAACTTTTCAAACACCATCGACTGCGCTTCGGGCGGGATGCCACTGCCGTTATCGGTGAAATCAATGACGACCTGCCCCCCGACATCATGGGCCGAGATGGTCAGAACGGGTTCATCCGCGTCGCAATATTTCCGCGCGTTCGAAATCAGATTGATAAAGACCTGCCCCAACCGATCGAGATCAGTGTTCAGCGGAATACGCTCGGACGACCGCGAGCGGCGAATCCTGAGTTTTGGATGTGACCCCGCCAATGCGCTGGAGACCGCCCGATCCAGGATCGAACCAAGGGTATCCCCACCCATATTCAGGCTCACACGACCACTTTCCAGAACGCTCAGGTCCAGCAAATCGTCCAGCAGGCGAGTCAGCCGTAGCGCCTCATCATGGATAATCGCGGCATAGCGCGTTTGCTCTTCGGCACTCAGACCGTCCGTATCGCGCATGATCTCGGAAAAGGCTCGGATTGAGGTCATCGGCGTCCGCAATTCATGGCTGACCTGACTAAGGAACCCGTCTTTTTGTTCCGAGATCTGCGTCAGCTTGGTATTCGCCTCCCGCAATTGGCGCGCGGTACGGCTGAGCTCGGCGGATTTGGCCTCAAGCTGGCTGGAATATTCCAACAGTTCCGCCGACTCGTCAGCCACCGCAAGCAAGTCCTCAACCGAAACGGACGATCCACCGACAATCTGCCCGATCATCGCATGGGCCGTGGCCGCGCCGACCGAGCCGCTGAGTTCACGTTCCAGTCTTTCCAAAAAACCCGGCGTGGGTTCCGGCAAGCTTGTCCGTCCACCCTGTGCTTCGGCCTCGTGCTGAAAGAACTCCTGCGCCGGGCCAGAGCCCAGAATGCGCTGTGTCATGATCATCAGGTCTTCGCTTTGCGCAACCGACCCGGTCCAACCAGCAGGTGAGACCGAGTGGTCAAAAACATTGACGAACTGCGCGCCCTGAAGACGCTCCAACGGGCTGGGAAAGCTCAACAATGACGCGGCGCAGAACGCAGCCGTATTCAATGCCAACGACCACATGACCGAGTGGACCATGGGGTCCATTCCTTCGATCCCGAAAAGGGCCCTTGGGCGCAGCCAGCCCCACCCAAAGGGACCGTTCTGCAACACCGAGTCGGGCATTATTGCCCCGCCCATCCCCGGTAGTAACAAGGTGTAAATCCACAGCACAAAACCAACCGTCAGCCCCACCAACGCCCCGGTTCGCGTGGCCCCGCGCCAGAACAACCCTCCTACCAGCGCTGGCAGGATCTGGGAAATGCCCGCGAAGGCCACCAGCCCGATCGACGCCAGTGCAGCCCCACCGCCCGACAAGCGGTAGTAATAGTAACCCAGCGCCATGATGACCGCGATGGACACGCGCCGCGCCATCAGCACCACGTTGCGCACATCACCCGAGACCGAACCCGCCCCCCCTTGCGTGCTTAGCCAGATCGGCATGACCAGATGGTTCGACACCATGGTCGACAACGCCATTGCCGTCACGATGACCATAGACGTGGCCGAGGAAAACCCGCCGATAAACGACAGCATCGCCAGCCAGTCGTTCCCCTGCGACAAGGGCACCGTCAGCACGAACAGGTCAGGGTTCGAGCCTTCGGGCATCAAATCCAGCCCCACGACGGCGATGGGCACGACAAACAGGCTCATCAACAGCAGATATAACGGGAAAGCCCAAGCAGCGGTTCTCAGATGCCCCTCATCCGCATTTTCAACGACCATCACCTGAAACATCCGCGGTAAACAGATGAAAGCGGCAGCCGAGAGGAAGATGAAGGTCGTCCAACGTCCGGCATCCACATTCCATTGCCCGATTTCTGAGGCATCGATGCGATCCATCATCGGGCCGATCCCACCCGCAACCCCCCAAACCACGAAGACACCAACCGCAAGCAAGGCGAACAGTTTGACGACCGATTCCAACGCAATGGCGGTGACCACGCCGTGGTGACGCTCATTCGCGTCCAGATTTCGAGTGCCAAATAGGATAGCAAATACCGCCAGGCCCGCAGCTACCCAAAACACACTGGAACCTTCTCGGTAGAGGCCCGAGGGATCAGCCTCTGCAAAGATGGAAAAAGACAGTGTAATGGATTGCAGCTGCAACGCGATGTACGGCGTTCCACCCAAAACGGCCAGAATGGTCACGCAAATGGCCAGCGTGTTGGATTTTCCGTATCGCGAGGAAATCAAGTCTGCGATGGATGTTACCCGCTGGGTGCGTCCGACCCGAACGAGCTTGCGCAGACCCCACCACCAGCTGAGCATCACCAGCGTTGGCCCAAGGTAGATCGTAACAAATTCCAACCCGGACCGCGCAGCATTTCCGACCGCGCCGTAAAAGGTCCAAGCCGTGCAATAAATCGACAGCGACAAGGTATAAATCAGCGGAGACCGCAACCACGCCCCTCGGCCAGCGGCCGCCATCCGGTCAGCGGCAAAAGCCACCCCGAACAACAGCACGACATAGCCGAGGCAAACCAGGATCAGAACGTTTAGTGTGGCCATCAATCCGACTCTGCCTCGGCATCGTCACTTACAACCATTCGTCTGGCTGCAAATCCAAAGATCAGACTGATTATGATCAGCAAAGCCCAGCACGTGAAGATATACAGAACTGCTGAAGACAGCGGCACACCATCATCAGATGAGCCTTGGCTTGGCCAGAGCAGCGGAATGGCAACAAGAGCCGCCCCCAGAATGGGCAAAAGACGCGCGGCATCCATCAACCTGCGGCGGCGATAACTTTGACGCTCGAGAAATAGCGAAGGCCGGCCCCCTTGGGGTTTGCGATCTTCGCCCGAGTTCATGACCGCGTTGCCTGCGCGTGCAGGTCTCGCACCGCTGTCAGCACTTCGGCGTTGGAAAACGGTTTGGTCATAAAGCGGCTGACCCCGGCATTTTCAGCCATTTCCCGGTCGCGCGATTGCCCGCGCGCTGTCAGCATCAAAACGGGCAAATGCTGCATGCCCTCAAGCTCGCGCAGGTTGCGCAAAATCTCCATCCCGCTTTTGCCGGGCAGCATAACGTCCAGAATGACCAGATCAGGGTTTGCGCCCTGAATGACTTCTATCGCATCCGACCCTTCTGCGTGCGTTTCAACGTGCCATCCCTCGCGGGTCAGCAAAAATCGAATGGCCTCAGCGATGTTGGGCTCATCCTCAATTAACAGAACCTTACGGCTCATATGTTCCATTCCTCCCCATGACAGGTTCTGTCCGTGAACCTGTCGGCGTCAGCTTAAGCCTTCTGTCAGGAAACTGTCAAAAACCTTCGCTCAAAATCGACGGCTCTCGGCGCGATGCACAGGCGTCATTCGGGCAAACCCGGCAGCTTGGGCCGACCCGGGTCACGGATTGCGCGCTCGGAGCCCCCTCTTCCACCGCTCGGACAAGCATGACTGAATGATAGGCCGGCGCATCGTCATATCCTGAAACCGCCTGCGGCCACGCGTAGGCATAGCAGTCGAACTCGGCCGCCGTTCGCCCCAATTGCACAACACGTTTACGGATCGGAACCAATGGTCTGTTCAGCGCCTGAAAGATGGGCCAGAACGGGCAGGCTTCGCCAAAGCGTGGCATGGCGAAACCCGGCACGGATTTACTGAACAGGATACTGCCGGACGCGTCACAGACCACCAGCCCGGTGGGCCGCCCTAGATATCCTTCGGGCAATGTAGCCAGCCGCCGCAGGACTGTCGGGATATCTACTGAAAACCGTGCCGCCAGAGCCAGCGGATCAGGCTCGGCCTCGGTCAAAGCCTTTTGCACGTCGTCCAGAGGCATGGCTCTGACATCTGCGGCGTAGGTATCCAGATATCCCTTGGTCACAGTCCGCGCTGCCGCCGATTCAATCGCGCTTAGGTCAATGTCCGCACCGATTCCGCCTGCTTCGATCTGCGGGAAATGGTGGCCGTTGGCCTGAAAAAAAGCCTCAGCATCCTCCGAGGGTACACCGCGACGGTCACCGGCCGCCTCAGAATCATCCAAGTATGCCACCAGAGACTTGGAACTGTCAGCCAACCGTTCGGCATCCTGGTGCAGGTTGCGGTGAAACCGATCGCGCCACTCGGGTTCGATTTCCTGCGTGTCGGCCAGAATCGCCGCCGTTGAACGAATGGCAGCGGCCGTTGACAGCACCTCGTGCATCGACGCGGCAAGATGTGGATCATGCGTCAACCGATCGGACAGGGTTTCAACCGTGCGCTCAAGCGAGACGACCCGGCGGTGCATCTGCGCCAGAACTCCGGCCCATCCGGGAAACCGGCCTGCGAACTCTTCAAGCGCGTCCACTTCGGCCTGCTGTCCAACCGCATCTGCAGCAGCCTCGCGCAGCGCCGAAATCAGCGTAGCCTCAATCCCTTGAGTGAGCAGCGAAGGCTCAACAGACAGGGCATGGGCGATGTCCACGAGCAGCTTGCCCCCGATCCGGCGGCGATTGTGTTCGATCAGATTCAAGTAAGACGCCGAGATCCCGACCTGCCGCGCAAGCTCGGCCTGCCGCAGACCTGAGATTTGGCGTCGCTCGCGAATGCGGCTACCCGTCAGCGTGTCGCGCATGTTACATCACCCAATTCGACCCATTCTTTTCAAAACTCCCATTAAATTTCTAAAGCTTAAAGGCCGATTTTCATAGCCCATTTACAGCATTCACAACTGCGATTACGGATGGCCCGTACCTTCCACCCCAGCAATCGGTGCCCAATCTGCCAAATCTGCATCCACCCTCTTCTAATTTTCCCGAATTCCTTGCACGATAGCCGGATGAGCGACCCAGCTTTCGAATATGCCCCCATCGGATTGGTCGAGTTGGAAAACCGCATCATCCGACGCTGCAATCTGCAATTTGCTCGCACCTTTGGCGGCGAGGAAGCAGAGTACCGCAATATGCCTCTGCTGCATCTCTACCCGTCGGTCGCGGACTGGGAGAGGATCGGACAGCGCGGCCTGAAAGCGATGCAGGACACAGGATATTATACCGACGAACGAGTTATGCGCCGTCGCGACGGTGATCTATTTTGGTGCCGTGCACGCGGACGATCCCTGACGCCGGACGACCCGTTTCGCCATGGCATCTGGAGCTTTTCTGATATCTCCGAAGACCGCCCGCTGGTCGAACTGACAACCCGCGAACGCGAAGTTGCAATCATGTCCTGCCGTGGTCTGTCCGCCAAGGAAATCGGCGTCGAGTTGGGGCTGAGCTATCGCACAATCGAGGCTTACCGCGCCCGTTTGCTAGAGAAGTTCGGCGCGCGCAAACTACCGGAACTTGTGGCAAAACTCTCAGGCATGCCCCTTTAATCCGTTTCCCCCCGAAATATTGGGCAAAACCCCCATCTGACATGCCGAGACTGCGCTTTTCATGACCGTCCGCATAGCTTATAACGCTGCGTAATCAGACCAAAGCCCGCGAGAACAGACGGGCCAAAGGGGAACCGTCGAGGACACTCATGACAGATACCAAACACGAAGCGGACGTGGCATTCATCAAGGCACTGGCCGAACTGCTGCGCGAAAATGACCTGACCGAACTGGAAGTCATGCGCGAATATGGTGATGACGACAGCTTGAATGTCCGCGTCAGCCGTATGTCGCAGGTCGCGCCCGCCCCTGTTCAGATGGCCGTACCGGCAGCGGCACCAGCACCCGTAGCAGCAGCCGCTGCACCTGTCGAAGCTCCGGCGGCACAGGAAGATCCGGCCAGCCACCCGGGCGCTGTCACCTCGCCCATGGTAGGAACCGTTTATATGCAGCCCGAACCGGGCGCACCTTCCTTCATCAGCGTCGGCGCATCGGTGTCCGAAGGCGACACTCTGCTGATTGTCGAAGCGATGAAAACCATGAACCACATTCACGCGCCCAAATCCGGAACCATCAAACGCATTCTGGTCGGTGACGGTGATGCGGTGGAATTCGGCACCCCTCTGGTCATCGTTGAGTAAGGCGGTCCCATGTTCGACAAGATCCTGATTGCCAACCGAGGCGAGATCGCCCTGCGGGTCATCCGCGCTGCCCGCGAGATGGGGATTAAGACGGTTGCCGTCCACTCCACCGCCGATAGCGACGCGATGCATGTGCGCATGGCGGACGAATCGGTCTGCATCGGCCCTCCGCCCAGCCCGCAAAGCTACTTGTCGGTGCCCGCGATCATCTCGGCGTGTGAAATCACTGGCGCGCAGGCGATCCACCCCGGCTATGGCTTCCTGTCCGAGAATGCCGAATTCGTGCAGATCGTCGAAGACCACGGCATCACCTTTATCGGCCCCACTGCCGAGCACATCCGCGTCATGGGCGACAAGATCACCGCCAAGGACACGATGAAGGCGCTGGGTGTGCCTTGTGTTCCGGGTTCGGACGGCGGCGTGCCCGATCTGGAGACGGCCAAGAAAATCGGTGAGGAATTTGGTTACCCCGTCATCATCAAAGCCACCGCTGGCGGTGGCGGTCGCGGTATGAAAGTCGCGATGAGCGCGGATGAGATGGAAAGCGCATTTATGACCGCACGTGCCGAAGGCAAAGCCGCCTTTGGCAATGACGAGGTCTATATCGAGAAATACCTGACCACGCCCCGCCATATCGAGATCCAGGTCTTTGGTGACGGCAAGGGCAAGGCTGTGCATCTGGGCGAACGCGACTGCTCGCTGCAGCGCCGCCACCAGAAGGTGTTTGAAGAGGCACCCGGCCCCAGCATCAGCCCGGAAGAGCGCGCCAAGATCGGTAAAGTCTGCGCGGACGCCGTGGCCAAGATCAATTATATTGGCGCCGGAACCATCGAGTTCTTGTATGAGAACGGTGAGTTCTACTTCATCGAGATGAACACCCGCCTGCAGGTAGAACACCCGGTGACCGAGGGCATCTTTGGCGTCGATCTGGTGCGCGAACAAATTCTCGTCGCAGCTGGCGAACCGATGTCGTTTGGTCAGGACGATCTTGTGATCAACGGCCACGCCATTGAGGTCCGGATCAATGCAGAAAAGCTGCCGAACTTCTCACCCTGCCCGGGCAGGATCTCGGCCTTTCATGCCCCCGGCGGTCTGGGTGTGCGGATGGATTCGGCGCTGTACGATGGGTATTCGATTCCACCATATTACGACTCGCTGATTGCCAAGTTGATCGTACATGGCCGCGACCGAGCCGAGGCGCTGGCACGACTAGATCGCGCATTGGGCGAACTGATCGTGGACGGTATCGATACAACCGTGCCGCTGTTCCATGCGTTGCTGCAAGAGCCGGAAATCCACAACGGTGATTACAACATTCACTGGCTGGAACACTGGCTTGCGGCGAATATGGCCCAATAAAACCAAGGGACCAGAGGGCACTTGCGCTCTGGTCCCCGGGTATCGCGCATGAGCCTGACCCCTGAACTTTTGCTACACGGCTATTCCATTGGAATTTTCCCGATGGCCGAACACCGCGATGACCCGGAACTGTTTTGGGTCGATCCCAAGTTTCGTGGCGTTTTTCCGTTAGATGGCTTTCATATCTCGCGCAGCCTCGCACGCCGCATTCGAAAGTCCGGCTTTTCCATCAGCATCAACCGCGATTTTGCCGGAGTGGTCGATGGCTGCGCTGATCGGGCAGACACCTGGATCAATGCAGAATTGCGCCACCTTTATCAGCAACTCCACCTCGCGGGCCGGGCCCATTCGCTGGAGGTCTGGGATGAGGACGCACTGGTCGGCGGCGTTTATGGCGTTACGCTGGGTGCGGCGTTTTTCGGCGAAAGCATGTTTTCCCGCCGAAAGGATGCCTCGAAAATAGCGCTGGCCTATCTCGTGGATCGCTTGCGCCAAACCGGGTTTCGCTTGTTTGACACCCAGTTTCTGACCGCTCATCTGGCGTCTCTGGGAGCGATCGAGATTCCGCGCACGCAATATCGGAACACGCTTGAAGAGGCGATCAATGCCAGTGCAGATTTCGTGGCAGCAGTGCCTCAGTCGCCCGATGCAGTGATACAGCGCATCACCCAGACGTCATAACGCGCATGGTCCAGCGCGTTCAATGCGGGCGACGTCGCAATCATCCAACCGTCAAACAGTTGATCTGTCCTGCCTTTTTCCCAGATCGTCAGATAGGCAAACGCATCACCGGTTGGGTTGTCCGCTGGATAGCGACAATCGCCCAAGGCCACATCCAACCCAAAAACCGGCAGTGTCTGACCATTCCGCATTTCAACATCGACGGTCTGACCGCTGACCTTGTCCAGACCACGCAGCATTGCGCCAGGACCGGATTGGGCTTTTTGCTGGGCCGTGGGCCCCGTCGCGACCAGCAACGCTGCAATCAGGGCAAATCGCTTCATTCGCTTCCGTCCCCGGCGACAAACTTGACCAGCAGGGAAATCAGACTGACGGCACCTTGCGTATCTTCGACTTGATCGCCCGCTTCAAAGTAGAAAGGCGAACCACCCGGCATAACCTCGACAAAGTTGCCGCCCAGCAGCCCTTCGGATGAGATGACAATCGCACTGTCGTCCGGCACCAGAATTCCGTCAGAGATCGAGAAGGTGGTATCGGCGCGATAGGTTTCGGGATTCAGGTCTACACCGGTTACGGTGCCGATCTTGACACCAGCAAGGCGTACGTCGGTGCCGACGCCTACCCCTTCCAAGGAACGGAAAGAGGCGCCCAGTTCATAGCCGCCACTGCTTTGCGACAGGCCGGTGGATTGGCTGGCGTAAACGCCAAATGCGACGGCACAGGCTAAGACGACCCCACCGACCAGAACTTCGGTTGCATTATAACTCGACATTGCTCGCCTCGTGTTATTCCGGGCTCCAGGCCTCGTAGTCCTTACGCTCGACCGGGTCCGGGCGGCGCAAAGAACCTGCTGGTGCATAAGCCAAAGCAGAGCCTGTCAGATTTTCCTGATGCGGTTTTTCCCAGGATTTGTGTTTCAGCGGTTTGTCCGTCGGCGGCTCATCCCAGGTGCGGTGCAGCCAGCCATGCCAATCCGGATCAACCCGGCTCGCCTCAGCCTCACCATTGAAAATCACCCAACGTCTGCTGTCGTCAGCATTGTGGTAAAACACGTTGCCTTCGTCGTCTTCACCGACCTTGATACCTTTACGCGATGTGTAAATCTGCGTGTTCAATGTGGATCCGTTCCACCAGGTCACGGCCCGCAAAAGACTGTTTAGGATTCCCATCAGCTGCCTCCGGCATTTCTGTACCCGCAGATATGGACCAAAGCCTCACTAAGGTCCAGTGTCACAAGGATCGCAGACCCTATTTCGGCAGAACCGCGGTCACTTCAATCTCGATACGGTCTTTTGGGGTTATGAGATTGCATTCGACAACCGTCGCTGCAGGCGGGTTGTCACCAAATGCTTCTACCAACAACGGCCAGCAAAGTTCAAACTCATTCATGTCCGGCAAATAGTAATTGACCCGAACCACGTCCGCAAAACCGGCTCCAGCCTCGGCCAGCGCTTTTCCAATCGCCTCCAAGGACGACTTGCACTGCCCTACAATGTCCTCCGGCACGTTGTCACCTTGGGCGCAAGTCCCGGCGACAAAGACGAAACCATTTGCAACCACAGCACGACAATAGCCAACTTTGGCCTCGAATTCTCCGCCAGATGAAATGCGCCTGATTTTCATGCTTCCCTCCAAATGAAAACGGCGCGGTCAATGCCACGCCGTCTTGGTAATTTTTGTTGTGCCTTATCCTGCCGAAGCTGATTCCGCGGCATCCGCGTAGATGATCAGGGGCTGCTTGTCAGACGACACCGCCTCTTCGTTCACCACCACTTCGGTTACGTTCTTCATGCCCGGAAGTTCGAACATGGTGTCCAGAAGGATATCTTCGAGGATCGAGCGCAACCCGCGTGCACCGGTCTTGCGTTCAATGGCCTTCTTGGCGATCGACTTGAGCGCATCATCGGTAAAGGCCAGCTCGGCATCTTCCAGTTCGAACAGGCGCTGGTACTGCTTGACCAGAGCGTTCTTGGGCTTGGTCAGGATGGTCACCAGTGCGTCTTCGTCCAGATCTTCCAGCGTTGCCAAAACCGGCAGACGACCAACGAATTCCGGGATCAGGCCGAACCGCAGCAGATCCTCGGGCTCGAGATCCTTGAAAATCTCACCTACGCCGCGTTCATCATTGTCTCGCACGTCCGCGCCAAAGCCCATGGCCGAGCCTTTGCCGCGTTGCGCGATGATCTTATCCAGACCTGCAAAAGCACCACCGCAGATGAACAAAATGTTCGTGGTGTCCACTTGCAGGAATTCCTGCTGCGGATGCTTGCGTCCGCCCTGCGGCGGCACACTTGCCACCGTGCCTTCCATCAGCTTCAGCAGCGCCTGCTGCACCCCCTCACCCGATACATCGCGCGTGATGGACGGGTTTTCGGATTTGCGCGTGATCTTGTCGACCTCGTCGATATAGACGATGCCGCGTTGCGCGCGTTCGACATTGTATTCGCTGGACTGGAGCAGCTTAAGGATGATGTTTTCAACATCCTCACCCACATACCCGGCTTCGGTCAGTGTAGTTGCGTCTGCCATGGTGAACGGCACGTCCAGAATACGCGCCAGCGTCTGCGCCAGCAGTGTCTTACCGCAGCCGGTTGGGCCGATCAGCAGAATGTTGGACTTGGCCAGCTCAATATCGCTGCCGGCCTTTTGGGCGTGGTTCAGACGCTTGTAGTGGTTGTGCACAGCAACCGACAGAACCCGCTTGGCGGTGGCCTGACCGATAACGTAATCGTCCAGCACCTCACAAATGTCTTTGGGCGTCGGAACGCCATCGCTGGACTTCAGGCCGCTGGCCTTCGTCTCTTCGCGGATGATGTCCATACACAGTTCGACGCATTCATCGCAGATGAAAACGGTCGGGCCGGCAATCAACTTGCGCACCTCATGCTGGCTCTTGCCGCAGAAGCTGCAGTAGAGCGTGTTTTTGCCGTCACCGCCTGAATTCGTCGCCATGTTCTACCTTTCGGGCTTCGTCCCTGCGGTCCGTGTCGGACCGCGCATGCCACATGTTGGTGCAGCTTAGGCCACCACCGGGGCGGCTACAATCTCAAAAATGGCCCCCACGCCTGGGACGTGGGGAGATATTCTTAGGCCTCGTCACCGTCCATTTTGGCGCGATTTTCGACGATTTCGTCGATGTGACCCCAGTCTTTCGCCTCTTCCGGGCTCATGAAATTGTCACGGTCCAGCGCTTTTTCAACCGCCTTTTTGGTCTGACCTGTATGACGCACGTATATGTCATAAAGGCGATCCTTCAGCTTTTGCGTCTCGGCCGCGTGAATCATGATGTCGCTGGCCTGGCCCTGATAGCCACCGCTGGGCTGGTGCACCATGATCCGGCTGTTGGGCAGCGAGAAACGCATTCCCTTCTCGCCACCGGCCAGCAAAACCGACCCCATCGAGGCTGCCTGACCGATTACCAATGTCGAACATTTGGGCTTGATATACTGCATTGTATCGTAAATCGACAAACCGCTGGTAACCACGCCGCCAGGCGAATTGATGTAGATCGAGATTTCTTTGTTTGGATTTTCGGCCTCGAGGTGCAGCAATTGCGCGACGATCAGGTGGCTCATCCCGTCGTGGATCGGACCGTTGATGAAAATGATCCGCTCTTTCAGAAGGCGCGAGAAAATATCATACGCGCGTTCACCCCGGCTGGTCTGCTCGACGACCATGGGAACGAGCGTATTCATATAGGTGTCAACGGGATCGAACATGAGAACCTGCCTGTTTTGCTATGGATCGGGACATTACCCGAAGAAACGTTACCCGAGTCTTAGTGTCGCCACGGGGGGGCTGCAAGGGGGGCTCAACAGATCGCACTCCAACCGTCCAAAATAGGTGGATAGTATGATGTCGAACGTACCGAAGTCGCCGATGTCAATGCGCGGTTTGATGCTCTAAACAATAAGTTCCCCTTTTCCCATCACGGCATTTTGATCCATGCATATGGAAATTCATGCACAGAACGTGTAGCAATGCGAACCGCTTTAGCGAACCACTCACAAAAGTGCCCACTCACAAAAGTGCCCCCACACCAGGGCCCAAAAGGAAAACAGCAATGGCATTGCCTCAGATTTCACAGAATATGACGTCTGACGATTTCGACCGGATGGCGGGAAATGCGACCCGCGCATCGAATTTCCTCAAGGCGATCAGTCACGAAGGCCGATTGATGATCTTGTGCCATCTAGTCTCTGGCGAAAAATCCGTGACCGAGCTTGAGGATCTACTGTCCGCACGACAGGCTGCTGTTTCGCAGCAGCTGTCCCGCCTTCGTCTGGAAGGCCTTGTGATTCCCCGACGCGAAGGCAAAGCAATTTACTACCGTCTTGCTGATGACAGACCGCGCCGTATGCTTGAAGTGGTGTACGAGCTGTTCTGCGCGGGCGATAAGGACTGATTTCGTTCATCTTTCCACCGCACCCGACGCGTAAGTCCAATCTTTTCGATCGGAACGATCCGTCGTCGGTGCGGCCACACCCCACCTTCACAATCCATGCGGTCAATTGGCTCGGCAGCTTCGTGTTTCTACGCCCGTTGCAAGCACGGTAAAATACTGGTTCCAGCAAATAAAAGCTGCTACGCCATGTATAGAAAATCAAATGGAGGTACTGATGATCCGAGCAATTCTAGTAGGGCTGGCAGTGTTTACCCTTGCAGCGTGCGAGACGACAAAGGGTGCAGGCAAAGATATCGAAAAAGCAGGCGATGCCATCCAAGAAGCCGCGACTGACGTTCAGCAAAATATCTGACGCAATTCAGGATGTTGTGAAGGCGCAACTTCCACATACAAGATATGGTTGAAGATTGCAGCCAACCAAGGTACACTCCTTGGCACAGGTGCATAGACGCGGCATTGCATATCTGACACTTCGGGGTTCTTGTGCATCCACAAGAACCCCGTTCCCGTTTTGCGGGGGGTGACAGAGTGGTAGCCTGGATAGACCTGAGAAAAGGAAAAGGCGTCAGGTGCGCAGACGCGGTCCATGCATGTACCCTCACGGATACTCCTGACGCCTTACCGGGTCGATGCGCCCGAGGGACGCCCCGATCCAGTTGCCCCGACCCTGTTACAGGCCACGGCCGCTGCACGGCACCCTAAGATGCTTAACAGCACGCATCGACCTTCTGAGAGTCTGATCATCTGACCCGGGTCTGACACCCAATTCAGCTGACCATCCACCGGTAAGCCTTTGCATAAAAAGCTAATCCTAAGACTTGCCTTTATTGCCTCGACCCCCTTTGGCCTTTGCGTCCGACCCTGGTTCCTAAGAACCGTTGCGGTAATAGAACTGTTACATCCGGGCCATGTTCCGACAAGGAAATAGCACTGCAGCATGAAAATTAGACGGGGATAAAGTGTTGATATCCGCTGGGAGAAAATTGTGGATAACTCCGGAAATTGAAACGCCGTGCGGTCTTGGCAATGGAAAACGCTGAATTCGACGAAATGACCCGATTTTCCCCGCTTTCTGCACCTGCAAAAGCCATTTTGCTGCCAATTGTGGATATTCACAGCCTCAGAGCATCGAATCAGACGTATCTTGTGTTGCCCAGCCAGAGATAACCAGAGAATCCGGGGCCGGACGGCCCTCAGACCACAAGCAAAGCCGCGCTGAAGGTTCGCGAGAGCCTAAACCACAGGTGCCAGGGAACGCCGCAATCCGGCACCGTGTGTTCAGGACCCTGTCACTTGCAGCCAAGATGCCGCCCGACCCGTCCCCCCTGAGGAGACGCTGTGTCCGTTTATGAGAAGCGTTCCGACCCGACCGAGATTACCTACTACGCGCTGCAACACGGTGCAGCCAGTACCCCCTACGGCCGGCCGGGCCGGATACGCTTCAGTTCACCTGACGTTCGAGTACAACGCTGTACGTTGTCCCGCGACGCAGGCTACGGAAATCCGCGTAAATCTTGCCGTCCTGATAGCGCGCATCCACCAGCGCATTCACACCCACCTGCGGATCGGCCGAGCTTTCGACGATGCCGATGGTGCCCGACCCATCCAGACTGATGGTGCCGGTGGCGTCAAACACGCGCCAATCTGTGCCAGCATCCGGTCGCCACATGCTGGGCCCCCAGAACAGGTTGTCCTGCTGCTGCTGAATATCCAGAAGCCACTCTCCCTGATGAAAGCGCGGTGCATCGCCGGTGGTCACCCGAGACGGCGAAACTTTGGTATAGGTGCCTGTCCAGGCACCGCGCAGATCAGGTGTGGTCTCGGCCATCGAGGCCGTTGCAAGGGTTAGGCTCGTGGCCAGAGCGGCTGCTCCGGCAGTCATATATCTGGTCATGGGCTCTCCTCCAAAGTTCAGGGCCGTTGCTGGCCTGTTGAACAGATTGGTGGGGAATGCGCCGGTTGCAACTTACCTAAGGGAAACTTCATAAACCGGTAATGTTTGCGTCAGGCCCAGGCCAGCGCGGTGCCGAGGATGACCAGACCAATACCTGCCGCCTCGCGATACGAGAAGTTCTCGCCGAACAGAAAGAATGAGGCGATGGCGATCAGAACAACCTCGGCCCCCAGAATGCCGGTATAGATGATGCCCAGCCGTTCCTCGCGCAGCGCGGCGAGTTCAAGCGTCGCCCCAGCCAGCAGGGTCGCAACGATCAGCAGGCCAAGACCCACGCCGGGGAGTTTCCACCAGAACTTCATCGCGATCATGGCCACGGAATAGAGACCCGCCGACCCGAGGGCGATGATGGGGATCATGGATGTGGACATCTGCGCCTCCTGCCGAGGGTTCCGTTGGGTTAAGAGTAGCAGGAGGGTACAGTTTGGGCTGTGAGGTGGGTCACAGGTGTTAGGTGGACGACCGGTAAATCACTGATACGATCCTATTTAAACGTTCGAATTAGATAAAATGCTATGTGAAACATGCTGTAGAATCCCCAGCCACCAACAATGAGAAACAGTACCCAACCGGGGTTAAATTCCTGCTGATCAAAGGCGCGGAAAGTGTGGTCCGCAATGCTTTGCAAAACAAAGTAGGAAAGAAACGTCAGGCCAATCGTCGCGACGGGCCAACGCTCCAAAATAGTTCGATAGTTCATTGTCATAGCGACAACCTAATGAGGTGATTTGTCAGCGGCTAGTCAAAGATATCCAAGTGATGATGGTCGCCACCGACCCGAGGGGAGGCCCAACGCGCCGCCCGGTTTTTCGAAGGCGAACCCTGAGGTTAACGCAGGAAGATCATCCCAAAGGCAGGCACTCGTGTTTTTACGTCACTGACGGAACTCACTTTAGGCCCACAAAACGAGAACACTTGTTTTTCGCTTCAAAGGTTTACTTTCCATCGCTTCAACAGTTTAACGAAAACTTCGCGTGTAATGTAACTAAAGGGTTTCGAGGAAAAGTACTGTGCCTTCCAACTTCCATCCTTCAGATTATGACGATCTCTTGTCCTCAGCACAGTGGAACGAAAACCTGCGCGATCTCAATCAATATGTCGCACATTCGCTTGAACAAGTGGGTGAACCACCTGCGCTGAATGGCAATCTGTTCTACGAAGACCGCGCGACGGGTTTTCAAACACAGCCATTTATTGAAAGATTCGAACCCAAACGAAGAAATTTCGTTGAGTTGGCTCGACGATCAACATGTCTGTTCGAAATTGGCGTGAATGCGGGCCACAGCATGTTGTTGGCGCTCATGGCCAACCCTGAACTCAAATGCGTCGGCGTGGATGTTTGCCAGAGATTGAACCGCCGGTGGGCCCGCGTGGACATTTACGTGCCGGCAGCATTCAACTGGCTAAGATACAAGTTTCCTGACCGGGTTGAGCTGATAAAAGGAAACTCTCTGATCGAAGCTCCGGCATACGCCCTGAGGCACCCTGATGCGAAAATCGATTTCCTGCACCTAGACGGGGCCAAGGACACGCACCTCAGAGAGGTTCTGGCTCTCCACGCTCTAATGCCGTCCGGTGCATTCATCGTGCATGACGATTCCAACCTCAGACCGGTTCGAATTGCAGACAGACAGTTGAGGCGCCTGAACTTTTCCAAGCCGATTGACTACAGCGAATTCGGCCTGACGGACTGCGAATTCCATTTGGTTCGAGCCGCCACCTGATCAGGTGGCATCAAGCTCGAACCCAAAAAGCAAGCCTGTCAGTGACTGTTCAAAACGGACAGCCTTAGCTGTCCATCTTCAACGCTGAAATAAACGCTTCCTGCGGGATATCGACCTTCCCGAACTGGCGCATCTTTTTCTTACCCGCCTTCTGCTTGTCCAGCAGTTTGCGTTTCCGCGTGGCGTCGCCTCCGTAGCACTTGGCTGTCACGTCCTTGCGTAGGGCAGAGAGGGTCTCGCGGGCGATGACCTTGCCTCCGATGGCGGCCTGGATCGGGATTTTGAACATGTGGCGCGGGATCAGGTCCTTGAGCTTTTCGCACATCGCCCGGCCCCGCATCTCGGCCCGGTCGCGGTGAACCATGGTCGACAGCGCATCTACCGGCTCGTCATTCACCAGCACCGACATCTTGACCAGCGCGTCCTCGGTATAGCCGGTCATCTGATAGTCAAACGAGGCATAGCCCTTGGTCACCGATTTCAGGCGGTCGTAGAAGTCAAAGACAACCTCGTTCAGCGGCAGGTCATAGACGACCATGGCGCGGCTACCCGCATAGGTCAGATCCATCTGGATACCGCGGCGGTCCTGGCAGAGTTTCAGCACGTCGCCGAGGAATTCGTCCGGAACCAAGATGGTCGCCTTGATGCGCGGCTCCTCGATATGGTCGACCTTGGACGGGTCGGGCATGTCGGCGGGGTTGTGCAGCTCGATCATCTCGCCGTCTTTCATGTAGACGTGATAGATCACCGAGGGCGCGGTGGTGATGAGCTCGATATCATATTCGCGTTCGATGCGGTCGCGGATGACCTCAAGGTGCAAAAGGCCAAGGAAGCCGCAGCGGAAGCCAAACCCAAGTGCGGCCGAGGTTTCCATTTCAAAGCTAAAGCTGGCGTCGTTCAGGGCCAGCTTGTCGATCGCATCGCGCAGGTCCTCGAATTCGGAACTGTCGACGGGGAACAGGCCACAAAACACCACCGGCTGCGCGGGTTTGAAGCCTGTCAAAGCCTCTTCGGTGCCGTTGCGGTCATTGGTGATGGTGTCACCGACGCGGGTATCGCGGACCTGTTTGATCGAGGCGGTCAGAAAGCCGATCTCACCGGGGCCGAGGCTGTCGACCATCTCCATCTCAGGCCGGAAAACGCCGACGCGGTCGACATGGTGCAGGGTGTTGTTCGACATGAACTTGACCCGCATTCCCTTTTTCAGCGTGCCGTCCATGATGCGGACCAGCACGATGACGCCGAGATAGGCGTCGTACCAACTGTCGACCAGCATCGCCTTGAGCGGCGCGTCGAGCGTGCCTTTAGGCGCAGGCAGATGGGTGACGATGGACTCCAGTGTCTCGTGGATGCCCTGTCCGGTTTTGGCCGAAACCTGAATCGCCTCGGACGCGTCGATGCCGATCACATCCTCGATCTGTTCGGCGACCCGGTCACAGTCAGACGCCGGCAGGTCGATCTTGTTGAGCACCGGCACGATCTCATGATCGGCGTCAATGGCCTGATACACATTCGCCAGCGTCTGCGCCTCGACACCCTGCGTCGAGTCCACAACCAGCAGCGATCCTTCGACCGCGCGCATCGACCGCGAGACCTCATAGGCAAAGTCCACGTGGCCCGGGGTGTCGATCAGGTTCAGCACATACTGCTCGCCGTTGTCAGCGGTATAGTCGATTCGGACTGTGTTGGCCTTGATGGTGATGCCACGCTCGCGCTCGATATCCATGCTGTCGAGCAGCTGTTCCTTCATGTCACGATCCTTGACTGTCCCGGTCTCTTGGATGAGCCGGTCAGCAAGGGTGGATTTGCCATGGTCGATATGCGCGACGATGGAGAAATTGCGGATATGAGCGAGGTCTGTCATGGGTTGGGATATGTCCGGAGATTGGGGCCTCGTCAAGCCGTGAAGCGTTGCAGAAAAGGCTGCTATGGTGTCTTTCTGCTCTGACGCATTTACCCAAAATCAGCCAGTGGGTAGGATAGTGGCGCTGAATGGCCGGCGCACCAACAAGAAAGCAGAGTAGTCTTTGGCCAATTATTCGATATTCGTGCTGGGTGAGAGCCAGCTTTCCATCTCTGTTTCGCAGGGGTTGGATGGTTTGGACCAGGGCACAGGTATACACCTTATCGGACAGACCATCACGATTGACACGCGAACCGCTACCGAGGTCTTCATCAGCGATGGCGGTAGCGACACGAATTTTGCCGACAATGACACCAATCAGCTCCTTGACGGTGATCAAACTATCGACGGCGTCAACTTCAACGACGGTACTCGGGTTGAGGCTGAATACGGCATTACGCTGACGGATGGTACAAACACGTGGCAGGCCATTGCGTTCAACGTGAACAACTCGTCCCCATCCTATGCGACGGTGGAGGGGATCGCCTTCATCGGTGGCCCGGGGGAGTTTCCGCCAGCAGGCGTTACGCTGACGGTTGTTGACACCCAGGAAGGTCCAAGCTTTGCGGTTGCGGACTACGTCACGCCGATCTGTTATGGCAGTGGCACATTGATAGAAACCCAAAATGGCTACGCCCGTGTCGAAACATTGCGTCCGGGCGACAAGGTTTGGACGCAGGACAATGGCTATCAATCGGTGAAATGGGTCGGATCGCAGGATGTCATAGCGGCAGGCCGTTTCAGATTGGTCGAGGTTCCGACCGGAATAATATTTAACTTCTCGCCGCTAAAGGTTTCGCAACAGCACAGGTTGGTAATCGCGCATCCAGTAGCGGAACTGTTGTTTGCAGCACCCGAGGTGTTTGTGCCAGCGATCAGTTTCGTAGATGCAGGCGTTGCGACCCTGTCCAACGAGAAAACTGCCTGTTATCACCACGTACTGCTGGACAACCATAATATTATCCGCGCCAATGGCGCCGCATCCGAGAGCCTTCTGTCAACGCCAACGACCCAATGTGATGACCCCGACAGTTTGTTCTTTCGTGACCTCGCGGGATGCGCGGCAGGCCCAATGGAAACCGCCCGACCGGCTTTGACCCGAACCGAGGCGGCGCTGTTGCTGCGAAATATCTTGGCCATTGATCACAAATTCAGTTTGATTCATACTCCGCCGCAGACCGAGAGGGGCATCAGACCCGTCCGGGCAGGCAAATACGAGGCATGAGCATGAAAAAGTTCCTCTTAATCGCATTCTGTGCCACGTCGATTGTGGCGGTGGCTCCGGTTGTGGACGCGGCGCAGATCAAACGGGCGTGTCTGGCTTCTGACCGCTCGGCGGCAACGCGGGATCGGTGCAGCTGCATTCAGCGAGTGGCCAATCAGGCGTTGACCCGCAGCGATCAGAAGACCGTTGCCAAGTGGTTCCGCGACCCGCATCAGGCGCAGGAACTCAAGATGTCGAAGACCCAGCGCGACGATGCGCTGTGGGATCGGTATCGGAACTTTGGTCAGATGGCGCAGGCGATCTGCAACTAGGCTGATCAATCCTTGACCTGACCCGAACTGCGCCCCAGAAAGGCGCAGCGAAAGGGATATCTGATGGTTATGAAAGGGCTGACCCTGCGCGGCCTCGAAGTGTTCGAGGCATTGGCGCGGACCGGATCGGTGGCGCAGGCCGCCGAGATCACGGGGCTCAGCCAGCCGTCAGTGTCACAACAGTTGCGCAATCTGGAAAAGGCTGTGGGCACCGATTTGGTGGATCACGCACGACGTCCGATGCGCCTGACCCAGGCTGGGCGCAGCTTTCTGGCCCGCGCGCAGGCGGTTCTGGCCGAACTGCAGATGGCCCAAAGCGAGCTGACTGTGATGGACCTGGGTCACCTTGCAACCCTGTCTGTCGGCCTGATTGACGATTTCGACAATGACCTGACCCCGCGGCTAGCCACTTTGTTGGCTGAAAGTTTGACGCGGTCAAAGTTCAAACTGATCACACTGCCCAGTCTTGACCTGTTCGAAGAACTTGAGGCGCAGCGCCTTCAGCTTGTGGTGTCAGCCCATAGCGGCGAGGTGCTGGAAGGCGTGGTCGAGTACCCGCTGGTGCGCGATCCCTTCATTCTGGTGACGCCCAAAGGGGTCGAAAACGCCATGCAGGATCTGCCCTTCCTACGCTATGCCCGCGAGCAGTTAATCAGCCGCCAGATTGAGGCCCATCTGGCGCGCCAGCAGCTGGAATTTGAAGAACGGTTCGAAATCGGTTCGCATTTGGCGTTGATGGCAATGGTCGCGCGCGGCCTCGGCTGGGCGATCACGACGCCGCTGGGCTACATGCGGGCGGCGCGATTCCATGACGGGCTTGAGGCACACCCTGCCCCGATCGGAGATGTGTCGCGGACGATTTCCTTGTTCACCCGCACCGACTGGTCAGGTCAGGTTCCGCAAGAAGTCGCAGGCATGATGCGCCGCCTAATGGGCAGCCAGATTGTTGACCCGGCCCTTGCGCAATTGCCATGGCTGAACAACCGCCTAAAGTTGATGAACTAGCCGCGCAGATGCGCGTCGAGACCTTCGACAGCTGCCTCGATTAGATCCAATGCTCCATCGAAGTCACGGGTATAGTATGGGTCCGGGACGTGGTCTGTGCCGATATGAGGCGCAAAATCCGTCAGCAGACGCACTGGGGTTTCGTTCCCGGCTGGCCTCAATGCCTCAATATCCGCGAGGTTTTCGGCATCCATCCCGATAATCAGATCGAACCTGTCGAAATCCGCGGGCACAAATTGGCGCGCCCGCAAATCATCCAGTTTTATGCCACGCGACAGAGCTGCCATTTGCATCGGTCCATAAGGTGGGTCGCCAATGTGCCAGCCAGAAGTCCCGGCACTATCGGTAGCGTGATGCGGCGCACGGGCGCGAAAGGCGCCCTCGGCGGCGGGAGAACGGCAGATATTGCCCAGACAGACGAACAAGATACGGTGGGTCATGAACCACGGTGTAACGCGAAGGGCCAAGATGGAAAAGATCGTCATTCTGACAGGGGCCGGGATTTCCGCCGAAAGCGGTTTGGGCACGTTCCGCGACGAGGGCGGTTTGTGGGCCCAACACCGGATCGAGGACGTTGCCACGCCCGAAGGGTTCGCGCGTGATCCCGCGCTGGTGCACGGGTTTTACAATGCCCGCCGCGTACAGGCCGCCGAGGCGCAACCTAACGCGGCCCACGATGCACTTGCCCGACTACAGCAGGACTGGCCCGGCGAGGTTGTGATCGTCACACAAAACGTCGACAGCCTGCACGAGGCCGGTGGCGCGCAAAACGTGATCCACATGCACGGCACGCTGGCCGGAGCGCTTTGCGCGGCCTGCGGCCACCGCTGGACGGCACCACCGGAGATGGCCGTGGGCGAGCCCTGCCCTGCCTGCGCAGCCCCCACCGCACGCCCGGATGTGGTGTGGTTTGGTGAGATGCCTTATCACATGGGCGCCATCTATGATCATCTGGCAGGCGCAAGCATCTTCGCCGCCATTGGCACTTCGGGTCAGGTCTATCCCGCCGCGGCTTTCGTGCACGAGGCCATGATGTCCGGGGCAAGAACTGTCGAACTGAACCTCGAGCCGTCGACCGGCGCATCCAGTTTCGACGAAGTCATACTGGGCCCCGCAACAGAAGCCGTTCCGCGCTGGGTTGATCAGATCCTGAGCTCGCAGTAGGGCGATACCCGCAGACAAGCGGCGAATTTCCTTGCTATACTAGTGCCCTAACAACCCGAGAGGTCCCCATGACAGACCCAAAAAACCAACAAGGTGAAATCCTTGACGATGATAGGCTCGATACGCGAGGTGCACTTGGTGATCAGCTAACGGACCTGTGGTGGACATTCTTGCTGCGCGGAATCCTGGCCGGTGCGCTCGGAATCGCAGCGCTATTCTGGCCGACGGGCAGTATCTCGTTGCTGATCCGTCTGGTGGGCTTGCTGTTGGTCCTCGATGGAGGCCTGACGCTGCTGGGGTTTGGCCGGCGTGGCCTGATCGGCGGTTTCGGCATTGGGGCGCTTTTGATCGGATTGATCCTGCTGATCTGGCCGGAAGGCGTCGCGCGCCTCGCGTTCTTCCTGCTGGGAGCCTGGGCTTTGATTGTCGGGATAGGCTCGCTGATGGCGTGGCGGCAATTGCCCGATGAACATCCTGATGCATCCACCATGCGCAACTCCGGCATTGTCGCGCTGTTGATCGGCCTCGTTCTGTTGTTCTGGCCGGGCAGCGGCATGGTGGCACTTGGCTGGGCGATTGCCTTCTCGGCGCTGGCTGTTGCTGCAGTGATGCTCTGGCTGGCCATGCGCTTCAAACGCGCCCATGACCGCGTGGCGATGCGGGTGGTCAACCGCTGAACCTTTTCCACAACGACAACAGGCCGGGAATATCCCGGCCTGACGCATAGATGACGGTCGCAGCGCGGCCCGAATTCAGGCGCAGCTCTAGTTCGAATGCGAACCGTGACCGCCGGTGTCCTTACGCTCCAAATCCACCGGAATTTCGATCTCGACTTCGCCTGCTGTCTCGAAGATCAGCGTAACGGGAACCATTGCATCCTGCTCAAACGGGGCTGTCAGGCCCATGAACATCACGTGGTCGCCACCGCGCTTCAGCATGTGCGTTTCACCCGCCGGGATGGCAATGCCCTCTTCGACATGGGTCATTTTGGCAACGCCATTTTCGTCGACAATATGGGTGTGCAGCTCGACCCGAGCTGCGGCGTCCGATTCCACGCCGATCAAACGGTCATCGGTCGCGCCGGTGTTCTGGATCATCATGAAGGCCGCGCCAGCTTTGGCCGTTTTACCCGACGACCGAGCATAAGCGTCATCGACGGTGATCGTGTCCTGCGCAAAAGCAGCGGTAGCAATAGTTGCGGCGGCAAGGGTGGTCAGTAGTCTGGATGTGAGTGACATAGCGCCTCTCCTGTAGTTTGGTGTTTGATAAGAATTGATAATGAATCAAACACTTGCAGGAGGTGCCCGGGCTGGCTGAGACGGTATAGGCAGAGCGATCAGATTCTCCGCGATACGCGATGGCATGGGTCGATCGATGTCCGGGGCCACTGGCAGGGACGGTTCCGCAATGCTCACCGCGCCCAACAGGTTCAACGCATAATCCGGACAGAAATGCGGGGCCTTTGTCGGCTGCCCTTCGGCATCCATATAGACCACAACCGGTCCCGAGCCGGTGCACAACACCATATGTCCGACCGCCCGGTCCACACCGCGCGATGCAGCAACGCCCTGCCCAGTCAAAACGACCAGCAGCGACAGCACAAACGGCAGAATTTTGTTCAGAACGGGTTTCATCCTGTCCCCGATATAGGCCAGAGACAAAACGGGCTTCAAGCGCAATCAGACACGCCTGAAGCCCAGGGCCGGGAGGACAATGTCAGCGGTCCAGTTCCGGACGCTTGACGGACCCTTTTGTCAGGCTTGTATGCAGCCGATTCACCCGACGCTGCATCCGCAGACATGCCCCAAACGTTTTGCCGAAAAATCCGGCCAGGAGGGAGAAAGAAGGTAATGATTTAAACGACATGAGGTTAAACTCCGCCAGATGAATATGCCTAAACATAATACAGGTAGAGCAAACGGTATGTGAACAATTTCACCCAATGCGGAAATTTATCTCCATTTTGAGAACAGCGCTCTGCGCAAAACAAAAAAGCCCTGCACCAAAAGGTACAGGGCCAGAATTCTTGTAGGAAAAAGGTCTTAGGCCGAAGCTTGCGCCTTGGCGATTTCCTTTTTCACTTTCAATGCGTTGTTGGACAGCTCATCGTCCTTGGCTTTCGCCAGGAACGCGTCCAGACCACCGCGGTGGTCCACCGAACGCAGGGCAGCCGCCGAGATGCGCAGCTTGACGCCACGGCCCAGCGTTTCCGACTGCAGCGTAACGTCGTTCAGGTTGGGCAGAAAACGACGACGAGTTCTGTTTTTGGCATGGCTGACATTGTTGCCAGTCATCGGGCCTTTTCCGGTCAGTTCGCAACGGCGCGACATGGTTTCTTCCTTTGTTTCTGGAGGCCAGGCATTACACCCTCGGCCAAATCACAAGGGGCACAACCCGAAGTCGCGCCCGAAAACTGGTTGGATGCATGTAGTGGGAATCACAGACGGGGTCAAGCCATATGCCAAGGATTCACAGCACCAAGTTTTCATTTAGTTCTCCCAGCCGTTTCAGGGCGTGATTTTCCAACTCAGGGCTACCTGTTTTTGCCGCTGCGGCCGCCAGACGCGCCCAGTAATGGGGGCTTTTCAGTCGTGCTGCACGATGCAAATGCGCATACCCCACCTGTATGAAAGTTGCCGCTGACCGGGGTTCCGAAAACTGTCCCGGATCAGACACCCGGTGGCGAAAGGTGACATACAAGCGAGACTGACCTGGATTGAAAAAGCGTGGCACGCAGTCGATTTCCATCAAAAATCCGACATTGCTGCATTCTTCAACTGCGCTTTTTTGACCAGAATCGCCTGTCTGATCGGGTTATTTCATTCAGTCACGTATTCAGAGCGGGTTCTACATAACTGCTTTTTTGGGATTTAAACATCCAAGGGGCGTTTCCCTGTACGTCATAGCTCTGCAGCAGTGGCTTTTCATTTTTCAGGTGCCGAGCCACGAGGCGCGCTTGTTGGGGGCTTTTCGGGATGTAACGGGCCGGGTTGGGATTGTGGTTCATATCCGCCAATTCCGGAAAGATATCGAATATTTCACGTCGGGCTTCCAGGCTGAGGGTCTTGAGTGCTTCAGGCCCGGTAAACAGGCTTTCGCTTGGGGCGTTTTCGGCAAAGATAACCTCGTGCCGGTCAAAAAGCAGGTGGTAATATTCGACACTGTTCACCGTATCATCGACGAATATCCCTGGCAGCGCGGTCAGTTTTATCGCTGGGATCAGAACTTCGGCCTCACCAAACATCCGTTCTGCAATTTTCGACTGCACCAGCATTCTGTGCTGCCGTGACACCAACAGATCCCGTTTGGGCAAACCGTTGCCCAGCGCGCCTGCCAATATGCGGACGGGGCGACGTTTCGGATCGCCTGCCAATGCCACCGAGTCAAATTTGCGGCGCCCGATCCAGCGGATCGGCTGCATCCCGTTGCCCTGCGTTGGGAGCATATCCCCCTGCCGAAGATCCTGAATAAGGACCGGACCACGTTGCGCCTGAATTACTGTATCGCGGGTAAAGCACAAAAACCCTGTGCCGGATTCAAACCCGCTATAGTTTACCACGATCCCTGAGGGCAATTCGAAGCTGCCGCTGGACAACGAATAGGATTGCCCGGCAACAACGGTGAAAGTTCCGAAATTTGCGTCGGTTACAACTGTGCCCACCGGAAGGTTCAGCGCGTCCTGCCCGCCGCCGCCCTGAACATCCCCGGCGACCTGGGTTCGGATAAAGTTCAGGGTGTCATTGCCCTGCCCCAAACGGATATTTCCTACACCGACGTCAAAAACCGTGACGGTATCCGCATCGCGACCAGCATTGATCTGCCCATCGATCTGGGCGTTGAACACGGTGATTTCATCGTTTCCGGCGTTGCCGCGTACACTCCCGGAAATAGCACTGCTTACAATCGTAATCTCATCGTCACCGCCACGGGCGCGAATATTATCAATGGGCGTGCCTTGGGGCGTGCCGTTCAGCGTACCTTCGTCGCCGGTGACTTCGATATCGTCGTCACCATTTGTCCCACGTATATTGGGCATGTACGGCTATCTCCGACGCGTTCATTTGTTGACTTGCGCAACAACGAGACTATCGCCTTCCCCTCGAAATAGCACAATCAGAAATTGTATCCCTTCCCCTAATACATAATTTTGGCATACCCTCCACCTCTGGCGCTAACAGGCGTCTAGTGTGTTGCCAGGGTACTAAGCATTCGTTCCGCAGCCGCCGTCGGGCTGAGATTGCCGGCACCAACATCGGAACCAAGGCGATCCATTTCTGCGCGCGCGGCCGGCGTATCCAACCGAGATAGCAGCGCGTATCGCACCTCCTGATCGAACCAGAACCGCGCCTGTGCCGCGCGGTTGCCATCCCAGTGGCCGTTTTCACGCCGCCAGCCTGACAGGGTGGTCATTTCGTCCCAGGCTTGGTCAAGCCCATGTTCCTCGACCGCGGAAACGGTCATCGCTTTGGGAAAACCTTCTGGGTCCTGCGGGCGCTTTCGCAGCAGGCGCAAAGCCCCCGCGTAATCGGCACAGGTGCGGGTGGCCGTGGCTTTCAAATCTCCATCCGCCTTGTTCACAAGGATCATATCGGCCATTTCCATGATGCCGCGTTTGACCCCCTGCAATTCATCCCCGCCCGCAGGAGCGAGCAGCAGAAGAAACAGATCGGACATTTCAGAGACGACGGTCTCGGACTGCCCGACCCCTACAGTTTCAATCAGCACCACGTCGAATCCCGCCGCCTCGCACAGGGCAATCGCCTCACGTGTACGGCGAGCCACGCCGCCCAAATGGGATTGGCTGGGGGATGGGCGGATAAAGGCGTTCTTCTCGCGGCTCAACCGCTCCATCCGGGTTTTGTCACCCAGAATAGATCCACCTGAACGGGTCGAGCTGGGGTCGACGGCCAGGACCGCAACGCGCAAGCCCTGCTCGATCAGCATCATGCCAAAGCTCTCGATAAAGGTGGATTTGCCCACCCCTGGAGTACCGGACAAGCCAACGCGCAGGGATTGCCGCCCGGCTTTGGCCAAATGCGCCAGCAACTCAGACGCCTGCGCCCGATGATCGGTGCGGCCACTTTCGACCAGAGTGATTGCCCGCGCCAGCGCACGCCGGTCTCCGTCCAAAATCTTATCACCTAGGCTGTCCATATCCATTCCGACCCCGATCTTTTGCGGCACGACTACTTGCCGCCCCGACGGGTGATTTGTCCAGACCGGACCGCGAAGGAAACCTGCCCGATACCTGCATTTCGCATCTATGTGTTGCTGTTGATCCTCTTTGACCGGACCGCCGCTGGTTCTATGCTGCAGCGACGCGATCATCGTCATTGAGAAACAGCGGAACTGGACGTTGCGCCTTGGTTGGCGGATAAAGCGCCAATGACAACACGCCTGCCCATCGATGACGCCATCCCCGAATTGCTTGACGCCCTGAAGGCCAATGGCCGGGCCGTTTTGCAAGCCCCTCCGGGCGCAGGCAAGACAACGCGGGTGCCTCTTGCGATGCTCGAAGCCGGGTTGTGCGACGGCAAGATCATAATGCTCGAACCCCGTAGGCTTGCCGCGCGTGCCGCGGCAGAGCGGATGGCTGAAACACTGGGACAACGTGCAGGCGAAACCGTCGGTTACCGCGTGCGGGGCGATGCGAAAACCTCAAAAACAACCCGCATCGAAGTGGTGACCGAAGGCATTCTGACCCGAATGCTGCAATCTGAACCGGATCTGCCCGGCGTCGGCGCGGTGATTTTTGACGAGTTTCACGAACGATCTTTGAACGCTGATCTCGGGCTTGCCCTGTGCCTTGAGGTTACGGGCGCACTACGCGACGACCTGATCCTGCTGGCGATGTCCGCCACACTCGACGCCGAACCCGTCGGCCAACTGATGAACGCGCCGGTGGTGACGTCCGAAGGGCGCAGTTACCCGGTTGAAACCCGTTGGCTGGACCGGCTATTGGGTGCGCAGGCAAGACGGTTGGATGCTCTGGTTGATCTGGTCGTCAAGGCCGAGCGTGAAACCGAGGGCGGCATGCTCGTGTTTCTGCCCGGCGAGGGCGAAATCCGCAGAGCCGAAGCCGCATTATCCAAACGATTGCCCGGCGATTGCGCAATTAAACCTCTGTTCGGCGCAATGCCCTTTGCCGCCCAACGTGCGGCGATTGCCCCGGCAGAAACTGGGCGAAAGGTGGTTCTTGCGACCTCAATCGCCGAGACCTCGCTGACCATTTCCGACATCCGCGTGGTTGTGGATATGGGTCAGGCGCGCCGCGCGCGGTTCGATCCGGGCTCTGGCATGTCGCGGCTGGTCACGGAACGGGTGACGCGGGCCGAAGCAACCCAACGCGCAGGTCGTGCAGGGCGCGTGGCCGAGGGCGTGTGTTACCGGCTGTGGTCCAAAGGGGAAGAAGGTGCGCTGGCTGCCTACCCCCCTGCCGAAATCGAAGCCGCCGACCTTACGAGCCTTGCGCTGGAACTGGCGCTTTGGGGGGCCGAACCGGATGACCTGGCCTTTTTGACACCACCACCCGAAGGAACGATGGCCGAGGCCCGCACATTACTGAACATGCTGGGTGCGTTGGATGCAAAAGGGCGGATCACCGACCACGGACGGGCCTTGGCTGCGCTGCCCCTGCATCCTCGGCTGGGGCATATGCTGGTGACTGCCGGGGCGAGTGCCGCTTCGTTGGCTGCACTGATGGCAGAACGCGATCCACTGAAAGGTGCCCCGGTAGATCTGCTGCTGCGACTCGAGGCATTGCGCGATACCCGCGCCTTTCAACGCAACCGGGTGTGGCAGATCAACATGGGCGCTTTGGAACGGATCAAAGCCGAGAGCAAGCGGCTAAAAACACGAAGCAGCAAGACAGACCTAAGCCCAGCCGCGATGGCCGCCTTGGCTTATCCCGATCGAATTGGGCAACGCCGTAAAGGCGATGTGCCGCGTTACGTTCTGTCCGGCGGCAAGGGCGTCGTACTGGACAGCGGTGACACATTGGCGGCCGCGCCGTATCTTGTTGTGACAGATACGGACGGAAACCCGCGCGAGGCCAAGGTGCGCATGGCCGCACAAATCTCAGAGCGTGAAATCCGGGACCTGTTCGCGGATCAGATCGAATGGGTCGACAGCTGCGCGTGGTCGAAACGTGAACGCCGGGTCATTGCGCGCACGCAGGAACGCCTTGGCGCGATCACTCTGGATGACCGTATCTGGAAGGACGCGCCGGACGAGGCCATCGCCCGCGCCATGCTGGACGGAGTGCGTGATCTGGGATTGCGGCTGGACGGGGCCGCGGCACGATTGGCGGCACGGGTGGAACTAGTACGCGCCGAAGGGATCGACCTGCCGGACTTTTCATTGGGCGGGCTGATGGCCGCTCTGGACGACTGGCTGCTACCCATGCTGTCAGGTCAGCGCAGTGCAGACGACTGGAAAAAGTTCGACCTGCTGCCCGCCCTGCGTGCCCGGCTGGACTGGTCCCAGACGCAGGAGCTGGACCGTCGCGCGCCGGGATCGTTTGAAACACCACTGGGTCGAAAGGTGCCGATTGATTACGGCGGGGCGGTGCCCGAGATTTCGGTCCGCTTGCAGGAACTGTTCGGTGTCACCCGGCATCCGCTTATCGGGGGCGAGGCGCTCAAGATCACTCTGCTGTCCCCTGCGCGGCGACCAATCCAGATCACGCGCGATCTGCCGGGATTTTGGGCTGGATCTTACGCCGATGTGCGCAAGGACATGCGCGCGCAATATCCCAAACACCCCTGGCCCGAGGATCCGACGCAGGCCGATCCAACCTTGCGGGCCAAGCGGCGGACCTGACGTTCGTTTGCTTCAGTAAATGCGTTCGTTCAATAGATGCATTGAAGCCCCGGTTTATAGTTGTTATGTCACTTTTCCTTGAACCTAAGAAAAGTACTGGCACTTAATCGATGGCATCTTGGCTGAACAATATCTGGGAAGAAGTTGGCAAACCCTTCTTTCAACGCCCACACAGGGTACAGTTTGCAGCCTTGTGCGTGCGCGGAACTGGCGACGACAAAAAAGTTCTATTGATCACCAGCCGTGGCACAGGTCGCTGGGTCATCCCAAAGGGATGGCCGATTGACGGCATGGACGGGGCCGAGACTGCCAAAGAAGAAGCATGGGAAGAAGCCGGCGTAAAAGTGAAACACCTGGGCCGCAAGGCGGTGGGCCATTTCACCTATGACAAGATCCTGGATGACGGAACGGCCCAACCCGTGCGCACCAATGTGTATCGCATAGATGTCAAAGATCTGGCCGAGGAATTCCCCGAGGTCAGCGAGCGTGAACGGCGCTGGTTCTCGCCGAAAGAGGCCGCAGAGCTGGTGCAAGAGCCGGAGCTGCGCGAAATGCTGCGGCAAATGTAACGCTTTCGCAACAAACTTCTGTGAGGCCGGTTGCCACAAGACCGGGCAACCGTTAACCGCGCCGGTTAAACCGTATCACCCACAGAAAACCGATGTCGAACACGAACAATAAAAACCGCTGGCAAGCCCTGGACAGCGATCTGCACCGAATTTCCCGCCTTGAGCATGCGAACGTGCACGTGGCGCGGCCGCTGCTTGCGCCGGGCATCGCGCTGGCCTTCATAGTTATTGCCGGATTGATTGCTGCGATACTATTCGGTCGGGCAGACGGTGGGCTGATCGTCATCGCGGCTGCTGGTTTTGGTGCCTACATGGCAATCAACATCGGCGCCAACGACGTTGCCAACAACATGGGCCCTGCGGTCGGTGCCAACGCCCTGACCATGGGTGGGGCAATTGCCATCGCCGCAGTCGCGGAAAGCGCGGGGGCTCTGCTGGCGGGCGGAGACGTGGTCTCGACCATCTCCAAGGGCATCATCGACCCTGCCTCAGTCCAGAATAGCTCGGTCTTTATCTGGGCGATGATGGCAGCACTGATTTCGTCGGCGCTGTGGGTCAACTTAGCCACATGGGTCGGCGCGCCTGTTTCCACAACGCATTCGGTCGTTGGCGGCGTGATGGGGGCTGGCGTCGCAGCAGCAGGTCTCAGCGCGGTTAGCTGGGGCACGATGAGCGCGATTGCAGCCAGCTGGGTGATCTCTCCGGTTCTGGGCGGCGCGATTGCTGCCGGATTTCTGGCGCTGATCAAGGCGAAAATTCAGTATCAAGACGACAAAATTGCCGCGGCCCGTCGCTGGGTGCCTATTCTGGTGGCTGTTATGGCCGGTGCCTTTGCCACCTATCTCTCTGTCAAAGGCCTGAAGCGGATCGTGAAAATCGATCTGGAAATCGCGCTAGTGATCGGTCTGACCTCGGGCATTCTGGCTTGGGCCGTGACCGTGCCTTGGGTTCGCCGCAAATCCGAAGGGCTGGAAAACCGCACCAAATCTCTGAAAGTTTTGTTTGGGTTGCCTCTGGTCATCTCGGCCGGTTTTCTGAGCTTTGCACATGGTGCCAACGACGTCGCCAATGCTGTCGGCCCGCTGGCCGCGATTGTGCACGCCGCTGAATTTGGCGATTTTGCCTCGAAAGTCACGATCCCGACATGGGTAATGGTGATCGGGGCCTTTGGGATTTCGTTCGGCCTGTTCCTGTTTGGCCCCAAGCTGATCCGGATGGTGGGTAGCCAGATCACCAAACTGAACCCGATGCGCGCATTCTGCGTCGCTTTGTCGGCGGCGATTACAGTGATTGTTGCAAGCTGGCTTGGGCTGCCGGTCAGCTCGACCCACATCGCGGTGGGTGCGGTGTTCGGCGTCGGGTTTTACCGTGAATGGAATCAGGATCGCCGACGCAAGCAAAGTAATGATCGCCGTCCGCCCGAGTTGCGGCTGGCCCGTGAAGAGCAGCGGCGGCGCAAGTTGGTGCGGCGGTCGCATTTCATGACCATTATTGCCGCTTGGGTGATTACCGTCCCGGCCGCAGCTGCAATGTCAGCCGTTATCTTCTGGATACTGACCGCATTCACCTGAATGTGGTCAGATCACGGGATGATCTGATCCGGTGACAGACTTACATCCGGCTTCTGTTCGATCAGAGCCTGTACCCTTGCGCAAATCGGTGCAGGCCGCCCATATTGCTTGCCCAGTCGGACAATCTCACCTTGCAGACTGTCGATTTCCGTCACGCGCCCCGCCATAAGATCATAGGCCATCGACGTGCGTGCGCTGGGGTCGATGGTCAGCATCCGGGCCGCGATCCGCGTGAATAACGGCGTTGGCAGACGCAGGATATGCGGCGTCATCCAGGCAGGCAAAGGTGTGGTTGATGCTACAGGGTGGCCTGCGACCTGAATTACCCGCAAAGCCTCGGCCATCTGGTCGGCCATCAGACGACGCCACTTGCGATCCAGCAATTGATTTTTCAACGTCAGCCCCGACAACGCGTTCAATGCGTTGTTCAGATTGATGACCAGTTTGCCCCTTTGCACAGCTTCAATCTCATCGCTTTCGATCACCAGCAGGTCAGGTGAGCTAAGTGCTTGCCCCAAACGGCCCGGGCCGGACTGGATCACGATATCGCCGGAAGTGGCGCGGTGAAAGCTGGCGGGTTGAGGCGGCACGACGTTGAAGGGCACCATTCCCGCGCGAACGTCATGATCCGGAAGCGCCGCCCGCAGCACCCGGGCGTTTTCCATCCCGTTCTGCCAGGACAACACCGGCGCAGAGGCCGGCGCGAACCGCGCGATCTGTTCTGCCATATCCGCCGTGGCCGCGGCCTTGACGGCCAGGATCACCAACTCTGCGTCTTTCAGGCAATCCGGGGTTTCGGACATCATCAGCGTCTCAGCCGCCACATGAACGTGCAGGCCGGAAAAATCAGTGACGGTCAGGCCCTCCTCACGGATTGGGTCCAGAATGCGTGGGCGACCCAACAGCGTGACCGAGTGACCGGCATCAGCCAAAAAGGCTCCGCAATAACATCCAATGCTGCCCGCGCCTGCGATTATGATCTTCATGGCAACCCTCCCGTTGAGGCGAGGATTGCCGGTATCGCAAGTTCGGACAAGGCCCCCTGACGTCTGGTTAACGTGCCCGTCTTGGGCTTGTGCGCTCCAACTCGTCGGAAATCGGAATGAACTCCTGATCATCGCCGGGGGGCAGGTGGAAGGCACCGTTGGCCCAATCCGCGGCTTTCCATTCGCGAGTGGCGTTTTCGATTTTTTCCTTCGAAGAGGACACGAAATTCCACCAGATATAGCGATCCTCATTCAATGTGGCTCCGCCCAGCAGCATCAACCGCGCGCCAAACGGACCCGCCTTGACCGAAAGGCGATCGCCCGGGCGGAACACCATCATGCGACCTTCCTCGAACGTGTCGCCCGCAATCTCAACCGATCCCTGAATGACATAAACCCCGCGATCTTCGTGGCCGTCGGGCAATGGAAAGGCGGCGCCGGGTTCAAGCTGCACATCCAGATAGAAGGTTTCCGACAGCATCGTCACCGGGCTGGTTTCGCCATAAGCCGAACCAAGGATTAGCCGGGCACTGACGCCATTGTCCTTGATATGCGGCAGCGCGCCCTGCTTGTGGTGCTCAAAATCCGGGGCCATGTCCTCGTACACCTCAGGCAGTGCAATCCAGGTCTGAACACCGAACAGGCTGTGCCGCTTAGCCCGCGTTTCTTCACTGGTACGTTCCGAATGGGTCACGCCGCGGCCAGCCACCATCCAGTTCACTTCACCTGGATAGATCATCTGATGGGTGCCAAGGCTGTCGCGATGCTCAAACTCGCCCTGATACAGGTAGGTCACTGTACCCAAGCCGATATGAGGGTGCGGCCGCACGTCGATGCCACCGTCGGTGATGAACTCGGCGGGGCCCACCTGATCGAAAAAGATGAACGGGCCGACTAATTGCCGTTTGAGCGAGGGCAACGCGCGCCGCACTTCGAAACCGCCCAGATCACGGGCACGAGGGATGATCAGTGTCTCCAGAGGCGAATTCTTGGGGTTTTGGGTAGGATTCCAACTCATGCCTGCTCTCCCGCGATCAGTTCATTCGGTTCACTGATGTAGGTTAGGCCTGACATACTCGCCTTTCAATTTGCAGAAACGCACAGAACGGGTGCGGACCCGGACCATACATCAGGCACGGCGCGGCCAAAGCTGCGGGAAAAACGCCCCATCAATTCGATCACCTTCGCGATATCCTTCGGCTTCGAACTGCGCCCGTTCATCCTTGGCCCAATCCCCCCGATACCGGATCCTGCCATCCGGAGCGGTCATCCGCAGCGTAAACCGGCGTACCGTTTCCGTTGGGGTGACTGATGACAGCCCACCGTGCAAGGTGCGCATGTCGAAGAAGATGCAGTCGCCCAGATTCATATCCCATTGTAAAAGATCGAATGCACCCGGATCGGCATTGACGTCAGGCGGCGGGTGATAGGTCAACCCTGCAACTTCGGTGGGTTCGTAGCTGGGATGCCCGTCGGCGAACCTGACCCGCATGAACAGCTTGTCCCACAGATGCGAGCCTTTGACGAAGGCGATACCGTTTTCTTTGGTAACCGGCTCAAGCGGCAACCACAGGACGCACATCGTGCCTTCGAAGTCGAAATAGGACAGGTCCTGATGAAACGGTGGACGCGAAGTTGATCCAGCCTCGCGCAGGAACCAGTTGTCCATGACAAGATTGATCGATGGTGCACCAAGCAACTGTGCGGCAAGCGGAGCACAAGGTGAGTTGTGAACGAATTGCGTGAATTGCGGGATTTTATTCCAAGCCCAGTAGTCCTCGAAATAGGCAGGTGCGCGAGGGTCCTTGGTATGGCGGGTGAAATTATCGGTTGGGCGGGCCAAATCCGCGTCGATACCGTCTCGCAAAAGTGCCAGCCAATCCTCTGAGAACCTGGAGCGCAGCACAACCGCACCGTCGCGCTTGAACGCCTTGATTTCTTCGTCTGAGACAACGTCTTCGACAATCATAGTGCAGGACCCCCCGAACTGACGGATTTCAGGATGGCACCTGCGCGGGGGCACGGTCAAAGGAATTCACAATTTGTCACCCCCGCCGCGCGACCCCTCGGAAACTGAAACAATCGTGCTATCTTTCGGCTGAAAGGATGCCCGGCATTGTCGAGGCGTGGTGAAACACTTGAAAAGAGAGGTTTGCATGCCTGGTCTTACGTTCTCTCGTCGTTCTTTGGTTTTGGCGTCTGGGGCTGTTCTGGCAACGGGTGCGACAGGCTTTTTGGTGCCAGCGCGCGCAAGTGGCGTGGCCCCCACCGCATCCATGCGCGGAGGGTCCAACAATTACCGTCCCGGCGCGCCCATCGTTGACCAGATTGGCAGCGGCGGGTTCTGGATGACCGGAACAGTGCGACGCGCCGGGGACGGTGCCCCCCTGCCCGGTCAGCGCATCCAGATCTGGGCGCATACGACAGAAGGCCACGAACGCGATCCGCAGAGCCACGGCGCAACTCTGACCGATGCCAATGGAGAGTTCCGACTGGAGATGCCGCAAATCGTACCCGCCTTTGGCCAGCCACACGGCCATCTAGCTTATGACAGTGGTGAATTCGAAACGGTTTTCCTGCGCCCAATTATGGGCAACTCCAAGGACAAAACCTTGGCCGCGCATTTCGTTCTGCAGCCTGCCTAACCACAGTGCGTCGAAGCCTAGTAATCTGGACCTTTGTGATCCTTGCCATGGCCGTACCGATTATCGCGGCTGCGGCGAGCCCTCAGCTGGCATGGCGTGAACCGATCTACATCACCGCCGGGTTTGCCGGTGTTATTTCAATGTGTCTGCTGTTGATGCAGCCGCTACTTGCGGGCCGTTTGTTGCCGGGGCTGACCCCGGTTGCCAGCCGCCATTGGCATAGGTGGTGTGGGCTAGCATTAGTTGCAGCCATTCTGATCCATGTCGGTGGTTTGTGGATCACCAGCCCGCCCGACGTTATTGACGCTCTGTTATTTGTTTCACCGACACCGTTTTCGGCTTGGGGTGTGATTGCGATGTGGGCCGCGTTCGGAGCCGCGTTTCTAGGTCTTTCTCGCAAGCGCTTTGGCTTAAGGTTTCGCGTCTGGAGGTTGGGGCATGCGAGCCTTGCGATCATCACCATTATTGGCAGCGTCGTACATGCCCTGATGCTTGAAGGTACCATGGAGGTCATGACCAAGTGGGTATTGTGCGGTCTGGTCGTGTTGGCGAGCGTCGCGACGCTCGCCAAATTGCGGATTTGGGATATCAGGCGCCCCACCTGAACAACACAGGATCTGTGACAACCGGACACTGGCTATGGCCCGGCCACCCGTTTCGCGTAGGAAGCGCGGTTCATCTGAACGTCTTGCACTGTGATACTGCCAACCTCGGGCAAGGCCGCCGACAGAACCTCTAATATGGCCACGGTAAGCTCAGAGCGCGTCGCCTCGTCACGCCCCTGCATCAGCAGAAGCGTGGCATGGACGAAGCTTTGGGGATCAGTGCCGATACGGTAGTATTCTACCGGTGTCGCGCGGATTTTTATCGTTTCAGCGTCGAATTCACGATGTTCAGCCAGCAAGGCAAATAGCTGATCGCAAATTGCCTGAACATCATGGACCTGCTCTATACCTTTAGAAAACTCCAGGGTGACATGAGGCATTTTAGACTCCGTTCAGACCCCGAGACACCAGCGCATCACAGCCTTTTGCGCGTGCAGGCGGTTTTCGGCCTCATCGAAGATGACCGAGTTGGGGCCGTCCATCACCTCAGATGTCGCCTCTTCTTCGCGGTGGGCAGGCAAGCAGTGCATGAACAGCGCGTCGGGTTTGGCGTGTGACATCAGTTCGGCGTTGACCTGATAAGGGCGCAGCATGTTGTGGCGGCGTTCCTTGGCGGACTGGGAATCGTGCATTGATACCCAGGTATCAGCGACCACCAGATCGGCCCCCTCAACCGCTTTATACGGGTCTCGTTCGACCACGATTTTCGAGCCCTTTTGACGGGCAAGCCCCATAAACTCTTCTTCCGGATCAAGCTGGGCCGGGCCGGTGAAAGTGAAATCAAACCCGAACTGACCCGCAGCATGTAGGAACGAGGCGCAAACATTGTTGCCGTCGCCGGTCCAGACTACTTTCTTGCCCGCAATCGGACCGCGGTGCTCCTCAAACGTCAGCACATCCGCCATGATCTGGCAGGGATGGGTGCGGTCAGTCAGGCCGTTAATGACCGGCACGTCCGAATATTCCGACATCTCGGTCAGAATGGTCTCATCGAAGGTCCGGATCATGATCATATCGACATAGCGCGACAGGACGCGGGCGGTGTCGGCGATGGTTTCGCCGTGGCCCAGTTGCATGTCTTTGCCCGACAGCACCATGGTCTGCCCGCCCATCTGGCGCACACCCACGTCAAAGGACACGCGCGTTCTGGTGGATGGTTTTTCGAAGATCAGCGCGACCATGCGGTCTTTCAGAGGCTGTTCGTCATCAAGTGCTGCCTTTGGGCGGCCCAGGCGCGCCTGTTTCATAGCGCCCGCCTGATCAATCATGGTCCGCAGATCGCCCGCGTCGGTTTTATGGATATCGAGAAAATGGTTCATTTCTGTTCACTTTTCATTCGGGTGTGTCTTAGGCCGAGGCCATTGACTCTTCAACCTGCGCAGCGGCTTTGTCGAGGCGGATCACGGCCTGGGCGATGTCATCCTCGGTCAATGTCAGCGGCGGAAGCAGGCGGATCACGTTATCGGCGGCGGGGACGGTAATGACCTCATTGTCATAGCCGGCGTTGACCATGTCGATATTGGGTGCTTTGCACTTCAGGCCCAGCATCAGTCCTGTTCCGCGCACTTCTTCGAAGACCTCCGGGTGCTCGGCGATTAGCCCTTCGAGCTTCTGGCGCAGCATCCCGGCCTTGCGATTGACACCTTCCAGGAAGGCAGGCGTTGCCACCTGATCAATAACGGCGCAGCCCACGGCACAGCCCAGCGGGTTGCCGCCATAGGTAGAGCCATGCGTGCCTGCCGTCATACCGCTGGCGGCGTCTTCCGTGGCCAGAACCGCCCCTAGCGGGAAGCCGCCGCCGATGCCCTTGGCGACCATCATGATGTCCGGGGTAATTCCAGCCCATTCATGGGCGAACAGCTTGCCGGTACGACCTACTCCACATTGCACCTCATCGAGGATCAAAAGCAGGCCGTTGTCATCGCAAATCTGGCGCAAGGCTTTGAGCTCCGCGTCAGGGACGGGACGGATGCCGCCCTCGCCCTGCACGGGTTCGATCATGATCGCGGCGGTTTTATCGGTGATCGCATTGGTGACGCCATCGAGGTCGCCAAACGTGACATGAACAAAGCCCGGCAGCAGTGGGCCGAAACCCTTGGTCATCTTCTCAGACCCGGCAGCGGCAATACCAGCCGACGACCGGCCGTGGAACGAGCCGTCAAAAGTGATTATCTCGACCCGTTCAGGCTGATCCTTGTCGTAGAAGTACTTGCGGGCCATTTTCACGGCCAGTTCGCAAGACTCGGTGCCCGAGTTTGTGAAGAACACGGTATCAGCAAAGGTGTGCTCGACCAGTTTGTCTGCCAGGGCTTGCTGCTGTGGGATGAGGTAAAGGTTTGAAACATGCCACAGCGCGTGCGCCTGCTCGGTCAGGGCATTAACCAGCGCGGGATGGGCATGGCCCAGGGCATTCACGGCGATCCCGGCGCCCAGGTCCAGAAAACGTCGGCCATCCGCCTCGGTCAGCCAGGCGCCTTCACCCTTCACGAAAGTCAGGGGCGCGCGGTTATAGGTCGGCAGAACGGACGGGATCATGGGATCATCCTTTTCAGGTAGTTTGAGCCTTGTGAGTGATACACTCGGCCTGTGTTCGTCAACTGATTTGGTGGAAATTGCGCCGATTTGAACAGCGCAAATAGATCAAAGAGGCCGGTTACGCGGCGAAGCGTCGGCGTCGGAGTCGCAGGATATGTGCGTTTTTGATCATAAGCCGCCGTATAACGCTGCCCGAAGCATCTGAAAACCCTGAAATTGGCAACCAGCGAAAATACTTGGCGCGACGCATTTGCTGCTTGCCATTTGACATGTGCTGACGCACCGCTGACATATGTTTGTCGCCAAAGCCCACAATCCGCCTCTTGCGGCCGTGCTGATCACCGCCGCCAGTGCATTGCTGGCCGGGACCACCCTGCTGGCCAAAGCCTTGGGGACGGACACATTGGGTCCCGCGCTACATCCAATGCAGATCAGCCATGGGCGGTTTCTGTTTGCCTTTATCGTGATCGTCACCGCCGTAGGCGTGATGCGGCCGCGCTTGCAGCGTCCGCATTGGGGCCTGCATATTGGGCGTACAAGTTTCGGCTGGGTCGGCATTACGCTGATGTTCGCCTCGGTCGCATTCATCCCGATCGCGGATGCGACGGCGATTTCCTTTCTGAACCCGGTCTTTGCAATGGTGCTGGCAATCCCACTGCTGAAAGAAGGCGTCGGCCCTTGGCGCTGGCTGGCGGCAGCGGTGGCGCTGGCTGGGGCGCTGATACTGTTGCGCCCGACACCCGATAGCTTTCAGCCAGCTGCCCTGTTGGCACTGACCGCAGCCGCAGTCATCGGGATGGAGCTGATATTCATCAAGAAACTCTCGGGTCGAGAAATCCCGATCCAGATTTTGCTGATCAACAACGCAATGGGCCTGACGATTGCCTCTGTCGCGGTGAGCTTTGTTTTTCAGATGCCAACTCTAGAACAATGGGCAGCGCTGGCGGGTATCGGCGCGCTGATGGCCTGCGCGCAGGCGTGTTTTGTGAACGGCATGGCCCGGGCAGACGCCTCATTTGTTGCCCCGATCAGCTATGCGACGCTGATTTTTGCCGCTTTCTACGATTTCGCGATATTCGGCGTGATTCCGGACGGGATCAGCATGATCGGCTCAGCCATAATTCTGACCGGCGGGCTTATTCTCGTCTGGCGTGAAGCGCGGGCGCGGCAAGCCTGAAACTCCAAAGAAGTTGTACCGGCATGGCCCGAGGGCGACCTGTATGTCGCAAACCCGGAAGAACGCGGATCGATCCGGCGCAATGTGGTCTCAGTTGATTTGAGAGTTTACCCATGCATGAACGTCGTATCCCCGAATGGGTGCGCCACGCCCCAGCGCCTTCAGTCCGCGATTTCGGCATCCTGGCCGGATTCGAAGCTATTGTCCGCGGTATATTGATCTCCGTCTTTCCACTGGCCATGTACCGAGCATTGGGTGATGCGTCTTCGGTCTCGTTCCTGTATTTTCTGGTCGGCGTTATCTCGTTGATTGCGGGGCTGATGGTGCCATTCCTGATCCGCTTCATACCGCGCAGATGGGCGTACACCGTTGGTTGCCTCATGTTCATCGGCGGTGCCCTTCTGGCGATTGAGGGCAGCCCGGCGGCCGTGGTCGGTGCGCTTGCCCTGAACACGGTCGCGACAGTGGTCACATTCATTTGCTTCAATGCTTATGTCTTAGATTACATCAGCAAAATCGAGCTGGGCAAATGTGAGACCAGCCGCATGTTTTATAGCGCGCTGGGCTGGGCAGGCGGACCGATGGCCGGCGTCTTACTGCTGGAGGTCTGGGCCCCTGCCCCCTTTGTCATCAGCGCCTTGGCAGGTGCGGTCATGCTGATCCAGTTCTGGCGCATGCGGTTGGGCAATGGCAAGTTGATCACCAAGGCGCGAGGCACCGCAAAAAACCCGCTGGCCTTTCTGCCACGCTTCTTCGCCCAGCCGCGGTTGGTGGCCGGGTACCTTTTCGCCATGATCCGATCCTGTGGCTGGTGGATCTACGTGGTGTACCTACCCATCTTCGCTATTCAAAACGGGCTGGGTGAGCAACTGGGCGGCATCCTTTTGTCCACCACCAATGCGATGCTGTTCGCAGCTCCGCTTATTCTGCGCTGGGTGCAGGGGCGTTCGATACGCACAGCTGTCCGCGTGGGTTTTGCTGCCTGCGGAACCTGCTTTGTCACCGCTGGGGCAATCGCAGGTTGGCCGGTCGCGGCGGTTGCGGCGTTGGTTCTTGGGTCCATCTGGCTGATCGTTCTGGACATTTGCGCAGGGCTGCCTTTCCTCATGGCAGTGAAACCGTCCGAACGCACTGAAATGTCAGCGATCTACTCCAGTTACCGCGACGTCTCCGGCATACTGACACCCGGAGTTGCATCACTGGTCCTTCTGATCTCACCGGTCGCCGGCGTATTCGCGGTCGGAGGGTTGGCTCTGTTCGGGGTCTGGGCCGTGGCCGCAAATCTGCACCCACGATTGGGAAAGCCCAGAATGACTTTTCAACCCGGTTCACTGGCCGAGACAAGTTAAGCCTTAAGGCGATACCCCGTCCGCAACATCTGCCAGGTCAGCGCGCCGACCAGCAGCGTGGCACCGGTGCATACCGCAATACCCAACCAGGGTGAGCTGTCGGACACGCCGATCATTCCATACCTCAGACCGTCTATCAGATAGAAAACCGGGTTCACATGACTCACCCGGTTCAGGATAGGAGGCAGCGCCTGGACCGAGTAAAACGTACCCGACAGGAAAGCCAATGGTGTCACGATGAAGTTCGTGATGGCCGCCATCTGATCAAACTTGTTGGCAAAAATACCGGCGAACAGGCCTAAGGCCCCCATGAATGCACCACCCAGAACTACGAAAATCAGGGCAAACAACGGGTTTTGCGGGTATATACCCAAAACCAGCGCAAGTGCGATCGCAACCACACAAGCGATCAGAACGCCGCGTGCAACGCCACCGGCCAGATAGCCCAGCAGGATCTCAAGCGGGGACAAAGGCGGCATCAACGTATCAACGATGTTTCCCTGCACTTTGGCGATCACCATCGACGAAGAAGTGTTGGCGAACGCATTCTGGATCACGGTCATCATCATAATGCCGGGCGCCAGAAAGGTCAGGAACGGCACCCCCATCACATCCGGACGCCCCGGACCGATGGCGATATTGAAGATCAGCAGGAACAGCCCGGCCGTCACAAGCGGCGCCAACAGGGTTTGAGTCCAGACCGCCAGAAACCGCAGTGTTTCACGCTGGGCCAGCGTGCAGAGCCCCATCCAGTTAACTGTTCCGAAACGCCGTTCGCTCTGATCTGCGGAAATCTGCATCACCTGCCCTCATCCTGATTCGAGAACCGCTTGTAACTCGGCTCGCAGTGATTAAAATAGGGGGCTGAGACGAATTCCCAAGGCGGCCCGAATCCGGGGCCGCTTTCCGCTTTTGAAAGGCAAATGATGTCCTGGACTGACGAGCGTGTAGAACTGCTGAAAAAAATGTGGGGCGAGGGCCAGTCGGCCAGCCAGATCGCCAAGGAACTGGGCGGCGTAACCCGCAATGCGGTGATCGGCAAGGTGCACCGTCTGGGCCTGTCGAACCGCGCAACCGGTGCCTCTCCGGCCAAATCCGAACCTAAAGACAAACCGGCACCCGCGCCCAAGGCCGAGGCCAAGCCAAGGCCCGCGCCTAAGACCGAACCGGCGCGCCCAACGCCGGCACCTGCAGCCGAGACAAAACCGGCCGTTCCAGCGCGCCGCCAGATCATACCGGCGGGTCAGCCACTGCCGCCGCAGCCTTCGGCCAACGAAATCAGCCCCGAGGCGCTGGCCAAGGTCAACGAGATCGAGAAGAAGGCCAAGAAGCTGACGCTGATGGAACTGACCGAGAAGACCTGCAAATGGCCAGTAGGCGACCCAGCGACCGAGGATTTCTGGTTCTGCGGCCTGCCGGTTGAAGCGGGTAAACCTTATTGCGAAGCGCATGTTGGCGTGGCGTTCCAGCCGATGAGCTCGCGCCGGGATCGTCGGCGGTAGAAGTTTAGTTATGCACGCCGGTAAATTCGGTGTGAAAGTTACAGTTTTTTCTGACTACCCACCCGTCGCAAGACAGGTGGGTGGTAATTTTTTGACTAGAGAGATTTCGCTATTCAGCCAGACCAAAAATACAAAGCACTGTTCTGTGCGTATGCTGTGTTGATCTTTGCTGCCTACATACAGCCCTTAGACCCGTACCTGTTCGAAGCTGACACGGACAAGAAAGCTCGGCTATTGCTCTTTCAAAGTTTGTTTTTTTCTTTGTGGCTCATTCCCGCTATACCCGCAATCGTTGGAGGCCTTGCCTTGCTGGGAATGTTTCCGATCCCGCGACTTCTTGCCAGAATTCTTGCGGGTTTCTCAGTCGTTCTGGGACTTTTTCTGACACTGGCATCTGGCGCTTTTGGGCCCTTTACTGACACTCAGGCCCTGCATGGTGTGAGCTTGACCATTGCCCTCGCATCCAGCTTCCTCATCTGGTCTGGTCTCAATGGGAAACCACAACCTTCATGGGCGGCAAAGATTGGGATATCGGTTGCGACCGTGACTGCGCTTTGGTCTCTGTTAACAGTTCCGGTGGTTCTTGTTCAGGCGCGCACATCTCAGACGGCGCACCCTATTGCATCGCCGAACATGCAGAGAATTCTCCAGTCAAAGCCCTGTACGAATTGCGCGGATTTTCTTTCTACACCACCAAGACCGGATACAAATCTACATCCGCGTGGTACTTTCACGGTTTGATGATCGTAGATCATCCGGACGATCAAAGGGTTTACAATTGGTCTCCAAGGCATTGGCGTTTCGATCTTGTAGAACGCCCGGACGCACTGATCGAACCGGTCAGAAACGCCTGCGTTGCTAAGTAAGTTCTACTGCGCCGGATGCGATGGCAAATCCGGCATCGGCACCCAGCGTGGCAATTCATCCGGGGAGACCGAGACATGGAGCTTCTCTGACCGGTCGCGGCCCACCCTGCGATGCTTCCGCAGCAGAAAAATTTTACCCCAGCCACGCCAGGTTCCGACAGAACGGGCGGAGGTATCCGTCGGGAACCGATCACGCCAACCCTCAGGTAGCGGCAGACCATGCAGTTCTGCCTTATCCAGCATCCAGACCAAAGAGATGTTACTCAGCGGACGCGCCTCTTCGAACCCGTTCAATTGGCCACCGACATCGCCATGTGTGCCGCGGAACCAAACTTGTTCGACATGGCCTTTGAATTCGGGGGTACATTTCCACAAGACCGGCTCAAACACTTCGCGAGTCTCGTCCAGTGCCATTGCATGGTACCCGTGGCGCGTCGCCGGTCCAAGCTGGTGGGAGTGAAAGGCGTGACGCTCTTCGGCCCAGCGCCACAGCAGCGGCAGACGCATGCCCAGCGCTTTGACCGTATCCCAGACGCCAACCATCTCAATCGCCACATCTTCGTGACAGAATTGCCTCCGGAACTCGGCCGCAGCCGACCCGCTGCCATTGCATTCATAGTGCCGATAGGCCTGTTTGATGTTGCGCACAGTGGCATGTTCGGCCTTGAGCAGACCGATCATGTCAATCACACCAGCCAAGCTGCGCACACCGTAAGCGCCGCGTGAATAGCCGATGAAATAGATACGGTCGCCGGGTTTGTAGCGTGAAGCGAGATAGCCATATGCGCGGCGGATCTGGCGGTTGATGCCCCGCCCCATCATCACGTCCAGCGAGGACTTCCAGTTTTCCCATTGCACACCAGATTCGTAAAAGACGGACACTTTGCTACCCATTTCGCGGCACAGTCGCAGGGTCTGGCCCGCATGGGTTTCGTAGCCCGGCTCCAACGTCGACATGGTGCCGTCTAGGATAATCACATGGCTGACGGGCTCGCGGTGAAGCGCCTCGGCGGAATGCTCGGACCGTAAGGGCCGTCCGAGCCATCCCAGTACCTTTCTACTCAGCCGCGACAGAACCATGCTTCAACAATTCCCATACTTTGTAAGGTGTGAAAGGCATATCCGCCTGCCGCACCCCGTAATCCCAGAGCGCATCCTGAACCGCGTTTGCCACCGCGGCCAGCGCGCCCACGGTGCCGGCCTCTCCGCATCCTTTCATCCCCATCGGGTTGGAAGTTGACGGAACCGGCGCCGAGGTAAACTTAATCATGGGTATCTCGGCCGCGCGGGGCAAGGCGTAATCCATCAACGAAGCCGTGAGCAGTTGCCCCTGCGCATCATGCACAACGTGTTCCGTCAGCGCCTGACCAATGCCCTGCACCACCCCGCCATGCACCTGCCCTTCGGCCAGCATCGGGTTGATAAGATTACCGAAGTCGTCGACGACAGTATAGCGATCCACCCAGGTTTCACCGGTGTAAGAATCAATCACGATTTCGGCAACATGTGCGCCATTGGGATAACTCCGCGCATCCAGATTGGCGCTGGCCTCGTGACTCAGCAGGTCGGCGCGCCCATCGGCGCGGGCCATCTCCGCAGCCTCGGTGAGCGTAGGTGTCAGGTTTGATCCCGGCGCGCGGAAGGTTTCATGGTCGAAACGCACATCACTTTCCTCCACCCCCATCTTATCCGCCAGATACGGCGTGAATGCGGCGATCATGACGTCAATTGTCGCCAGCGTGGCCGTACTTTGCACCGTGACTGAACGTGACCCGCCAGTCCCGCCACCATGTGGCAACTGATCGCTGTCACCCTGGACCACTTTGATCTGGTCCATCGGAACTCCGGTTTGGTCTGACAGGAATTGCGCATAGACCGTCTCATGCCCCTGCCCGTTCGATTGGGTACCGACATAAAGGTTCACCGTGCCATCCTCGCAGAACTCGACTTTCGCGTTTTCCGAAGGGTCACCCAAAATGCTTTCGATATAGTAACACAAGCCCCGCCCCCGGATCAGGCCACGTTCCGCATCTGCAGTTTTTCGCGTCGTGAATCCATGGGTCTGGGCACCTGCACGGGACAGGACCATATCGAAATCACCAACGTCATAGATTTCGCCAGTCGCGGTCTTGTAGGGGAAGTTTTCCGGCTGGATGAAATTCCTGCGGCGCAACTCCCAAGGATCGACGCCCAGTTGGCGCGCGGCGCGATCCATTACACGTTCCAGAACATAGATCGCCTCGGGCCGCCCTGCCCCCCGATAGGCATCGACTTGCGTGGTGTTGGTATAGAACCCCTCAACCCGCAGATACGTCGTTTGAACGTCGTAAACCCCCATCAACACCTTGCTAAAAAGACTGGTCTGGATCGCTTGCCCGAAATGACTGCTATAGGCACCTAGATTTACCTTGCTGTGCACACGGTAGGCCGTGATTTTCAGGTCCTCGTCAAAGGCGAGCTCAGCCAATGAGGTCAGGTCGCGACCGTGATGATCCGACAGCATCGCCTCGGATCGGTCAGACATCCAATGAACCGGCTGCCCGAGTTTCATCGCCGCAACTGAGACGCAAAAATACTCAGGGTACGGCATGACCTTCATGCCGAATCCGCCACCCACATCCGGAGTAGTGACACGGATCGCCTCGGGTTCCAGCTTCAGCTTTTGCGCCAACTGCCCCCGCATCGCCCAGACGCCTTGCCCACCATAGGCAAAGTGCAAACGTCCATCGACCCAATTGGCCTGACATCCCCGTGGCTCGATTGAGGTGATGATCACGCGGTTGTCGGCCACATCCAGCGAAACGGTATGCGCGGCGGCCTGAAAGGCGGCATCGGTTGCTGCTTCATCCCCCAACCCCCAATCAAAAGCACGATTGTCGGCGACCTGATCATGCAGTGGTTCGCCACCGGCTTCGACATCCAGTTTTGCGGGCAGATCATCCGTGTCCATCCAGATCATCTCAACCGCATCTCGCGCCTGCAATAGCGTGTCAGCGATCACGACAGCCACGGGTTCGCCGACAAATCGGACACGGTCTTGGGCCAGCATATGCCTGTCGGGCGCAAGAGCCTGAGAGCCATCGCGGTTCTGCACAGTTGCTGCGTTCATCACAGTGTCGATCCCCGCCGTCGAGAGATCATCCAGCGTCATGACAAGGCGTACCCCTTCCGCCTCACGCGCGGCATCCAGATCCAGCGCCGTGATCCGACCATGGGCAACCGGGCTGCGGAAAAAGGCCGCAAACAGAGCCCCTTCGGGCACATCATCATCCATGTATCGTCCATGCCCGGTCAGAAACCGCTGATCTTCTGTCCGTTTGGCGGGCTGGCTATTGCCGAACTTTTCCATGCGATGATCCTCCTGCGATGGCGACCGTAGCCCAGCCCAAGACGATGTCCAGTCGAACGGACAGCTTCCCCGTGTCTTGCCAGTCATTTTTTGGTTAACCTACAGGTCATGACATGGGCACATGACAGCATGTTTCCGTTCACCGCCCTGCCGACCAGCGGCGGCGAAGCCACCCACGACGTTTATGTCTGTGCCGACGCCCGCGCGGGCATGGTACGGAACGGCCCCGGCCTCGTCATGCGCTACGCCGATGACAAACTTGCCTCAGAAAGGCATATGGGCGTCCTGAAGGATGCTTTCGGTGATCATCTTGAGACGGTGGAATTTGACGGTAACGACCACTCATTGCTGACTCTGGATTTTCATCAACCGGCCTACCAGCGTGTTCAGGACTATTTTCGCGCGCTTTGCCCAGGCCGAATAGCATACAACCCTTCCCCTTCCCTTACGCATTCGCTATTGCAGGCGCTGACCCGAATTTGTTGACGCAGGACGCATCCTATGGCGATGGAAAAGACATTCAACGCGGCCGAGGCTGAGGCCCGCATTTATGAGGCCTGGGAACAGGCCGGGGCCTTCAAGGCAGGCGCGAACAGATCGCGCGACGAAAGCTTTACCATCATGATCCCGCCTCCCAACGTGACGGGCGCATTGCATGTGGGCCACGCGTTCAACAACACCTTGCAGGATATCCTGACCCGCTGGCACCGGATGCGCGGCTTCGACACGCTTTGGCAGCCCGGTCAGGACCATGCCGGTATCGCCACCCAGATGCAGGTCGAAAAGATGCTGGCCGCCACCCAACAGCCCAGCCGAAACGAGCTGGGACGCGAGGCTTTTCTGGACAAGGTCTGGGAATGGAAGGGCGAATACGGCGGCACGATCATCGAGCAGCTGAAACGTCTCGGCTCCTCCTGTGACTGGTCGCGCAACGCCTTCACCATGGCGGGCGCACCACGCGATCCGCGCACCGGGCATGAAAACTCGGCCAACTTCCACGACGCGGTCATCAAGGTCTTCGTCGACATGTATGAAAAGGGCCTGATCTATCGCGGCAAGCGGTTGGTCAACTGGGACCCGCATTTCGAGACCGCGATCTCGGATCTGGAAGTCGAGAACATCGAAGTCGCCGGCCACATGTGGAACTTCAAGTATCCGCTGGCCGGTGGTGAAACCTACACCTATATCGAGAAGGATGAGGACGGGAACGTCGTTTTCGAAGAAGAACGCGATTACATTTCGATTGCCACGACCCGCCCCGAAACCATGCTGGGTGACGGCGCGGTTGCGGTTCATCCGTCGGATGAACGGTATGCGCCAATCGTTGGGAAACTCTGCGAAATCCCGGTTGGTCCGAAGGAGCATCGTCGCCAGATCCCGATCATCACCGATGACTACCCCGATCCTGATTTCGGCTCGGGTGCGGTGAAGATCACTGGTGCACATGACTTTAACGACAACATGGTCGCCAAGCGCGGCGGCATTCCGATGTACCGCCTGATGGACACCAAAGGCGCGATGCGGGCAGATGGTGCGCCCTACGCCGAAGAGGCGGACAAGGCGCAGGAATACGCACGTGGTCGCGCGTTCACCGAGAACGAGATCGACGCGATTAACCTCGTTCCCGACCATCTGCGGGGTCTCGACCGGTTCGAGGCGCGCGCGAAAGTGGTCGAAGAGATCAACGCCGACGGTCTGGCTATGATGACCCGTGCAGATGACCCGGTTCTGGGCACCAAGCTGGGCGAGGATGAAGATCCTGCCGCACTGGTGCCGCTGGTCGAGAGCAAATCGATCATGCAGCCCTTCGGCGACCGCTCGAAAGTTGTGATCGAGCCAATGTTCACCGATCAGTGGTTCGTGGATGCCGAAAAGATCGTCGGCCCCGCGCTGGATGCGGTCAAAGACGGCACGGTCAAGATCATTCCCGAGTCGGGTGAGAAGACCTATTACCACTGGCTGGAAAACATCGAGCCCTGGTGCATCTCGCGCCAGTTGTGGTGGGGGCACCAGATACCGGTTTGGTATGGTCTGGATTTGTCTGCAGAGAAATTCATCGATGACGAAAATGATGGTGACCTGGATCTGGTCGAACTGGGCCGGTTGCTCAATGAAGGTGGCATGTTACACCGTGGCAGCATCATGGAATGTGCGCCTACTTTTGAGGCGGTCACCGAAAAATTCCTCAATGACAATGCCGACATTCCCAGCCCGCTGAGCCACGCAACTGTTGTTGAAGTTTCAGACAAACACGAGGCGATCCATCGGTTTGCTGAAAGTCTCGCTCAGTATGCCGTCGAACAAGACCCAACCAAACTGATCTATCCGGTCTGGCGCGACCCCGACGTCCTCGACACATGGTTCTCCTCCGGCCTCTGGCCAATCGGCACGCTGGGCTGGCCCGAAAAGACCGATGAACTGGAACGCTACTTCCCTACGGACGTTCTGATCACCGGCGCGGACATCCTGTTTTTCTGGGTCGCTCGGATGATGATGATGCAACTGGCCGTGGTGAACGAAATCCCGTTCCACACCGTCTACCTGCACCAGCTCGTCCGCGACGAGAAGGGCAAGAAGATGTCCAAGACCACCGGCAACGTCATCGACCCGCTGGAGATCGTGGACGAATTCGGCGCCGACGCGCTGCGCTTTACCAACGCCTCGATGGCGGCGATCGGCGGCGTGCTGAAGCTGTCCCGTGAACGCATCACCGGCTATCGCAACTTCGGCACCAAACTGTGGAACGCCGTCCGCTTTGCCGAGATGAACGAGGTCTTCACCGACGCCGTTCCTCAACTGGACGTGGCTGACCTGAAGCCCAAAGCTGCGGTGAACCGCTGGATCATCGGCGAAACCGCCCGCGTGCGCGAAGAAGTCGACGCAGCGCTGGAAAGCTATCGCTTCAATGATGCCGCCAACGGGCTGTACGCCTTTGTCTGGGGCAAGGTGTGCGACTGGTATGTGGAGCTGTCCAAGCCCTTGCTGCAAGGCGATGATGCCGAGGCCCAAGCCGAGACCCACGCGACCATGCGTTGGGTTCTGGATCAGTGCATGGTCCTGCTGCACCCGATCATGCCGTTCATCACCGAAGAGCTGTGGGGCTTGACCGGCGACCGCGCCAAAATGGCCGTCCACGCCGATTGGCCGACCTATGCCGCCGCCGACCTGATTGACGCGGATGCGGATCGTGAGATGAACTGGGTGATCTCGGTGATCGAAAACACCCGCTCGGCCCGTGCGCAGATGCGGGTTCCAGCCGGCCTCTATGTGCCGATGCTGGTGACCGAGATCGACGCCAATGGCCAAGCCGCGTGGGACCGCAACGAGGCGCTGATCAAACGTCTGGCGCGGATCGACAGCCTGACCAAAGCGGATGAGTTGCCCAAAGGTACGATCTCGATTGCCGCCCCCGGCGCCTCTTTCGGCCTGCCGCTGGCGGATATCATCGATATCGGAGCGGAAAAGGAACGGCTGGAGAAAGCCAAGGGCAAACTGGCCAAGGAATTGGGCGGTCTGCGCGGACGTCTGAATAACCCCAAATTCGTGGCTTCGGCCCCGGAAGAGGTTGTCGCGGAAGCCAAAGCCAACCTTGCCGCCCGCGAAGAAGAAGAGGCGAAACTGAATGAGGCCCTCGCCCGTTTGGCCGAAATCGCCTGATCTTCAGAATTTCGCAAATACTCAAAATCTAACACCCGCCGCTCACCCGGCGGGTTTTTTTGTTCGGTGACGTATTTCACCTTGTTTCTATCCGCTTGCGATTGTTAGCAATCTCTGCAGACAACTCCGAGGAAGTCATGGTGCGCCCTTTCCCTCCTGTGCAAACAATTTCGACTGGCCTTGTGGTGGCCGTTGTCGGCTTTTTCAGCTCTTTCCCGATCGTGCTGCAGGGCCTTATTGCAATGGGCGCCTCGGAGGCTGAGGCGGCCTCGGGTTTGATGATGGCCGCGGTTGCAATGGGGGTGACGGCGATTGTGGTCAGCCTTTGGTACCGGCAGCCGATCAGCGTGGCATGGTCAACACCCGGTGCCGCTCTGCTGGCGGTCTCGGCGACCCCATTGGTCGGATTTTCTGATGCAGTTGGGGCCTTTCTTTGCGCCGGAGCCCTGACTGTTGTTGCCGGAATGTGGCGTCCGCTTGGACGGCTTGCGGCCGCTATCCCGACAACACTTGCACAGGCCATGCTGGGCGGGGTTTTGCTGCCCTTATGCATCATTCCGTTCAAGGCGGCAGTTGAGCTGCCCTGGCAAGCGCTGCCGGTCATTCTGACGTGGTTTATCGCTGGGCGGATCAATCGGTTGATCGCAGTTCCTGCCGCAGTGGTTGCCGCGGCAATCGTCGTTGTATTGAACGCCGGTGACGGTTCGGTCCGACCCGAGCATCTGGTCGCCGCCCCTGTCTGGACCATTCCGACATTCTCGATCGCATCGGCGATCGGGATTGGCATCCCCCTGTTCATCGTCACCATGGCTACGCAAAACATACCCGGCATCGCCGTCATGCGCAGCTTTGGGTATGCGCCAATTGCTGGCAAGTTGTTCTCAGCCGTCGGAGGAGCCAGTATTCTGTCTGCCCCCTTTGGCGCTCCGGCCACGTGCCTTGCCGCGATTACCGCTGCGATGTGTTCAAACGAAGACAGCTACCCGGACCCGAACCAGCGTTACTGGTCAGCGGTTATGGCAGGCCTATTTTACTGCGTCTTTGGCGTCTTTGCCGTGGCGATCACCGGGTTCGCGGCCCACGCGGACCCATTGCTCATGGGTACACTGACCGGCATTGCCCTGATTGGTGTGATGGCAAATGCGACCTTTGCTGCATTAGAGGTTCCCGCCGAACGCGAAGCGGCGATTCTGACATTCGCCATAACCGCATCAGGAATCACCGTCTTCGGCCTGGGCGCTGCAGTCTGGGGTTTGGCCGCAGGTGGTATCGCCTATCTGGTTACCAACCGATCCAGATGACAGCAATCCCCCGCTGTGCTGGTCGGGTACTATGAACCTATGTTTGGATCGCTCGGAAAACTGGTCGAACGCCAGATCAAAAAGGCGCAAGCCGAAGGTCAGCTAGAGGGGCTGGAGGGTGAAGGCCAGCCGCTGCCTGACCGTTCGTCCGAGGCTCAGACCGATCCGGCCGTCGCCGCCGGTCATCGGATCATGGCGCAAGCAGGCGTTCTGCCCGAAGAGTTCAGCATCAAGAAAGAATTAGATACCGCGCGCAAAACCTATGCGTCGCTGTCCGACGCTGACGAGCGTAAGGTGACTATGGCTAAGATCGCCGAGCTTGAGATGCGATACAATATGGCCCGTGATGCACGACGGGCTTTTATGCGTTAATTACCGGGCGCAAATGCCCTGCTTGACACGGAAATCGAGTTTCCCGACGGATCCTTGGCATTCGCGAAACTGTAGCCGCCCGCTCTGTGGATCGAACCAAATTTCAGCCCGTGCTGCGCGGCTTGTCTGCAAAACCCGGCAACGTCCACGACATCAAAAACAATTTTGACCGCTGCTTGCCCCTGCCGGGCGGCCTTGCTGGCCGGATGCAACAACAAGCGCAAGCCGTTTTCGTCCGGCACAAGCTCTACAATCCGGTCCCCTTCGAGTTGGCGGGCAGCATAACCAAAATGCGTCTCATAGAAATGCACCATCTTGTCGATATCCTTGGTGTACAGGATCAATCGTGTGGCAGGCGCCGAGATCATTTGAACTCTGGCTTGCGACCTTGCAAATTCGCCGCAATGACCTCCATCTGATCCGGTTTGCCGATCAGCTCCGCCTGCTCTGATGACTCCTCCAGCAGCACCTCTGTGCGAGGCTTGGCTTCCGCAACCTCTATCAGGCGCTTGGCCGCGCGGATGGCCGAAGGGCTTTGACCAGCGATGTCTTCGGCCAAGGCCAATGCCTCGGTCAGTGGGTCATCCGACAGTTTGGTAACCAGCCCCCAGTCCGCCGCCTGCGCGGCACCGATGGGGCGGGCCGAATAGGTCAACAGGCGTAAAACGTCCGACCGGACCAGCTTGGGCAGCAGAACCATCCCGCCCATGTCGGGGATCAGACCCCACTTCATCTCCATCACGGCGAGTTTAGCCTCGGGATGTGCTATCCGGATGTCAGCGCCCAGCGCAAGTTGCAAACCGCCGCCATAAGCAACACCCTGAATGGCACAAATGACGGGAACGGGCACGCGTTGCCAAACCAAGGCAACTTCCTGCACTTCATTGGCGTCCTTGTGGCTGCGGGTCATCAACCATTCGGTCGGGTCCGTTTGCGCCATGCTCGCAAAGCTGGCCATGTCCAGACCCGCGCAAAAGCTTTTGCCTTCACCCGATAGCACCACCGCACGGGCATCCGAGGCAGCGACCTCCTGCCCCGCAGAAATGATGGCCTTTATCATCGCATCATCCAGCGCATTCATCTTGTCGCCGCGCGTCAGAGTTACGTGCGCGATGTGATTTTTGTATTCGACGGATACTCGTGACATCTCAGGCCTCTCAATTCCGGTTAGGGGTACAATGCCCCGATGGATCAGGCAGTTCCACCTCAACGTTAGGGCAGATTTGACGCAGGCATGCGCCCGAACCAGGGCGAATCCAATGTCATGACGTAGAAATGTCCCCCGGCCAACTTGCCACCCGTGGTGATGCCCAGCCGACCCCCGGGGTCTTGCAAGGTCTGCAGGATGTTCCCGTCGCCGTCAAACTGCACCATCATCCCGCGATGGATCGGCGCAGGCCGCACCGTCGGCCCCAGTCGCCAGATCACCTTGCGCAAGAACGGGTATGGCATCAGTGCCTCGCTTGGCACGCGCGGGCTGGCAAAAGCCATCCAATACGTACCATCACCCTGTGCCTCGATGTTGTCGGGATAGCCTGGGAGATTGTCCATCAGGACCTCTTGCTGCCCGTCCTTCGGGCCGGTCAACCAAAGCTTGTGCACCCGGGCGCGCCCGGTTTCGGCGATCAGCAGAAAATCCTCACCTGGCGACAACGCGACGCCGTTTGTGTAGACAAAGCCTTCGGCCAGTTTCTCGGTCGTGCCATCGGGCGCGTGGCGGGCAACGTAACCTGTGTCCGATTGCTCCCAGATGGTCAGTACCGAAGTCGGTTTGGTCCCGCCCATCGTTTCGGGATCGAACCGATCGGACGAGTTTGAGAAATAGATCGTCCCGTCCTTCGCCACGTCCAATTGATTTGCATAGATCACCGGCCCGCCGTTTATCTCAGACACGACTGGCTGCAGCGTACCGGGGCCGGTCCAGCGCATGATGCCTCGGAAGCTGTCGGCGATGTAAAGCACCCCATCCGGACCGACCGTCAGGCCCAAGGGCCGACCGCCGAGGTCGTCAACTTTCACCGGGGACTCGTCGTCTATTCGGTACAGAGCCCCGGACAAGCTGGTCGTGTACACGGACCCGTCGGGCATGATGGCAATGTCTTCGGGGCCTTTCTCATCGTCAGGCAACGAGATCAGCTCCAGTTGGTCCAACGCATTGTTCTCCGCGAAGTCACCAGTGAAACCCGGTGCTTCGGGTGGGGTCCATGCCACCGGTTGAACCGGGACCGGCCAGAAAACCAGATAGGCGAGGCCGACAATCAACAAGCCCAAAACAATGCGCATGCGCGCTCCTCCCTTTAATCGTTACGCGAACAATGCGGAGCAGCATCCTGCAACGCAAGCTTGCCTGTCGTATGACCTTACGTTTATCTGCCCCCATGACAGAGCCACGCTATACCCCGCTTGCCCAATCCCTGCCTGCAACCGTGCCGTTTGTTGGCCCCGAAACGCAGGAACGCCAGCGTGGCGCGCCATTTGTGGCGCGGCTGGGCGCAAATGAAAGCGTGTTTGGACCCTCTCCGCACGCCATAGCGGCAATGGCAGAAACGGGGATCTGGATGTATGGCGATCCGGAAAACCACGATCTGCGCGCTGCATTGGCGGATCACCATGGAGTCGGGTCGGAAAACATCGTGGTTGGCGAAGGCATCGACGGGCTGTTGGGTTACCTGGTGCGGCTACTGGTCGGATCCGGAGACGCGGTTGTCACCTCAGATGGGGCATATCCGACCTTCAACTACCATGTGGCTGGGTTCGGCGGAACGCTCCACAAAGTGCCGTATCGCGACGACCACGAGGATCCGGCGGCGCTGTTTGCCAAGGCGGGTGAAGTGGATGCCAAGCTGGTGTATCTGGCCAATCCTGACAACCCGATGGGTAGCTGGCATTCCGGAGCGGATATCGTGGCGGCGCTGGACGATCTGCCTGACGGGTGTTTGCTTGTATTGGACGAGGCCTATGTGGAATGTGCGCCTGAAGGCACCGCCGCCCCTGTGGCAGCAGACGATCCGCGGGTGATCCGGATGCGAACTTTTTCCAAGGTGTACGGCATGGCGGGCGCGCGGGTTGGCTATGCCATCGGCGCACCCGGCCTGATTTCAGCCTTCAATAAGGTGCGCAACCATTTCGGAATGAACCGAGCCGCGCAGGCCGGTGCGCTGGCCGCACTGAATGATGCCGAGTGGCTAAATCATGTTCAGACCAAGATTACCGAAGCGCGTGATCGGATCAGCCAGATTGCCCGCAAGAACGGGTTGGAGCCCCTTCCTTCGGCAACCAATTTCGTCGCCATTAATTGCGGGAAGGATGGGGCCTTTGCCAAGGCAGTTCTGGACTCGCTGGTTGCGCAGGGCATTTTCGTGCGTATGCCCTTTGCCGCCCCGCAAAATCGCTGCATCCGCGTCAGCTGTGGCGAGGCAGCCGATCTGGATGCCTTTGCCACAGCATTGCCAAAAGCGCTTGCCGAGGCGCGGCGTTAGGTCTTCGACGCAAGCACCGCAGCTGCAGCTTCTAACGCGCCGTTGCCGCGAGGGATATCCAGCGCGGCCAAGGCTGTTTCCAGACCGCCCAAAGTAGCCATAACCATCTGGCCGTTGACGTGACCCATATGGCCAAGACGGAAGCATCCTTCCCAGTCGTCCATCCCCAGACCAATACCAAGGGTCAACCCCATTTGGTTTTCAGTGAACTCGCGCAATGGCGTGCCGCGTCCCTCGGTTAGTCGCAAGGCGGTGACAGCATGGCTGCGATGTTGACGCTCCGCAACATTCAGATGCAGCGCGTCACCTTGCGCCCAGGTTTCACATGCTTCCCAGATGGCCGTGGCTAGCCTCTCGTGCCGCGCCCAAACCTGTTCCATCCCCTCGGCATGGATCATGTCTAAGGCTGCGCGCAAACCGTAGAGGTGATGGGTCGGTGCGGTGCCGTTGAAATACTGATAGAACAGGTCGGGGTTGGATCGTGGCTGCCAGTCCCAATACTGCGAAACTCGTGGCATAGCGGCCCGTTTGGCCTGTGCCTTGTCATTGAAGAAGACAAAGCCGGTGCCAGCGGGTGTCATCAGCCCCTTCTGACAGGCCGTAACCGTGACGTCGACGCCCCAGGCATCCATTTCGAACCGGTCACACCCCAGCGAGGCAATGCAATCCGCCATCAAAAGCGCCGGGTGGTCCAGATCGTCCAACAAGGCGCGTAGTGCTGGAATGTCGTTCCGGATTGAGCTTGACGTGTCCACATGAACGGCCAGTACCGCCTTGATCATGTGGGCTTTGTCGTCACGCAATGCCTCGGCAATACGGTCAAAATCCCACGCCGAGGACGAGCCGAAGTCGATCAATTGAACCTTGGCGCCGATACCCTCGGCCATCTCGGCCCAGCCATGGGTAAATCGGCCAGATGCGGGGGCTAGAACCGTTTCACCAGGTGCGATGACGTTGGACAGCGCGGCTTCCCACGTTCCGTGGCCGTTAGAGATATAGATAGCAACGCTATGCTCGGTCCGCGCCACGCGACACAGATCGCGGGTCAGCGACGGCATCATCTCGATCAGCTCGCCCTCGTAGATATTCGGTGACGGGCGGTGCATGGCTTGCAACACCGCGTCTGGAATGACCGAAGGTCCTGGAATCGCCAGATATTCGCGACCTTGCGCCAGGGAAATGGAGTTTATCATGGGATCAACCTGTATGAATTGACGCCCACCCTAGCGCAGCTTTAAGCGGCGTCAATCCATCAGCTTGGAGGCCGCGCGCGCAAGGTTTTCGATACCGGCCCAATCCCCATCAATGACCATCTTTTTCGGCGCAACCCAGCTTCCGCCCGCGCAAACCACATTGGACAAGGACAGGTAATTCTTTGCATTTTCGGGCGACACACCACCGGTCGGACAAAACTTGATTTGCGGCAACGGTGCGCCGATCGCCTTCAACGCCGGTGCACCACCCGATGCTTCGGCCGGGAAGAACTTGAGCATGTCGTAGCCCTTTTCCAACAGACGCATCGCCTCACTGGCTGTGGCGGCGCCGGGCAACAAGGGCAGACCCTCGGCCTCGCAGGCCGCGATCAACTCGTCGGTGGCACCGGGCGAGACGCCAAATTGCGCGCCTGCTTTTTTCGCGGCGCGCACATCTTCTGGCGTGACCAAAGTTCCTGCACCGACGACGCCGCCCGGCACATCCGCCATCGCGCGGATCGCGTTTAGTGCAGCAGGGGTGCGCAGTGTAACCTCAAGCGCAGGAAGACCACCTGCGACAAGCGCCTCGGCCAATGGGCGCGCCTGAGCCGCGTCATCGACGACAAGAACAGGAACAATGGGCGCAAGTGCGCAGATTTCACGCGTGCGTTGGGTTTTGGACATGGGTCAAACTCCGAAAATACTGGCGCCGGTGTCTGCTGATCCGACATTTTGGCGGAAGGTAGCGAAAAGGTCACGCCCCACGCCGTGTTGGTTGGCCGACAGATCAGCGGTAGCAGGCGTACGGTCCAGAACCCCGGGGGTCAGAATCTCCAACTCACCCCTCACCGCATCGACGCGCAATATGTCGCCATCCTGCAGGTAAGCGATCGGCCCGCCATCCAGCGCCTCGGGGCAGACATGGATCGCCGCAGGGACTTTGCCGGACGCGCCGGACATACGACCATCGGTTACAAGCGCCACCTTTTGCCCACGGCCCTGCAAGATCGACAGGATCGGCGTCAGCGAGTGTAGCTCGGGCATGCCGTTTGCTTTGGGTCCCTGGAACCGGACAACAACGATGACGTCGCCGGTGAACTCTCCAGCCTTGAACGCGGCTTTCGCCTCATCCTGATCATGGAACACGCGTACAGGTGCTTCGACAACCTGATGTTCCGGGGCGACGGCCGAAACCTTCATCACGCCGGTGCCCAAATTGCCAGTCAGGCGCGACAACCCACCAGTGGGTTGGAACGGGTCTTTCGCCGGGCGGACGATTTTTTCGTTCAGGCTGTGGCCAGCCCCGTCTTCCCAAACCAGCTCACCGTTCTTAAGCTTCGGTTCTTTGGTGTAATTCTGCAGACCTTGCCCCGCGACAGTCAGAGTGTCAGGGTGCAACAGCCCGTCTCCCAGTAGCGTTCCAATGCAGTACCCAAGACCACCCGCTGCGTGGAAGTGGTTCACGTCTGCAAGACCGTTTGGATAAACCCGCGCAACCAGAGGCACCACGGCGGAAATGTCAGAAAAATCCTGCCAATCCAAAACGATACCACCTGCGCGCGCCATTGCGATCAGATGGATCAGCAGGTTGGTCGACCCACCCGTGGCCATCAGACCCACGATGCCGTTCACAAACGCCCGCTCATCCAAAACCTGATAGACCGGCGTGTAGTGATTGCCCAGCGCACTCAGCGACAGTGCCCGGCGCGCGCCTTCCTCGGTCAGCGCATCACGCAGAGGCGTGTTGGGATTCACAAAGCTGGAGCCCGGCAGATGCAGGCCCATGAATTCCATCAGCATTTGATTGGTGTTCGCGGTGCCATAAAAAGTACAAGTGCCCGGTCCGTGATACGCGGCCATTTCAGCGGCCATAAGCTCGTCGCGGCCGATCTCTCCTGCGGCAAATTTCTGGCGAATCTTGGCTTTTTCATCGTTGGGCAGACCGCTGGTCATCGGTCCGGCTGGCAGGAACACCGCGGGCAGGTGGCCGAACGCCTGTGCGCCGATAATCAAACCGGGTACGATCTTGTCACAGACGCCTAAGAAAACGGCCGCATCATAGGTGTTGTGGCTCAGCGCCACTCCGGTCGCCAGGGCAATCACGTCGCGGGAAAACAGAGACAACTCCATCCCTGCCTCGCCTTGGGTGACCCCGTCACACATGGCTGGCACGCCACCCGCAACTTGTGCAGTGCCACCTGCGGCTCGGATCGCATCGCGGATCAGGCCGGGATAACGCTCGAACGGCTGGTGGGCGGAAAGCATGTCGTTATAGGCGGTGACGATGCCCAGATTACCGGCCGTATCAGTGGCCATCGCTTGCTGATCCTCGCCCGCACCGGCATAGGCATGGGCTTGACCGCTGCAAGACAAATGCGCGCGCGCCGGTCCCTTGGATCGGGCATGTTCCATACGCTCAATATGCGGGCCGCGCAGTTCGGCGCTGCGGTCGATGATGCGTTGAGTGACGTCGGTGATGACTGAATGTACCATGATTACCCTCCGATCTGACGCCAGCGGCGCCCATCGCGATGCATCAGCATCAGCGCTTCTTCTGGGCCGGAACTGCCCTGATCATATTTCGCGGGGCGATCTCCACGCTCTTCCCAACTGTGAATAATGGGGTCAACCCAGGCCCAGGCGGCTTCGGCTTCGTCGCCGCGCATAAACAGGGTTTGGTCGCCACGAATGACATCCATGATCAGTCGTTCATAGGCGTCCGGCGATTGTGCCTCGTCCCCAAGCGCCTCGGCAAAACTCATGTCCAGCGCAACATCTGACAGGCGGAACCCGCCCTGCCCCGGTTCTTTAATCGTTGTTCGCAGGGTAATACCTTCGTCCGGTTGCAGGCGGATCACCAGCACGTTGCCGTGCAGCGGGCCGACATTGGGGAAGATCGTATGCGGCGGATCCCGGAAAAACACCGCGATTTCGGATTCGCGGGCACGCAGGCGTTTTCCAGTTCGCAAATAGAACGGCACACTGGCCCAGCGCCAGTTACCGATATGGGCCTTTAGAGCGATGTAACTTTCGGTGCGGCTCGCGGGGTTGCCAACATGATCCAAGTAACCATCGCCGCCCTTGCTCGAACGATATTGGCCGCGTGCGATGTCAGACGACACAACGGGCTCCAGCGCTTCGATCACCTTGACCTTCTCGTCACGCACGGCGTTGGGCGAAAATTTGGACGGAGGTTCCATCGCAGTCAGGCACAATAGCTGAACCAGATGGTTCTGCACCATGTCCCGCATTGCACCGGACTGATCGTAATAGGCTCCGCGCCCTTCGACGCCAACGGTCTCTGCCACTGTAATCTGAACATGATCGACATGCGTCGCGTTCCAGAGAGGTTCGAACAGGGAATTGGCAAAGCGCAGTGCCATCAGGTTCTGCACCGTTTCCTTTCCCAAATAGTGGTCGATCCGATATATCTGATGCTCTTCAAAGCAGGCTCGCAGCCCGGAGTTCAGCGCCTGGGCCGAGGCGAGGTCGTGGCCAAAGGGTTTTTCGACCACGATACGGCTGTCGGGCGTCGCCATACCATGATCGTTGAGCCTTTTTGCGATGCCGGAGAAAAGGCTGGGGCCAACTGACAGGTAGAACGCGCGCACAACGTCAGGACGCAAGGTTTTGGCAAGGTCTTTCCAGCCGGAGTCCCCCATTGCGTCAACGGGAACATATTCAACATGGCTTAGAAACTGATCCAGAACGTCCTTTTTGAACGCAGGCGCAAATTCTTTCATCGAGGCGCGTATTTGGTCACGGAACCCGTCACTGTTCATGTCGGACCGCGCCGTGCCGATGATCTTTACGTCTTCGGGCATCTGGCCGACTTCGAACCGATGATAGAGCCCGGGCAAGATCTTGCGCTGCGCCAGATCGCCGGTCGCGCCGAATAGCACCAGATCGAACGGGTCTACCGGGATTACGCGTGAAACCATCTATGGGCTCCTTCAAATCTGCTGGCATCACTCAGACGCAGTTATCACTGGTCCTTGTGATGCAAGCATTGTTACCGCTAACATTCAGGCACTGAATAGGGAAGCGCAACTGGAAAATCAACCCTGATTCCGCAACCACTCCATTACCGAGGATCGAACCGATTGGTCTCCACGATGGCGGGCGTCAGCGATGATCTTACGCAGTGACTGCAGATCGGCGCGCAACAGCACGCTTTTGACCGGGCCTATCGACGCAGGGCGCATAGACAGGGTCCGAATACCCATGGCTGCCAGACAAAGCGCCTCAACCGGTCGCCCGGCATCCTCGCCACAGAAAGACAACGGCGTGTTCGAGATATTGCAGCGTTCGACAATCCGTTCGATGAAGGTCAGGAAGCTGACATTCAGCGTGTCATAGCGTCGGCGCACCAGCTCGTTTTCGCGGTCAGCGGCAAAAAAGAACTGTTTCAGGTCGTTGCCCCCGATCGAGACGAAATCGACCTCGTCAAAGAACTTCTGCGGGGCAAAGGCGAGAGACGGCGTTTCCAGCATTGCGCCAACTTCGATCGATTCTGGCAGCACATGACCAAGGCGCTTTTCGCGTTCGATGGTCTTGTTCACTTCCCAACGTGCCTCACGGTATTCTTCGGCCTGCGCCACAAACGGGAACATGATTGTTAAAGGCCGCCCATTGGCTGCACGCATCAATGCCTGCAACTGCATCCGCATAACGCCGCGCTTGTCCAGACCAACGCGAATAGCGCGCCAGCCCAGTGCGGGGTTGGGCTCTTCCACATGTTTCATATAGGGCAAAACTTTATCCGACCCGATATCCAGTGTGCGGAACACCACGCGCATGTCGCCAGCAGCATCCATGACGCGCTGATATTGTGTCACAAGCTCGGACCGCTTGGGCATCTGATTGCGGATCAGGAACTGAAGCTCGGTGCGGAACAGGCCCACACCCTCGGCCCCTGAATTGCCCAGCGACGGCAGGTCGGCCATCAGGCCCGCGTTCATAACCAGATTAATCCGTTCACCATCGCGCGTCACTGTCGGAGTATCGCGGATCGAGGCATAGCGTTCCTGCGCTTTGGCCTGCATTGCGATTTTATCGCGAAACGCGGAGACAACCGTATCTTCCGGACGCAGTTGGACCATGCCCTGATCGCCATCGACCAGAATATGATCTCCGTTCAACGCCTCGGTCGTGATGTGCCCAACGTGAACCACCAGTGGAATTGCCAGGGCGCGAGCCACAATCGTTGCGTGGCTACCGACCGAGCCTTCCTCAAGAACGATCCCTTTCAACGAGCGACCATATTCCAACAGATCCCCAGGCCCGATATTTCGGGCAACCAGAATCGGATCGGGTGGCAGGTCGGCCCCGTTGGTGCCCCCCTGCCCGGTCAGGATACGCAGCAGCCGGTTGCTGAGGTCATCCAGATCTGCCAGCCGTTCCCGCAGATAGGGGTCGGTAACCTGCCCCATGCGCGCCCGCGCCTGCGATTGCTCTTTCTCAACCGCCGCTTCGGCGCTAAGCCCTAGGGCAATGTCCTCTTCCATCCGGCGCATCCAGCCTTTGGAATTGGCGAACATCCGGTACGCTTCCAGAACCTGCAATTGCTCCTTGTCACCGCCCTGCGAAATCTCAAGCATCTTGTCGACGCCCACGCGCAGCTCATCCACGGCCTCGTTCAGACGCTCACGTTCGCGGTGGGGATCGTCAGCAATCGGGTTGGTGACGACAACACGGGGTTCATGCAACCAGACATGCCCTTCGGCAGATCCTTCCTGTGCTGGTCCTCCCTCAAATTGCACCGATTGCTGGTGCCGGGGTGAAAGCGCTGCGCCCTCGCCCACAAAGGCACCAAGCTCGGTCATCTCGGCCAGAACCATGGCGACCACTTCCAACGCATAGACCTCGTCAGCAGAATACACGCGCGCATCACGGGATTGCACGACCAGTACGCCCAGCTTTTCACCCAAACGTTGGATCGGCACCCCGATGAAGGACGAGAACCGCTCTTCGCCGGTTTCCGGCATATACCGAAACCCTTTGGTCGAAGGCGCGTCTGCGGTGTTCACGACCTTGCCTGATTGCGCAACATGACCAACAAGCCCTTCACCCAACCGCATACGTGTCTTGTGAACTGCCTCTGGCGACAACCCTTCAGTCGCGCAAAGCTCAAGAGTATCGGCATCCCGGAACAGATAGATCGAGCACACCTCGGCCCGAATACTGTCGGCAATCAGATGCGTGATCCGGTCAAGACGTTCCTGACCGGCGGCTTCGCTCGCCATCTCTTCGCGCAGCCGCCCCAGCAGCTTGCGGGATTCAGTTTCGGTGCCTTCCGCCATATCCCACCCAAATTACGGAATCAGGCGAGACCTTTGGCTGAAATGCTCAGGCCGCCTTGTCCAATTCAAAGGCATCATGCAGTGCCTGAACAGCAAGTTCCATGTATTTCCTGTCGACTAGGACGGAAATTTTTATCTCGGAGGTTGTAATGACCTTGATGTTGATCCCCTCATCCGAGAGTATCTTGAACATCTTGGCCGCCACGCCCGACTGCGAGCGCATGCCGATCCCCACGACCGAGACCTTGCAAACATCCTGGTCCGCGACCAGTTCGGCATAATTCAGCTCACCCGCATCCTTGATTGCCAGCAATGCCTGTTCGGCGCGGGCCACCTGATCGGTGGGGCAGGAAAAGGTCATGTCCGTGCGCCCTTCGTCCGAGATGTTCTGCACGATCATATCGACATTCACGCCCGCGTCGCTGAGCGCGGTAAAGATGATCGACGCGATGCCCGGGCGGTCAGCCACCGAGACAACGGTCATCTTGGCTTCGTCGCGGGAATAGGCCACACCGGCCACAACATTGGATTCCATGATATCCTCCTCATCGCAGACCAGCGTACCGGCCTCGTCGGATTGTTCCTCAAAGCTTGAAAGAACGCGCAGTTTTACCTTGTAGCGCATCGCCAATTCGACTGAGCGGGTCTGCAGCACCTTTGCCCCCAGCGAGGCCAATTCCAGCATTTCCTCGAACGAAATGCGGTCCAGCTTGCGTGCCTTCTCGCAGATGCGCGGGTCGGTAGTATAGACACCATCAACGTCCGTGTAGATGTCGCACCGCTCGGCACCGAAGGCGGCGGCAAACGCGACGGCGGTGGTGTCTGACCCACCCCGGCCCAAGGTCGTGATACGGCCTTCTGGGCTGATGCCCTGAAACCCGGCGACGACGGCAACCTTCATGCCCTCGCCAAACTTCTGGTTCAGGTTATCGGTCGGAATTTCTTCGATCCGGGCCTGGCTGTGGGCGCTGGTGGTCATCAGCGGAACCTGCCAGCCCTGCCAGCTCCGGGCCGGGACATCCATTTCCTGCAACGTCAACGCCATCAGGCCAGCGGTAATATTCTCACCCGAGGACACGACGGCATCATATTCCCGCGCATCGTACAACGGTGAAGTTTCATCGACCCAGCCCACAAGCTCGTTTGTCTTGCCGGACATGGCCGAGACGATGACGATCACGTCATAGCCCTTCGCCACTTCGACGCCGATGCGCTTGGCTGCGCGGCGGATACGGTCAAGGTTGGCAACCGAAGTGCCGCCAAATTTCATCACGAGTAAGGGCATGGGGGCAAGTGTCTCCGCGCCTTGGATTTCTGGTCCCGTGCGTCTTATGCGAGGGGGGCCGCAAGGGCAAGAGTTCAAAACCAGTCGGATGGCCGCACCTGATCGCTTTACAACCGACCAAGAGGCTGTCAGCCTGCAACTCGCATTTATTCCCAGAGGTTCTCCATGATCCGCGCTGCCGCAGCCCTCGTCCTTTTATCCTCATCCGCCTTTGCACAGGTCTCAACGCTGGCTGCAACCGACGGCAAGAATGCACTGGGTACGGTGCCCTGTGCCAAAGGCGGAGCAGCGCTGAGCAGCTGCCACGCCGAGCTGCGCCACCATGACGACGGAACCACGACACTTGCTGTCGGATTGGGCGGCGCCGAAGTACGCAGCATCTATTTCACGGATGGCGTACCGACCTCCAGCAGCTCACCGGCCCGGATCAGTCACGAAACACGGGGTGACCTGACAGTGGTCTTCATCGACCCCGATGAAGTTTACGAAATCCCCACGGCAGCGCTGAAACGTCAATAATCGTGCGGCTGACCGTCCCAGGTTTCAAAACACCCGGTCGTGGCCAGTGACAGTGACTCAAAGCGGCAAAGCAGCCCATTTGTTGCCTGATCCACAGTGATCTCAGCCTGAGTGCCGCCCATATCCGTCTGCACCCACCCCGGATGGTAGATGCCCACCGATATACCATCTGCACGCAGATCAGTGGCCAGATTCCGCCCCAAATTCAGGGCCGCTGCTTTGGACGCGCGATAAATATAGCTGCCACCGGGCGCGCGTGTGTGCGACGCCATCTGCGACGACAGGATCACAACTTTGCCTTGCGCTGCCCGAAGATTGGGCAAAAGCGCCTGCACGGTTAGAAACACGCCCGTCACATTGGTCGCAAAACTCTGCGCCCACATGTCGGCAGGATAGCCGTCTATGCCGTGGCCTTTGTCCAGATAGACCCCGGCGTTGCAGATCAACAGATCAACCGGACGACCCGCAAGCCCTTCTGTCATAGAAGCCTGCTGCTTCGGGTCTGTCACATCCAGTACAAGCTGCGCACTGGAATCCCGCGCGGTTCCGGTTACGTCATGCCCCTGCGCGCGATAACGATCTGCCAGAGCTTGCCCAATTCCGCGATTAGCCCCGGTGATAACGATATGCATGGGTCAGTTCGTTTTACGGGTGGGTAGGAAAGGCAACGGCGAAACCGGCACGCCGTCTTCGATCAGCGCTTTGGCCTCATCGGGCTTGGCTTCGCCATAGATCGCGCGTTCGGGCGCATCGCCCAAATGGATCTTACGCGCCTCTTTGGCAAAATCCTTACCGACATAGTCCGAGTTTTCCTCGACCTTGCGACGCAGATCCGCCAGCACCTTCTCGATGTCTGGCGACGGGGTCGCCACATCCACCTGTTTGCTTTGTGGTTCAGTTGTCTGGGCATTGCGGGCCGGACGAACGCGAGGGGTCATGATAGCCTTATCTACTTGCGCGTCACCACACACAACGCAGGTCACCATACCTGCGGAGGCGAGTTTGTCGTAAGCGGCGGCCGATTGAAACCAACTGTCAAATGTATGGTCGCGGCTGCATTTCAGCGAATATTGAATCATGGTCCGTCCATTTTCCGGTAGGCAAATAGATACCGACAGACATGGCAAGATCAAGCCCTTCGCAAGGCGAGTCAGTGTAGAATCGGGCCAAGACTGCGTAACAAATGGGACAGTTCCGGCGATTTCACCAGAGAGGCCGCTTTTTTGGGCGAAACCCACTTTCGCTTTCGTTGGGCCCGTTCAGGAAATTCAGGCGCAATCGACGTAACACAGAGGGGAAAGACATCCACCAGACACACCATAGGGTTCATACTCGAGCGGGATTTTAGGTATGTGAAACGGCCCATGGGCTTGTTTGCACAATCGCCTTTAACCCCAGCCTCTTCCCAAGCTTCTCGTCTGGCGGTTTGCGACGGTGTCATATCCTCGATCAGCCAGCCCTTCGGTATGATCCAACGCTTGGATTTGCGCGTTGTGATCAGCAAAACCCTGAGCCGGCCATGTTTGATGCGATAGCAAAGGGCCGCTGATTGATGCTTAAGCCGCAAGTGCTGTTCGCTTCCCTGCAGACACGTCGGTTGCCTCGCACCGATCACGCCGCACCACCTTTCAAACTGCTTTCATCCTCAATCGCCGACCTTTGAGGTTCTTATACATTTAGCGGTCGGATGGGGTCAGCATACCATATGGTGCGGTTTCTTCCAAGCTTTTAGGCAGATTTCAAACGCGGGCAGCCAGTTTCTGAACCAGATCTTCATGCGGGATATCGGCATCGATTGCCAGTCGCCGCAACCCGAAGTGAACGCGCGCCACCTGTTGATAATATCGGGTGTAGACATAGTTCGTACCACCCCCTGCGATCGCACCCAGGACCGGTATCGATTGCGCTGCCAGCTTCTGGCCCAGTACAATGGACAGTCTCGGCGCTACCGCTGAAATTAGCTTCTGCATCGCTGGGCCAGTCAACGTCAGGCGGACCGAAAAGAAGCCCAGATCTGCGCCATCGTCAAAAGACAGTGGTCCAGCTGCAGACAGGACCCGAACGCAATCAAATTTGACGCCTTCCTCGGACGGATCGAACCCTTCGCGGAACGCCGCACCCTGAATGGCACGCAATAGCATGGCGGTCGTAGCAGGCAATTCCATCAGGGCAGTCGACACGCCACCCATGCCGCCAGCAGCCCCCATCGCCGTTGCGACAGCGGTGTTGACCCACGGCTTTTGATCAGGAACGGCGCGACGCGAACCCTCGGCTGCGTGCATCGCTAGCCAAAGCGCCTGTTCGGTGGCCCCTGTCAGCCCCTCCCGCACAGATACAGGAAGTTGTTCCAGTAGCGATTCCGCCGACCCCCCCAAACTGTTCAACAGTTTAACGCCGGGACCTCCGGCGGTTCTGTAATACTTGGCCAACCGATCCAATTCGGCATCGGTATCCAGCTTTTCGACTAGAAGCACGTCCTGCATATAAGCCCTCCTGACGTTAAACATCGGGGCTGAACGGCAGGGTTTCAATAGCTCAGCGCGTCCAGCGGGTCACCTCGCCACGCACATTCAACCATTCACCGGGGCTCAATTCCGCGCCTAAGACCCGGTCTGGGTTTGTTGGCGGGGGCATTTCCACACCGGAAAGTCGTGTGAACCCGAAACGCGCATAATAAGGCGCATCGCCCACCAGCATCGCCCTTTGCCAGCCTATTTCGCGACCGGCCTCAAGCCCCTGATGGATCAGGAATCCCCCCAGACCTTCGCCTTGATGGGTCGGGTGCACCGCCACGGGGCCCAGCAACAAAGCGTCGTGATCGCCCACATGCACGGGCCAGAAACGGATCGCCCCGGCCAGAATGCCCTGCCTGTCGCGCGCAACAAGCGAAAGGCCCGACACGGGTGGAACATCATCGCGCAGACGATACGAGGACAGCGCCTCACGCCCCGGCGCAAAGCACAGGTCGTAAAGTGCCTCGACCTCCCACCAATCATCCGGCTCCTCCGGCCTGATCACGAACTGCTGCACCCTGCCCTCTTTTCCTAGCTGGCAATCGCCCTAGCACTTCGGTACGCCTTGGGCAAACGCTTGGAGATCTTATGTTCTATCGCCCCGAAGACGGCCACGGCCTGCCACACAATCCGTTCAACGCTATTATCACGCCACGACCGATCGGCTGGATTTCCACGCGTGACACAGATGGGATCAACAATCTGGCTCCGTATTCGTTTTTCAACGGCGTTGCTTACACCCCGCCGCAGGTGATGTTTGCTTCAACCGGAACCAAACACGATCAAGACGGCACGAAAGACAGTCTTGCCAATATCAAGGCAACGGGGGTGTTTTGTGTAAACGTCGTGGCGCACGCACATCGCGACGCAATGAATGCCAGCTCAGCAGGCTTGCCGAAACATGTCGACGAATTTGGCCATGCAGGCCTGACACCCTTGGAATGCGAAACCATCCCATGCGCCCGGATCGATGGGGCTCCGGCAGCGCTGGAATGCAAGCTAACCCAGATCGTGTCCCTTCCGGGCGAGGCCAATCGGGTGGTGTTCGGAGAAGTAACCGGCGTACATCTGCGCGACGATTGCCTGAAAGACGGCATGTTCGACGTCACAACATTCCAACCGCTGGCAAGGCTTGGGTACCGGGACTATTCAGTGGTCACCGAGCTGTTCAGCCTTTCACGACCGGATGACTAATGCCGCTTCCTGACCCCTTACGCAGATACCCGATCACGCTCCCTGATGGCTCTGATCACAAGGGCACAGTTTTCCTGTCTGAAGCGATTGACCATCCCAGGTTTCAGGCCGGAGAATACAGCTACGCATCGGATTTTGAGCCGTCAGACGATTGGGCGCAACGACTTGCCCCCTACCTGTTTCCGTTTTCGCAAGAAAAGCTGGTGCTGGGGAAGTTCTGTCAGATCGCCCATGGCGTACGTTTCATCACATCATCGGCCAATCATTCAATGGATGGATTGACGTGCTTCCCGTTTCCAGTGTTTGACCCGGACGGAATGACCGGGTTTCAGCCGGACACGCGCGACACTCTCATCGGCCACGATGTCTGGATTGGCTATGGCGCAATGATCCTACCCGGTGCGCAGATCGGTTCGGGGGCAATTATTGGTGCCGGGTCTGTTGTTCGCGGAGACGTACCGCCCTATGCGATCATCACCGGAAACCCTGCCGAAGTGCGGCAGTTCCGGTTCGAAAAGGACACCATCGACCGGCTTTTAGCATTGAGCTGGTGGGATTGGCCCGCCGAGAAGATCGCCAAAGCCGAAGAGGCGCTTCTGTCTGGTAATATTGGAGAATTGGAACGGATTGCTCCAAAGTAAAAGGCGGCCGAAGTGGCCACCTTTTGCAATCAATGCCCGCCCAGCACACCCGTGCGGACCGAGTAATCGACGGCCAGTTCGTAGTCCGGGTCATCGTCGCTATCGACCATAAGGTGGCCGGCCTTGTTCAGCAGTTTGTGGCAATCCCGACTGAGGTGGCGCAGCATGACGCGTTTGCCCGCAGCCTCGTATTTTCCAGCGATGTTTTCGATGGCTTGCAGCGCGGATTGATCCACGACGCGGCTTTCGGCAAAGTCCACGATTACAGTGTCAGGGTCGTTCTGAATATCAAACAGTTCAATGAATCCGTCGGACGAACCAAAGAACAAAGGCCCCTGAATCTCATAGACTTTTGCGCCCTCTTCCGTGGCCGAATCCCGCGTGACTGCGTGAATGCGTTTAGCATTGTTCCAGGCATAGGCCAGCGCCGAGACAATCACACCGACAACCACGGCAACCGCAAGGTCTTCCATCACGGTCACAACAGTCACCAGAACAATGACGAACGCATCCATCAGGGGCACCTTGCGCATGATCTTGAACGAGTTCCACGCAAAGGTCCCGATCACCACCATGAACATCACACCAACCAGCGCGGCCAGCGGAATCTGCTCAATCAGCGGTGAGGCGAACAAGATGAACACCAGCAGGAACAGGGCTGCAGCAATCCCGGCGATGCGGGTGCGACCGCCGGATTTTACGTTGATCATCGACTGACCGATCATCGCACAACCGCCCATGCCACCGAAGAATCCAGTCGCTACATTGGACACACCCTGCGCAATGCATTCTTGCGAGGCCCCTCCGCGCTTGCCGGTGATTTCACCAACGAGGTTCAGGGTCAGCAGGGATTCAATCAAGCCGATGGCGGCCAGAATGACAGCGTAGGGCAAGATGATCTCAAAGGTTTCCCAGTTCAGCGGCACCATCGGGATGTGAAACGCCGGCAGGCCGCCCTCAATTGAGGCCAGATCACCAACGCGCGGCACATCAAGTCCGAACCCAATCACCAGCGCAGCCACAACAACAATCCCGGCCAATGGTGCGGGCACGATACGCGTGATACGCGGCATAACCCAGATCACGGCCATCGTCAGGGCAACCAGTCCCAACATCGTGTAAAGCTGCAGGCCCGACAGCCATTCACCACCGCTTAGGCCGTGGCCGGTGTTTTCCATGGTGCCCGGAACCTTGAACTGCCCCATCTGGGCCAGAAAAATCACGATGGCCAGACCATTCACAAACCCCAGCATCACCGGATGCGGCACCAGTCGGATAAACCGGCCCCAATGCATCGCGCCTGCAATGACCTGCAAAATACCCATCAAAACCACAGTAGCGAACAGGTACTCGACCCCGTGTTCAGCCACCAACGCCACCATCACAACAGCCAGAGCACCGGTTGCGCCGGAGATCATGCCCGGCCGGCCGCCGATCAGCGCCGTGATCAAACCCACCATGAACGCGGCATACAGTCCGACCAACGGGTGCACACCTGCGACAAAGGCAAATGCTACCGCTTCAGGCACAAGAGCCAACGCAACGGTCAGGCCCGACAACAGCTCAATCCGCAAGCGCGAGACCGTTAGCCCCTCGTCCGGCATCCAGCGGAGATCAGGTTTGGCTATACGATTGGCAAAGCTTGCCAGCATGGCTCGGGGCATGAGACGTCCTGTGGGGTTGTTTGTTCGCGCGAAAGGGGCCTTTTACCTGTCATACCTGACATTAGATACTGCACCCAGCGGGACCCTGATATGCGTAAATCGCATAGCTAGCAAGCAAGTTACACAAACCCTTGAAGCCACTTGCCAAACCCACGGCTGCCACGCAGAACTCTTTAAACAGTTTTTCACGGAGTGCAGCCATGACCCAGACCAAAATCGCCATCATCGGCGGATCAGGCATTTACGAGATCGACGGTTTGGAAAATGCGGAATGGGTCACGGTCGAAACGCCATGGGGCGATCCTTCGGATCAGATCCTGACCGGATCGCTGAATGGCGTTGAGATGGCCTTTCTGCCTCGTCACGGGCGCGGCCACGTGCATTCCCCTACTGAAGTGCCTTACCGCGCCAATATCGACGCGCTGAAGCGACTGGGTGTGACGGATGTGATCTCAGTTTCGGCCTGCGGGTCGTTCCGCGAGCATATGGCACCGGGCGATTTCGTAATCGTCGATCAGTTCATCGACCGGACATTCGCGCGCGAGAAGAGCTTTTTTGGCACCGGCTGCGTGGCCCACGTCAGCGTTGCACACCCCACCTGCCCGCGCCTGTCGGACGCGTGTGAGACTGCCGGTCGAGCGGCAGGGATAACCATCCATCGCGGCGGCACCTATCTGGCGATGGAGGGGCCGCAATTCTCGACATTGGCGGAATCCAAGGTGTACCGCGAACACTGGGGCTGCGACGTAATCGGCATGACCAACATGCCCGAGGCCAAACTCGCCCGCGAGGCCGAGCTTTGCTATGCCTCGATCGCCATGGTCACCGATTACGATAGCTGGCACCCGGATCACGGCGAGGTGGACGTCACCGCCATCATCGCCACACTAACCGGCAATGCCGAGAAAGGCCGTGCGCTTGTCAAAGGTCTGCCCGATCTGCTGGGCGCTGACCGCGCGCCCTGCCCTCATGGCTGCGACCGGGCACTGGAATATGCCATCCTGACCGCACCGGAGAAACGTGATCCCACCGTGTTGGCAAAATTGGATGCTGTTGCTGGTCGGATTCTCTGACCGGCAACTTTAGTTGGCTGGCAAAGACTGTTGAACCTGATCCCACAATCCGTGCGACCAGAGGTCGTTGTGTGTGCCGTCCGGGATGACATAGATCTGCGCCGTCTCCCCGGCCATCGCGGCCAAAGCTTCGCCGTGATGCAGTGGAACCGTTTCATCCTCGGTCCCGTGGAATATCAAAGTCGGAACGGTGACGTTCCCGATCAAATCACGGGTCGCGAACTGATCCCGCATCAGGGCATGCACCGGTAGCCAGGGATATCTTTCCGCCGCGACGTCCACCGTGGCTGTAAAGGGTGCCTCAAGCACCAGCAGCTGTGCATTTGGGCGCTGTTCAGCTACGGCGGTCGCAACGGCTGTTCCAAGACTTTGGCCGTGCAACACAACGTCCGCACCTTGGCGATCCAGCTGGTCATACATCTGGATGCCGTCGGAAATTAGCGCCATCTCGGACGGTTCGCCCTCGCTGCCCGGATATCCACGGTAGCTGGGGGCCAGCAGGCCGAAGCCACTGTTGAGGATCTCTCTCATCCGATCGGACCGGTCGCCCAGGTTGCCCGATTGGCCATGAAAGAACAAAACTGTCGGCGCATCATCGGTCGCGGGCGGGGCGGACCACGCGGTCAGCGTAACGCCATCGGACATTGTGAAGGAAACGGACTCCACATCAGCCAACCCTACCGTGTTGGGCGCTGGTAATTCTCCGTCCGGTTTGAACAACAGCGATTGCTGGTTCACATACATGTACCCCACGATGCCCGCATAGATCACCGCGAGGACCGGAACCAAAAGGATCAGCGCGCCCTTTAGGTGGGCAAGCCGCGAGTGGCTGGTTTCAGGTGCCGCGTTCGCGCGTGTTTGATCTGTTTGAACCATCGGCCTCTCCGAAGTGTTGCGTCCGCTTCAAGGTCGGTGGCCCAAGGAACCGTTTCAAGCCGCGCGGGTTACACTTAATCCAATCTTAAAACTTGTTGCCGCGTTGCACAGCCCCGGTTCTTTTTTGCCCTTCATCTTGAAAAATCGCCTGTACTGCACCGATCTGTGGTTCGCACGGCACCGTCAAAACACTGGCGAAACAGAGGGATAGCATGAAGCGACTTGAGGCATTGGACGCAGCCCGGTTTCTGGCGTTTTGCGGAATGGTTCTGGTGAATTTCCGCATTGCCGCTCAGGTCGCCCCCGGCAATGACTGGGCCTCGACCCTGATCGATTTGCTTGAAGGCCGCGCGGCCGCTTTGTTCGTCATCCTGGCCGGCATCGGAATTGGGATATCCTCTGTTTCAGCGTCGGTGCTGCTGCGGCGCGCGGTGTTTCTGTTCGCTCTCGGTCTGATCAACATGACCGTATTTGACGCCGATATCCTGCATTTCTACGCCGTGTACTTCGTTGTTGGCGCTGCTTTCCTGACGGCACCAACCCGTGCATTGTGGTTGGGTTCAGTTGGGGTGGTGGCGCTGGCTGTCCTCGCTGTCATGATTTTCAACTACGACCTTGGCTGGGACTGGGAAACGCTGACATACACCGACCTTTGGACCCTGCCCGGTTTTTTGCGTAACCTGTTTTTCAACGGCTGGCACCCGGTCCTTCCCTGGGCGGCGTTCCTGTTGATCGGAATGGCTATTGGACGATCCGAACTGCACACGATCTGCATTCAACACAGGCTGATTATGTGGGGGTTCGGAGCTGCCATATTTGCCCTGTTTCCGCAAATGTTGGCCTCGGACCCTGATCTGGTGATCTATCTGGGAACCGCGTCCATCCCACCGGGACCGTTCTACATTATTGCCGGAACCGGCTCGGCTTGCGTGGTGATCGGATTGCTGTTGAAGCTGTGGCCCAAGATCGAAAAGTTGCGCATCGGCCCAGCCCTGACCGCGCCCGGTCGGCAGAGCCTGACGCTCTATGTGGTGCACATCCTGATCGGCATGGGCATACTGGAGGAGGCCGGGTTGCTGAACGGGTCACTGAACGCCCCGCAGATCGCGGGTTACGCTGTTGCGTTCTGCGCCGCGTCCTCGATCTTTGCCCTATTGTGGTCCCGCAAATTCAAACGCGGTCCGCTTGAGGCGCTGATGCGTCTGACAACGCAACCACGCAGGGCTTGACCTTGCGCGCTGGTCCGGGCTTGCTGCGGGAAACGTATTCACAGGATTTCCGATGTCCCTTGACCTTTGGCTCGCCTTTGTCGCTGCATCTACCGCCTTACTATTGATCCCAGGCCCGACGGTCTTGCTGGTGCTTAGCTATGCCCTATCCAAGGGGCGCAGCGTGGCTGTCGCCTCGGCGACGGGTGTAGCTGTTGGAGATCTGGTGGCTATGACGGCCTCTCTTTTGGGGCTTGGTGCGCTGGTCCTGGCCTCGGCTGCCCTATTCACGGCCCTCAAATGGGTCGGTGCCGCCTATTTGGTCTGGCTGGGGATCAAACTGTTGCGCAGCGCGCCATCAGGCGGGCTTGAGACTGTGGACACCGGGCGCAATGTCACCGCACACAGCGTTTTTGGCCATGCTGCCGCCGTCACCGCGTTGAACCCGAAATCTATCGCGTTTTTTATCGCTTTCGTTCCTCAGTTTCTGCGCCCGGCTGACCCGCTCGGACCGCAATTTGCTATCCTGATCGCAACCTTTGTGGGGCTGGCATGGCTGAATTCGCTGGCATACGCCCTTTTGGCGGACCACCTGCGCCAGATGATCGGTCGTTCGGGCGTCGTCACCGCAATGACCCGGTTCGGAGGGCTGGCATTAATCGGGATGGGAGTGGCCACCGCTGTTCTGCGCCGCCCGGCCTGAGGGCTCAGCTCTCAGCGTGTTCCTTCATGAAACCGCGAATGAACCGCCGGATTTCTCGCGCGGCCGACGTGTCCAACTCTTTGCATAGCTGAACAAACTCGTCCCGTTCATCCTTGTCCAGCCGCAGGACCAACTGACTGTTTTTCTTAGTTGAAACCTTGCCGTCTTTCGTTCCCACGCGTCCCATTCCCATCAATATCCCAGGCCTGCAAGATAGGCTTTGTATATACGTCGCATATAGTTTGTAATTCACGAGCACCTAACAACAAAAGAAGGTTATGGCAACGAACCTTCATGTCGCTCAGGCGATTTTTTCAAAAGATCAAGGCAAGGGGCACAAACCATATCTGACGCGGCCGGTCGATGCACTGTATCGCGACCACCGTCAGTCGAAACGCCGCACGCCTGGGGCGGCAATCTTTCCTTGCATGACTCACACCAATGGGCCAAACAGCCCAGCGTGTTTTGACGCCAGAGGGGATGGCCATGTCCAGAAACAAGTCGGTCAAAGATTACATTCGGACAATCGTGGATTTCCCACATGAAGGGATCATGTTCCGGGACGTCACGACCCTGTTCGCGGATCCGCGCGGTTTCCGCATGGCGATCGATCAAATGCTGCACCCCTATGCCGGTGAGCGCATCGACAAGGTCGTTGGCCTCGAGGCGCGTGGCTTTATCCTAGGCGGCGCAATCGCGCACCAGCTAAGCGTCGGATTCGTGCCCATCCGCAAAAAGGGCAAGCTGCCGGGAACCACGATCAGTCAAGACTACAAGCTTGAATACGGCGAGGCGATTGTCGAAATCCACGACGACGCCATCCAACCGGGTGAAAAAATCCTCGTGGTCGATGATCTGCTGGCAACAGGCGGCACCGCAGCTGCCGGAATCAAACTGATCGAACGACTGGGCGGCGAGATCGTCTCATGCTCGTTCATTATCGACTTGCCCGAATTGGGTGGGCGCAAGGCTTTGGAGGATATGGGCATGGACGTCCACGTCCTGTGCGAATTCGAAGGTCTTTGACAGGCTGCGCATTCACAAGATCGTGAGTGGAAATCTGAAACCGCGCTGGCTTAGCGCGGTTTTTCTTTGGATCAACCCGAACTTATCGACAAATTCAGTGATCTCCCTTTGATGCCGCCCCGTATTCAAACCGATGCCACCAAGGGCATTCCATCAAGGGATATCATACCATGTTTCGCAAACTCGCAATTGCCGGTGTCGCAAGCTTTCTCGTAGGAACGGCCGCTTATGCAGATGGTCACTCCAAGGATATTGTCGACACCGCCGTCGGCGCAGGCAGCTTTGAAACTCTCGTGGCAGCCGTTCAGGCCGCAGAGCTTGTCGATACGCTGAAAGGTGAAGGGCCTTTCACCGTCTTTGCCCCCACTGATGACGCCTTTGCCGCTCTGCCCGAAGGCACAGTTGAAACCCTTCTGAAGCCCGAGAACAAGGATCAACTGGTTGCCATCCTGACCTACCACGTGGTGCCCGGCAAAGTGATGTCAGGCGATCTGTCCGATGACATGACAGCCGCAACCGTACAAGGCGGTGAAGTCACGATTGACCTTGATAACGGCGTAATGGTCAACGACGCGAACGTTGTTCAGGCAGACATCGAGACATCGAACGGTGTCATCCACGTGATTGACAAAGTCATCCTGCCCGCATCGTGAATCCAGAGCGCGGCCTGTACTAAATGGGCCGCGCCTAAGCCCTTAGAACGGCACCCGGATTCATGATTCCTTTTGGATCAAGCGCGGCCTTGATCGAGCGCATCGCCGAAAGCTTTACCGGATCGCCATAGCGACATAGATCATCCGTTTTCAAACGCCCTATGCCGTGTTCTGCGCTAATCGAACCACCGAACTCATGCACCAAATCATGCACCAAGCGTTTTACCGTTTGCCGCTGTGCGTCATACTCTGAACGGCTATGCCCCTGCGGCGGGAACACGTTGTAGTGAAGGTTGCCGTCACCCAAATGCCCAAAACAGTTAATCCGGAAATCCCCCAACCTGCGTACAATTTCGGACCCTCGCAGGATGAATTCGGGGATTTGCGAGATCGGGACCGAGATGTCATGGCTCGAGACCGAACCGATCAACCGGTTGGCTTCGGGAATATGCTCACGTACGGCCCAAAGCTCCATTCGTTGCGCTTCGCTTTGGGCTATGACTGCATCACCTACAAGCCCGCTCGCCTCCGCTGTTTCGAACAGCGCCATCAGCGCGTCTGACGGTGACGCACCGCCAGAAAGACCCAATTCAATAAGCACCATCCATTCAGGCTGGACGTCAAAGGGCTGGCGGATATCGGGCAAAACCTCGGACAAGAATTGCAGGCCCTGCTTGTGGATCAGCTCAAAGGTGCTGACCCCCTCGCCCACCTGATCGCGTGCCAGTGCCAGCAATTCAATGGCAGCATCCGGAGAGGCCACCTGGAACATCGCGGTGCCGGTCTCGGCCGGACGCGGGTACAGCTTCAACGACGCAGCTGTGATGATCCCCAGCGTGCCTTCCGCCCCGATCAGAAGGTTGCGCAGATCGTACCCAGTGTTGTCCTTGCGCAATCGGCTGAGGCCGTGCCAGATTTCACCATTTGGAAGAACTGCTTCCAACCCAAGACACAGGTCACGCGCATTGCCGTAGCGCAATACATTGACGCCACCCGCATTCGTCGCAAGATTTCCACCTATCCGGCAAGACCCTTGCGCCGCCAATGCCAACGGGAACAATCGATCAGCTTCTTCCGCAGCAGCCTGAACATCGGCCAGAATGGCACCGGCCTCGGCGATAAGAATGTTCTCGGTCGGATAAACCGCCCGGATGGCTGACATCCGCTCCAGTGAAATAAGCAACGGGGCCGGGCCGTCGGTCATCACCTGCCCGCCGACCAATCCGGTGCCGCCGCCGTAAGGCACGACGGGAACCGATGCATCCGAGGCGAGCCGAACGAGCGTCGAAACCTGTTCTACCGACTTCGGCAGCGCCAAAACGCCGACATGGCCTGCGAACCTGCGGCGCGGCTCTTCCAGGTATCGTTCCTCGACAGGGTGCAGAATATCATCGCCCACCGCAGTGCGGATTGATTGGGCAAAATTGTCATCGGCAGGGTTTAGTTTCATACCCTTTCCTTGCCCAAGTCGTGACGCCCCGACAAGCCTTATTCCAGTTCGATGAGGTATTGCGGCTCAAGCACCACGACCGTCGGGCGATCAGGTAACGTACGCAGAGACACGGTGATCTCAGACACACCTTTGCGCTCAACGGGGAAGTCGTTGCGGATATCGACCAGAAAACGGTCCAGTGAGAAACTGGAAAACCAGTGCATTGGAATGATGACAGAGCTTTTCAGCCGCTTCAATACCGTGATCATTTCCGGCAGCGGCATCGTCGTTCCACCATCCACCGCAGCCATCACAACATCCAAACGCCCCAGGGCGGCAAATTGTTCATCCGACGGCACATGATGCAGGTGACCCAGATGGCCTATGCACAACCCTTCAACCTCAAACACAAAGATTGAATTTCCGCGCTCTTCCACACCGCCATAAGAGGATCGGATATCGGTTGAGACATTGCGTATCAGCATCTCTCCCAGATCAAGATAGTGTTCGATCCCCTGCCCGAACTCGCCCCACCCCGGCAACACATTCGGGATGGCAGGATCCGGATGGGCGGTCCAATGGGTGCCGTGGGCATGGTTCATCGTCACCACGTCCGGGATCAGATCCGCGCTGCCGATGAAACCGGTGAAGTCCGTTACCGCGTTCAACCCGCCCTGCGTCTGGATCATAAACGACGCGTGAGCGATATAGCTGATCCGAACCGAGAACTCGGGCACCGGGTCCTGCCAAGCTGCTTTGTGAATATACTCAATCCCCGGTGCGGCATCCGCGATGGCAATGCAATGGCTCGGCCGCCGTTCCTGTGCCGAAGCCTCACCCGAGATCACCATCAATACCGCAACAATCCAGCGCATGTCCGGAGTGTAGCGCAGAACACGGGTAAGTCACGCCTGCAGATATCGCGTGAGTGAATTCACGGACTTGGCATTTTCTAGGAGCAATTCAGAGAACGATGCACTTCCGCAGCTTGAACGGGCGCGAGACTTTCGCCGCACGCAACGCTTGTGCCAACGGATCACTCACAAAAAAGGCGTGGCGCATTTGTGTGTCTATCCAGATGTCAGGACCATCCAGGGCCGAAGCGCTGACCGCAATATCCTTGTCTTGCATAGCCCCAGGCGGCTGCCAGATAGCATAGTTTGGGTAAGGCTTTGTTATGCGCGGAGATTGCTCTGTCAGCACGCCAGTCTTTTGTGCGCCGAAGTTCAGACAGAAGTACTCGCCTTCCACCGGCGTGGTGCGATCATGCTGAAACAACTTCACAGGATAAAGGTTGCCATCACCGAGATCGAATTCGCGAAGGACAGCCGCACACACGGCGGACACGGTCCATGCACCCGCAGCCATAAAGAAGTCTGGTTGTTTCTTCTCTTTTTCGTCTTTGTAATCGGCAAATACCTCCGAAGGGAAGAAATCCGCTGTAAGCGGCTCTCCTCGGACATTTCGGGTGTTTGCGTCCGCTGTGAACTTCAGATCATTATCCCAACGATCAGAATGAAATCCTTTCAACGCCGCAGTGCCCACCATTGCATCGCTGATCCAGATCACTGGCTTTTTGAGCCGCACCATCGTCCTACCCTGCGTCCGTCTTCCCGCGCCGGTCCGACCTTAGGCTGGCATACAGCACATGCGTCCGCCACCGCCCGTTGATCTGCAGATACGACTGCGCCACGCCCTCGTATTTAAATCCCGAACTTTCCAGCAAGCCACGTGACGGTTTGTTCTCGGGCAAGCAAGCGGCCTCGATCCGGCTGAGGTCCAGTCGGGTAAAGGCGTGATGAACGATCGCACCGATGGCCTCGCGCATGTAACCCTGACGGGCAAAAGACTGGCCCGTCCAATATCCCAAGGTTCCTGCCTGCGCCGGGCCGCGACGGATATTGTCCAGCGTGATGGCCCCCAAAAGCACATCATCCGTGCGACGGAACAAAAACAGTGGGATCGCCGTCCCACCGGCCACGGAGCGCTGCGCCCAATAAACCCTGTTGGTAAAGGACTTGCGGCTTAGGTGATCCTTGGCCCAAACCGGCTCCCACCGGGTTAGGTATTCCTGTGACGCGCGCCGTAGCGCCGCCCAGTCGTTAAAGTCGGAATGCGCGGGCGGGCGCAAGCTCAGGCGCTCGGTTTCAAGTTTCAGCTTGCGTCTGCCCAACAGCATCACGCCGCACGCCTCTCCTGCAATTGCGCCAGCGTGGGTGCGCCCGAGACAGGACCGTAAAGCGCCAGCGCAGCAGGGGCCTGAACTGCCATCTGCTCGGCGAAGGCACGCACATCTTCGGTGCCGACGGCGTCGATCTTGGCCACGGCATCCTCAAGCGAGGGAACCCGGTCCCAGATCTGCACCAAACGCGCCAGACGTTCCGCCCGGTTCGACGGGCTTTCCAGCCCCATCAGCATACCGGCTTTCATCTGCGCGCGGGCGCGGGCAACCTCTTCGGCGCTCATGTCTTCGGCTGCACGCTTCATCTCATCAATCGTTATGCTGGCCAGCTCTGCGACCTGATCCGCTGACGTTCCGGCGTAAATCGTCGTCGTGCCGGTATCGGCATAAGCTCCGGTCTGCGCAAAGATCGTGTAGCACAACCCGCGTGTTTCGCGCACTTCCTGGAACAGGCGAGAGGACATGCCTCCGCCAAGCGCCGTCGAATAAATCTGTGCGGTATAGATCGCATCGTCGCGATAGCCGGGGCTTTCCAGCGCCAGCGCGAAATGGGCCTGCTCCAGCTCTTTCTCCTGCCGCGCTTCGCCGCCAGTGAAACGGGCGGTTTCCGGGATCAGCCCCTTGCACGGTTTAAGATGGCCAAACAACGCCTCAGCGGTTTTCATCAGCGCATCGTGATCAACGGCACCAGCAGCAGACAGGATCATCTGTTCGGGTCCATAGTGTTCTGCCACAAACCCGGACAAATCTTCGCGCGAAAACGCGCTGACACGTTCGGTCGGACCCAGAATGGTTCGACCCAGCGGTTGATCGTGATAGCTCTGCTCTTGCAACCAATCAAAGATCACATCGTCGGGTGTGTCATAGGCCTGACCGATTTCCTGTAGGATCACACCGCGTTCAACTTCGATCTCACGCGGGTCGAAGATCGGGTTCAGAACGATGTCACCGATGACATCCATCGCCAGCGCCACATCGTCTTTGAGAACACGCGCGTAATAAGCCGTCACCTCGCGCGACGTGTAGGCGTTGATATACCCGCCCACGTCCTCAATCGCCTCGGCGATTTGCAAAGCTGAACGACGCTTGGTTCCCTTAAAAGCCATATGCTCCAAGAAATGCGCGACACCGTTCTGTTCAATCCGCTCGTGCCGCCCACCGGCGGTCACCCAAATGCCGATGGCCGCAGATTGCAGCCCCGGCATATGTTCACTGACGATACGAAATCCGTTCTTCAGTTGGTCTTGTCTGACAGTCACTCAGCGATATGCCTTCTGATATGATCCTCGAGAGTGCCCAGATCGTTGGCGATGCGGGTCACCCGTTCCGGACGTTCATATAGATCAGACATGCGGGATGGAAGAGGCGGATGTTCGCCGCTTGCCTTCTCGACCGCTGCTGGAAATTTTGCAGGGTGCGCGGTGGCCAGTGTGATCATCGGAACGTCGGCCGCGCGATGTTCTTCTGCAACCTTGATGCCCACGGCGGTATGCGGGCAAACCAGTTCCGCACTATGGGTCAGAGTGGACTTGATTGTCGCCAACGTCTCATCCTCGGATACACGGCCCGAGTCAAAGCTTTCGCGCAGCGCCTCCATTGCGCCCTGGCTGACATTGAAGCCGCCGTTCTTCAATTCATCCATCAACTGCGCGACGGCGCCGCCATCCTCGCCATACGCATAGTAGAGCGCACGCTCAAAGTTCGAACTGACCTGAATATCCATCGACGGGCTGATCGAGGGGATGGTGTCGCCCTTGAAGTACCCCTCGCCAGACAGGCAACGATGCAGAATGTCGTTTTGGTTGGTGGCGACAACCAGACGGTCAATTGGCAGGCCCATGCGCTTTGCAAGGTAGCCCGCGAAGATGTCACCGAAATTGCCGGTCGGCACCGTAAAGCTGACCTTGCGATGTGGCGCGCCGAGGCTGACAGCAGCGGAGAAGTAGTAGACGATCTGCGCCAGAACACGGGCAAAGTTGATCGAATTCACGCCAGCCAGCTTCACGTCGTCGCGGAAGTCGAAATCGTTGAACATGTCCTTCAGCGCGGCCTGACAATCGTCAAAATCGCCGTCCACGGCCAACGCATGCACGTTGCTGTCCGCAGGTGTCGTCATCTGCCGACGCTGCACTTCCGAAACTCGGCCATGCGGGAACAGGATGAACACGTCCACGGCGTCGAGCCCCCGGAACGCTTCAATCGCAGCCGATCCGGTGTCACCGCTGGTCGCGCCAACGATGGTCACACGGTCGCCACGGCGCTTTAGCGCCACCTGAAACAGTTGACCGATCAGCTGCATGGCGAAGTCTTTGAAGGCCAAGGTCGGCCCGTGGAACAGCTCCAACAGGAAGTGGTTTTCGTTCAACTGCTTCAACGGCGCGCGGGCGTCATGGCCGAAGCCTTCGTAGGCGCGGCCGATGATCTCTTTGAACTCACTCTCACCGAAAGATCCGCTGACATAGGGCCACATCACCCGGAACGCGATTTCCTCAAAGGGCAGTCCGGCCAGTGCCGCGATCTCATCCTGCGTCATCACCGGGATCTCGGCAGACAGGTACAGACCACCGTCACGAGCCAATCCGGTCAGCATCGCCTCTTCAAACGTCAGTTCGGGCGCCTGCCCGCGGGTCGAGATGTATTTCATGTCGCGTCACTCTCAGAAGGGGCGCGGCTGCGCCACAGAAAATATCCGGTCATCGCGGCCCAGACCAAAGCCAGGCCAAACCATGTTATTGCATATTGCAAGTGATCATTCGGGATACCCGTCGCCGAAACGGGCAAGGGTGTGATGTCGGGGTCGGTTTGCGACCGCGCGATTAGCAGAACTGGCTCAGCCCCAAGTGCGGCGGCCAGGTTCGGTACATCGCGGGCAAACCATATATTGTCGTCAATGTCCGGCTCAGGCGTGTAACCGTCAATTTCGTCCGGCCAGTGCAGATTTCCAGTAATCTCCATCGGTCCATTCAGCCTTTGATCGTGCTTCGCGGTCACAGGAACAAAGCCTCGGTCCACAAGAATTGTCCGGTCATTTGTGCTGAAAGACTGGATGATGCGATAGCCCGCCCCAACCTGTTTGACCGAGACAAGAACGTGGATCTCGCCCGGCTCGACCTCGCCCGCAATCGTGACCGGCAGATACTTATCAGCATCAGGCGACACAGTGTCAGGCAAATCAACCGGATCGGTTGAAATCCGATTTTCGATTTCGGCTAAAACGCCTTGTTTCCACGCCAACCGCTGCATTTGCCAGACACCCAGCGACACAAGGATCGCCAGACCGGCAATGCCAAAGATCATCAGAAAGAGAATGCGGCGCATGTCAGGACCAGGTTGTGTTGTTCAAAGGCTCTGCAAGAGCCGGCGTCTTGTTAAGGGCTGCAGCCGCAGAAAGGCAACCTTGCAATTGTATGGGGCGCAATCTTGCGCCCCGAATAGAGAAAAAGCCGCCCCAAAAGGGCGGCTTTTACAATTTGTTCGCCCGTCTGGCGCTACATCAACGGCGCCTGGCCCCAGATGTATACTGCGAAGAACAGGAACAGCCAGACAACGTCAACGAAGTGCCAGTACCAGGCAGCCGCCTCAAACCCGACGTGTTTCTCAGGCGTGAAGTCACCCTTGAGCGCCCGGATTAAGCACACTGAAAGGAAGATGGTACCGATAAGAACGTGGAAACCATGAAAGCCGGTTGCCATGAAGAAGTTCGAATAGAACTGATCACCGCCGAATTTCCAGCCTTCATGCGCCAGCAGCTCATAGTATTCAAAGGCCTGCAGACCTGTGAATGCGACGCCCAGAACTATACCGATGGCCAACCCCTGCACCAGCGCCTTGCGGTCATTGCCATGCACCAGCGCGTGGTGCGCCCAGGTGATTGCGCAGCCCGATAGCAGCAGGACCAGAGTGTTGATCAGCGGCAGGTGGAACGGGTCAACCGCATGAATGTCAGGCTGGATATATTCGGTACCGGCATAGTCGTACATCGGGTACATGCGATGTTTGAAGAACGACCAGAACCAGGCAAAGAAGAACATCACCTCGGACATAACGAACAGGATGAAGCCATAGCGCAGGCCGATGCGGACAACTGGTGTATGATCGCCCTGGCGGCTCTCGACCACAACCTCGGACCACCATGCGAACATGGTGTAAAGAACGGCCACCAAGCCGGCCCAGAACATCCACGAGGTAACCCCGTGCATCCACAGGACGGCTCCGAACAGCATCACAAAGCCGCCGATCGCGCCGATCAGAGGCCAGATCGACGGGGCCAGAATGTGATAATCATGGTTTTTTGCGTGTGCCATCAGCGTCCCTCACCTACAGGCGTTAGTTCGTTGTTATATCAGCCTGCGTCTCAAGGGCGGCAACGCCCTCGGGCAGGTCAATTTCGTAGAATGTATACGACAGTGTAATCGTATGAACATACTTAGCTTCAAGATCCTCGACCATTTCAGGGTCGACGAAAAAGGTGACCGGCATCTCAACACGTTCACCCGGTTGCAGCACCTGCTCTTCAAAGCAGAAACAGGCAATTTTCTGGAAATACCCGCCGGCTGAATACGGAGTCACGTTATAGGACGCCTGTCCCGCGATGGGGCGGTCGGTCGGGTTGTAGGCTTCATAAAAGGCCAGTCCGGTTTCGCCGATACGCACTTCCATCTCGCGAGCGACCGGCTTGAATTCCCATGCCATGCCTTTTGCCTTCGAGGCGTCAAAGCGGACGGTAACCTTGCGATCCAGAATATCCTCGGGCGCAGTCGCAGCAACACCGGTGGTGCCACCAAAACCGGTGACGCGGCAGAACCAATCGTAAAACGGAACGGATACCCACGCCAGGCTGCCCATAAGGACAACTACGCCAACTGTCTGTGCAACAGTTTTCTGCGGACCTGACAGAGCCATCAATTCTGTACCTCTTGCGTCGCCAAGCTGAAATCTGTTCCTGAAACCTTTACGACCGTCAGACCAAATATGATCACGATAAAGGCAGCCAGCGTCAGGCCGACCCCAAGGTTACGGCTGAACCGGCGTTGGTGAAGTTCGTGGCTCTTGCGCAGGCTCATGACCAACCTCCTAACCCATAGGGTTTCAGCAGTGCTTCGACCAAGATAGCACCGAAATGCAGGAACAGATACAGCAACGACAGCTTGAAGAACGCGCGTTCGACCTTGAAATTGTCGGCCTCGGAGTCATCCTCGTTCCGGCGCGAAATCTGCCACGCTCCGCGCAGGAACAGCGCGTTCAACACCACAGCCACGGTCAGGTAGATCGGACCGCCAATACCCGAGAACGCGGTTCCAACAGCCAGCATGGCCAGCAGCCCGGTATAGACCAGAATGTGCCAGCGCGTGGCGCGACGACCATGTGTAACGGTCAGCATCGGAACACCCGCATCGTCGTAATCCGAGCGCATGAATAGCGCCAGAGCCCAGAAATGCGGCGGGGTCCACATGAAGGTCAGGGCAAACATCAACCACGGCTCGATCGACATAGACCCTGTTGCGGCAACCCAGCCGATAACCGGCGGGAATGCCCCTGCCGCGCCGCCGATCACGATGTTTTGCGGCGTCGAGCGTTTCAGCCACATCGTATAGACGACAACGTAGAAAAAGATCGTGAAGGCCAGGAAAGCGCCAGCAAACCAGTTGGTTGCCAGACCCAGCATAATAACGGACAGCCCCGACAGGGCCAGCCCGATTGCCATCGCCTCACCCTCCTGGACCTTGCCAGAGGGGATCGGGCGGCCTTTGGTACGCTTCATCACGCGGTCGATATCGGCGTCCCACCACATGTTCAAAGCGCCGGATGCGCCACCGCCGATGGCGATGAACAGGATGGCGCAAAAGCCGACGAATGGATGAACAGGGACCGGTGCCGCAAGAAGGCCGACCAAAGCGGTGAACACGACCAGCGACATCACACGCGGCTTCAGCAAGGCAAAGAAATCGCCAAAGCTGGCCTCATCCGCGTGGGATTGGGCGCCTACTGTGCTGGCATTGATGCTTGCGTCGCTCATTTCCGGTCCTTCTGGGGCGAAAGCTGCGCGGGTACCGCGCAGCCTGCATTACCTTTGGCGCGAGCTTTTCAGCCCGCGCGGGTCATTACTTGGATGCAACCTGATAGGCTGCGGGCTGACCTGCATACTCTTCCAGTGCGCCTTGCAGCCACTGCTCATACGCCTCTTCGCTTACCACTTTGACGGTGATCGGCATATAAGCGTGATCCTTGCCGCACAGTTCGGAACATTGACCGAAATAGATGCCTTCCTTTTCGGCCTCGAACCACAGTTCGGCCAGTCGACCCGGAACACCGTCCTGCTTCACGCCGAAGGACGGGATGGTCCACGAGTGGATCACGTCTGATGCGGTAACCTGCATGACGATGACCTTGCCAACCGGAACGACAACGGCGGTATCGGTGGCCAGCAGCCATTCGTCATCGCTGTAGCCCGCATCCGCCAGTTTGGCACGCATCGCATCGTTCAGAACAAATGGGGTCACGTCCGCATCGGCCGGGCGTGCGCCTTCATCCAATGTGGCCGGATGGCCCAGCAGATAGCTGTCAAAGGCGAAATCGTGATCAACGTATTCGTAGGTCCAGTACCACTGGTTCCCAACGACTTTGATGGTGATGTCACCTTCGGGAATTTCCTGCTGATTGAACAGAACTGGCAGCGAGAAGGCACCGATGAAGACCAGAATCAGGATCGGGCCAAGGGTCCAGGCAATCTCAACCGGGGTGTAGTGCGAGAATCGCGCCGGTTCAGGGTTGTTACGCGAATTGTAGCGAATGATGCAGTAAATCAGCAGACCCGCAACAAACAGGCAGATCGCGGTGATGATCACCAGAATCATATCATCCAGCCGCTGAATCCCCGAGGCCAGACTGGTAGCAGCAGGCTGGAACCCAAGGCCGCCATCAACCGGCTTACCAATAATCTCAAGCTCCTGAGCCATTGCGGGAAGGCTGGAGAGGGCTGTCATCAACCCCGAAAGCATCAAAGCATTCTTCATTTTCTGTCCTGATCGTCTGATCTTTGCTTCTCTGGCGAAAAGGTGTGAATCAGTCGCACCTCTCCCGTTGTCTTTGGCCGCGTTAAAAACCATATTCCGTCGGGTAGATAAAGCAAAATGCTTGCGTCAAACAGACGCTATTTTTGATCTGGATCAAACTCGGAAGGTCCCAACAGATGTCCAATGACCCGTTTCGCCCATTTGATAGCGCTATTCCGCAGGACGAGGCGCTTGCGGTTTTGCAATCCGCCACTTCCGGGGCAGAAGACGGTGAGCTGTTTGTCGAGCGGCGAAAATCCGAGGCTTTGGTCTTTGACGACGGGCGCTTGAAGACGGCATCTTATGACGCATCCGAAGGGTTTGGCCTGCGGGCGGTGCAGGGCGAAGTTGCCGGGTATGCGCATTCCACCGATGTCTCAATTCCGGCACTGAAGCGGGCAGCCGAGACCGCGCGCCTGGCTGTTGGCGACGGCGGCGGCACGCTGGCCGATGGTCCGCGCGCTACCAATACCCGCCTTTATACGGACGAAGACCCGATTGAATCCGCTGATTTCCCGGTCAAGATCGAAACACTGCGCGAGATCGACGCCTATGCCCGCGACATGGATCCCCGCGTCGTGCAGGTTAGCGCGACAATCGCCGCAGCCGTGCAAGAAGTCGAGATTTTGCGCCCGGACGGCGTACTGATGCGAGACGTGCGGCCAATGACCCGCCTCAATATCTCGGTCATCGTCGAACAGAACGGTCGCCGCGAAAGTGGCTCGGCCGGGGGTGGCGGGCGCGTCGGGCTAGACGGCCTGATCGATCCGTCGGATTGGCAGGACAAAGCGCGCGAGGCGTTGCGGATCGCCTTGGTCAATCTCGACGCGATCCCGGCCCCTGCCGGCGTGATGGAGGTCGCGCTTGGCCCCGGTTGGCCAGGCATCCTCTTGCACGAGGCAATCGGACACGGTTTGGAGGGGGATTTTAACCGCAAGGGAAGCTCGGCCTTTGCCGGTTTGATGGGACAGCAGATCGCATCCAAAGGCGTGACCGTTGTTGATGACGGCACAATCCCGGATCGTCGCGGCTCGATCTCTTTGGATGACGAAGGCACACCCAGTTCAAGGACAGTTTTGATCGAAGATGGCGTCCTGACCGGCTATATGCAGGATCGCCAAAACGCGCGCCTGATGGGCGTGGCCCCCACCGGAAACGGGCGGCGGCAAAGCTATGCGCACAAACCCATGCCGCGGATGACGAACACTGTGATGCTGGGTGGTGAGGCTGATCCGGCCTCTTTGGTTGCGGACATCCGGGACGGAATCTGGGCCGTTGGTTTCGGCGGCGGTCAGGTGGATATCACCAACGGCAAATTCGTGTTCTCGTGCACCGAGGCGTACCGCGTGGAAAACGGTAAGATCGGGGCACCCGTCAAAGGCGCGACCCTGATCGGCGACGGTCCATCCGCCCTTAAACGCATTCGGGGGTTGGGCAACGACATGGCGCTGGATCCGGGCATGGGAACCTGTGGCAAAGACGGCCAGTGGGTACCGGTCGGCGTTGGCCAGCCTACCGTTCTGATGGATGGCCTGACAGTCGGCGGATCGGCCGCATAGCCGGGAATCGCTTGGCGGGAAATCGAGAGCGCAGGGTTAACGCTGCGCTTTCAGCCCGCCGGCGCCTTAACATCCTGTCAGGCGCCCGCATTGAAGGCCGTTGTGTTTATTTCATACATTTCAACGCACTAAATAACTCTAAGTGATAAACGCCGAAAATTATCCGGATAATTTGAAGAGATTCACAAGCTGTTAACCCCAGCAATCGTAAACCAGTTCTGCAATCAGGCGGAGCATCGGATGACCGAAGAGCAGCATTCTTCCTATCACCCCACACTCCCACCCACCACGGAAGAGGATCGGTTTTCCTGGCTTCGTCTGTTGCGCTCTCGCAAGGTTGGTCCGGCGACGTTTCGTCGGTTGCTGCGGGAACATGGCTCGGCGCAGAACGCGCTGGCCGCGCTGCCGGAGATGGCACACGCTGCCGGAATTGATGGGTACGAAGTTTGCCCCCCCGGCGTGATTGAGGCGGAACTCAAGGCCGCAAAAGCCGCGAACGCGCACCTTTTGTGCCTTGGCTCCGCCGATTATCCAGATGCCTTGAACGATCTATCCGACGCCCCGCCAATGCTTTGGGCGATTGGAGATAGCTCTCTGCTGCAGCGCCGGTCGATTGCACTGGTCGGTGCGCGGAATTGTTCGTCCCTGGGGGCGCGGATGGCGCGGGGGCTTGCCACAGATCTCGGCAAGCAAGGCTATGTCGTTGTGTCCGGCCTGGCACGCGGCATTGATACAGCGGCCCATATGGCCGCGCTTGAAACGGGCACCGTCGCTGTGATGGCGGGCGGCGTGGATGTCGTCTATCCCACCGAAAACACTGTTTTGGCGGAAAAGATTGGCCAAACCGGGTTGCGTGTCTCTGAACAGCCTATGGGCGTCACACCGCAGGCCCGGCACTTCCCGCGCAGAAACAGGATTATCTCAGGTCTGGCGCAGGCGGTTGTTGTCGTCGAAGCTGCCGCAAAATCCGGCAGTCTGATTACTGCGCGGGACGCCTTGGATCAGGGGCGCGAGGTTCTGGCCGTACCCGGGCACCCTTTCGATGCACGCGCTGCCGGGTGCAACATGCTGATCCGGGACGGCGCGATATTGGTGCGAGCCGCCGAAGACGTCATTGAGGCGCTACCGAAACGGGCACCTACCAGTCAGGTCGAGGGGCCCGCCGTGCCCGACGTTGTAGCCAAACCGGTGATCGCAGGTACCGCACTGCATCGTGAAATCCTGTCGCGATTGGGCCCCTCCCCGATTGCCGAAGATCAGTTGATCCGCGACATTGCCGCAACGGCCGGAGAAATCGGACCCGCATTGATTGATCTGGAACTCGAGGGACAGATCCAGCGCCAGCCCGGCGGCCTCCTGTCGCTGTCAGCATAACCTTCATCGCTGAGGCCTGGTTTCTGCCCAAGTCCTTTTTATACACAGGTTACGTGGTTGAAATTACCACATAATTCCTGTGTTCAAAGGAACGCATTGACAATTCGCCCTTGCCCTCCACATCTTGCACGATCATAGAAGGCGCCAATTCCGTCGAGCGAGGTTTTCCCTTAAATGCCTGTAGTTGTTGTAGAATCCCCTGCCAAGGCCAAAACAATCAACAAATATCTTGGCCCTGACTACACGGTGCTGGCCTCATATGGCCATGTCCGGGACTTGCCGCCCAAGGACGGATCCGTCGATACCGAGCATGAATTTGAGATGAAGTGGGAGGTCGGCAACGACAGCCGCAAACATGTCAAAGCCATCGCCGATGCGCTGAAAGAAGACAACGCTTTGATTCTCGCGACTGACCCTGATCGTGAAGGTGAGGCTATCAGCTGGCACCTGCAAGAAGCCCTGACCAAGCGCCGCTCGATCAAGAAAGACACGCCTGTCAGCCGCGTGACCTTCAACGCGATCACCAAGGATGCGGTGACCGAGGCGATGCAGAACCCGCGTCAGGTCGACATGCCGTTGGTCGAGGCCTATCTGGCCCGCCGCGCGCTGGATTATCTGGTGGGTTTCAACTTGTCCCCGGTTCTGTGGCGCAAACTGCCCGGCGCCAAGTCTGCCGGTCGCGTTCAGTCAGTCTGTCTGCGCCTGATCGTCGAACGCGAGATGGAGATCGAAGCGTTCAAGCCAGTCGAATATTGGTCTGTGAAGGCTGTGTTCGAAACACCGCGCGGCCAGACTTATGAGGCGCGTCTGGTCACGCTGGCCGGTAAGAAACTGGACAAACATGATCTGGCCAACGCCACGCAGGCCGAACTGGCGGTGCAGGCCATCACCAGCCGCGCGCTGAGCGTTACTTCGGTCGAGGCCAAGCCCGCCGCGCGCAACCCCAGTGCGCCCTTCATGACCTCTACCTTGCAGCAGGAAGCAAGCCGCAAGTTCGGAATGGGCGCGCGTCACGCGATGCAGGTTGCTCAACGCCTCTACGAGGCCGGCTACATCACATATATGCGGACCGACGGCATCGACATGGCGCCCGAAGCCGTGACAGCCACGCGCGAAACGATCACCGACCGTTACGGTGCAGAATACGTTCCGGACAGCCCTCGTATCTATAAAAACAAGGCCAAGAACGCCCAGGAAGCGCACGAATGTATTCGCCCGACGGATATGTCCCGCGACACCAAGGCTCTGAAGGTCACGGATGAGGATCAACGCAAGCTGTACGACCTGATCTGGAAACGTACCATTGCCTGCCAAATGGCTGCGGCCCGGCTGGAGCGCACGACGGTCGAGATTGGCAGCGATGACGGCCAGGTCGGCCTGCGCGCCACCGGTCAGGTTGTTCTGTTCGACGGGTTCATGCGCGTTTATGAAGAAGGCCGCGACGACGTGGCCGATGATGATGAAAAGCGCCTGCCGCAAATAATGCAGGGCGATCCGGCTCGGTTTGCCAAAACATCCCTGCGCGATCAGTTCACCAAAGCGACCAGCGAGGGCACTGAGAAGGCCGCGAAAGAGGCCATTCTGTCCGAGAACGAATCTGTTCTGGCCCTGCAGCACCACACGCAACCGCCGCCGCGCTACACCGAGGCTACGTTGGTCAAGCGGATGGAAGAGCTGGGGATCGGACGGCCTTCGACCTATGCCTCGATCGTCACAACGATTCAGGACCGGGAATATGTGCGCAAGGACAAGAACCGCCTGATCCCTGAAGAAAAAGGCCGGATCGTTACGATCTTCCTGCTGAACTTCTTCCGGCAGTACGTGGGGTATGAGTTCACCGCCAATCTGGAAGAACAATTGGACGACGTCAGCGCCGGTGGGCGTGACTACAAGGAGTTGCTGAGCAAGTTCTGGCGCGATTTCTCGGCTGCTATCGGCGAGACGTCCGAATTGCGGATCTCCGAGGTTCTGGACAAACTCGACGAAGCCCTGGCGCCGCAGCTTTATCCGCCGCGTGAAGACGGCTCGGACCCGCGTGTCTGTCCGAAATGCGGAATGGGTCAGTTGCACCTGAAGACGTCGCGCACTGGCGGGTTCGTTGGGTGTGGAAACTATCCTGAATGCACCTATACCCGCCCCATCGCCGGCGAAGGCGCTGAAGGCGAGGAACGTCTTCTGGGCGAAGATGCAGGGGATGATATCTGGCTGAAATCCGGCCGCTTTGGCCCCTATGTTCAGCGCGGCGAACCGACGCCCGAGAACAAAAAACCACCGCGCGCCTCACTACCGCGTGGCTGGAGCAAGGATGACATGGATCTGGACAAGGCGCTGACGCTGTTGTCCCTGCCCCGCCAGATTGGCGAACACCCAGAGGGTGGCATGATCAGCTCGAACTTTGGGCGGTTTGGTCCCTATCTGATGCATCAGTTGGCGGATGAGGCCAAGCCGGTCTACGCAAACCTCAAAGACCCCAACGACGTGTTTGAAATCGGCATGAACCGCGCTGTCGAGTTGCTGGCTGAAAAGCGCGCCAACCCCGGGCGGGGCCGTCGCGCAGCGGCAAAAGCGTTGAAGGAATTAGGCGAGCACCCAGATGGCGGCGCGATGCAGGTTCTGGATGGGCGCTATGGGCCATACGTGAAATGGGAAAAGGTCAACGCGACCATTCCAAAAGATATTAAGCCCGAAGATGTGACACAGGAAATGGCCATCGAACTGGTCAACGAACGCGCAGCTAAAAAGGGCACCAAGAAAAAAGCGGCTCCGAAAAAGAAAGCTGCTGCCAAGAAGACGACCAAAAAGGCGGCCACCTGACGACTGGCTAGGTAGAAATACCACCTACCCCTTGGTTTCATTGACTTCCCCGTGACGTGGCGGCACAACCTGCGCCATCACCATGTCATTGGGGGAGTTTTCCATGAAGAAAGTCTATGCCAATGCCACCGAAGCGCTCGATGGAGTGATTTCGGACGGCATGATGATCGCGGCGGGCGGTTTCGGCCTGTGCGGTATTCCCGAATTGCTGCTTGAGGCCATCAAGAACTCGGGCGCTCAAGATCTGACGTTTGCCTCGAACAACGCCGGCGTTGACGATTTCGGCATCGGCATCCTGTTGCAGACCAAGCAGGTCAAAAAGATGATCAGCTCTTACGTCGGTGAAAACGCCGAGTTCATGCGCCAATATCTGGCCGGAGAGCTGGAGCTGGAATTCAACCCGCAAGGAACCCTGGCCGAGCGCATGCGCGCCGGTGGCGCAGGCATCCCCGGGTTCTATACCAAGACCGGTGTGGGCACAGTGATCGCCGATGGTAAAGAGCACAAAGACTTCAATGGCGAGACTTACATCTTGGAAAAAGGCATCTTTGCCGATCTGGCCATTGTCAAAGCCTGGAAGGCCGATGACACCGGCAACCTGATCTTCCGCAAGACCGCGCGCAACTTTAACGTACCTGCTGCGACCTGTGGCAAAATCTGCATTGCCGAGGTCGAGGAAATCGTGCCGCGTGGTTCGCTGGACCCCGATATGATCCACCTGCCCGGCATCTACGTGCATCGCATCATTCAGGGTCAGCACGAAAAGCGCATCGAACAACGCACCACCCGTAAGAAGGAGGAAGCATAATGCCCTGGGATCGCAATCAGATGGCCGCACGTGCGGCGCAAGAGCTGGAAGACGGCATGTATGTAAACCTTGGCATCGGTATTCCGACGCTGGTGGCAAACTATGTTGGTGACAAGGACATCACCCTCCAATCCGAGAACGGAATGCTGGGTATGGGCCCCTTCCCCTTTGAAGGCGAAGAAGACCCGGATCTGATCAACGCTGGCAAGCAGACGATCACGGAACTGTCCCGCACCGCCTATTTCGACAGTGCCACATCGTTTGCTATGATCCGCGGCGGTAAGATTGCGGCCGCCGTTCTGGGCGCGATGGAGGTCGATGAAGAAGGCGATCTGGCCAACTGGATGATTCCGGGCGTGCTGGTTAAAGGCATGGGCGGCGCGATGGACCTGGTTGCAGGTGTTCGTCGCGTGATCGTCGTGATGGATCACACCAACAAGCACGGCAAGTCCAAGCTGCTGAAGAAGTGCACCCTGCCCCTGACCGGCAAGAAGGTGGTGAATCGCATTATCACCAACCTTGGCGTTCTGGACGTGGTTGATGGCGGCCTGAAGATCATCGAGATTGCCGAAGGCGTGACCGAAGACGAGATCCGCGCCGCGACCGAAGCCAACATCGTCAACTAATTCACACCAATGAAAAGGCCCACCGTTTCGGGTGGGCCATTTTCAGTTCAGCGATTGGAATACACACCCATCCGTAATCAGCTGAGGCGGTGTCGAACACAACGCCCGCGCCACCTGAAACGCTGCAAGAACCTTGGGTACGTAATCACGGGTCTCTGCGTAAGGTGGGACGCCCTCGTGCTTACGTACGGCCCCTTCCCCAGCGTTATACCCTGCAAGGACGAGGATCGGGTCGTTACCGAATTCTTCCATCAGCCAGTTCAGGTACTTCACACCTCCCGCGATGTTTTGCGACGGCTGCGTACTGTCCTGAACCCCAAAACGTTTGGCGGTTGCAGGCATCAGCTGCATCAATCCTTGTGCCCCTGCCGAGCTTACAGCGTCGGTGCGCCCGGCGGATTCCACGGAAATGACCGCCAGAACCAATGCCGGTGAGACATTTGTTCCTACGGTCGAGCGCAGAATATCCACGCGGCGCTGTTGGGCGATATTTTGCAGGGTCTGTAAACGCGGTGCCGCGACGTTGATGGCAGCCAGTGCATTCATGGCATCGTGCAGCCGTCCGGACCCGGCCTCGGTCAATGATGGCGACACCCTTTCCCAGAAAGCCTTGTACGAACCAACCGGTTTTTTGCCCGCACCGGGAAGAGTTGGCGGTACGACACGCGTGCGCGCGATGATTTCAGGTTCGACTAATTCTACGCCTGTACTAGGGGCAGACGGGGTCTTCGCATGCTCATCGGGCGTAATCTGGACCGTGACGCGTGGCCGCGTGCCAGGCTTTGGGGCCTTGACCCGTTTGTAAACGCCTCTTGGCTCAACCTCGTTCGCCACGACTGGCACTGGGCCAGACAGCATCAACGCCGCCAAACCGGCGCAAGTCATTGCGAGCCGGAGATTCATTTGCCTGCCTCATGTTTTTCTTTTGGTTGAGTTGAACCTCGAATCTGCCCGCAAGGCCAGAAAAACAATGCGAAATGGGGCAATTTCGCCTCATTTGCCGCAAATTTGCATCGGGGCGACCAGACAACCTCTGTTAGGTTTGTTTTTTTATTGTTTATTTTTAAGTAGTTACCAAAAAAACTACCAAAAAGTTAAACTTCACCAAAAAAAAATAGGGTTTGGCCCAATTCCTGCCATGCACAGCGGTCAATCATAGTGCCATACCGAGACGATCGGGAGCGGACTGAGAGAGGAAGCTCTGATAGACGCCTAGGTTTAATTGACTTTTTTAGATCCTTTAGGAGGGACGTAACATGATCAAGTTCATCAAGAACTTCCGCAAAGACGAAGACGGCGCCGTAACAGTAGACTGGGTCGTTCTGACCGCAGCCGTTGTTGGCCTGGCCGCAGTTGCATACACTCAGATCGGTAACGGCACCAAAGCCGTGTCGGACAGCGTTGGCACATCGTTGACAAGCGTTTCGACTGCAGTTCAGACGCCTGACGTCAACCCAACCGACAACTAATCCAGGTACAGACTATCTGGGGTGGGGCCATGCTTGAACTAGCTTGGCCCCTATTTTTTTCTAAACTTCCGTCTCTGGTGCTCTGATGTTGAACAGACTCGAAAAATTCCTGAAAAACGAAGATGGGGCGGTCACAGTTGATTGGGTCGTTCTAACCGCAGCAGTGGTTGGGCTAGCTGCTTTCGTGGGCATTTACTTTTTCACCCCTCTGAAGGCAATTGATGAAGCCAACGGCAGATCAATGAACGGAGTGGCAACCCAAGTTGATTCATTGGAAATCTCAGTGGAATTTTCCGGCTCCGGCTCTTAACGGCACTATTTCCTAGTTTCCTAGAACAAGGTTTGCCAATTTACCCAACATTGTCCCCCTTTTCGACACAATTCACGTTTACACAGGGGGCAAATGATGTCGTATTCTGATCGACACCAAACCAAAAAAGAAGTGTGAGGGGACGCGAATGCGTGCGGTATTTGGACTTGTTCTGATTATTGGGGTCGCTCTGGCCGGTGGTGCTGTGTACCTGGCAAAGGATTACATCAGTCAAACCCAGGCGGAACTAGAGCGCGAGAGATTGGCTACACAAAACGCTCTGGCGAACGTTAAGACAATTCCTACAGTGGACGTCATGGTTTTGAATCGGGCGATGAAATACGGTGAGCGTCTGGCAGAAGACGATGTGCGCGTCGTGCAGTGGCCAGAGGACGCGATTCCCGAAGGAACTTTCTCGGACATGACCGCGTTGTTTCCGCAAGATGGTAAGGGCGATCGCTTTATCCTTCGCACGATAGAAAAAGACGAGGCACTTTTAGAAGTCAAAGTAACCCAGCCCGGCGAATCGGCTGGCCTTACCTCACGCCTTGAGAAAGGCATGCGAGCTTTTGCCATCAGCGTAGATGTAGCATCTGGTGTGTCTGGCTTTTTGCGCCCGGGCGATAACGTCGACGTTTACTGGACCGGATCCCTAAGAGGTACTGGCGGCGAGGGAGAGATCACACGTCTTATCCAGACCAACATTGAATTGATTGCAATTGATCAATCCGCGGGATCGGACGTGACCGGCACAACAATCGCCAGGACGGTCACTGTTGCAATAACCCCAGAACAGGTCGCCGCACTCGCCCAAGCTCAGAACACCGGACGCTTGTCACTGGCATTGGTCGGCACCCAGGATGAGACCATTGCGACTGCGATTGAAGTGGACCAAAGAAAACTGTTGGGAATCGAAGCGGCCGCACCAGCGCCTGTTCAGGTTGAGGAACGAAAGTGCTTCACCAACATTCGTCGTGGCGCGGAAATCGTCCAAACACCCATTCCCTGCACAAACTAGCGCGAAATCAAAACGTTAAAGCCACAAGCCGCGCCATCAGCGCGGCTTGTTTCGTTTCGAATGTTGCGCATTACCCACATAAGGAAAATTCCAGAAACCATTGATTATTGCAATAAAATCGTAATTCGCGCAGTGTTATCGCACATAAGGCATTAGACCTAAAACGAGGCGTGATCGGAGAGGCAGGTCACATGAAAATAATATCTTGGTTCAACGCAACCCTTCTGGGGTTGGCGTTAGTTATCAGTTCGGCCAGCACTGCTGTCCAAGCTGAAACACTTCGCGTGGTTAAGAACGGTACGGCGGAAACGCTGGACGTTCCGATGAACCGCGCAATTGTCGTTGAAAGCGAAACACCATTTGCGGAACTCAGCATCGCCAACGCAGGCATCGCTGACATTTCGTCGCTTTCTGATCGTACTATCTATGTTTTGGGTAAGGCACCTGGCCTGACCACGCTGACTTTGTTCGATGGGGCTGGCAACCTGCTGGCCAACGTTCGGGTCCGTGTTTCGCCGGATGTGTCTGAATTCAAAGAGAGATTGAGACAGATTCTGCCGAACGAGCCAATCGAAGTGCGTACTGCCAACGACGGCATCGTTCTTTCTGGCACGATCTCCAGCTCGGCTAAATTGGCCCGTGCCCTGGAACTTGCAGAACGTTACGCGCCCGAGCGGGTTTCGAACCTAATGTCTGTTGGCGGTGTTCAACAGGTCATGCTGAAAGTTCGCTTTGCCGAAATGAATCGGTCGGTTGCCAAAAGTTTGACCGCATCGCTTGGTTTTGGCGGTGGTGACACAACGGGCGGATTCAACACGTTGAACACCGCTGGTGCGTTGGCCAACGCGTTGAACAACAACATTCCCTTCCAGCAGACAAATACAGGTGCCATCTTGTTTGGCTTTGGTGCCGGTTCGACACAGGTACGCTTGCTGTTAGAGGCGCTCGAATCCAAAGGGCTTGCCCGTACTCTTGCAGAGCCCAACCTGTCAGCTCTGTCTGGTCAGGAAGCTGAATTCCTGGCTGGCGGCCAAGTCCCGATTCCGGTTCCAGCCGATGACGGCCAAATCGCAATTGAATACCGGAATTTTGGTGTGCAGGTCCTCTTTACGCCCCGCGTGGTGGACGGTGATCTGATAAACCTCGAGCTGGGAACATCGGTGTCAACTATTGACCCTAACTCCAACTTTTCAATTGCAGGCAACAACGTGCCAACATTCATTGCGCGTCAGACGAAGACGACAGTTGAATTGCGAGACGGCGAGAGCTTTGCAATTGCAGGGTTGGTTCAGGACAACTTCGCGGACCTGAATAGCCAAATTCCATGGGTCGGCGACATTCCTGTGCTGGGTGCTTTGTTCCGCAGCGCGGAATACCAGCGTCAGCAATCTGAACTGGTTATCATCGTCACAGCCCATCTGGTATCACCCACCCGTGGTGAAGCCCTGGCCCTGCCGACAGACCGCGTCAAACCGCCTAGCGAGTTTGACCTGTTCTTGAACGGAAAAACGGCGCGAACGACGCGCGTTGGTTCGGGTGCTGCGTCTGAAGTCGCCAAACAGGACTTTGGCAGCTCATACGGCTACATCCTGGAATGATTGAGAGGATAGGACCAATGCAGAAGTGGATCATAACACTGGGTCTGTCGGTCACCGTTGCCGCGTGTACACGCGAGGCCGGATACGAAATCGACCAAGGCGCCTTTGGCAACGCAACGCTAAACAACGTTCAGGTCATGAACGGTGAATTGACATACGCCCAAATCCTGGGTCAGCGGTTTGCTGCAGAAGTTCCGACGCAGATCAATTTTGCGTTTAACAGTTCTCAGCTGGACGCTCAGGCGCAACGGGTCTTGTTGCGGCAAGCGGCATGGATCAAGCAGTTCCCCGAAGCGCGGTTCCGCGTTTACGGCCATACCGATGCCGTCGGCTCTACCGCCTATAACCAGTCGCTTGGGCAACGTCGTGCAAACGCCGCCGTCGCGTTCCTGACGCAGCAGGGAATCTCGCGATCACGCTTGGAAGCCGTTGTTTCCTTTGGGAAAACACGACCTCTGATCGACACTCCGAACCGAGATCGCCGAAATCGGCGTACTGTGACCGAAGTGTCCGGCTTCTTGGATCGCAACCCGCTGGTGCTGGATGGCAAATACGCCGAGATCGTGTACCGCGAATACGTCGACAGCGCGACAAGAGAAAGTTACATCCAGCGTGAAGACGCTGGCGGCAGCGACGATGAATAATCCATAAGAAATGGGCGGCATCGTCGCCCATTTCCCTACAATTGGTTCTTTTGCGCCAAAATCTTGCCTAAGTTCCAAGCCATCTTTTCAACAATTAGGTGAAGTGCGGCCCGAATTGGCCGCGACCGGGCAACAGCGAACTGAACCGAACCAAACATGTTCGGGCAGTGAGCAGGTCCAGACGACGAGGATTGTGTGAATGACAAGCGCCAAAACGCATGATGACGGAACTGCCATTCTGGCCTGCACGATCAGCCGTGACGTCCAAAATTTTGATCTTCTGATCGAGGACATGGAAACCATTTTGGGCGAACGTTGGGGCGACCTTGGGTTTGCCGAAGCCCTGGCTTTTTTCAGCCAACCAGAGGCGGAAAGCCTTGAATTCGTTGCGCTTGCTATTGACGGAGAAGATGAAGACAACCTTTCCCTGATGGGCGAAATCATCTCGCAGGCCAAAGAGAAAAAGATCAAGATCGTTCTGATCGCCGAAGACGTAACACCTGCGTCTCTGCACCAACTGCTTCGCAAGGGCGCGGACGAGTTTGTCCCCTACCCTCTTCCCGAAGGAGAGTTGCAGGAAGCCATTGAGCGCATGAACAAACCTGAACCGGTGGCAACGACTGCAGTGGCAGCTCAGGTCACTCAGGGTGATTCGAAAGAAGGCGCGCTGTTTGTGGTCCATGGGCTGGCAGGCGGTGTGGGATCAACGACTATGGCGGTCAATCTCGCCTGGGAGCTGGCAACTGCGTCAGACAAAGAGGCGCCTTCTGTGTGCGTCATCGACCTGGATCTGCAATATGGCAGCGTGTCGACCTATCTGGACCTTCCCCGACGCGAAACCATATTTGAGATGCTGTCGGACACAAACTCGATGGACGACGATGTCTTCTCGCAGGCCCTACAAACCTATGAGGAAAAGCTTGAGGTCCTGACTGCACCGTCCGATATGGTTCCGTTGGACCTGATCACACCCGAAGACATCGAGCGCGTCATCGAAATAGCCCGCAGGAAATTCGACTACGTGGTTGTCGATATGCCGACAACCCTTGTTCATTGGTCGGAAACGGTTCTTCAGGCTGCACATGTGTACTTTGCCATGATCGAGCTGGATATGCGATCCGCTCAGAACGCGCTGCGGTTGAAACGCGCCCTTCAGGCCGAGGAACTGCCGTTCAACAAGCTCCGGTTCGCTCTGAACCGAGCCCCGAAATTCACTGACTTGAATGGCAAAGGCCGGGTCAAGCGAATGGGCGAAAGCCTGGGCATTTCAATTGACCTGCAATTGCCAGATGGTGGCAAACCCGTCATGCAAAGCGGTGATCACGGATTGCCGCTGGCCAAATCCGCCGCCAAAAACCCGCTGCGTCGGGAAATCGCAAAACTTGCAAAATCGCTTCACAGCTTGGGCAGCAGCAGCGCCGAGGCCGCGTAACCGTATTTCAGAGGGGTAGTCGCCGTGTTTTCAAGATACAAGAAGCAGCCAGCAGCGCAGCCGGTCGAGGCTGCTCCAGCGCCTGAGGCTGCGGCGCAAACGCCTGCTCCGAAAAAAGCATCCACTGACAACGCCGTCGCCCGCCGCCCAATTCAAAAGAAGGCTGCTGAACCGGTCGGATCGGACCGGGATCGCAAGCGCAAAGAGCGCTTGGGTGAGATTAAGATCGAGATGCACCGGGAACTGCTGGAAAACCTGAATCTTGCGGCACTTGAAAAGGCCGGAGAATCTGAACTTCGAGCGGAAATCAGCGCGATCTCGAGCGAAATCCTCGAATCCCGCGATATTGTTCTGAACCGCGAAGACCGGTCACAGCTAAACAAAGAACTGTATGACGAAGTCACTGGTTTGGGCCCCCTTGAGACGCTGCTTCAAGACGACAGTGTCAACGATATCCTGGTAAACGGTCCTCAGCAGATTTTTGTCGAACGGTTCGGCAAGCTTGAAATCAGCGACGTCACGTTCAAGGACGAAAAGCACCTGATGCGGATCATCGACAAGATCGTATCCGCCGTGGGTCGCCGGGTCGATGAATCCAACCCCTATGTTGACGCTCGCCTGGCTGACGGGTCGCGTTTCAACGCAATGGTGCCACCTATCGCCGTTGACGGGTCGCTGGTTTCCATTCGTAAGTTCAAAAAAGACAAGCTGGCCATCGACGATCTGGTCAATTTCGGCGCATTTACCGAAGAAATGGCCGCCTATTTGCAGGCAGCTGTTTCAACGCGTCTGAATATCATCGTCTCGGGCGGTACAGGCTCGGGTAAAACGACGACGCTGAATGCCTTGTCCAGCTTTATTGATGACGCCGAACGCATCCTGACCATTGAGGATACGGCGGAACTTCAGCTGCAGCAGACCCATGTGGGACGGATGGAAAGCCGCCCTCCTAACGTCGAAGGCAAAGGCGAAGTCAGTCCGCGCGACTGTCTAAAAAACGCTCTTCGTATGCGTCCTGACCGCATCATCGTGGGCGAGACGCGTGGCGCCGAGGTGATCGACATGCTGCAAGCCATGAACACTGGCCACGACGGTTCGATGACCACGATCCACGCCAACTCGGCGCGTGACGGGATTTCGCGTCTCGAGAACATGATTGCGATGGCCGGGATCGAGATGCCTATCAAAGCGGTACGCAGCCAAGTCTCATCCGCTGTGAACCTGATTGTACAGGCCAGCCGCCTGCAGGACGGCTCACGTCGGATGACCTCGATCACTGAGATTACGGGGATGGAAGGCGACGTGATTTCGATGCAGGAAATTTTCAAGTTTCAACGCGTTGGTCTTACGCCGGACAACAAGATAATTGGCCATTTCACCGCAACCGGTGTGCGCAGCCACTATTCCGAACGCTTCCGTCTGTGGGGCTTTGATCTACCGTCATCCATCTACGAACCTACGACCGTCTAAGGAGATCCGGAAATGCAACTGCCCGTAGAGGCTCTTATCTATGTTGTGATCTTCGTCGGAGTTCTTCTCCTGGTCGAGGGCATCTATCTTGTGGCATTTGGCAAGTCCATCAGCCTGAACAGCCGTGTGAACCGGCGTCTGGATATGCTTGAAAAAGGCGTCGGACGCGAACAGGTTCTGGAACAGCTGCGCAAGGAAATGCAGCAGCATATGAAATCCCAGAGCATCCCGCTCTATTCGCTTTTGGCCGACAAGGCACAAAAAGCTGCTATCGCCTTTTCACCTCGCCAATTGATCATGATCATGATGCTGGTTTCTGGATTTGCCTATGTGGGCTTGAGCATCGGCACAGGAACCGAGGTCGTGTTGCGGATTGCGCTGTCGATCGCGATCGGCGTGGGTGGTGTGTATGCTTGGGTAAACAACAAAGCCAAGAAACGTATGGGATTGATGGAAGAGCAACTGCCCGACGCAGTTGAACTGATGGTTCGGTCTCTTCGCGTCGGGAACCCATTTGTTTCGACGATTCAAATTGTTGCCAATGAAGTGCAGGACCCGCTTGGGACGGAATTTGGCGTCATCGCAGATGAATGCGCCTATGGCCGTGACGTCGGTGAAGCCCTGAAAGACATGGCCGAACGGCTGGGGATGCAGGATCTGCGCTTTTTGTCCGTCGCGGTAGGAATTCAGCAACAGGCGGGTGGTAACCTGGCCGAGATTTTGGCGGGTCTGGCCCAGGTTATCCGAGCGCGATTCCGCTTGTTCCGCCGTGTCAATGCGATTACGGCAGAGGCCAAATGGTCCGGCAAGTTCCTGTCTGGCTTCCCCCTATTCTGCCTGTTGTTCATTTTGGTAAAAGATCCGGGCTACTATGACGAAGTTGTGGACCACCCATGGTTCATTCCGATGTGTTTCTTTGTGGGCATCATGCTGACACTGAACCTGATCGTCATGCGCATTCTTACGAATATCAAAGTCTGAGGGCTTGAGTATGGAATTTCTGACCCAAATCAATGAAGTCCTGACCGAGAATTTGGGGCCGTTCGGGCCACTTATCGTAGTTGGGGTTTTGGGCTTGTTCATGATCCTTGTGACCTTGCCACTGATGCTGAACCAGCCTGAGGACCCTCTCAAGAAACTTCAGCGCTCTAATGCGCCCTCCAAGGAAAGCAAAAAGGGCAACAAGGACAAATTGCGACAATCCAGCCGCAACGAGCAGCTTCAGAAATTCGCGAACTTCCTGGAACCACAGAACAAGGAAGAACTGTCCGCGATGGAGCTCAAGTTGCGCCAGGCGGGGTATCAGTCCAAGGACTCGGTCCGCTTTTTCCATTTTGCTCAATTTGCACTTGGTTTGGTCGGCATTTCGATTGGTGTGCTGTTGGTCACGGTTTTTGCCGGTGATCAGGAATTCACACCAGCCCAGATGGCCATGCGCGTCTTGATCCCGGCATGTGCGTTCTACTTCCTACCGCGCTATTGGATCACACGGCGCGTTGCCGAACGACAGGAAGCCATCGTTGCAGGTTTCCCCGACACTCTGGATCTTATGCTGGTTTGCGTCGAAGCCGGTCAGTCGCTGGATCAGGCGATTGTTCGGGTCGCGGCTGAAATGAAAGTCTCTTACCCGGATATTGCCTCGGAATTCGAAGTCGTCGCGCACGAATTGAAGGCGGGTAAGGAAAGGGACAGCGTTCTTAGAGACTTTGGCACTCGTTGCGGCGTTCAGGACGTCAGCTCGTTTGTGACTGTTATGATCCAGTCGGCCACATTTGGTACATCAATCGCCGAAGCCCTGCGGGTTTATGCCGGTGAAATGCGTGACAAGCGGGTAATGCGCGCCGAAGAGGCCGCGAACAAGTTGCCAACCAAAATGACACTTGCCACAATGATGCTGACGGTGCCGCCGTTGCTGGTCATTCTGGTCGGCCCTTCGGCAAAAGGCATCGCGGACTTTGCAAACAGTGGATCCGGTGGATAACGTCCCGATGAATTCAAATTTCAGGTGTATCCGGTTAAGGCTACGCCGCACGTTTCAGGCCACCTTGGTTCTTGCCATGGTGGCCTCTTGTACAGAAACAGGCCTTTCGAACGACCTGGATGCTCCTGGTATCGACCCTAAGGCAGAATCTGTTGATCCGATTACGGTCGGAAACCGGCTGATGGCATCGGGCGAATATGAACTGGCGCTGACATCCTTTTCCCGTGCCGCGCTGGATCAGGGGATGACAACGGAACTCCTGACCTCAATGGGAACTGCGAACCTGGGTCTCAGGCGTTTAGGGCAGGCAGAGGAACTGCTGCGCCGCGCAGTTGAGGATGAGCCTGACTGGCCTATCGTGTGGAACAATCTTGGTGTTGTGCTGATGGAAAAGGCCGAATACCCCGAGGCAGAACAGATGTTCCGGCGCGCCTTTGCTTTGGACAATGGCGAAAGTGACGCAATTTTGGACAATCTGCGCTTAGCACTCGCAAAAATGGAAAATCCTGTTAATACTACCCCGGAAAAACAAGAATATACACTGGAGCAGCAAGGCAACGGGCAATTCAAGCTGCGCAAGCTCCCGTAACATAGGCAAGAGCAGTAAGGGACGCAAAAAATGCGCCAACAATTCTTGATTCCGACGATGGTAGTCTGCGGGATGGTCCTGTCCGCCTGCGAGAAAGAAACCGAAGAAGAAAAGGTAGAACGCACCTATCAGGAGGTGAACGTCATTGACGAAACCAACCTGAACGAGGTTCTTCTGACCGCGGCTGACCCAAACGAGGCTGTAACTTATTTCAAAGGGGCCGCCGCAAAAAACCCCGGCCGGATCGACCTGCAACGGGGCCTCGCGATTTCTCTTACGCGCGCTAAACGCACGACCGAGGCCGCTTCGGCGTGGAAAAAAGTGACGACCATGAAAGGCGCGAGCAACGTCGACCGGGTCGAATACGCCGCCGCATCGGTCCGCGCTGGTGACTGGGCAACAGCCAAGTCGACGCTGGATTCTGTTCCTCCAACCTATGAGACATTCCAACGTTACCGTCTTGAGGCGGTCGTTGCAGACTCCAGTAAAGACTGGAAACGTGCAGATCACTTTTACGAAACAGCCGTTGGTCTGACCACGCGCCCAGGTGGCGTTATGAACAACTGGGGCTACTCCAAGCTATCGCGCGGTGATTACGCCGATGCTGAGAGATTGTTTTCCGAAGCAATCCGTCAGGACAAATCGCTGTTCACCGCCAAGAACAACCTCGTGTTGGCCAGGGCTGCACAGGGGAACTATAACATGCCAGTTGTTCCTCTGACACAAGTTGAGCGGGCCATGCTGCTGAATACAATGGGTATTTCTGCGATCAAACAAGGCGATATCACGACGGCCAAAAACCTGTTCCGTGAAGCCATCGCAACCCACCCCCAGCATTATGAGGAAGCCGTTCGATCGCTTCGCGCGCTTGAAGAGGCCTAATTCATGAATATCCCTGCGACGGCAGCCGCATGGTTTTTGCCGTTTGTGTTGCCGATCTGTTTTTATGTGGCCTTCACCGATCTGCGTAGCATGCTGATCAAAAATCATGCCGTGATCGCTTTGGCCGCGATTTTTGCTGTTGTCGGGTTGATTGCACTGCCACCCTGGGCAACCGAGTGGACGACCGGCAGCGTGGGTCCGATTGCCCTGACACTTCCGCCCTATCTGTGGCAATTGCTGCACATCGTTGTCGTTTTGTTTTTTGGCATCCTGTTGAACGCGGCCGGCGTCATGGGGGCAGGTGATGCCAAGTTTCTGGCTGCCGCCTCAGCCTTTGTCTGGGCCGGTGACTATCTGCTTATGACGCTGATCGCCACTTGCGCCATGCTTGGTGCATATGTGACGCACAGGCTGGCCAAGCACACACGCCTTCGGGCAATCGCCCCGGACTGGGAGAGCTGGGATCGGGGCAAGAAATTTCCGATGGGTTTTCCGTTAGGGGCCAGTTTGGCGATCTATTTGATTTTCGGAACTGTTTCCGGCTCATAAACTATCATCAGTCCGCCTTTTCAATGCCTTTGTGCTGACACAAAGCAGGTTAAGATTTTAACCAAGCAGCCCTTATGGGGCTTTTGGCGTGATTAGTGGATAGACGGGCAACGCTCATGAATATGCAGACGACCTCGGTTATGGCCCCCCCTGCCCCCAAGGGTATGGCCGAAATGAAACTGCCCATCGTGATGATGCGGGACATTCTGCTTAAGACGATATTCCGAAAGAACGTGGATACGGTCACGGAAATCGCGGAAGCGATCTGTTTGCCAGGTGCGGTCACGCAAGAACTTGTAGACATTGCACGCGAACAGAAACTGCTCGAAGCGACGGGCACACTGAACGCCAACAGTGGCAACGAGATGGGCTATCAGCTTACCGATGCCGGCAAAGCCCGTGCACTGGACGCGCTGAGCCAATCTGAATACTTCGGCGCTATGCCGGTTCCGCTGGACGTATACCGGGAACAGGTCAAGCGTCAGTCAATCCGAAATATTCAGGTGACCCGCGATCAGCTAACTGGTGCGATGGGACATCTTGTTCTGCCCGACAGCCTACTGGACCATCTGGGCCCCGCAGTCAGCGCCGGCCGGTCAATTCTGATGTATGGCCCTCCGGGTAACGGTAAATCCTCAATCTCGAACGGTATTCGCGACGCGCTGGGGGACAACGTCTATGTTCCCCGTGCCATCGAGTATGCAGGTCAGGTCATCACGGTCTATGATCCGATCGTCCACACTGCGATCGAACAAGAGGCGGATGACCCCAACAGCCTGCGCCGTCGCAAGCGGTTCGACACACGCTATGTTCAGTGCGAACGCCCGACCGTGGTAACGGGTGGTGAACTTTCGCTTTCAATGCTGGATCTGGTCTACAACCCGACTGCACGTACCTATCAGGCGCCACTGCAGCTGAAATCAACCGGTGGCATCTTCATCGTGGACGACCTTGGTCGTCAGCAGGAACCGCCACAGGCGTTGATCAACCGCTGGATTGTTCCTTTGGAAGAGAACAAGGACATTCTTGGTCTGCAGTCTGGCGAAAAGTTCGAAGTGCCTTTTGACACACTGGTTATCTTCTCGACCAACTTCCACCCAAATGAGATATTCGACCAAGCGGCCCTGCGCCGGATCTTCTTCAAGATCAAGATCGGTGGTCCCGTTCAAGAAGACTTCCTAAAAATCTTTGCAATGGTGGCGCGGAAACGCGGCATGCCGCTGGATGAATCCGCTCTGGTGCATTTGCTGAAGGTCAAATACCCGACCATCAACAACGTCTATGCCAACTATCAGCCGATCTTCCTGATCGACCAGATGATCTCGATCTGCGAATTTGAGGGCATCCCCTATCAGATGAGCCCCGACCTGATCGACAGGGCCTGGGCCAACATGTTCGTCAAAGACGAGGTAATCGTAAATTAACGCCGTGCCATTTCCGGGACAGGCCGGGTAGTCTGCGTTCATGACGCAGATTCCCCCCCGGATCACGGATTGGTTTGACGCCAAAGGCTGGTCCATCCATCCACATCAGCAAGAGATGTTTGACCGGGCTGCGGACCCGGCAACTTTGCTCATTGCGCCGACCGGCGGTGGCAAAACGATGGCCGGTTTCCTGCCGACACTGGCCGAACTGGCGGAAAATGATCGCCCCGGCCTGCACACGCTCTATGTTTCCCCACTCAAGGCTTTGGCCGCCGATATCCGCCGCAACCTGCGCGGCCCGGCGGACGATATTGGCCTGCCCATCCGCATCGAAGACCGAACAGGCGATACCTCGGCCACGCAAAAGAAACGTCAGCGCGTGGACCCTCCGCACATCCTGCTGACCACGCCTGAAAGCCTGGCCTTACTGACGTCGTACGAAGACGCCCCGCGGATGTTTGCAGGCGTCCAACGCGTGATCGTGGACGAAATCCACGCCTTGGCCGAAAGCAAACGAGGCGATCAGTTGATGTTGGCGCTGGCCCGTTTGCAGAGCTTGTGCCCTGACCTGCGACGCGTCGGCCTGTCGGCCACAGTCGAAGACCCCGATGCCATCGCGCAGTTTTTGGCCCGCCACCCCGATCCTTGCAAGATCATTCAGGCTGATCCCGGCCCCGACCCCAATATCCAAATGCTTGAGACGCAAGAGATGCCGCCCTGGTCCGGTGGAGGGGCGGCCTATTCGATCCCTGCGGTGCTGGATCAGATCAAACAACACAAAACCACGCTTATCTTTCACAACACCCGCGCGCAGGCCGAAATATTCTTTCACAACATTTGGCTTGCCAATGATGACGGGCTGCCCATTGGCATTCACCACGGCAGCCTGGATCGGCAACAGCGCGAACGGGTCGAGGCTGCAATGGTCCGCGGTGACCTACGCGCCATTGTTTGCACCGGCAGTCTGGATCTGGGCATCGACTGGGGCGATGTGGATCTGGTGATCCAGATTGGCGCGCCCAAGAACGTAAAACGTCTGGTTCAGCGCATTGGTCGTGCCAACCATCGTTACAACGCCCCGTCCAAAGCCCTATTAGTGCCAGCGAACCGGTTTGAAGTGGTCGAGTGCGTCGCCGCGTTGGAGGCGGCAAAGGCCCATGATCTGGATGGCGAACCGCGCGGACCGGGCCCAAGGGACGTCTTGTGCCAGCATATGCTCATCGCCGCTGCGGCAGGCCCGTTCGATGCAGATGCCCTGTTCACCGAAATGACGGCAGCAGGGCCATATTCCGATCTCAGCCGCGCTGAGTTCGACGCCTGTTTGGATTTCTGTGCAACCGGCGGCTACGCGCTGCGCGCCTATGATCGCTGGCAGCGGCTGTTGCAGCGGCCAGACGGGAAATGGCAGCTAAGAGACCCACGGGCAACACAGCGTATTCGTATGAACCTGGGCACGATACAGGACACAGACACGCTGAAAGTCCGCTTAAAGCGCAATCGCGGGGGCAAACCGCTGGGTGAGGTCGAGGAGGCATTTGCAGCCTCTCTGACGCCCGGAGACACGTTTCTGATCGGCGGACAGATCGTACGGTACGAGGGGCTGCGAGAAATGGTGGTCGAGGTCAGCCGCCGGGCGGACAAGAAGCCCAAGATCGCTACGTTTTCGGGCACCAAGTTCGCGACCTCGACCCAACTCAGCGACCGTATCCTGCGCATGTTCGCTCAGCCGGAGTGGCCACAACTACCTGCTCACACGACCGAATGGTTAGCGTTGCAGCGGGATATGTCCCGATTGCCGCAACGCGACCGATTGTTGATCGAGAGCTTTCCCAATGATGGCCGCGAACATTTATGTGTTTACGGCTTTGCCGGGCGCAATGCGCAACAGACCCTTGGGCTTTTATTGACCAAACGCATGGAGGAAACCGGGCTGGCGCCGCTTGGTTTTGTTGCCACCGACTATGCGACGCTGATTTGGGGCTTGGATGCTGTGACCGACCCAAGCCCATTGCTCCAATTGGACAAACTGCGTGACGGGCTTGAGACATGGCTGGCGGGCAACGCTGTCATGAAACGCACCTTTCGCGCTTCGGCCACAATAGCAGGCCTGATCGAGCGCAATACAGGCGGGCAACGCAAAAGCGGGCGTCAGGCTACGTTTTCCTCGGACATCCTATACGACACGCTGCTGAAATATGACCCCAACCACCTTCTGATGCAGATCACCCGCGAGGAAGCGATGCGCGGTCTGGTGGATTTTGGACGCATCGAAGCGATGATTGAACGAATTGGCGACCGTATCGATCTGGTTCGACTGAACCGGGTCTCTCCGCTTGCTGCACCGTTGTTTCTGGAGGTTGGTAAAGTACCGGTCAAAGGTGCCGCCGAAGAACGCCTGTTGGCCGAGGAAAGCGCCCGGTTGCTACAGGCTGCGGGACTAGACGCGAAGTAATTCAGCTTGCGCCAAGGATCAAAACAGGTGAAGAACGTACCATGAACGAGCTGGCGTTTTCCTTTGCTGAACAAGACCTGCGCGCATTGGGATCTGGTGCGTTGTGGTGGCCAAACCGGAAACTGTTATGCGTCAGCGATCTGCATCTTGGCAAATCCGAACGTATGGCGCGGCGCGGTGGTCCCTCTTTGCCGCCCTATGACAGTCAGGACACTCTGACCCGGCTGGCAGCCGACATCGACAGAACCGGCGCGCAAATTGTCATTTGCCTGGGCGACAGCTTTGACGATTTGGATGCTTTGGCGGCGTTGGGCACCGCCGAGAAGCTTTCGTTGACGGCCCTGCAAGCAGGCCGGCAATGGATTTGGATCGAAGGAAACCACGACCCAGGTCCATTAGATCTGGGCGGAATACATCTGGTGGAATACGCTGTAGGTCCGCTGGTTTTCCGACATATCGCCCAACATGGTGCGCAAGGTGAAGTCTCGGGTCACTACCATCCCAAGACCCGCATCAGGGCACGCGGTCGGACGATCACACGCCCGGTTTTTTTGCTGGATAATTCAAGGCTTATCCTACCGGCCTATGGCACCTATACAGGCGGGCTGCGAAGTTCCGAGAAAGTTCTAAGTGACTTGATGAGCGACCGGGCAATGGCCATCCTGACCGGCCCTCATCCACAAATCATCCCAATGCCACGCTGAGATCATATCAACCCGTCGTCCTCAAGCATCGGCTTATACTTACGGCTAACAGGTATCAAGTCACCGTTCACCAGCTTCAAATAGATTCTGTCGGCCACCTTCTCAGTGCCTATGACTGCGTCATCCACGATCCAATGGGACCGGTGCGCACAATGCCCGCGCAAGGGCTCCATTTCCCCAACCGCATCAGAGAGCCGTAACCGGATCGCAAAGGTGCCCAATGATGTGACCACATCCACATAGTGATTGCGCGAGCTCAGGCGATAAATCTGTCCCTGAAAAGACGCAGGCAACCGTCGCGCAAGCCGCGGTGCCGGGGATGATGGTGGAGCGCTTTTGGGTTCCGCCCGACTGGTCAGAACCAGGCCAGCGGTAAACAAGGCGCTATACCCAATAACCCGCGGGATGCCGGGTGCGGAGTGGCCCCCAATGGAAAACAGAACCACGGCCAGCAACCAAAGGGACGGGATAAACAACAGCAAAACAAACAGCGCGATTGCCAGGTCACGCACTGGCAGGTTCAGAACAGTCCCGGTTTCGCGGATCAGCCTTCGTGCCATCCAGGTCGACGTCACAGCGATGCCCATCACTCCGAACCAAAACAAGAACCTTATGACAAACGGCAAATCAGACATCTGGAACGGCGGAAAAGCGTAAGCCAGCATAGGAAGGAAAAACGCTCCGGCCACCACACGTTGTGGGCTGCACAGGCTTAAGATGGGTCTTAGCTTTGAAGTCATACCATATCAAAAACCACTTTCAGGGACCCAGCCAAAAGCCCCGGAAAGCTAACATTCACAAACTGTAAACGGCTGGGATATCCCGGCTACCACGCCCCATTCAGACATTCAAACCTTAAAGGGGGGAATTTTAGCCCGTTGACATCATGGTCAAATTTGGCGCTTGGACAATTTACCGGTTTCGTTGAGGCGCATTTTTTGCGCCCCAACGGTATGCTCAGGCTGTGAGGCCTTCTGGTTCTGGCAGTTTGTTTGCGCGGCAGCA
>NZ_JBXWOM010000013.1:0-129215 GCF_059610905.1 Ruegeria sp. CDSC002
GGCGGAAATGGCGGCGGCAACGGCGGCGGAAATGGCGGCGGCAACGGCGGCGGAAATGGCGGCGGCAACGGCGGCGGAAATGGCGGCGGCAACGGCGGCGGAAATGGCGGCGGCAACGGCGGCGGCAATGGCGGCGGCAACGGCGGCGGAAATGGCGGCGGCAACGGCGGCGGAAATGGCCCCGGCAATGGCAACGGCAATGCCGGCAACCCGGGTAACGGCGGTGGCAACAACGGCGGATCTGGACCCGGAACTGGAAACGGTGGTGGCAATAATGGTCAGGGTGGCGGCTCTGGCAACGGCGGCGGCGGCTCCGGAAACGGTGGTAGCAACGGCGGTGGCCACGGTGGCGGCAACGGAAATGGCGGCAGCAACGGTGGGCCCGGAAACGGGAACGGCAACGCTGGTAACTCCGGTAACGGCGGCGGAAACAACGGCGGATCTGGCCCCGGAACCGGCAACGGCGGCAGCAATAACGGTCAAGGTCACGGCGGCGGTGGTTCTGGCAACGGCGGCAGCAATGGCGGCGGTAAGGAAGAGCGCTAACAACAGGCGTTTTGGCGCCAGCCAAAGGAAAAAGGCCACCCAACTGGGTGGCCTTTGTTTTTCTGAACTATTGAGTGGCCTAGCCTAGCTGAACCAGTGCGTGGCGCTTTTTACCAGCGCTCAACTTGATCGGCGACGACAATGCGCCCGCGTCGATCATCAGCCCGGCATCAGTTAGCGGTGCGTCATCCAGTTTCGCACCGTTTTCTGCGATTAGGCGTTTGGCCTCCTTGCCTGATTTTGCCAGACCCGATTTCACGATGACCTGAACGATGGACATCCCGTCACCCAGTTCATCCGCGCTGAGGGTAAGGGTCGGGAGATCATGCCCAACGCCGCCCTTTTCGAACACTTCCCGCGCCGTGGCTTCGGCATTGGCCGCAGCCTCAATTCCGTGCAGCAGGGTGGTGACCTCGTTGGCAAGGCGGATTTTGGCTTCGTTGATTTCGGACCCCTGCAGCGCGCCAAGGCGCTCACACTCATCTACGGGCAATTCGGTGTAAAGCTTCAGGAAACGGCCAACATCCGCGTCGGTCGTATTTCGCCAGAACTGCCAGAATTCATAAGGCGAGCGCATCTCGGCGTTCAGCCAGACCGCACCGTCCTGCGACTTGCCCATCTTCTTGCCGTCGCTGGTGGTCAGAAGCGGCGAAGTCAGGCCGTAGATCTCATGATCCAGCACCCGACGCGTCAGGTCGATACCGTTGACGATGTTGCCCCACTGATCCGAGCCGCCCATCTGCAGGACGCAGCCGTAACGGCGGTTCAGCTCAAGGAAATCATAGGCCTGCAGGATCATGTAGTTGAACTCAAGGAAGCTCAACGATTGCTCGCGATCCAACCGTGATTTCACCGATTCAAACGCCAGCATCCGGTTGACCGAGAAATGGCGTCCAATATCGCGTAGGAAATCGAGGTAGTTCAGGCCATCAAGCCATTCGGCATTGTTCAGCATCAGCGCCTTGTTTTCGGCATCGCTGTCATAATCGATATAGGCCGAGAACACCTTTTTGATGCCCGCAATGTTTTCGTCGATCTGTTCGGGACCCAGCAGGGGGCGTTCATCCGCGCGGAACGACGGGTCGCCCACCTTGGTGGTGCCGCCGCCCATAAGGGTGATTGGCTGGTGGCCAGTTTTCTGGAACCAGCGCAGCATCATGATCTGAATCAGGCTGCCCACATGCAACGACTTGGCCGTCGCATCAAAGCCGATATAGGCCGGTTTGCACCCACTGATCAGCGCCTCGTCAAGGCCCTGATAATCGGTGCAGTCGGCGAGAAAGCCGCGCTCGATCATCGTGGCGATGAAATCCGATTTGGGGTGGTAGGTCATATCGTGCCCTTTGGGTTTATGTTGCGGGGCACTGTATAGGCGGCGCTTTGGGTAAGGAAAAGGCACCATTTCCAAGAAAACGCGGGCTGTGTCAGCTTTTGACCGGGGGCAGGCGGAAGGCATAGAACATTGCGATTGTGTTCAACACCACAAGGACAACAATCGGCGTGATCGGATCATGCAGATGTGCGACTGCGCCAAGGATCGCAGCAAAAACAATTCCAACGAGGCCAGCGCTGACATCCCCTAGTGCAACCAGGTAGGGGCGCTCTTTTTCGACGCTCATCTGAATGAGATACAGGTAGCGCCCGTAGATCACCCCATTCCCACCCAGCGATAGCAGCAGGATCACCAGCGCGTAGACCCAGACGTTCTGAGCGTAGCCGAGGAACGTAAAGCCAAGCGCCATCAGAGCCGAGGTTGCCGCGATCAGGCATCCCAGCCACATCACAGGTTTGACCGAGACACGATCGCTGAGCCATCCCCACAAAAGCGAACCGATCACCATTCCAAGGCTGGCCCCTATGACAAAATAGCTGAGCGAATGCTTGGTCCCCATATGCAGCGTCGCAGCATGGATTGTGTAGAAGGGCATCGCCAGTTCGACCGATACAAAGATCAGTCGGGCCGAAAGAAACTTGCGATACCAGGGATAGGCCATGCCGGTTTTGAATCCGGTCGCCAACTCGGCCAGGGGCTTGGGTTTTTTCTTCGGCTCCGGCAATGGGGCGCGCTGTTCATCCTCAAGCAGTCGCACTCCTGCAAAGGCAACACCTGCGGCAAACATGGCAATCACGCCGCACCACAGAACGACGATGTGGCGCTGCATCGGTTGGTCCCCGGACAGCAGGTCGCGCGTGATCAGAACGACGATGATGGCCAAAACGCCCGAGATGGTGGCTTGCGCAAACACCATCCGGTTTCGTTTCGCTTCGGGAACGGAGATGCCGTAGATCTGGCTGGTTCCAAGGCTGGTGATCCCCTGGCACAATCCCAGGACCATCGCGGTGGTCAGGAACAGCAGTACGATCATCACACTGGGTAGTTTTGTTGAAAACAGGGCCACCGCCGCCAATACTGCGGCTGTCAACAGGTTCGGTGCGTAAACGGCCAGCTTGGCGCGGGTTGCCCGGTTAATGAAAGGTGCGACAAAGATCTCGGCAACCAGGCGCGATCCGGTGACAAAGGGCAGAAGCATTCCTGCAAAAAACGTTGGCGCGCCCAGAGCCAGATACAGGAAGGGCAGCACCAGATTTGGGTTGATCAACTGCCCTCCGATCGTGGCCAGAGCGCCGGACCAGAAGATCAGAAAATAGTTCCGGCCTTCGGATGGTTGTTTCTGCGAGTATGTGTCTGCCATATGTACCTAAAACTGATTTGTGTTCCTTATACCAAATTGTCGGGAAAAAGCGCGACCCTCGTATGATCTGGCTTGCCTTGGGTTTAGCTGAACGGGCAGGTTAAACAGACTGTACCGATCAACCATGACGGTACCACGGAGTTCGGCAGGAGAGATACGCGTGGGGCGGGCCATCAAACGAACAGGTGCGATCAGGGTTTTGGGCGCGATGTCCGGCACTTCGATGGATGGGGTGGATGCCGCGGTCGTAGAAACGGACGGGCACCGGATTTTGGGATTTGGTCCAAGTGGGTATCGTGCCTACTCCGATGAAGAGCGTGCGGTTCTGCGCGCCGCTTTAGGGCAGTGGCACGGGCCGGACGTGGATGCCGCGGCAGAGCTTGTTACCCTGGCCCATGCCGAGGCGCTGTCTGAATTCGATGAGGTCGACCTGATCGGTGTGCACGGCCAAACTCTTGCGCATGAACCGAGCGGGCGTGGGACGTTGCAGGTGGGCGACGGGAAAGGGCTGGCTCAGGCATTGGGCGTGCCGGTCGTCTGGGATTTCCGCAGCGATGATGTGGCGATGGGCGGCGAAGGCGCTCCGCTGGCGCCCTTCTTTCACTTCGCTTGCGCCAAGTGGATCGAAGCAACCCAACCGCTTTGCTTTTTGAACCTCGGCGGTGTCGGGAACCTGACCTATGTGGACCCCAGTTACGATGGCCCCGAAGCCCCGGGCGCGTTGCTGGCGTTTGACACTGGTCCCGCGAATGCACCGGTCGATGATCTGATGCAGGCGCGTCTGGGCCTGCCGATGGATCGCGACGGAGCTGTCGCGCGCGGCGGAACCGTCGAGATGGGCGCACTCGAGCTGTTTTTGTCTGAGCCTTTTTTCACCCGTATGCCGCCAAAATCACTGGACCGGAACGACTTTTCCGAGATGATCAAACTGGTGCAAGAGCTCAGCGATGCGGACGCAGTTGCCACGCTTACCGGCATGTGTGCAGCAGGCGTGGTGCAGGGGATGGAACACTGCCCCAAACCACCGTCGCGTTTGTTGGTCACCGGGGGCGGTAGACACAACCCGGTATTGATGGAGATGCTGCGCGTCGCGCTGGATTGTCCGGTCGAACCGGTTGAGGCCGTGGGTCTGGACGGCGACATGCTCGAGGCGCAGGCCTTCGCCTATCTGGCGGCACGCGTCGCCCGCAGGCTGCCGACGTCGTGTCCGGGGACGACAGGTGTGAAAGCGCTGGTCGGTGGTGGGGTTGTGAGTTCGGTTGCGTAATGGGGCGGTGGGTTAAAAGTTGATTGCCCGGATTCCGCATTGCGGGCAAAGTGTGAATTCGCTGCGCCAGCCTCAAGGTCTGCATTTAACGTATAACGTCTTGGAGTAACGCGTTTTCTCGGACTCAGAAATGTCCACGTAGTAACTTAAATTACTCGAAGTTTAACGGGTGGATCGCAGTTGCTCCACGTCCGCTTCTGACGATTCAGCAACTCCTACAATTTCAAGTCGCGATAGCAGACTCACGGCAATGTAAATCGCGGCACACATCAAAAGGAAACCCAAGGCATTTGGTTCATAAGCTTCCCTTGCCTCACGATAAACGTTCAGGCCTTTGATGTTTCGAAGAACAGAAAACCCCAAAATCGCAACTCCAAAAAATGTGGGCAACACCAGTAGAAAAAACCGACGAACACGCCACCTACCAGTCAAATAGAGGAGTTTTCCGCAGCCTCCGCACATGTGGAAGTCGGTTTTATTGAGCCCGTGATGGGGATTAGTTGAAGCCATCATACGTGGTGGCTGAGGACGACCACATTTTGGGCACTTAATTCCGATAATCTTTGACCACCAAGTCGGAAGCTCACCAAATCGCGGAGTGCTTACTTTGGGTGGATTGCCAATGTTTCTTGCCAATTGCCTACAACGTGCCTTTTCGCATGATCATCTCAACCTTCGATTAAGAACCGCTTCAACGGCAGTTTATATCTGCTCAGTGGCTCTTTGTACTTCAACAAAGCGGACCTTCAACCAACTAGCTGAATGATTGGTGCTTCACGCTTCTTACATAATTACTTGTAAACTGTGAGTATCCGTCCGAAGTCGACTTCAAATATTCCCGCGTCCAACCGTGCAATGCAGGCAGCTGATGGAAGGGCACATTCGGAAAGGCGTGGTGTTCGGCGTGATAGGGCATGTTCCAGGCCACAAAACGCACGATCCGGTTGGTGAACGTGGTGCGCGAGTTCTCGAGCATGTTGGCGACTGGCGGACACAGGCCGTGTTCCGCCAGTAGATAGAGGCGTAGGAATGGCTGCCCCAGCAGAACGGGTAAGAACCAAAGCCAGAGGAGCAGCGGCGACAGGAACAGGCTTAGGGCTGCGACCGTGTAGAGTATCAACAGCAGACGTGTCTCAGCCCGCATGGCGGTGTGTTGGCGCGCAGGTAGATACGGGGCGTCGATGCGACCAAAGGCGTTTTGGAACAGGACAAGTGCCATGCCTTTCCAATAGGGCCAGCCGGACAGGTAGATCAGCAGGCTCAGCCGGTCCTGCGGTCGTGGCTTGCCGCCAAGCTCGGGGTCTTTCTCCGGGTGGTTCGTCCATTTGTGGTGCGCTAGGTGAAAATATCGAAACCACGTAAAGGGCAGGGCGATTGGAACTGAAACAAGATGTCCGACAGCGTCGTTCAGCCAGCCGGTCTTGAACGGGGTCTTATGGGTGCATTCATGGCTGAGCGTGAACAGAAACACCAACAAGACACCCTGTGGCAGGATCAGGACCGGCCAGAGAGGGACCCGCCACGCGATACCCGCGCTGGTGGCGGACAGTAACACCAGATAGCCCAGAAGATGACGCAGACCTGCTGTGTCCGAGCGCCGTTGTAGCTGATCTTTGGTCTCGGGTGGCAGCGACGCTATGAGGGCGCGGTGATCCATGCATCATCCGCGCGCTATGTCGAACCCTGGCTCGGCCAGTTCGAAACCGTCAAACTGGAACCCGGGCGAAACAGTGCAACTGACCAACGTATAGTCTCCGGTGGTGCGCGCCGCCTGCCAGTGGTTTTCGGGCACGATCAATTGCGGTGCGCCCTTTGAAAGGTCGGGGCCCAGGATGTGATCGGTGGCTGGACCGTCATCCGTAGCGCTCAGCGACAGGATCAGCGGAGCACCAGAGTGGTAGAGCCAGATTTCGGTGGCGTCCACGCGGTGCCAGTGGCTGCTTTCACCAGCGGCCAATAGGAAATAGATGCAGGTCCCGGTGGCGCGGCCTGCGTTATCTGCGCGCCAGGTTTCGCGAAACCAGCCACCCTCGGGGTGTTGTTCCAGTCTCAGGTGGTCGATGATCTCTTGTGCGGTCATGGGGCCTCTTGTCTTTTGCGATGATTATGCACGGGAAGGTGGGATCCGCTATGGTATTCGTGTACGCAAGGAATATGTTTGCCGCATGACCCTGACCATCCCGTTTGATAACAGCTACGCCCGCCTTCCCAACAGCTTTTATGCGCGGCAGGCACCTATACCTGTGCGTGCCCCACGCCTGATCGCATTCAACTCGGAATTGGCGAAGGTATTGAAGGTCACACCGGGGGAAGTAGAGGAGATGGCCGAAGCCTTCGCCGGCAACACGCTGCCCGAAGGCGCAGAGCCGATTGCGCAGCTTTATTCGGGACATCAGTTCGGCAACTATAACCCGCAGCTTGGGGACGGCCGCGCTGTACTGCTGGGCGAAACGATCGGGACAGATGGCCTCCGCCGGGATATCCAGCTCAAAGGGTCCGGTCCAACCCCGTTCAGCCGTCAGGGGGATGGTCGCGCATGGCTGGGACCGGTGTTGCGGGAATACGTGGTGTCCGAGGCAATGCATGCGCTGGGCATCTCGTCGACCCGCGCACTGGCGGCGGTTGAGACCGGCGAGATCGTTCTGCGCGAGGGGCCTATGCCCGGCGCGGTGCTGACCCGCGTGGCGCAAAGTCATCTGAGGGTCGGTACATTTCAGGTTTTTGCAGCGCGCGGACAGCTGGACAGCCTGCGCCGCCTGACAGAATACGCAATAGACCGTCACTACCCGGTTGCGGACGGTCCGATGGGCCTGTTGCGTGCGGTGGTCGAAGCACAATCGCGGCTGATCGCGGCATGGATGAGCGTAGGATTTATCCATGGGGTGATGAACACCGACAATTGCTCAATCGCGGGTGAGACCATCGATTATGGACCCTGCGCTTTCATGGACAGCTATCATCCGAACACGGTCTACAGTTCGATCGACCGGATGGGGCGCTATGCCTATTCCAACCAGCCCGACATCGCCGTTTGGAACGTAGCGCAACTGGCGACGGCATTGATTCAGCAGATGGATGATAAGGAAGCCGCCGTTGAAGAGGCGACCGAGATCGTACACGCCATGCCTGCGCAACTGCAGGAGAACTGGTTGAAGCGGTTCCGCGCTAAGATCGGGTTGATGACCGAGGAAGAGGGCGATCTGGAACTGATCTCGGATCTGCTGACGCGTATGGCGCAGAACCAAGCGGATTTCACCAACATCTTCAGGGCGCTGGGCAGTGATGCCGCACGTGATCAGTTCACCAATCCTGCGGCGTACGACGAATGGTCCGAAGGGTGGAACGCGCGTTTGGGGCGTGAGCAGGACCCATCCACCGTAATGTCCGCCGCAAACCCGGCTTTCATTCCGCGCAATCACCGGGTTGAACAAATGATACAGTCGGCCGTTCAGGGCGATTACGAGCCGTTCCAAAGGCTGAACACTGTTCTGGCGCGACCTTATGAGGATCAGTCCGATGCGGATGATCTGAAACGCCCGCCATCAGAGACCGAAGTTGTCCATGCGACGTTCTGTGGAACCTGAAGTTCTGGCGCTCAGGCCTCATCACGATAGGGATTGACCTCATCCGGCCAACGGCGGGCGTATTGTGAGATCATCAGGTAGACATCCGCCCCGTCGATTGCCCTGCGCGCATCGCGGACCATGCGCAGGTTCAGGATGTCCACCTCTTCGGCGGTGATCGCGCGCAGCGGGTTGTAGTAGACGGTGATCAAAATGGTCCGACCTTGCTTGGTTACGGACATGTCCCGCAATGCGCCACCGTCCTCTGCGATTGCCGGGCGCAAGGCACGACGCGCAGCAGCAAGAAGTTCGGGGCTTGCGGTGGCGTTTGCCAGCTCACCCAACCCACCACGGAAGTCGCGTAGGTATGATCCGATGGCCAGAACGCACAGGAACAATACGATGATCGAGTCGCCGACGGGTGCGATCGCCGATAGGGCCCCATCCCGGAACAGGTAGATTGCCCCAAGGCCAATTGCTGCGGCAGCCGTGAATAGACCATCGAACAGTGCTGCTTTGGATTCCAACCGCAGGATTGCACTGGCCTTCCCGGTCTTCCGCCAAGTGAAATAGTGAAACGCCCACAGCAAAACGCAGGTCAGGCCAATGGCAGCGAAGTAGATGAACATCGGCCCAAATATCAGCGGTTCAGGCATCATGCCGTTGTAGTAGCTGTAGATGTTTTTAGTCGCGTTCGAGATGGCGAACAGCACCAGTCCTAACAGAGACAAAGAGCGGAAGGTGGAAAAGATCGCCTCATCCGCTGCATAGCCAAACGGGCGTCGCTTGTCGGGGCCTGCATCAATCTTCAAACTGATACGGCGGCCAAGGAATGCCGATCCAAAGCCGACCAGCGAATACAGCCCGTCCATCATGATCGCATTGGAGTTCGACAAAATCCCGGCCAGTATACCAGCCGCGCCCATGAAAAGATTGCCGCCCATGGCAATGATAAGAGCGCGCCCCTCAAGCTGCTTTCTGCGTTCTGCATTTGGCGTCGACATCTGGTAACGTCCTGATAGGGCATCAAACTCCGCAACAGATACCCGTTCGAAGGGGATAGGCCAACACCTGCGATGGTGGGTTGTCCTAGTCCCGCACGATTTCAAGCACCGCAGCACTGACAATCAAGATAGCGCCCAACAGCTCGCGCAACCCGAACGGCTCGCCCGAGAACGCGGCGGCCGAGGCCAAGCCGACGACAACCTCGCTCATCAGCAAGATGCCAACGCGGGCAGGGGACAGCTTGGTAGCAGGCCAGATGGTCATGAACACCATGGGTAACGTGTAGAAAGCCGACAGGAGCACAAACTGAAGGGTCCAAAGAAGATCCGCCTGCACAATTGTCGGCAACACAGGTTCGGGCAGGACCGTGAGGCTGACCAGGGAAAGGATCAGCGCGCCTGCGACAAAGGCAAAGACCTGACCCGAGGCTGAGATCGTACTGGTTCGGTACAGCCCCAACGTACCCAGCGCCCAGCACATGCCCGAGGCCAACGCCATCCAGTCGCCGCTGTTTTGGGGCAGCGGGATACCACCCGAGTCGCCCAGCACGACGAATAGACCACCGACACCGCAGGCAAGGCCCGCAAGCCGCCCCAAATTCAGGCGTTCACCCAGAAACACCCGGCCCAGAACCGTGCCCCAGATCGGGGTGAGGTAGAATAACAGGATCGACCGCACCACATCCGTATAGACAAGGCTGATGGAATAAAGACTGAAGGCCGCGCCGGTGAACATACCGCTGAACACCAGATCGCGCCATTGCAGGGCCAGCGTCCCTCTCTCTTTCCAGATAAAGGGAACCAGCCCCAGCAGCGCAACGCTATACATCGCAATACCCGGCCAGGGCCCGGTCAGGCCCAGATCATAGAAAAACCGAACGGGGATCCAATAGAGACCCCACATCATGCCACCGATTACTAGGACAATGCTTGCCCAGGTGCGGTTGTTCGAGAGTGTGTTGCTGGAAACCACTTCAGGCCTCAATTGGACGCGTTCCACGGGGATAGTGTATCGGCACCCTGTTGATCAAGCGCAGCATTCCTGATCGCGCCGCCTGCTAGAATATTGGGCACTTTGGCAGCGCGAAAAGCTCTTATTTGCCACTCCTGCAGAAGACTGGGGTTGCGCCCGGCCACCAGCGTGGCACTTTGGGGTTCGTCCATTTGATCGGAACCTTATGTCGCCTCAATCAACCCTGCGGATTGCAAGCTATAACATCCAGAAATGCGTGGGCTTGGATTTTCGCCGCCAGCCTCAGCGCATAATGCAGGTCATTGAAGGCATGCAGGCTGATATTGTGGTGCTGCAAGAGGCCGACAAAAGGCTGCCGCCGCGACCCGCCGCCTTACCGCATTTCATGTTGGATGAAGCCGGTTGGCAGATTGTTGATCTGGGGGGCGCAGGCAGCTTGGGCTGGCACGGCAACGCGGTCATCTGGCGCGGTGACAAAATTGACGTGCGCACGACCGGTCACCATGATTTGCCCGGGCTGGAACCTCGCGGTGCAGTTCGGGTCGAGTTCGACACCCAGATCGGGCCGCTTCGGGTGATGGGGATGCATCTGGGTCTTTTGCCCGCATCTCGGCGGCAGCAGATTCATCAACTCCGGCGCTGCGATGAGGATCTGGATCAAATGCCTACCGTTTGGGCCGGAGATTTCAACGAGTGGTCGCGCCAGCCGGTGCTCGATCATCTTGCACCCGACATGCGATTTTTGCCCCCGGTTCCCAGTTTCCCCGCTGCACAGCCTCTGGGGGCACTGGATCGGATCGCGCTGGGCGCTGGGCTTGAGGCCGTTGTACATGGCGTCCACAAAGCGCGGCCTGCGCATATCGCATCAGATCACCTGCCGATCTGGGCTGATCTTCGCAAGGTCGCTTAGGCGCAAATCCCCTGTGGCGCCAGCGGCGCAGACGTATTAAGACAGAAACCCGAACTACTCTGAGGGTCACTATGTCCGACACGATCATCGCCCGTTGCGAAGCCAAAGGTCTCCGCATGACGGGTCAGCGCCGCACAATTGCTCAGGTGTTGCAGCAAAGTGATGACCATCCGGATGTAGAAGAGCTGTATGCGCGCGCCTCTAAGGTGGATTCGGGTATCTCGATCGCCACGGTCTATCGCACCGTGAAGCTTTTCGAAGAGGCAGGGATTCTTGAGCGGTTGGAATTCGGTGATGGGCGCGCCCGCTATGAGGATGCCGAGAGGGACCACCACGACCATCTGATCGACATGCAGTCGGGGGAAGTGATCGAATTTGTCGATCCCGAGATCGAGGCCCTGCAGGAAAAGATCGCAGCCAAGCTTGGGTACAAGCTGAAAGGGCATCGGTTGGAACTGTACGGCGTGCCGCTGAAACAGGGCTGATCCATCACGAAACGCGATTGGTTGCCGCACGGCAATTCATGAAACATGTCGCAATATCGCTTGCGGCGTCGCGGATGATACGGTTTTGCTGACTTAAGGTCGCGGAATTTCCCGCGCCATCTCAACGGACACGCGTATGAACAACGTACACGGCATCTTGCTGATCATCGGATCGATGGCGGCCTTCGCACTTGAGGACATGTTCATCAAGCATCTGTCGATCACTGTACCTACGGGTCAGATCATGATCGCTTTGGGTCTGGTCTGCGGGCTGGTGTTCGTACTGATGTCATTGGCCACGCGTAAACGCATCTTTGATCCGGAGGCGTGGAAAGGTCTGCCGCTGGCGCGGGCAGGGACCGAGGCGGTAGGAGCCCTGACCTTTGTTACCGCGCTATCTCTGGTCGAGCTGTCCACCGTTGCTGCCGTCTTTCAGGCGATGCCGCTGGCCGTGACTATGGGGGCGGCACTGTTTTTGGGTGAGCAGGTCGGTTGGCGACGTTGGAGCGCCATCGGAATAGGCTTTATTGGTGTCTTGATGATTATTCGCCCGGGTTTGGAAGGGTTTCAGCCCGAGTCGCTGTTCGTTGTCGCGACCGTAATTGCGATCGCCGCGCGTGATCTGATTACACGCAAACTGGACGTCCGTGTGGCCTCGTCCGTTGTTGCCATGCAGGCCTATATCGCCGTTGCCCTTGCCGGGGTGGTTCTGATGGTGTTTCTGGCTCAGCCAGTTGTTCCACTGCAATCCACGCAAGTTGGTCCGTATCTGGGGGCAATTGGCTTTGGCGTCCTGGGATATTACGGCATCGTGACGGCCATGCGGATCGGTGAGGCCTCGGCCTTGACACCTTTCCGGTACAGCCGGCTCGTGTTTTCCATCGCGGCAGGGATGCTGATGTTTGGCGAACGGCCTGATTTGATGACGGTGGCCGGTGCCGCGTTGATCCTCGGCTCTGGCATGTACACCTTTGTTCGCGAACGCCGGCTGGCGCGTGCAATGGCGGTTGCGGCCTGACGGATCGTCGCACGTTGGCGCAAACAGAGAGGTTTTAGCCCTAAACCTCGGCAAATATACCTGTTAGCGGTAACATGGCCGGTTTACTTTTGGCTCGGTGATGTTATGAGGCATGCAACTAAATGCAGCCACAGGGACGGGCCTCATGAGCACCATCATCGACATCCACGCACGCGAAATCCTGGACAGCCGGGGCAACCCAACCGTCGAAGTGGACGTGATTCTGGAAGACGGCACCATGGGCCGCGCTGCTGTGCCTTCGGGCGCGTCAACCGGTGCGTATGAGGCGGTGGAAAAGCGTGACGGTGACAAATCGCGCTATATGGGCAAAGGCGTGCTTGAAGCTGTCGCCGCTGTGAACGGTGAGATCGCCGAAGAACTGGTCGGCTATGACGCGACCGAGCAGGTCGCCATCGACGGCGCAATGATCGAACTGGACGGGACCGAGAACAAGAGCCGTCTGGGCGCAAACGCCATTCTGGGCGTCTCGCTGGCCACAGCCAAGGCTGCGGCAGATTTCACCACGCAACCTCTATATCGCTACGTCGGCGGTACGTCGGCCCGCGTTTTGCCAGTACCGATGATGAACATCATCAACGGCGGCGAACATGCCGACAACCCGATCGACATTCAGGAATTCATGATCATGCCGACCTCGGCCGCGAATATCCGTGAAGCCGTGCGCATGGGCTCGGAAGTGTTCCACACGCTGAAGAAAGAACTGTCCGCCGCTGGTCTGAACACTGGTATCGGTGACGAAGGTGGGTTTGCCCCGAACATTGCGTCCACCCGCGAGGCATTGGATTTCATCCTGAAGTCCATCGAAAAAGCGGGCTACAAACCGGGCGAGGAAATCCACCTGGCGCTGGATTGTGCCGCAACCGAATACTTCAAAGACGGCAAATACGTGCTGGCGGGCGAGGGGATCTCTCTGAGCTCGGACGAGAACGCGGCATACCTGGCGGCGTTGGTCAATGACTACCCGATCATTTCCATCGAAGATGGCATGTCCGAAGATGACTGGGACGGCTGGAAAGCTCTGACCGACATGATTGGCGACAAGGTGCAGCTGGTGGGCGACGACCTGTTCGTGACCAACCCCGTGCGTCTGGCCGAAGGGATCAAGCGCGGCTGTGCCAACTCGATGCTGGTCAAGGTGAACCAGATCGGATCGCTGACTGAAACACTTCGTGCCGTCGATATGGCGCACCGTGCACGGTATACCAACGTGATGTCGCACCGGTCGGGCGAAACCGAGGATGCGACCATTGCCGATCTGGCGGTTGCGACCAATTGCGGTCAGATCAAAACCGGCTCGCTGGCGCGGTCGGACCGGTTGGCCAAGTACAACCAGCTGATCCGCATCGAGGAATCGCTGGGTGAAGTTGCGGAATACGCAGGCGCGTCGATCCTTCGCAACTGAGGTCAATAATGCTAGACTGATCCTCGTGTTTTTCGAGGATCGTGTTTTGCTTAAAGTTATCGAAGCTGAAACGCCGGACCACTTTGATGAGGTTCGGCGTTTGTGTTGGGAATATCGCGACTTCCTGCTGACGTTGGACGCCAAGTCCGTGCGCGTCGTAAAGACCTTTTATCCCCGCGACGTTTATGCCCGGCTGATGGACGAGATCGAAGTCGAACACGCCCCACCGGGCGGTGGTGTGCGGCTGGTACTAAAGGATGGACATGCCGTCGGGTGCGGAATGTTCCGGACAATCGGGCCGGGCATTGCCGAAATAAAACGGGTGTTTGTAAATGACGCCGCCCGAGGGACGGGGGCAGGGTACGCGGTTATGATGTCCTTGATTGAACAGTGCCGTGAACAGGGGTTTGACTGCATTCGCATGGACACGGGCAAACCATTGGAATCGGCAACGCGTCTATACCTGTCGATGGGCTTCCAACTGCGCGACGCATATTCAGAGATTCCGGAGATCGCGAAAGACACATTATTGTTTTTTGAGATGCCTTTGCCCGGTGCTCAGGCAGAAAACTCGCAAATTGAGTGATTTTTTTTCAAAGTCTTACGCGTTGTTATCGCTTGTAAAAATCAAACTTGTTAGAAATACACCTACATAAATTCAATTTTGTGTGAACTTTTACCTATTTGTCCGATCCCGGTGTCTCGTAATGTGCCTGCATTACAGAAAGGGAAACGACATGACTGGTTCGAAAATCCTTCTCGTAGCTTCAGTGATCAGCACTGTATTTTTGGCGGCCTGTGCAGGGCCTGGCACTTATCCGATCACCGGGGAGGCGGTGTCCGCAAGTGACCCGGTTCTGGGTATGGAAACGCCATCATACATGTACCGCGGTGAAGCCCGGTAGGGCCTTCACGGGGGGACGGGCGGCGACGCCCGTAAGTATCTGACCGATTTAGAGCTTTCGGCTCATCAAGACATAGCGATCGCGCGGTTTGAAGCCGGTGCGCAAGTACAGCTTATGCGCAGCCTCGTTCGTGCGATCGACTTCCAGGTGAAGGGCGGTCAGGCCAGCCTCGGCCAGGGCTTTGGGCAGGTCAAGCAGAACTTCGGTGGCGATGCCACGGCCGCGCACGGCCGGGCGGATGTAGATTTCGTCTATGAATCCGTCCATGCCGCCGAACTCGACCGACCAGCCGAACGTCAAGATGGCATAGCCCAGCGGCGCACGTCCTGGACCGATCAGGTAGACGCAACCGTGGGGAATACCCTCTAGCAAGGGGGTCAGCGCATTGCGGGTCTGGTCCATGTCCTGCGCGATCCCTGCTTCGGTGTGGAACGCGGTCACCAGGCCCATCAGGCGGTCCAGATCTTCGGGGCGCGCGAGGCGAAGTGCGGCGCTCATAGCCGGGCCAGCCGTTCGGTCAGCAAGGCAAAGAAACCGTCAGCGTCGATTTCCCCAATGAACATTGCATTGGGCGGATGGTCTGTCACGCGCCACCAATCAGCGACGGTCATACCCATCGTCAGTTCGGACTTCGTTTCGATCTGGACGTTGATGTGTCGGCCCGAGAACAGCTCCGGCCGGATCAGATAGGCGGTCACGCACGGGTCGTGCAGCGGCGCGCCTTCCGAGCCGTATTTCTCTATATCGAAACGTTCGAAGAAATCCGTCATCTCGGCCACGGCATGACCGACTTTACTGTCGAGGGCGCGAAAGGCGTCATTGCGGTGTTTCGTGACCAGCGCGTCGTGGGTAACGTCCAGTGGCATAACGACGACGTGTACGCCGGATTTGAACACGATATCAGCAGCTTCGGGATCGACATAGATGTTGAATTCTGCCGCTGGGGTGATGTTGCCGACCTCAAAATAGGCCCCGCCCATCAGAACGATTTCCTGGACCCGGTCGACAATGTCAGGCGCTTTTTGAAAGGCGGATGCGATGTTCGTCAACGGGCCAAGCGGGCAAAGTGTGACGGTTCCAGGCTCATGTGCACGCAGGGTGTCGATGATGAAGTCGACCGCGTGCCCGTCAGCCAGCGGCATTTCCGGATCAGGCAGGACGGGACCGTCGAGGCCGGTCTTGCCGTGCACATGTTCTGCGGTGACCAGAGGGCGGTTTAGCGGGCGGTCACACCCGGCATAAACAGGGATATGCGTGTGGCCGGCCAGTTCACAGACGATCCGCGCATTCTTGGCCGTCATTTCCAGCGGTACATTCCCCGCAACGGCGGTAATGCCCAGAACATCAATCTCTTCCGGGCTTGCCAATGCCAGCAAGATGGCGACTGCGTCGTCCTGCCCGGGATCGGTGTCGATGATGATCTTGCGCGGTGCCATGCTTTGCCTCCGGGGTATTGAAGCGCGGACACTCGCAAGTGTCACCACGCTTGTCCAGCGGTTTCAGACCTCGGTCGTCGCACCTACCGGCGGGAGTTTGCCATTGGCGCGGTGCTCTTCAATTTTGACCTCGTCCCACAGCGCATCCATTTCTTCGAGATCGCTTTGAGATGGTGTTTTACCGCGCGCAGCCAGCCGCGCTTCTACTTGCTCGAACCGGCGGGTAAACTTGGCATTGGTGCGGCGCAGGGCGGCCTCGGGTTCGATGCCCAGATGACGGCCCAGATTGACCATCACGAACAGAAGATCGCCGAATTCATCCTCCAGCGCGTCTGCGTCCTTAGCATTGCGCGCTTCCTCAAGCTCTGCAGCCTCTTCCGTGATCTTGGCCAACACATGACTGGCATCGGGCCAGTCAAACCCTACGCGGGCCGCGCGTTTTTGCAGTTTGTGCGCGCGCAACAGGGCAGGCAGGTTGGCCGCGACACCGTCCAGCGCCCCTTTCTGTTCCTTGCCGGCGCGCTCAGCCGCCTTGATGGTTTCCCAATCCACGGTCTGCTGGTCCGCTGATTTATCGCGGGATTCATCGCCAAATACATGCGGGTGACGGTCGACCATCTTGTCCGACATGGTCCGCACCACGTCCTGAAAGGTGAAATGCCCGGCTTCCTCGGCCATTTGTGCGTGAAAAACCGACTGGAACAGCAGGTCGCCCAGCTCGCCTTTCAGCTCATCATAGGCTTCGCGCTCGATGGCATCAGCGACCTCATAGGCCTCTTCGATCGTGTAGGGGGCGATGGTGGCAAAATCCTGTTCGTTATCCCACGGGCAGCCCGTTTGCGGGTCACGCAGACGGCGCATGATTTCCAACAGGCGCTCGATACCCGCTTCGCTGTCGTGGATCAGAGGATTTTCGGCCATTGCGAACCCTTTCGTTCCGGTGTCAGATGCATCCATTCCGCAGTCCCGATCAGGAGTCCACCCCAGATGCCCGTCGTCAACCGAATTGCCGATTACTCAGCCGATATGGCCGAATGGCGCAAACACTTGCATTCAATCCCCGAGTTGGAGTTCGAATGCCATGAAACTGCAGCGTTCGTAGCGGACCGTCTGCGCGAATTCGGAGTGGACGAGCTGCACGAAGGTATTGCCAAGACCGGGATCGTCGCGATCATCAGCGGGCGGGGTGAGGGGCTTACGATTGGTCTGCGGGCCGATATGGACGCGCTGCCGATCCCCGAGGAAACGGGTGTCGAATACGCCTCGACCAATCCGGGAAAGATGCACGCTTGTGGTCATGATGGGCATACTACGATGCTGTTGGGCGCGGCGCGCTATCTGGCCGAGACACGGAATTTTCGCGGCCGTGTCGCGCTGATCTTTCAGCCAGCCGAAGAAGAGGGCGGCGGTGCGGGCGTGATGGTCGAAGAAGGCATCATGGACCGGTTCGACATCTCTCAGGTCTACGCGCTGCATAATGCACCGAACCTGCCCGTAGGCGCGTTTCACACCACTCCGGGGCCGATCATGGCGGCGGTGGATACGTTCGAGGTTCATATTCAAGGCGTTGGTGGTCACGGTGCCATGCCGCATGAAGCCCGCGACCCGGTGATGGCGGCCTGCGGCATTGCGCAGGCCATTCAGACTATCGTCAGCCGCAACAACTATGCGCTGGACGACCTGGTCGTCTCGGTCACGCAAATCCACACCGGGACGGTGAATAACGTGATCCCGGATACGGCTTTCATCAACGGCACTGTTCGAACCTTCGATCCAAACGTTCAGCAGATGGTAATCGAGCGTATGGAGCAAATCGTACAGGGGCAGGCGACCTCTTACGGCGTCGAGGCGCGGCTGGATTATGAAAAGAACTACCCGGCCACGATCAACGACGGCGAAAAGGCCGGATTTGCCGCCGAGGTGGCCCGGGACGTGTCCGGGGCCGAGCGTGTGGTGGGCAACATGGGCCGCGAAATGGGGGCCGAGGATTTCTCGTACATGCTGCAATCGCGCCCCGGCGCCTATCTGTTTTTGGGGCAGGGCGAGAGCGCCGGGCTGCACCATCCGAAATACAATTTCAACGACGAGATCGCGCCGGTCGGCGCTTCGTTCTTTGCGCGGATCGTCGAAAAGGCACAGCCGCTGGGCTGATCGGGGGGAAGATATGGCACTGGAAGACGCAAAAAATCAGGTAGACGAGGCCTTCACCAACCCTGATCTCAAAGGGCTGTCCTACGAAAATACCTTTGGCGGCGCGACATCGTTCCTGCGCCGTCTCTATACCAAGGACTTGAAAGGCGTGGATATCGCCGTGACCGGTGTGCCCTTTGATCAGGCCGTGACGAACCGACCCGGCACCCGACTTGGCCCCCGCGCAATCCGCGAGGCCAGCGCTTTGCAATCGCCCGATGCGCCCTACGGCTGGCCCTTCGATGCGCTCAGCGAACTGGCAATCGTGGATTATGGAGACATGGCTTATGACTATGCCAATATCCCAGCCTTTCCCGATACGTTGACCGACCACATCCGCACTATTTTGGCCGTTGATGTGTCTTCGGTCACATTAGGCGGGGACCACTATATCAGCTTCCCGATCCTCAAGGCCTATGCCGAGAAATACGGGCCGATGTCTCTGCTGCAATTCGATGCGCATACCGACACTTGGGCCGATGACGACATGTCCCGCGTGGATCACGGGACGATGTTCTACAAGGCGGTGAAATCCGGCATCGTGGACCCGAAACGCTCGGTTCAGGTTGGTATCCGCACGACCAACGAGGATACTCTGGGCGTCAACATCATCGACGCGCGCGAAGTCTACGAATCCGGCCCCGCCGCAGTGGCGAAAAAAATCAAAGGTATTTTGGGCGACAGCCCGGTCTATCTGAGCTTTGACATCGACGGCTTGGACCCGGCCTTTGCCCCCGGCACCGGCACGCCCGTTTGGGGCGGACTGAGTTCCATTCAGGCGCAGATCATCCTGCGCGACATTGCCGGGATTAACATCAAAGGCGGGGACGTGGTCGAAGTGTCGCCGCCCTACGACACGTCAGGTGCCACGGCCATTGCAGGTGCTCATGTGGCGACTCAGATCATTTGCCTGCTGGGGTGGAACAAGCTGGTGCAGGGTTAACCTTTGGTTAGCCATCTTTCCGGTATCTGATTAACCAAAAGCCGGACGGGAGAAATACGGGCATGACAGACTTTAACCAACCGATCAGCGGCAATGATCTGGCGCGGTTTTCTGGGCCGAATACATTCATGCGGTTGCCGCAGGCTGACTCGCTGGCCGGGTTGGATGTGGCCGTGCTGGGCATCCCGATGGATATCGGCACCTCTTGGAGGTCAGGTACACGGTTCGGGCCGAAACAGATCCGCAGCGAAAGCGCGATGATCCGGCCTTATAACATGGCCAATTCCGCAGCTCCGTTCGATAGCTTACAGATTGCGGATATCGGCGATCTGGCGATCAATACCTTTTCGCTGGCCGAAAGCCTGAAGATCATCAAGGAAAGCTATGTTTCCATTCTCGATCAGGCGGTTATCCCGGTTGCGATGGGAGGTGATCATTCGATCACGTTGCCGATCCTGCGCGCCATTGCCGCCAAGCACGGACCGGTGGCGCTGGTCCACGTGGATGCCCATGCCGATGTAAATGATGAGATGTTTGGTGAGCGTGAGACCCACGGCACCGTCTTCCGGCGGGCTTATGAGGAAGGGCTCATTGTTCCGGACAAGACATTCCAGATTGGCATTCGCGGTTCTGGTTACGCCGCCAGTGACTTCACCGAAGCCAGGGACTGGGGTTTTCGCCAATTCCCGGCGTGGGAGCTGTGGCAACAAAACCTTACGGAGATAGGCTCGCAAATCCGTAAAACGATTGGAGATCATCCGGTCTACATCACCTATGACATTGACAGCCTGGACCCAGCATATGCCCCCGGCACCGGAACACCGGAAATTGGTGGGCTGACCACGCCGCAAGCCCTGCAGCTGATCCATGCGCTGGCAGGCGTGAACGTGGTCGGATGCGATCTGGTCGAAGTGTCCCCACCTTACGATCCCAGCGGCAACACGGCGCTGACCGCAGCAAACCTGTTGTTTGAACTGCTGTGCATATTGCCAGGCGTGACGTCACGGTAAAAGAGTTCGCACCTTGTCTGCCAAAGCGATCCGAATATGGTCGGCGAAAGGGCTGGTCCGGGGATGAAAAAAATGGTGCTGTGGCTGATTGTTGTTCTGGTAATTTTGCTTGGAGCATACATTCGTTTTGCACCATCAGACCCGGCAAAATGGCATGTGGCACCGATAGGTGATCAGGACCGTGATCTTGATGGAGGTGTCGTCCGTGTGGTCGAAACGGGGCCGGATGGCCTGCTGCGGCTGGATGCGTTCGCACGCGTTTCAGACCGAACATCAGTTCTGGCCGGGTCTGTTGATGAAGGTATGATTACCTACATCACGCGTACGAAAGTTATCGGCTTTCCAGACTACACGACAGTGCAACAGGACGGAGACACGCTTCGCATCTACGCTCGTCTCAGGTTTGGCCGGTCAGATTTTGGGGTAAACCGCGCTCGTGTTGATGAGTGGCTTGCTCTGTTGCAGCCCTGAGGACAAGCACCCCTCCTGAACCTCGCGCCACATCGGTACGTTCAGAGACATCTGGCATTGCGCCATGAACATGCGGCCGTCGACCTGCAGGCAGATCATCTCGCCCAGTTCGACGCGGGTTCCGGATTTGTCGGTGCAATAGCAGTCCTGAACCTTGCCGCCGGGGCCGACCACGTCGGCCAGGGCGGGCGTTACGAGCAGTGTAAAAACAAGTATCAACCGTTTCATGTGCATTAGCCTAGCATAGTGAGGGGCCTTGACCAAAGGGCCGGATTGATAGACACCGCCCGGATGATCCCCGAAGAACGACTTGAACAGATAACCCAGCGATTCCAGTACCTCGAAGCGGCCATGGCAGATGGTGCCTCGGGTGGGGATATTGCGGCCTTGGCCAAAGAGTATTCCGACCTCAAACCGGTTGTGGATCAGATCATGGCGTGGCGTCAGCTGGTCGCCGATCTGGCCGAGGCCGAGGCGATGCTGGCCGACCCGGACATGAAAGAACTGGCGGAAGAAGAAATTCCGGCATTGAAGACCCGCATCCCCGAATCCGAACACGCCTTGCAGCTTGCGCTGTTGCCCCGTGATGCGGCGGATGCGCGTCCGGCGATGCTGGAAATCCGTCCCGGAACTGGCGGAGATGAGGCCGCGCTGTTCGCCGGGGACCTTCTGCGCATGTACCAGCGCTATTCCGAAGCGCGGGGATGGAAGTTTGAGATCATCGAAGAACAGGCCTCGGATCTGGGTGGGATCAAAGAGGTCGTTGCCCACATCAAGGGCGAGAACGTGTTTGCCCGGATGAAATACGAATCCGGCGTGCACCGGGTGCAACGCGTGCCCGAAACCGAAAGTGGCGGACGCATTCACACCTCGGCTGCGACGGTCGCGGTTTTGCCCGAGGCCGAGGATGTGGACATCCAGATCGACGCCAATGATATTCGCATCGACACCATGCGCAGTTCAGGCGCGGGGGGGCAGCACGTGAACACCACAGACTCGGCGGTGCGGATCACTCACCTGCCAACCGGGATCGTGGTAACAAGCTCGGAGAAATCGCAGCACCGCAACCGCGAGATTGCGATGCAGGTGCTCAAAACCCGGCTTTATGATCAGGAGCGTCAGCGGATCGACAGTGAACGGTCGGCGGACCGGGCTAGCCAGGTGGGGTCGGGGGATCGATCCGAACGGATCAGAACCTACAATTTCCCGCAGGGGCGCATGACCGATCACCGCATCAATCTGACGTTATATAAGCTGGATCAGGTGATGCAGGGCGATCTGGACGAAGTGATCGACGCATTGACAGCTGACGATCAGGCGCGGCTGCTGGCCGATATGGCGCAATGATCGCCGCGCTGACAGCGGCACAGGCGATGGTCGCAGCCACGGCGCGATTGCGGGCAGCTGGCGTGGCTGACCCGGCGCGGGATGCGCGGGTTCTGCTGGCCCATGCGGCGCGGATCGAAGCCAGCCGGGTCACTCTGATTGCGCCCGAAGAGCTGTCTCCTGAGGTTGCAGAGCGCTATGATCAGTTGATCTCGCTGCGTGCGGTGCGTGTTCCGGTGTCGCACCTGTTGGGCGAGCGCGAGTTTTATGGCCGACGGTTCCGCGTCAGTCGCGATGTGCTGGACCCACGGCCGGAAACCGAAGCGCTGATCGAAGCCGCGCTCAGCGAACCGTTCGATCATGTACTGGATCTGGGTGTCGGCTCAGGCTGTATCCTGATCACGTTGCTGGCTGAACGGGCCAGTGCCTCGGGCGTGGGTGCGGACCTGAGCGAGGCCGCCTGTCTGCAGGCCAGCGCAAATGCAGTTCAGCACCAGGTACAGGGTCGGGTGGAAATCCTGCAATCTGACTGGTTTCAGAATATTGACGGCCAGTTTGATCTGATCGTTTCGAATCCGCCCTACATTTCACTGCAAGAAATGGCCGACCTTTCGCCAGAAGTGCGCGTGCATGAACCGCGCATGGCGCTGACGGACGAAGGGGACGGGCTGGGCGCTTATCGCCGCATCGCGGCGGGTGCGCCGGACTTTCTATTGCCCGGCGGTCGCCTGTTGGTGGAAATCGGGCCAACGCAGGGGCAAAGCGTCGCGGCTTTGTTCGAGTCGGCGGGTTTGACAGCCACACGGATCGTTCCCGATCTGGACGGCCGCGATCGCGTCGTTTTTGCCAAAATGCCGCTTTAATGCGGCAACCTGAGGCCGAAATACGCCGATAAATGTAAAAAAGCTGCGAATTTTTGGACAACCCCCTTGTCTGCACGCACAGGACGTGTTTACTCAACACCAGTCGGAGGGCTGACGCTGGTTCAGCGGGCCCCGGACGCCAAGCCCAAAATGGTCGACATCGCGTCACAGCTAAGCTTTTGAGCAGTGCAAGATGCGAGATGATCGACAGCGAATGACAAGGCTGACGTAAAGTAAATGAGATCTTCCAAATCCCGCTCTCGGGTCAAGAATAACCGCAACCGCCCTTCTGGGGGTAATGTCGTAAACCGGGTTTTTGATAGCTCGGGTCCCGAAGGCAAGGTGCGCGGTACGCCCCAGCAGATTATCGACAAATATAATCAGTTGGCGCGCGACGCCCAACTGTCCAATGACCGTGTGGCCGCTGAGAACTTTCAGCAGCACGCAGAACACTATCTGCGCCTGCTGAGCGAGGCACAGCGCGAAATGGAAGCGCGACGCGAAGAGCAAGACCGCCAGAACCGCGAGCGTCAGGCTGAGCGGGACCGTGAACGCGCCGAGCGCCAGGAGCGCGAAGCTGCCGCCCGTCAGTCAGACCCGGCCGAAGCGCCGCAGCCTGATGTGATGGATTTCACACCCGAGGCAGCTACCCCGGAATCCGGTTTGGTTGAGACCCCGGAGAGCAAGGATGCTGCTGCTGCGGCGGCCACCGAAGCACCGGCGAAAAAAGAAAAAGCACCGCGTCGTCCGCGTACGCGCAAGCCAAAGCCCGCGCCAGAGGGGGCAGAGGACGCGCCGACAAGCAACGGTGATGCACCGGAAGCGGCTGAGTAAAACTTGGTTTATGACTTGATCGAAATGAGCCCTACATGTGAAAATTTGTAGGGCTCTTTCATTTGTTTGTTTTGATACCAAAATCTGATGGTGTCTATCTTTGATAGTCGCTCAGGCAGCGGTCGGGTTATTCAATAATTTGACAAGGCCCATTGCCTTCTGCCGGCCTACCCAAACTTGTTTTCAATTGGGCTGACTTTGCGTCTAGATCAATGAAAACTGTGTATGTGATCGTGCGGTAAGTCTCGTATTTTCTATACACGCTGTTGTCGAGGCTTCGCGTTACTTTAGTAGGCAGCTTCAACTTCCATTTGAGCCTATATCGACCGTCCCTCCTTTCAGCATACTTCGTGCCAAGAGGCGCGCCGTGGACATGGTGTATCAATCCATCATACGCCGATGCTGATCTAGATGAGGTGTCTATTTCGTAGAACGCTTCATTGGGAACCCAACCCTGACGGTCTGGTTCATATGTACAACGTAGTTTTATTTGAGCCGCGTGGCCTGACAACGGCACTTGGACGAATAGAATCGTCAAAAGTGTCACTAAAACCTTCAACTGATTTTCCTGCGATTTGAGATTAACTCTTTTGTAAATATCCCCGCCTGTGAACATGATAAAGTTGAAGATTCATTGAGACCAGAAATCTCATGAATTTCTGATGTTTCTAGCCAAAGCACAGAAAGCTTCCAGCGGGACTTGTTCGGCGCGCTCTGTTGGTTGAATCCCAGCCGCGAGCAAGCGGTCCTCGATATCCGGCGCCACGCCTTTTAGCGATGCGCGCAGCATCTTGCGGCGCTGGTTGAAAGCTGCGGCCACGACACGCGACAGAACCCGGGCATCCGCCGGATAGCGCGGTTCGGGCAGCGCCGTCAGGTGCACAACCGCGCTTGAGACCTTTGGTGGCGGCGTAAAAGCCCCGGGGGGCAGGGACATGGCGATGCGCGCCTCGGCCCGCCATTGGGCAAGGATCGCAAGGCGGCCATAGGCTTTGCCCCCGGGTTGGGCAACGATGCGTTCGGCGACTTCGCGTTGGAACATCAGCGTTAGGCTTTGCCAGAACGGCGGCCATTCGGGCGGGGTCAGCCAGCGCACCAGTAATTCGGTGCCTACGTTATACGGCAGGTTCGCCGCGATGCGGATCGGCGGGGTCAAATGCGCCAGCGGATCGATTTCCAGTGCGTCGCCGTTGATGACCTCAAGACGACCCGGATAAGCAGCAGCGATGTCATTCAAGGCAGCGATACAGCGGGTGTCTTTTTCGACCGCAACGACCTTGCGCGCACCTTCGGACAACAGGCCACGGGTCAGACCACCGGGGCCGGGTCCGATTTCCAGCACGTCGCATTCCGTGAGATCGCCCGCCTGCCGTGCGATCTTGGCCGTCAGGTTGAGATCCAGCAAAAAGTTCTGCCCCAGCGATTTACGCGCCGAGAGCTGATGTGTCGCGATAACCTCGCGTAGAGGGGGAAGGGTGTCGATTGAACTCATGATCCGATTACCGTGGCGCGTGTCCGGGGGGGAACGCCAGTTATTTTTTGCCTCCGGCGGGGATATTTTCAGCCAAGTGAAGGATCAAGCGCTTTGTGCCATCCGTTGGGCTAGTTTCAGCGCCTCGATCAGGCTGGTGGGGTTGGCTATCCCCCGTCCGGCGATATCCAGTGCGGTGCCGTGATCGGGCGAGGTGCGAATGAAAGGCAGGCCGAGAGTCACGTTCACGCCACGGTCGAAGTCGAGTGTCTTGATCGGGATCAGCGCCTGATCGTGATACATGGCAATTGCGGCGTCATATCGGGCGCGGGCGGCAGCGTGGAACATCGTGTCCGCCGGGTGTGGGCCGGTAACCGTGCAGGTATCGCCCGGCAAATCAGATATCAGAGGGGCGATCCAGTCCAGTTCTTCATGCCCCATTTTACCGCCTTCGCCCGCATGCGGGTTGAGGCCTGCAATGGCGATGCGGGGATGGGGGACGCCAAACTGTCTGCGCAGGCCTTCAGCGGTAATGCCGATGGTTTCGCGCAGCAGGTCGGGGGTGAGCTCGGACGGGACGCGCGACAGCGGAATGTGAATCGTTGCGGGCACCACGCGAAGCTGCTCGCTGGCCAACATCATCACGACGCGCTTGCGCCCGGCCAGAGCGGCTAGAAATTCGGTATGGCCAGGATAGGCGAACCCGGCCCCGTCGATCAGGGCCTTTTTGTGGATCGGTGCAGTGCACAGCGCCGATGCGGCACCGGATTGAACTAGGGAAACACCGGTTTCGATTGCGTCGATCACACTGGGCGCATTGGATGGGTCCGGTTGGCCTGCTGCGTTTGTGGCGGGAAAGCTCAATTGCAGAACAGGCAGGGCATTCGCGCAGATATCAATGGCCTGTGCCGGATCGCTGATCCGCTGCGTAGGCGTACCTGCCGGCAGATGCGCCGCATCGCCGATATAGAAAAACGGGCAACTCGCGCGCAGTTTTGACCAGGCTTTGGCGGCGATTTCGGGGCCTATTCCAGCGGGATCGCCACAGCTAAGCGCGATGGGCGCGGTCATTGCTCGATGATCGTCGCGTCGGCGCGGAGCTGTTCAACCAGGCTTTCGGCAAAGGCCTGCAGGCGCTGTTGCGTCAGGGCGTTGGCCACATCCACGCGCGTCGTGTCTTCGCCCCGGTCCAATGTGCGTGTACACAGCATCAGGAACTTCAGAGTCTGGCCATTGTTTCCCGTCAGCGTCGTCGAAACTTCGTTCAGGTCCAGCTTGGACAGCTCAAGCGCCACGTCGCGGGGGATCTCGGACGGGCTGGCTTCGACACGTTGCAGTACCCCGGCAGGTTGATCCTTGGCGATGCCATAGAGGTCGTCGCAGTTATCAATCTGTTCGCGCAGCTTGGCGGCCTTGGCCAGGGTTTCGGCACTGCGACCGCCGGCCATGTTGTAAATCGCGTAGTCGATCTTGGAGTAACGCGGCGCGCTGGTGCTTACTTCGCGCAATCCGCGCAGCTGGAACAAGGCGATCGCGTTGGGCAACGACAAGGGCTGTGTGATGTCGCCCGTTTTGAGACCTAGAATCACAGGTTGCAGGGCAGGCGGCAAGTCGGTCAGGTTAAGCCATTCCAAACGCCCGCCGTCATCGCGTGTGCCAGCTGCAGAATACTGTGTGGCGGCAGAGGAAAACGCATCGAAACCTTCAAGCAGTGCGATCTCTTCGGCTAGCAATTCGGCTTGGGCCAAGGTCTGCGGCGTGACCGGAATAATGATTTCCGACATCAGGACTTGAAGCCCGCCACTCCCGGCCTGTCCCAAAGCCCGGTTGATCTCGTCTTCACTCGGCCTGGCCTGCGACAGAAAGCGCGAACTGACGTAGTCGCGCCACGACAGCTGATCAGCGACGAAATCCCGCACGGTTTCGGGGGAAACGCCAGATTCGCCCAGCAATTGCAGGAACTCATCGGTCGAAAGACGGCCACGGGCTGCAAACTCATCAATGCCCACCTGAATGTCTTCAGGTGCGACCTCGATTCCTGCGTCGCGCATGGCCTGTTTGCGCAGTCGTTCGTCGATCAGCGAGTCGCGGACTTCGTCCTCGGTGGCGCCAGGGGCACCCAGAACAGTCAGGAATTGCTGGCGCTGCTGAAGTTCGTACCAAGTGACAATGTCCTGGTTGACCTTGATCGCAGGTGAAAACAGGCTCTGAGCCTGGCTGTGACCAGTGGACAGGGCCAGCAAAGCGGCAGCCAGTGCCGGTGCAACCGGCTTTAACCAACCGGAACGGACTATTCGCGAGAAACGTGAAATCAACTGCATCTTCTCTTGTACTGTTGGCCGCCACCCTCGACGGAGTAACCTGTCAGGGCAACGGTAAACCCGAATTCTGTCGAAGGCTCAATACTTGATGATGAGGTAAATCGCCTGCTGACGGTCATGTTAACTTTTACACACTCATTCTGGTAGGTAAGGCCCAGCCCATATCGGATCGGTTCGGATTCGCTGAGGTCATAGCGCGCATAGGCCTGTGTCAGCCAGTTCTGGTCAACAAGGTAGCGGCCATTCATCCAGATTTCGGATATTTCGTCATTCGCATTTTCTGCCGGATCTTTTTCCTGCCACACATAGCTGCCGGTTAGGCCGACATTTGGCTTGTTCCAGCCTGCGCGCACCTCGGCCTTAGCAAAGCTGAAATCACCATTTAACAGGCCGCGACCCGCCAAAGACCAGCCATTGGCGGTTTGCAACTGACCGGCCAACAACACGTCGGAGGCGGTACCCTGTAGGCCCGACGTCAGGTTGAAGTTTGGGTCAGCGGTCGAGCGGAAGACCTGTCCGACAGTGGCAAGCGCGCGCCAGCCATTTGCGGCATAGCGCGCCCAATTGACCCCGAACACCGCCGTCGCGCCATCTTCGCGGCGATCCGGGGCCGGAAAGCGTGACAGCGACAACAGGTTCCCCTGGTCGAATTCCTGAAAGGTGCTTTCGTCATTGGGAACGTCCTGATCTGTCACGTTCGTCCAACCGACTTGCGCGATGGGTTCAAGCACCTGCGTGGCGCCTGACTTTTCCCGACGGGTCATCGGATAACGCAGTGTGAGTGCGGCGCGGGGGGCCGCGCGGGTCACCTGGTCAGGAAACTGGCTGTCATCTCGGATGTCAAAGATATCCACCGATGTCCCGAACCGGGCATCAGCCCTGAGGCCCGATGCGAAAATCCAGCTGCGCATCCAGTCGGCATCGAACGTGGCACGCGCGACATCGCGGCCAACGATATCCTGATCGCTGGTGCGTGTGTGATTGTGGGCCACAAAGCCTAAGCGAACTTCGCCGCCAACAGAGGTTGGGAAGTAGCGTTTCTGAAAATACAGGTCGAAGATCCGCGATGGGATCACTTCCTCATTTTCGCTGTCTCGTAGGGATTTGTAATGGATGAAACTGGTGCGGAAGGCGGTATCGCGTTTGATCCGCTCAAGCGCGATTTCGCTGCGCAACCGGTCAAAATCAGGCAGGCCATAGTCTGCGAGATAAGCGTTATCCGAGGTTGTCTTTACATCAAACAAAAGGCGGAAGTCGTTGTTCAGGAAGAAATAACCGTTGGCAAAGAGATAGCCCCGATCCTCGTTCTCCTGCAGGTCGTCGCGGGTGAAAGCGCCGTTCAGCTCAATCCGGCCGCGTTTGAATGCCTGGCGATAGCGATAGCCCAGTGTTCTTGTTTTTCCCGAGATATAGGGGGTCAGCGTCAGGTCCTTGTGGTCGCCAAGCTTAAAGAAATACGGCACCTGCACGCCGGTTCCCAGCTGCGATGTGGTGCGAATCGACGGGACAAGGAATCCTGTTGCGCGGTCCAGTGTCGGGTCGGGCAGGCGCAGATAGGGGAAGTAGAAAACCGGGAAATCCAGTATTCGGAACTGTGCTCCTTCGAAATACAGTTGGCGTTCCAATTGGTCATGCGTGACCTTGCGGGCGCGGATTTGCCACAGCGGAGGTTTGCCATTGGCGCAGACATGGCAGGACGTCGCCGAGACCTTGCTGAACTGTGTGTAACGCCCCCCCGCGCGCGCAGCCTGGACCGAGGCGATCTGAACCTGCTGATCGAACACCATGCGGGCTCCGATCAGCAGACCGTTCATGATCCCGTCATCCAGTTCGGCGGAATCAGCCAGCAACGTGGTTTCGCCGCCTTGATCGATGCGGACCGGGCCTTCCAGCGACAGATTGCCGGTTTCGCGGTCATAGGTGATGCGCGTGGCCGTGACCTTGGCGTCGCCCTGAAAGGCTTCGACATTCCCTTCGGCCACCAGATTACGCTCGGGTGTGATAAAGATCCGGTCGGCCACCAGGAGGGCAGGCTGATCCTCTTGCGTGGCACCCTGTGCGGCACCAGCAGCGGGTTGAGATTGCGCGAATGCGCCCACGGGCATGGTCAGTGCGACTGCACCGGACAGAAACAAACTGGCAATAAGCCGCATTAGCCATCCTCCGCATGCAGCAAAAGGCCGAGGGATAGAAGAATGGCTGCGAAGGGCGGGGCCCAGGCCGCGACTAAGATAGGCAATTGACCGTTTTCCCCCAGAATTTGGGCAAAGTTGCGAATGAAGTAGATACCAAAGCCCAGCAGGACGGCGGTTAAAACCGCGATCCCGGTGCCGCCAAATCGCACGTGGCGCATGGTGAAGGCCGCGCCGATCAGGACCATCGACATCAGAAACAAGGGGCGGGCCAGTTGGACCTGCAACCAGACCTCATATTGCTTGGTCGAAAACCCGGCTTCGCGCAGGTCGCGGATCAGTTCCGGCAGGTCATAGACCGATACGGAATCCTGATCGCCAAGCGTGTCCAGAATCCGTTGGCGTGTCAGCGATGTGGGAACCTCAAGCCGTGCGTGTTCAGTGGCGTGGGTTTCTGGATTCACACCGCCTTCCAGCGCCCAAATCTTGGCATTGGTCAGGACCCACGTACCGTTTTCCAGATCCGCTTGGTCGGCTACGATCTGCTGGGTTGGTGTGCCATCCGGGGCAAAAGTAATGATCGTCACCTGATTAAGGGTGAACCTGTCGCCGTTAGATGTGTCCTGGGCGTGGATCACGGATTGGCCATTGGCCGAACCCTGCCGCAACCAAAGACCATCTGCACTGATCGACAGCGTTGATCCGCCGTTGTTTTTGTAGGATTCGGCAAGCTGTTTGTACTCTTCCGACGTGGCGGCTGCGATGGGGTTCAACATGCCAACCGCCAGTGCGCCGATGATCAGGGCGATCACCACAGGGGCCAACAGGGCGCGGATGCCTGAACGGCCAGTGGCACGGGTGACAACCAGTTCCGAACTGCGGGCCAGACCGATAAACAACGCGATCGTGGACAGGATGACCAGCAGCGGCAGCATTTCGCTGATCGCGGCAGGCGTATTCAACAGCGTCAACTGAAGCAGCTGACCAAAGGACAGATTTGCATCGTCAAAGCGGCGCACCTGTTCGATCAGGTCGATCAGAATCATCAGTGTCAGGAAAATGCTGCCGATGACCAGGAAACTTTGAATGAAACGGCGGGCGAAGTAGCGGTCGAGGATCACGAAGGAACTCCTGCCGAAAAGACGCGCAAACAGCCTTTGGTCGGGTGCAGACCAGAATCACCGCTGCACGCAATTGTGCGCGACAGCCTATGCCTGCTCTGTCTTGCCAAAACATTCTCCCCCGAGCCTGTCGGATTTTTTCCGGGACTGTAGTCCAAATGCGGGCCGGGGAAAACTGCTATCTGGTCAAGCCGCGCGGCGCGGGCTAGGTCTTGGGGAACTGATTTTGAGGAGTTCGCAATGAGCAGTCTTGTACCGATCCGTTTCCAGGACCCCGACATGGATACGATGGCGCAGGCCGAAGGGCGCGTGGCCATAATCATCCCGTCCGACGGCAAAATGAACCCCGCCGCCCGTCGCGCCAACCGCCTGACCCGCGGGGCTGTGACACGGCTGGTCGAAAGCGAGCGGTTCGAAAAGGTGAAAACCGGTGACGTGATCTCGATGGCGTGGCCATCCGGCATGGCAGCCGAGGCGCTGGACGTTTTGGTCCTGCCGCGCCGCCCCGAACCGGCCGAGGCCCGCAAGGCCGGTGCTGCGCTGGCCAAGCTGGCGGGCAGCAAGGACCTGCTGGTGATGTCGGGCAATCAGGTCAAAGCCGAGGATCTGGCCATGGGCATCGCGCTGCGCAGCTATGATTTTGATGCGCACAAAACTAAGGAGTCTGATGAGGCCGGTTCGGTCATCATAACCCACCAGAAGGCGGATGAGATCGAGGCTGCGTTTGCACCGCTCTACGCGGTCGCCGACGGTGTCCGCATGACCCGCGATTTGACCAACGAGCCTGCGAATATCCTGACCACCACGGAATTCGCCGACCGGCTGGACGAAATGAAGGCACTGGGGCTTGAGGTCGAAGTGCTGGAAGAAGACAAACTGGCCGAGCTGGGCATGCGTACGCTGCTAAGCGTCGGGCAGGGGTCGGACAGCCCTTCGAAGGTTGTGGTGATGCAATGGAATGGCGGCGACAAAGATGACGCGCCGCTGGCATTGGTCGGGAAGGGCGTGGTGTTCGACACCGGTGGTATTTCGCTGAAACCTGCGGGCGGCATGGAAGACATGACCATGGACATGGGCGGCGCTGGCGTAGTGGCAGGCACCATGCGCGCGCTGGCCAAGCGCAAGGCCAAGGCCAACGTTGTCGGCTTGGTCGGTTTGGTGGAAAACATGCCTTCGGGCAACGCCACGCGTCCGGGCGATGTGGTCAAATCCATGAAGGGCGACACGGTCGAGATCATTAACACCGACGCCGAAGGCCGTTTGGTTCTGTGCGACGTGATGTGGTACACGCAAGAGCGGTTCAAGCCTGTGGGAATGGTCGATCTGGCCACCTTGACCGGAGCGGTCATCATCGGCCTCGGGCATGAGAACGCGGGCGTGTTTTCGAACAACGACACGTTCTGCAATGCCTTCCTGAAGGCGGCGGGGGCCGAGGACGAAGGCGCATGGCGGATGCCGTTGGGCGAAGCCTATGACAAGCAGTTGAAGTCGCGGATCGCCGATATGAAGAACGTGGGCGGGCGCCCGGCGGGTTCGATCACGGCGGCGCAGTTCCTGCAGCGGTTCGTAAAAGAAGATATGCCGTGGATTCACCTGGATATTGCCGGTGTGGCTTCGGTCTCGTCCGAGACATCCTACGCCCCGAAGGGCGCAACCGGCTGGGGCGTACGCGCGTTGAGCCGTTTCGTTCAGGACAACTTCGAGTAAGCCGATGGGGGCCGTCTATTTCTATCACCTGACCCGCCAACCGTTGGAGCATACCTTGCCGGTGTTGCTGGACAAGGCACGGCAGGCCGGGTGGAAGATTGCCGTGCGGGGCAGCGATCCCGCGCGGATGGACTGGCTGGATGAAAAGCTGTGGCAGGGGCCCGAAGAAGGGTTCCTGCCACATGGCCGCGCAGGCGGTCCGCACGATGCCGCGCAGCCGATCCTGCTGACGACTGAGGCGCAGGCTGCCAATGACCCGTCTTGTGTCATGGCGGTAGATGGCGCGGCGGTCGACCCCGATGAGATCAAGAAACTGGACCGTGTATGTATCCTGTTCGACGGCAATGACGCAGAGGCCGTTCAACACGCGCGCGGGCAGTGGAAGGCTTTGACCGGTGCGGGATGTTCCGCCCAATACTGGTCCGAAGAATCCGGGCGCTGGGAAAAGAAAGCTGAGGCTTAGGGCCCGAGCCGCTTTCCGGAAGGCGTGGTGGTGATTGCGCAAAGATGTGCGATCAGTAATGCCTCAATGACTGGATTGAAGCCCGAATTGACGGTTGCGGTGCAAGGCAAAAATGACTGTTTTCAACTGTTAAGGCAAAAGTTTGAGGAACCAAATGTCCAATAGAACCCAGTCTCTCTTGCGCCAGCCGCTAATTCTGCCCTGCGGCGTAACTCTTAAAAACCGAATTGCTAAATCGGCGATGTCTGACTCGCTTGGTGACGGCAAAGGCAATCCAAGTGATGATCAAATCAAGCTCTATGAGCGTTGGGCAACTGGCGGCCTCGCCCTCTCGATCATCGGCGAAGTGCAGGGCACACCTCATTTCGCAGAGAAGCCCGGCAATTTGGTTTTGAACGATCAATCCGATTTCGCATTTCTAAGAAAACTTGCACAGGCAGGGGCAACCAACGACGCTCATTTGTGGCCGCAACTTGGACATGCAGGTGCGATGGCGGATGCTCCGATCAGCTCGCCGAAGGGGCCGAGTAGACTTGATTTGCCCGGTCTGAAATGTGGCGCGCTGTCCTTGGATGAGATCCATGCACTGCCGGCCGAATTTGCACGCACAGCAAACCTTGCCAAGCAGCTCGGGTTCGGTGGCGTTGAGTTGCATGCGGCCCATGGATTCTTACTTAATCAGTTTCTGTCTCCGCTATTCAACAAACGCGAAGATGCCTATGGCGGTTCATTGCAAAACCGGATGAGACTGCTGCTGGAAGTGATCAGCGCCGTGCGCGATGCCGTTGGCCCGGATTTCCCTGTGGGCATCAAATTGAACGCTACAGATCAACTTGAAGGCGGCTTCGCTGAAGATGAATCTCTTGAGGTCATTGCGGCATTAGACAAAACAACAATTGATCTGATTGATGTCAGCGGTGGCACATATTTTCCGGGTGCTGCGTCATCATCAGATCGTGCGGGTTCCGGCGCCTATTTTCTTGATTTTGCTGAACGTGCGCGTGCGAAAACGAACATTCCCCTTATGGTGACGGGCGGTTTCAAGACGCTTGCACAGGCCAAAAGCGCCATTGCAGAGGGAAAAGCCGATCTCGTTGGATTGGCCCGCGCATTGGTCGTTGATCCAGAATTGCCATCCTTTTGGCTTTCCGATCAACGCGACGAGCCGCAATTCCCACGTTTCAAGAACCCTCCGGAAGGCGGAGTGACTGCATGGTACACGATGCAAGTCACGCGGATCGCCAGGGGAGAAAACGCGCTTGAACCTGACGAGCTAGACGAAGCAATAGCGGCATACGAGGCCAGAGATGAGGTTCGACGAGAGGTTTGGAACTCTCATTTCAGCGGAATCTCACGAGCAACCTAAAGCCGGCATTGGCGCAGCTGCAGTGACCGGAAGCATTGGTCCGCATGGCGGACCAAAACTTTGAAAGGAAAGCGCATTCGCTGGAATCGGCATGGATACCCGTATCACAGGGGGCAGAAACGCCGTGTGCTGCGTTTGGCTTTATTCCGCTTTCTGCAGAGAGGTTTGAATAAGCCCAACCCCTTGTTGCACCGGAATTGATCGCCTGCACCCTTGCTCTGACGGTTCTCTGCTTTAGGGTGCGCGGCGTTGCGAGCAGAAGGATTTTGAGATGAAAAAGAACCCATTGGGGCGCACTGGTATTGAAGTGACGGATCTGTGCCTTGGCACCATGACGTTTGGGACGCAGACCTCTGAAGCGGATGCACACACCCAGATCGACATGGCGCTGGAGGCTGGGATCAATTTCGTTGACGCGGCTGAGATGTACCCGGTGAACCCGATCTCGAAAGAGACCGTGGGGCGGACCGAAGAAATCCTGGGCAACTGGAACGCGGTGAACCCCGCGCGGCGGGCGGAGTATATTCTGGCGACCAAACACTCCGGTGCAGGTTTCGCGCATGCCCGCGACGGGGCACCAATTTCTGCGCAAACGATTCCCGAAGCGATCGAGGGGTCTCTGCGTCGATTGCAGACGGATTGCATCGATCTGTATCAGTTTCACTGGCCCAATCGCGGCAGTTACATGTTTCGGCAGAACTGGACCTATGCGCCGTCTGGTCACAACACCAATGACGTACTGGAGAATATGGAGGAGTGCCTTGTCGCTCTGCAACAGCAAGTCGATAAGGGCAATATCCGCGCGTTCGGCCTGTCGAATGAAAGCGCATGGGGCACCGCGCAATGGCTGCGGCTGGCCGAACAGACGGGCGCGCCACGGGTCGCTTCGGTCCAGAATGAGTATTCTCTGCTGTGCCGCCACTTCGACACCGATATGGCCGAGCTTAGCGTGCACGAAGATGTCGGCCTGATGGCGTTTTCTCCGTTGGCGGCAGGGTTTCTGACGGGCAAGTATCAGGGCGGAGCGGTGCCTAAGGACTCGCGCATGGATCTTGTTCCGACCATGGGTGGGCGTAAGTACGAGCGTGTGTTTGGGGCCGTAGATGCCTATCTGAAGATCGCGCAGCGGCATGGCCTGGATCCGGTACATATGGCGCTGGCATGGTGCCAAACGCGCCCGTTTATGATGTCTGCCATTTTCGGAGCGACCACGATTGCGCAGTTGGCCCATATTCTGGGGGGCACGGAGGTGGTGTTGGCGGATGATGTCCTGGCGGATATCAGTGCCGCGCATCGCGCGCATCCGATGCCGTTCTAAGGGGGCTCTGCATCCGCCGCGCTTTGCGCGACTCCCCCGGGAAATTTTTAGCCAGATGAAGCGGATCCGGTCAGTGATGTGTGGGCTGGATCCGGTCCTGACGGAGGTCTCTGGCCGACAGGCCGTGCGCGGTGCGGAAAGCACGGGCAAAGCTGGATTGTGAGGCAAAGCCTGTGGCGAGTGCCACGTCCATCAATGGCATATCCGTATCGGTTACCAGACGCCGCGCTTCGGCCAGGCGCAGTTGCAGATAGTGATCCTGTGGCGTTGTGTTCAGGCGCAGACGGAACTGTTGTTGCAGAGTACGAGGGCTGGTGCCCAGAGAGTCGGCAATGACGGCCAACGGTAGCGGGTCCTCGAGCGATGTCTCCATCAACGAGTTCGCCTTTGCTGTCAGAGCCGTATGACGATGCGGCGCGCCTGTACGGCTTTGTGGCTTGGACGGTTCCGGTGCGCCCTCGTATAGGAACAGGCCGGACACGCGGGCGGCAAAACCTGCGCCGTGGCGCGCGGCGATGATGTGTAGCATCATCTCGACTGCGGGGATCGCGCCGCCTGAAGTCAGCCGGTTGCCGGACACAGTAAATCGGTCAGGGCGAACATCAACTTCGGGGAAGCGGGTCGCGAAATTGTCCAGATCCTCCCAGTGCGTTGTGGCGGAGTGGCCGTTCAGCAGGCCGGCTTCAGCCAACAACCAGGGGCCGCCGTCGATGCCAGCCATGGTGGCTCCGGTACCGGCAATGCGGCGCAGTCCGGCGAGCAAGCTGGGTGTGGCGTGACGGGCCAGTTGGAAACCTGCAATGACGATCATCAGGTCGCAACCCTGCAACCGAGCCAGCGGTGTGCCTGGAACATTCAGGGCGCTGGTCAGCATCGCCGGTTCCGCTGTGGCCGTCACATAATCCCAGTCAAAGGCTGGGCGGTCCGCCAGACGGTTGGCGGCGCGCATGGGATCAACGGCCGAGGCAAAGCTGAGCGTGTTGCATTCATCCAGAACCAGCACGGCCGTTTTTAGGGCGCGATGTTCGGGCTGCAATATGTTTTTTGCGGATTTCATCAAGTTCGATTCGCATTCTGGCAAGTTGTTTCCATAAAGCTGCGCCAGAGTCGGGGATGAACGCAAATCGGAATCCGGGGAGAAGCCTGAGGATAACTTAGGTCAAAACCGGGTATAAGTTGGGGAAAACACCATGCCACTGGAAATGAACCGCGAAGTCTTCATCACCTGCGCTGTCACCGGCTCGGGCGGAACACAGGATCGCAGCCCGCATGTGCCGCGTTCGCCCAAGCAGATTGCCGAAAGTGCGATCGCCGCGGCCAAGGCAGGCGCGGCCATCGTGCATTGCCACGTGCGTGATCCGGAAACCGGTGCACCCAGCCGTCGTCTGGACCTGTACCGCGAGGTGACTGATCGCATTCGTGAAGCCGAGGTCGACGTTGTGCTGAACCTCACCGCCGGGATGGGCGGCGACATGATTTTTGGCCCGACGGAATCTCCACTGCCGTTGAACGCGGACGGCACCGACATGATCGGCGCGGCTGCTCGGGTGGAGCACGTGGCTGAATGTCTGCCCGAAATCTGTACTCTTGATTGCGGCACCATGAATTTTGCCGAAGCTGACTATGTCATGACCAACACGCCAGGCATGCTGCAGGCGATGGGCCGGATGATGACGCATCTGGGCGTGAAGCCTGAGATCGAGGCCTTTGATACCGGTCATCTGTGGTACGCCAAGCAGTTGGTGAAGGACGGCGTTCTGGACAGCCAGGCACTGGTTCAGCTGTGCATGGGCGTGCCGTGGGGGGCTCCGGATGATCTGAACACCTTTATGGCCATGGTGAATAACGTGCCTGATGACTGGACCTTCAGCGCATTCGCGCTTGGGCGGAACCAGATGGCATATGCGTCGGCTTCGGTGCTGGCGGGCGGCAATGTGCGCGTTGGCCTTGAGGACAATCTGTTCCTCGATAAAGGCGTTCTTGCGGAAAACTGGCAGCTGGTTGAGCGGGCGAACACCATCGTTTCGAACATGGGCGCGCGGGTGATCGGCGCGCAGGAAGTGCGTGAAAAGCTGGGGCTGGTGAAACGAGCACCTAAGGGCTGAATTTTCTCTTGTCGGAAGTTCGCCTTGCCATGACACCGGGGCATCAACTGAGGGAATGAGACTCATGAAAGTGATGTTGCGGTGTCTGGCTGTCGTCGGAGCGGGACTTATGGCGGCTTGCCTTCCAGCGGATGAAAAGGCGGAGGCGGCTTCTGTGAACAATGGGAGGCAGGCTTGCGAAGCCAAAGGTGGTGTCTACGAGGTTGCAGGCAAAGCCCAGCAATATGTGTGCGTTCTGCCGCTGGCAGATGCGGGCAAGACCTGTGAAAAAGGTTCGGACTGTCAAGGCTTTTGCCTGTCCGAGACCAAACAATGCAGCGCGGTCACGCCGCAGTTCGGGTGCATTCCTCATCTGGATGAGACGGGACGCGAGCTGGTGATCTGTATCGACTAGGAAAAGAAATGACAAAAACAGCAGCTATTATCGGTGGTGGTGTAATCGGCGGCGGGTGGGCCGCGCGGTTCTTGCTTAACGGTTGGGATGTCCGCGTGTTCGATCCGGACCCGGAGGCCGAGCGCAAGATTGGTGAAGTTCTGGACAACGCGCGCCGGTCTCTGCCGGGGTTGAGTGATGTGCTTTTGCCGTCTGAGGGGGCGCTTACCTTCCACGACGATTTGATTGACGCCGTGCAAGGCGCCACCTGGATTCAGGAAAGCGTGCCCGAACGGCTGGAACTGAAGCTGAAGGTTTACAAAAGCTTGCAGGATGCCTGCGATCCGGAGGCGATCATCGGGTCGTCAACTAGCGGGTTCAAACCGTCCGAGTTGCAGGAGGGCGCGCTGCGCCCAGAACAAATCGTGGTGACACACCCGTTTAATCCGGTTTACCTGCTGCCGCTGATCGAATTGGTACCGACCGACAAGAACCGGCCTGAAATGGTCGACCGCGCGAAGGACCTGTTGAAATCGGTGGGTTTCTTCCCTCTGCATGTCAAAAAAGAAATTGATGCGCATATTGCTGACCGGTTCCTCGAAGCCGTCTGGCGCGAGGCGCTGTGGCTGGTCAAGGACGGTATCGCCACGACTGAAGAGATCGACGAAGCGATCCGCATGGGCTTTGGTATCCGCTGGGCGCAGATGGGTCTGTTCGAGACTTATCGCGTGGCCGGTGGCGAGGCGGGGATGCGGCATTTCATGGCGCAGTTCGGCCCGGCGTTGAAATGGCCCTGGACCAAGTTGATGGATGTGCCCGAGTTCACCGATGAGCTGGTCGACATGATCGCGGATCAGTCTGACGTACAGTCGGGCATGCACTCGATCCGCGAATTGGAGCGTATTCGCGACAATAACCTCGTTGGGATGATGCGGGCGCTCAAGGCGCAGAACTATGGGGCCGGTGCTGTTCTGAACCAGCATGACGCGGCGCTGAAACCGGGTGCTTTGCCGACGATGGATCAGGCCGATCTGAGCCAGCCAATTCTGACCTTGTCGCGCGCAGTGCCATTGGACTGGACCGACTATAACGGTCACATGAACGAGGCGCGTTACCTTGAGGCCTTCGCCGCGGCGACCGACCGGTTCATGGAGATCATGGGGTGTGATGCCGATTACATCGCTTCGGGCGGCAGTTACTTTACGGCCGAAAACCACATCCGCTATATCGACGAAGTCCACGCGGGCGCAAAGATCGAAGTGCGTACACAGATGCTGTTGGGGCAGGGCAAGAAGCTGCACGTGTTCCATTCCATGTATGAAGGCGACAAGCTATTGGCCACGGGCGAAAGCTTCCTGCTGCATGTCAGTCTGGAAACCCGTCGTCCGAGCGCACCTTCGGCCGAGATCGAAGCGGCTATGGCCCGGATCGCCGAAGCTCAGGCTGGATTGCCTTATCCTGAAGGTGCGGGTGCTGCGATCCGCAAACCGGCATGAGTGGGCGCGTTCTGATCACGGCTGGCGCCTCGGGCGTTGGCCGCGCCATGGCCGAAGCCTTTGACGCAGCTGGTGCGCAGGTTTGGGTGGCTGATGTTGACCCGAATGCCCTGTCTGATTGTCCGGTCCATTGGCAGCGGTCCGAGGCGAACGTCGCGGATGAGGATGCCGTGGCCACCTTGTTCCAAGACATCGAGGCGGAATGGGGTGGTTTGGATACCCTGTGCGCAAATGCCGGAATCGCGGGACCAACCGCTTCGGTTGAAGATGTTGAATTGGCCGATTGGCGCATGTGCCTTGCAGTAAATCTGGAGGGTGCCTTTCTGTGCTCCAAACACGCCGCTCCAATCCTGAAACGTCAGGGCAGTGGCGCGGTGGTCATTACGTCTTCGACGGCTGGCCAATACGGATACCCAAATCGCGCGCCTTATGCTGCGGCGAAGTGGGGGATGATCGGTCTGGCCAAGACCCTGGCGATGGAGCTTGGCGCGCATGGCGTGCGGTGCAATGTTATCTGCCCTGGCTCAGTAGAAGGCCCACGGATGGAAGGCGTGCTGCAGCGAGAGGCCGACGCCAAGGGCATGACGCGGGACCAGGTCTATGACGGTTACGCCTCGGGCACTTCAATGGGTCGCTTTGTCGAAGGGCACGACATCGCCAATATGGCCGTGTTCCTTGCGTCGGATGCGGCGCGGTTGGTGTCGGGGCAGGTAATTGCGGTCGATGGGCACACCGTTAACCCCGACCCCAAGGTTTAAGCCTGATTGGGTCCGCGAATCTGGCGGATGCTCTGGCGAACCGCCTGCCAGTCACGGGCTTGCTGCATGTTCCCGGCGTCTTTGCATTCGCGCATCTTCTGCGCAGCTTCCGCCTCGGCCTGATCTCCGTGGGCGGAATAAAGCGCCCGTGCGTATTGAGCAGTTTTTAATGCGTCCATTCTTATTGTCCTCCGTCTGTGATCGGATCGCTCGAAAGTTCGCGCCAAGTGACGATATCACACCTTGGTCGCTTACGCATCTATAAGGCCGTTATCAGGCGGAAATCGTTGATCGCAGCTGCCTGAGATGATCGGGGAAGTCCCGCGCCGTCACATCCGCTTCTCGCACCAACGTATCGAAATGACGGGAAAAAACTTCGATCCTGTCGCGGTCCCGAAAGGCCATATAGTGACTGCCCGCGTAGAACACACACAGCAGCGGGCCAAAAATCGTGACCGGCGCAGAATAGAGGCGTTTGGCATCAAACAGATAGATGCGCATGCGGGGATAAAGCTGGTCGCTCAGCTCTAACAAGTGGTCGATCTGATCCATCCTGATTTTCGGGCACAGGCCTTCGTAGTATCCGGTCGCGCGGGCAAAGCTGTCGATCTCATACAGCGGCATGGCGATCTCATAATCTGATTGCGCGCTGCGCATCCACGTCAGCCGGTCTTCTGACGCGCCGATGGCCTGATCCGCCGTTCGCCCCAGATGCGGGGCGTATTCCCACTCTAGCACGGCGCGGGTTTTCAGCATGTCGGGCAGGGTGGCGGGTACATAGCGAACCTTGTAGCCAGCCGCCTCTTTGTGCCATTCGAAAATGCGTTCATCGACCAGCGCGCGTGGCGCTTTGGTCATACTCAGAGAAAGCGCCAGGAGCTCTGCAGCGCTTTCTGGCCGATCCGATAAGCTCAGCAGCCAGTCAGCCGAAACACCTAGCGCTGTGGCGCAGCTGCCAACGACATGCGCGTTCGGCAGGCGCGCACCTTCGCCAGTCAAAAGTTGGGATACGGTCGATCGGTCGACACCGATATCCCGGGCCAGCGCGCTTTGGCTGATGTCACGTTCTTCCATCGCGCGGGCAAGGCGTTGGCGAAACTGTGCAGCGCGGTCTCGTTTGTCTAATTTATCCGTCATATGGTGATTTATATCATGGATGATGAATTTTGTTAATCATATTCAGAATTTTCAACTCGGCCACGATCCGTAATTCTTAAAGCATAACAATAATATGGGTGACGGAATGGAAACGCGACGAAGATCGGTCGTGAAGGCTGTGGTGTGGAATGCGATGGGCCTGGTCATGATGACTCTGGTGGGTCTGATCGCGACAGGTTCTGCCGCAGTTGGTGGGACGTTGGCGATTGTGAACACGGGCATCGGCCTGACGATGTACGTGATCTATGAGCGTGTCTGGGCAGGCATCACATGGGGCCGAAATGTCTGAGCGGCCGGGTCCCGAGTGGGGCACCTTTGCCCTGATCATTGCGTGTTATGCAGCATGGCTGGCGGTGATATTCACACTTCCCGTCTGGCTGGCTATCCCCGCCATGGGCTTGGTCGCGGCGCTGCACTCGTCGCTGACGCACGAGGCGCTGCACGGGCACCCGTTCCGTACGCGCTGGGTGAACGAGGCGCTGATGGCACTGCCGCTAACCTTGTTCATTCCATACAACCGGTTCCGCGATCTGCATCTGGCGCATCACAGGGATTCGACGCTGACTGACCCCTATGACGACCCCGAGTCGAACTATCTGGACCCGAAGGTTTGGAATACGCTCAAAGGTTGGCAAAAGCGGCTGCTGAGGGCGAACAACACACTACTTGGGCGCATGGTGTTGGGCCCGACGATTGGTCAGTATCTCTTCTTTCGGGATGAGTTGCGCGGCGCCAAACGCGGAGACAGAGCCGTACTGTTGGCATGGGGGCTGCACCTGGTTGGGGTGGCCGCGGTTTTGTGGGTGGTTGCTGGGTCTCCAATGCCTGTATGGGCCTTTGTTCTGTCTGCTTACATTGGCTTGGGCCTGGTCAAGATCCGGACGTTTCTTGAACACCGAGCGCACGAAAACTCCAGCGCCCGAACCGTCATCGTCGAAGATCGTGGATTGTTGGCTTTTTTGTTTCTGAACAACAATCTGCACGTCGTTCATCACATGAATCCCGGTGCTCCGTGGTATCGGTTGCCTGCGCTTTATCGTGCCGGAAAAGACCGCTATCTGGCCAGCAACCACGCTTATGTCTACCGGTCTTACGGGCAGATTTTCCGGTCCTATTTCTGGCGTACCAAGGACCCGGTCGAGCATCCGCTCTGGCCAAAGGGTTGATTTGACGACACAAGGGAATCCATGAGTTTGTGGATTCCCATCACCATCGCCGCCGCGGCATTTCAGACCGTGCGGTTCATGCTGCAAAAGTCGCTGAGCACCGTGAAACTTTCGGCAGCCGGCGCGACTTTTGCGCGGTTTGCCTATTCCATGCCACTGGCCGTTCTAGGCCTGTTCATGGCGATGCAGTTGACTGGTTTCAGCCTACCGGCCCTAACCGGGCGGTTCTGGTTGTTTGCAGTGATCGGCGGGACAACGCAGATATTGGCGACCATCTGCGTGGTGGCCTTGTTCAAACAACGCAATTTTGCCGTCGGCATTACATTCAAGAAGACCGAAGTTATCCAAACCGCCATCGTCGGATTTCTGGTCTTGGGCGATAAGGTGTCTTTGGGTGCGTTGTTTGCGATTGTTCTGGGACTGGTGGCTGTCTTGCTGTTGTCGAAAAGCCCTGGTGGAGAAGGGGCTTGGTGGGCACATCTCACCAACCGTGCATCGCGTCTTGGGCTGGGTTCGGGCGTGCTGTTTGCTTTCTCATCCGTCAGCTATCGCGGTGCCTCGTTGGAGCTGGGGGATTTAGACGCCTGGTTCCGGGCGCTGGTCACTTTGGCCGTGGTGGTTTCGTTCCAATTCTTCAGCATGGGGCTGTGGCTGCTATGGCGCGACCGTGCTGAGCTGCGCGCAGTTTGGGACACACGCCGAACGGGCGTTTTTGTCGGCCTCACCAGTCTATGTGGATCGTTCTGCTGGTTCTTCGCCTTCACGCTGCAAAACGCGGCCTATGTCAAAGCTCTGGGGCAGGTCGAACTGATCTTCAGCCTGTTCGCCTCGCTCTTGTTTTTCCGCGAAAGAATCACCCGGCGCGAGATCGCCGGGATGACGTTGCTTGGTGCCTCGATACTGGCACTGGTGCTTACGATTTAGCCTGCACGGCGTTCGTCAAAGCTGAGGGCGATGAAGCTGGGCAAGTGATCGCCCATGCCGACAACTGCAGGGCCCCTGTCGTCTCTGCGACCGCGGCCTTTGGACTCTTTGTCCTTACGGGGCTCTCTATCCTTGCGCGGTTCTCTATCCTTACGAGGCTCTCTTTCCGTGCGGGGCTCACTTTTGCGCCGCTCGGACTTTTTGGTGTCCGCCGCTTTGGGCCGATTCTCGGTTTTTGGGGAATCGGCTTTGGAGTCATCCGCCTCAATCGGGTTGTTCAGACGGGGAATTTCCTTCTGAATCAACTTCTCTACCGCCGCCAGCGCCTTTTCATCGCGGGAAGAGCAGATCGTGATCGCCTTGCCCTCTCGCCCGGCGCGACCGGTGCGGCCAATGCGGTGGACGTAATCCTCGGGGTGACCGGGGACGTCGAAATTGATCACATGGCTGACGGATGGCACATCCAATCCGCGCGCGGCCACGTCCGAGGCCACGAGTAGGCGCAAAGACCCATCCCGGAAGCCGTCGAGTGTTTTCGTGCGCTGGGATTGATCCAGATCGCCGTGGATCGCGGCGGCGTCATAGCCGTATTTTTTGAGAGACTTGGCGCAGATATCCACATCGGTCTTGCGGTTGCAGAAGATGATGGCGTTGGTGCATTTTTCGCCTTCAGCGTCGATCAGTGCCCGCAGGACATTGCGTTTTTGGCTGGCCTCACGATCCCGACGACCGCCTTTGAACATCACGACGCCCTGTTCAATAGTTTCTGAAGCGGTGGCCTGACGCGCAACCTCGACCCGCGTGGGTGCAGACAGGAAGGTGTCGGTGATCCGCTCAATCTCGGGGGCCATTGTGGCCGAAAAGAACAACGTCTGGCGCGTGAACGGCGTCAGCGAGAAGATGCGTTCGATATCGGGGATGAACCCCATGTCCAGCATCCGGTCAGCTTCGTCGACAACCATGATCTGAACACCGGTCAAAAGAAGCTTGCCGCGTTCGAAATGGTCCAGCAGGCGACCTGGCGTGGCGATCAGGACGTCAACGCCCCGGTCGATCAACGCGTCCTGTTCTTTGAAGCTGACGCCGCCAATCAACAGCGCTTTGGTCAGTTTCAGGTGTTTGGCGTAGGTGTCGAAATTCTCGGCCACCTGCGCGGCCAGTTCCCGGGTCGGGCACAGCACTAGCGAGCGCGGCATACGTGCACGGGCGCGCCCACGGGCCAGCAAGGTGATCATCGGCAGCGTAAAGCTGGCCGTCTTGCCGGTACCGGTCTGAGCAATGCCCAGAACATCACGACCTTCAAGGGCAGCTGGTATCGCGCCTTCCTGAATCGGCGTGGGCGTTTCGTATCCGGCTTCCTCAATGGCTTTGAGGACCTTCGGGTTCAGGTTCAGTTCGTTGAATTTTGTCATGTATGTCCGGTTCATGCGGACACTAGACCTAGCCCGCGCGTCAAAGGAATGCCGGGCCCGGATGGCCATACGCTGTCACGCGCATTTCGGCTTTGCGCGGACATAACAAAATCATGGGGCAGGGTCAAATGAAGAGCCCTTAACCTGACGTCGCTAGCGCCCACTGCAGATTTTCCGCAACAATTCAGCAGCTTCCGGGAAAGTGTTTCACAACTTTCGCGTCCAGATCCAGCGGTCTGTGCCGGATCAACCCATATTCTTCGAGACGTGTGCGTACGCCAGGATCGGCACCGCTAATTTCGTCATAGAACGCGCGCAAGCCGTCCTGGCCCTGTTCTGTCTCGATCCAGTTGAACAGCTCATTCTTGTTCAGACCGCCCAGTTCGCGCGGAACATTAGGGGACATGCCGGGTTGATAGGACCCACGCGCCATCCGGAACTGATAATGCGCCGCCCAGTGGTTCCAATCCGGGGCGTGGCGATGACACAGCTCTAACCCCGGAAGTTCAAATTTGCAGGGCAGAAGCTTTTTGTTTTGAAACAAATTGTGGATTCGAAAGTTCAGCTTTTCCATACCTGTACGGACAAATAATTTACCCTGAACATGGCTGAGAAACCCGCCAAGAACAAAGCCACCATAGTTGGGATAGATCGACTGCACTATGGCTGAACGGTCCGGTCCGCTGGGGATATGTGCTTTGAACAGATCTTCGCCCCCTGACATTTCCTCCATCGGCCGGACGCGGACGGCAGGGATGTCGGCGGGGACGGATTGCAACTGATCTGGGATTGGTTTTGAGGACCACAGAAACTCATCCACATCGATATGGGCCAGCCAGTCCAGATCGGTGTTGCGATAGGCGAATGTGGCATGAAGCGTCTGGCGAACCTGATGGCGGTCCGGGCGGTCACGTTTGCGATTCTCCCAAAAGGCATCATCAGAGATTCGCGCCCTGATTTTCGGGTGTTTCCTCAGCGTCCGGTGCGCCTCACGATTGGGTTCGTCCAGGTAAATGTACAGATAATCCGCACCCAGATCGAGGTGATGGGCCGCGAACCTGAGTATGTCGCGGGTCGATCCGCGAACCATTGAGACGATACCCCAGGTCGTCATTGGCGCGCTTCCCTACGCGCTGCACGAGTCTCACGCATTTTGGCCAGGCGCCGGAACACTGTCCCGGGATCGCGATTCAAAGCCTTGAACAGATGATCCGAATGCTCGGCCCACAACCGGCAAAACAAGGCGGGGGCGTGGTTCGGCCAGGATCGTTTCCGCAAGTTCGAAATAAGCTGCGCGTTCAGAAACGCCAGTTCAGATTTTCCGACGAATTCCTGCGCGATGTGTCGGCGTTTGCGCGTCCAGGATGTATCCGCCTGGCCGGGTTGCGGCCGTGTCGCGCTTTCAGGAACAATCTGACGCGTCAAATGGGTCAGATCGACATCTTCTGCTGGCAGTACCTCGTCCGAGAAGTCGAAAGGCGCTCGTCGCCTTTCGAACCTGTCTTGCAGGGCGGGCAAGCCACCCGAATACGTTAGATCATCATCCATTCGTGCTTTCGGCCCGTGCCATCACGCCATCATCTCTTTCGTGGCCGTCAGGTTCAGTTCGGGGTAGTCGCGGACGACCCGGTCGATGTCCCACTGCAGGCGCGTCAGATAAACGATATCGCCGTCATGATCATGGGCGATGTGCTGCTTGTTGGCTTCGACGAACTTCTCGACTTCGGCTTTGCCGCCGCTGACCCAGCGGGCCGAGGTGAATTGCGACGCCTCAAAGCGCACTGGCAGGCCGTATTCCATCTCAATCCGGCTGGCGAGCACTTCGAATTGCAACGCGCCGACGACGCCGACGATGAAGCCTGACCCGATCGAAGGTTTGAACACCTTGGCGGCACCTTCCTCGGCAAATTGCATCAGAGCCTTTTCCAGATGCTTGGCCTTCATTGGATCGCCCGGGCGCACGGTTTGCAGCAGTTCCGGCGCGAAGGACGGGATGCCGGTCACCCGGATCGCTTCGCCTTCGGTCAGCGTGTCGCCGATGCGCAATTGCCCGTGGTTGGGGATGCCGATGATATCACCGGCCCAGGCCTCTTCGGCCAGTTCGCGGTCGGACGCCAGAAACAGCACAGGGTTCGAAATCGCCATCGGCTTTTTCGATCGCACGTGGGTCAGCTTCATACCACGCTTGAAATGGCCCGATGCCATGCGAACAAAGGCGACGCGGTCGCGGTGCTTTGGGTCCATATTTGCCTGAACCTTGAAGACAAAACCGGCGACCTTCTTTTCATCCGGTGCGATTTGACGCGGTTCGGCAGACTGGATTTGCGGCTGCGGGCCATAAGCGCCGATGCCCTCCATCAGTTCCTTGACACCGAACGAGTTGATCGCCGAACCGAACCAGATCGGGGTCATATGCCCCTCAAGCACCGCCTGCGGGTCCATGGCGGGCAGCAGCTCCCGCGCCATCTCGACCTCTTCTAGGAACTTCTCCAGCAGGTGCTCGGGTACGTGTTCCGCGAGCTTGGGGTCATCAAGACCGTTGATCTCGATGCTTTCGGCCACTTTGTTACGGTCGGCGCGGTCCATCAGCTCCAACCGGTCGCGCAGCATGTCGTAGCAGCCGATGAAATCGCGGCCGACGCCGATGGGCCACGCGGCAGGCGTGACGTCAATGGCCAGCATTTCCTGAATTTCGTCGATGATCTCGAACGTATCGCGGCTTTCGCGGTCCATCTTGTTACAGAAGGTCAGGATCGGCAGATCACGCAGGCGACAGACCTCGAACAGTTTCTGCGTCTGGCTTTCCACACCTTTCGCGCCGTCGATGACCATCACGGCGGCGTCCACAGCGGTCAGCGTGCGATAGGTGTCTTCAGAGAAATCACTGTGGCCGGGCGTATCCACCAGATTGAACCTGAAGGTGTCATAGTCAAAAGACATCGCCGATGCGGAAACCGAGATGCCGCGATCCTTCTCCATCTGCATGAAGTCCGAACGGGTGCGCCGGGCTTCGCCCTTGGCGCGCACCTGACCGGCCATCTGAATAGCGCCCCCGTACAACAGGAACTTTTCAGTCAGCGTCGTTTTGCCCGCATCCGGGTGCGAGATGATGGCGAATGTCCGGCGCCGGGCGATCTCGGGCGGCAAAACGGGTTGGTTCGAGGCGATATCAAGCATGAACGCGCGTATATGCGGGGAATTCTGCCGAGGCAAGACAAAGGGGGTGTTCAGAATCGCCTGATACTGGCAAAAAGAACATATAGTGAACAAATGATGGAGAGGTGTGATGAATTTAAAAGAAATCGCAAACGAACTGGTCGCTGGTTGCCGCGAGGGCCGGGCCAAAGCGAATTTGGATAAGCTCTATGCAGACAATGCCGTTTCTGTCGAAGCTGTGGATTACTCGGGTATGGGGCGCGAAGTCGCCGGGCGCGACGCAATCCGCGGCAAACATGAATGGTGGGAAGGCGCACATGATGTAACCGAAGCTTCAGTAAGTGATCCATTTGTGCATGGTGTGGACCGCTTTGCCGTAATTTTTGAAGTGAAGGGTACTGTGCTGGAAAGCGGTGACAGCTTTGATATGCGCGAAGTCGCCATTTACCACGTCGCGGATGGCAAGATCGTGCGCGAAGAGTTCTTTTACTAACGTGTTTTGGTTTCTGGTCTTCCCTGAAAGGCTGGTGCTAGATGTGCGGCAAAGACAGGGAGGATCAGATGGATCTGGGAATTAGAGGAAAGCGCGCGCTGGTTTGTGCCAGCAGCAAAGGTCTGGGTCTGGGCTGTGCCGAGGCGCTTGCAGCGGCCGGCGTTGATCTGGTGATGAACGCGCGCGGGTCTGAGGCTTTGGAAGCCGAGGCCACGCGCCTGCGATCTGAACATGGGGTGGACGTGCAAACTGTCGCCTGCGATGTGACCTCGGTTGACGGGCAAGAACAGGTGATAAAAGTCGCGCAGAATGTTGATATTCTTGTGACAAATGCCGGTGGTCCGCCGCCCGGTTTGTGGTCGGACTGGGATCGTGACGATTTTATTAAGGCGCTGGACTCTAACATGCTGACGCCGATTGCCTTCATGAAGGCACTGTTGCCGGGGATGATGGACAAGGGCTGGGGCCGGGTGGTGAATATCACCTCGCAATCTGTGCGTGCACCGATCCCTGCGCTGGGTCTGTCGAATGCAGCCCGCACCGGACTGACAGGTTATGTTGCCGGAACTGCGCGTCAGGTTGCACCAAAAGGTGTGACGATCAACAACTTGCTGCCGGGCATTCACGCCACTGACCGGGCGGACTCATTGGATGGTGGTGTCGCGGCGCAAAAAGGAATTTCGATGGACGAGGCGCGCGCTGAACGCGCGGCAACCATCCCGGCGCGCCGGTATGGAACGCGTGAAGAGTTTGGCGCAGCCTGTGCGTTCCTGTGTTCGCAGAATGCCGGTTTCATTGTCGGGCAGAACATACTGCTGGATGGTGGCGCCACCAATCTGACGATGTGATCATGGCTCAAAACTTCTCACTTAAAGATCAACTGTTTAATGCCGAAAAGACCCGCTATTTGGCGGGGCTTTTCGCGGGTGCGGACCCGTCCTTTGATGCCGAGGCGTTTGAGGCGCAGGTCATGTCGCGTCTGCTGGATCTGGAACTGAAAGAGAGGATGGCCTGGATCGCTGAATGCCTGCAACAGGCGGTGCCGGGCGACTTGCCTCAGATCGCATCAACGCTGCTGCGCGCTTTGCCGCCGCCTTTGGATCCCGGCAAAACGGATGATGATTTTGGTGATTTCATCTTTGCTCCGCTGGGTGACTGGGTTGTTGCCGTGGGGCTGGATCATCCGAGGCAGTCATTGGATGTTCTTGAGGAACTGACCCAAAGGTTTTCAATGGAATGGGCCATACGTCCGTTCCTCAACACCCATCAGGAACAGGTGTTGGCGCGGATGCAGGAGTGGTGCGCGCATGACAGCTATCACGTGCGCCGGCTGGTCAGCGAAGGCACAAGACCGCGTTTGCCTTGGGGGCAGGCGGTGGGGCTGGACCTGACCGATCCGCTGCCTCTACTGGATCGGCTGCATGCCGATGGGACGCGATATGTCACGCGGTCGGTGGCCAACCACCTGAATGACATCACCAAGAAAGACCCCGATCTGGTTTTGGACCGGTTGCAGGATTGGGGCAGGAACGGGCGGCAGGATCAGGCCGAGATGGACTGGATGACCTCGCACACCTTGCGCGGGCTTGTGAAAGCAGGCCATCCGCGCGCCATGAAAATGCTGGGCTTTGACCCGGATGCGAAGGTTTCGGCCGATGTCACCATCAAGGGTGATGCCCAGATCGGCGGCGCGCTGGAATTCGATGTAATGCTGAGTGGAAACGGCGACCAACCTGTTTTGGTGGATTACATTGTTCATTTTCAAAGGCCTGGTGGTAAAACCTCAGCCAAAGTGCACAAGCTGAAACAGTCCACTTTGGTAGATGGTGCTCTTACCCTGACCAAAAAGCATAAGCTTAAAGGTGACGCGACCACGTTCAAACTTATCCCCGGTGCGCATCGGCTTGAGATACAGGTGAACGGCAAACTGCGCGCGGGCGTTGATTTCGAACTGCTGGCATAACCCCTACACGCCCTCACGCTTTCGTCAGATTCTAAAGGCCCGGATTGCGCCAAGCCCCACGCTGCATTAGCTGCTATGCAGCCATCAGACAGAAGGATAACCGCGATGAAGCATGAGGCAGTGCAGAATTACTATGGCGAAGTCCTGCAGGGCAGCTCGGACTTACAGACAAACGCGTGTTGTACGCCTGATGACATGCCGGATCATGTCAAAAAGATCCTGTCGAAAATTCATGATGAAGTTCTGACGCGCTACTATGGCTGCGGTCTGATCGCTCCGCACGACCTTGAGGGGATGAGCATTCTGGATCTCGGCTGCGGTGCAGGACGTGATGTTTATGCCTTGTCTGCAATGGTAGGCGAAAAGGGGCGCGTTGTCGGTGTGGACATGACGCCGGAGCAACTGGACATCGCGCTCGCGCATCAGGACTATCACGCGCAGGCCTTTGGGCATTCTGCCAGCAATGTAGAATTTCACCATGGCTATATCGAAAAGCTGGATGAGCTTGATCTGGAACCCGGTTCTTTTGACATTATCGTCTCGAACTGCGTGATCAATCTGGCCACCGATAAAGAGGCTGTTTTGCGCGGTGCGCACCGGTTGTTGAAAGACGGGGGCGAGATGTATTTCTCGGACGTCTATTCAGACCGCCGCGTGCCCAAAGAGATGGCCGAGGATGAGGTTCTGTACGGCGAATGCTTGTCAGGCGCGTTGTACTGGAACGATTTTCTGTCGATGTCGCGCAAGGCTGGCTTTGGCGACCCGCGCCGGGTCACGCATCGTCCGCTGACTATTGAAAACGCGGTGCTCGAAGAGAGTGTTGCGCCTCTTAAATTCCTGTCCGCCACCTACCGTCTGTTCAAGCTGTCCGAGTTGGAGCCTGCGTGTGAGGATTACGGCCAGGCCGTGATCTACAAGGGCACCATCCCGAACGCCCCGCATCTGTTCGAACTGGATGATCACCACGCGATCGAGGCAGGTAAGGTCTTTCCTGTCTGCGGCAACACGTGGATGATGTTGAAAGACACCCGTTTTGCCCGGCATTTCAACTTCATTGGCGATTTCTCGACCCACTACGGGATTTTCGAAGGCTGCGGTGGTGAAAGCCCGTTTGAAGCCATGGGCGAGGCTCCATCCAGCGGCTGTTGCTGATCTCTTGCACCTGAGGGGCGGGGTTGTTATCCCCGCCTAAGCCCGATGGAATTGATCGGGAAATGCAACGGGGCCCATCGGTGACAGAAAACGCTACTCCTCCTCGGTTGGAAATCCGAAATCTGATCGCCCGGTATGAAGGGCGGGTTGTTGTGGATGACGTCTCGCTGATGGTGCGGGCGGGGCAGGTGACCTGTCTGTTGGGGCCTTCGGGCTGCGGCAAGTCGACAACCCTGCGCATGATCGCCGGGGTCGAGATGCAGGAATCCGGTGAAATCTATGTCGATGGCAAGTTGATCTGTGACACGGTGTTTCGTGTGCCGCCCGAGCGGCGCGAAATAGGGCTGATGTTTCAGGACTTTGCCCTGTTTCCGCATCTCAGCGTTGCCGACAATGTGGCCTTTGGCCTGAAGGGGCATAGGGACGAAAAACGCGCCCGCGTCGAAGCGCTGCTGCGCAAGGTTGACCTGATGCGTTTCGTCGACGACTACCCGCATCATCTGTCAGGTGGCGAGCAGCAACGTGTGGCACTGGCCCGCGCATTGGCCCCGCGTCCGCGGATCATGTTGATGGACGAGCCTTTCTCGGGCCTCGACAACCGGTTGCGGGACGGCATTCGGGATGAAACGCTTGCGATCCTCAAGGAAGAGGATGCCGCTGTTGTTCTTGTCACGCATGAGCCGGAAGAAGCGATGCGCATGGCGGATGAAATCGCCCTGATGCGGCGGGGAAAAGTCGTGCAACAAGGCGCGCCCTACAACGTCTTCACCCGCCCGGCGGACAAAGCAGCGGTGGCGTTTTTTAGTGATATCAATGTTTTGCAATCCAAAGTGAATGGCGCCTTGGCCGAAACGCCATTCGGGCAATTTCTGGCACCCGGTGTTCCGGATAATACAGATGTCGAAATCGTATTCCGCCCACAGCACGTGCGGCTGGACTTTGACCGTAACGGCAAGGGGCCGCTGCCGACACCGACTGACGGCGTTGCCGCGCGGGGCGTGGTCGAGCGGGCACGGTTTTTGGGCAACGAAAGCCTTGTTGAATTTCGGATGGACCATGACGGCTCGATCCTGAGGGCGACGGTGCCCAATGTCTTTGTTCCCAGTCCGGGACGGGTCATGTGGCTGACCATCCGCCGTGACAGGTGTTTCGTTTTCCCGGTTTAGGCTGGAAAGTCACAGTTTAGCGCCAAGTGGTGCGCGAAAGCATCAGATTGGACGCGCGCTTTGCTTGCCGCGACGCGGGGGCGGGTCTATCAAGGGCAAAACGCCGGGTGGATGGGGCTTATGCGTATACTTCTGACCAATGATGACGGGATCAATGCCCCGGGGCTGATCGCACTTGAGGCGATTGCCGCCGATTTGGCAGGCCCGGATGGTGAGGTTTGGGTCGTGGCACCTGCGTTCGAACAATCGGGTGTCGGCCACTGCATCAGCTATACCCACCCGATGATGGTCGCTAAGCTCGTCGAACGCCGCTATGCCGCCGAAGGCTCACCCGCTGACTGTGTGTTGGCCGGGCTGCACGACGTCATGAAGGACACGCCGCCGGATCTGGTTTTGTCCGGAGTGAACCGGGGCAACAATTCGGCCGAGAACACGCTGTATTCCGGCACGGTGGGTGGGGCGATGGAAGCCGCCCTGCAGGGTATTCCTGCGATTGCCTTGTCGCAGTATTTCGGACCGCGCAATCTGGGTCTGGATGATCCTTTTGAGGCTGCAACGCGTTACGGGGCCGACCTCGTGCGGCGAATTCTGAAAGCAACGCCTGAAGAGCAGGGCGATTACCGCCTGTTTTACAACGTGAATTTCCCACCTGTGCCGGCGGATGAGGTTCTGGGGACGCGCATCGCGCCGCAGGGTTTTCGCCGGGATACCAATTTCACGGTTGAACCGCACAGCTCGCCCTCGGGTCGGCGGTTCCTGTGGATCAAGGGCGGCTATCAGCACAACCCGACCGCACCCGGCACGGATGCGGCGGTAAATCTTGGGGGCTACATCTCGGTCACACCGATGCGTGCGGACCTGACGGCCCATGACGTTCTGGAACAACTGAAGTCGATCGAATGAGCGGACTTGATCCAGAAACAACCATGCAGTTCCTCTTTGCCCTGCGGTCGCGCGGGGTAACGGATGCGCGCGTTCTGGCTGCGATGGAACAGGTCGATCGGGGCCGTTTCGTCAAGGGTCTGTTCGCCGAGCGCGCTTATGAGGATACACCGCTGCCGATCGCCTGTGGCCAGACGATCAGCCAGCCTTCGGTTGTGGGGCTGATGACGCAGGCGCTGGATGTGCGCCCTCGTGACACGGTGCTGGAAGTTGGTACAGGCTCGGGCTATCAGGCGGCGGTTCTGTCCAAGCTGGCGCGCCGGGTCTATACGGTCGAACGTCATAAACGTCTGGTGCGCGAAACCGGCGAGCTGTTTCGAGAATTGGGAATGACCAATGTGACGGCGATGCTGTCTGACGGATCGTTCGGTTTGTCGGAACAAGCCCCGTTTGATCGTATCATTGTGACCGCCGCCGCTGAGGACCCGCCCGGGCCGCTCTTGGCGCAGCTCAAAATCGGCGGTATCATGGTTTTGCCGGTGGGACAGTCGGATGCGGTTCAGACCCTGATCCGGGTCAGACGCACTGAGACCGGCCTGGACTATGATGAATTGTTGCCCGTTCGGTTCGTGCCCCTGCTAGAAGGGCTTGGCAAAGACGGAGCGTAAAGAAATATTTCGCGATAAGCGCTGGAATCCCGGACAACAGGGGCAGGCGGTGAGGACAGTAAAATGAGAGCAGTTTCCAAATCAGCAGTCGCAGCAGGTGTTGCGTCCTTGGCGTTCCTCGCGGGATGCGAAGGCCCCATAGATTATGATCTGCGCGGCAATGTCGGTGGTTTTTCCACGGCCGATGCGGCGCAGGCGGCCACTGCCAACCGGCCGGCACCGGATGCGCGTGGCGTGATCACCTATCCCAATTATCAAGTGGCCGTTGCGCGCCGGGGCGACACGGTTGGCGATGTCGCCGCCCGGGTCGGATTACCGGCAGCGGAAGTCGCGCGTTTTAACGGATTGCAAGCTGCGGACCAACTGCGTGATGGCGAAGTGGTGGCCTTGCCCCGTACTGTCAGCGCGGCCAGTTCTGTCGATATCGCGACAATTGCAGGCACTGCGATTGACGCAGCTCCGGCGGATGGGTCGGTGCGCACATCGACGCTGGAACCGGCGCAACCAACCGCCGCGCCTGCTCCGGCCCCTGCGCCGGCGGGACCCGAACCCATTCGCCACAAGGTCAAGCGCGGCGAAACCGCGTATACGATCGCGCGCCTGTATAACGTGCCGGTAGATGCCTTGGCCGAGTGGAACGGGTTGGGGTCGGACTTTACCGTGCGTGAAGGACAGTTTCTGCTGATTCCTATCAAGAACCAGCCTGCGCCCCGTCAGGAGGCGGCCGCCGTGACAACAGTCCCTGCGACTACGATCACCCAACCTGGGCAGGGATCGCCGACACCGACGCCGCCCAGCGCGACGCAACCTTTGCCGGATGAAGTCATCAAGCCCGCCGAACCCGCACCTGACGTGACCGCCGAAGCGCCAACTACGCAAAGCAATTCTGCGCTTGGACTGCCTGTCACAGGTACGATCATCCGCACCTATAAAAAGGGCTCGAACGAAGGAATCGACATTGCGGCCTCGCCGGGTAGCCCGGTTAACGCTGCCGCTGCGGGCACCGTCGCCGCAATCACGGCAGACGCGGATCAAGTGCCGATCATTGTGGTAAAGCACAACAGCGACCTGCTGACCGTCTACGCGAATGTCGAGAACATCACTGTGAAAAAGGGTGCTCGCGTCAAGCGCGGCCAAAAGATCGCCTCCTTGCGCGGTGGCGACAATGCCTACGTCCATTTCGAGGTGCGTAAAGGGTTCGAATCTGTCGATCCGGAACCCTATCTGCGGTGAGGGTTATGGCCCCGAGCGGGATGTGCCTTCTGCCAGAGTATTCGAGAGAAGACGAGACCTGTCAGGCGTGCGGGTCATAATCGCTAAGGCTCTTGCCGGGCTCGTCTGCGAAGACCTCGGGCAGGGGCAAGATTGTTTCGATCAGGTCTATGCGAAAAACACGGAACCCCTGACGCAACTCGCACCATGCCGTCAGGGTCCAGACGCGCCCCCAGTATTCCATGTGCAGCGGGCGTATGACCCGATCAGTCAGAACGCCGTCGATCCGACGGTAAGACAGACGGAGTTTCTGGCGGGATTTGATGGCGGCGCGGATCGGGGCCATATGCGCCAGCCCACGCGCCGCATCGGCAAAGGGATAGACTGCAAATTTCCAACTGTCAGCCTCGGCCACTACCTGCGTGGGCAACACGGCATCGATCTTGTCGGCCAGCGACGTGGCTGCGGCCTTGAGGTCGGGGTCTGCGGCTTCCGCCACGATGGCCATACCAAGGTTCAACGCCTCAAGCTCGGCAGGGGTCAGGTTCAGCGGGGGCAGGGTGATCTGCTCGCGCACCATGTAGCCTACGCCGCGCTCGCCTTCGACCGGGACGCCCGAGGCAACCAGCGTATCCATGTCGCGATAGATCGTACGGACCGACACCTCAAGCCGGTCCGCGATGTCCTGCGCACGGTGCAGTTTACCGTCGCGCAGGATCTGGATGATATCGAACAGCCGGTCAGAGCGGCGCATGGGATGTCCTGTGTGTCATGACGCTCCGATGGTCCAATGGATTGCATCGTGGCGCATAGTGACCGTGTCCGGCGCGATTGCGGCCATGACCGCGGGGGCGAAGTCCTGTTTGGGAAAGGCAGCGGCGGCGGATTGAGCGCAATCCATGTCTGCCCAGATGACGGTGTCGGTCCAAAGCCCATCATCCCCTGCGCTGAGGCGCCGAAAGACAAAGCCATCTGCGTTCCGAACAAAGGATTCGGTGCCTTTCATGATGTTCACGAAATCCTCTTCTGTTACATCGGCTGCGAGTTTGAAGGTTACGGTTTCTGCGATTTGTGTCACGTCATGCTCCTGTTTTGATGGGACAGGGCCGTTCTACGCGCTCTCAACTGACATAAACCTGTCAGTTGAGAATTGCGAGTCCTCAACAATCGCGTGATCCGTTCGTTTTTGGGCACAGAACCGGGCCGACACGCTTTTGCGATGGACCGCACGGGCGTAAACACAGTGCCAGATCACATTCCCGGCGCGCTTGCGCCGACTTCAAAGGAGAAGAGACATGCTTAACAATATCGGACTTCCCGGTCTTCTGCTGATTGCCGTTGTGGTGCTGGTGCTGTTTGGCCGCGGCAAAATCAGCTCGCTTATGGGCGAAGTGGGCAAAGGCATCACCTCGTTCAAGAAGGGCGTTAAAGAAGGTGCGGACGAGCTGGAGCAGGACGCGTCCGAGGTGGCCAAAGACGTCACGCCCGAGACAGACAAAGACAAGGTCTAAGCGCAGATGTTTGATCTGGGCTGGACCGAGCTTCTGGTCATCGGCGTTGTTGCCCTGATCGTTGTGGGGCCAAAGGATCTGCCGGTGTTGTTCCGCAATGTCGGCCGCTGGGTTGGCAAGGCCCGTGGCATGGCGCGCGAGTTCAGCAGCGCCATGAACGAGGCAGCGGATCAGGCGGGCGTGAACGAGATCAAGAAGGGTCTGAATGCGGCCACCAATCCTGTGAACACCGCCATGGACGGTGTCAAAGAAGCCGCGCAGGAAATGGCCAAGAGCATGGACCCGACCAAGTTCGACCCCGACAGCGAGACAGGCAAGCTGGCTGCTGAACGTGCCGAGCAGGCCAAGAAGATTCAGGCCTCGACCGCGCGTGCCGCTGCCGAGCGTAAGGCCAAAGAAGCTGCGGATGCGCTAGCCAAGGCTGAAGAGGCCGAAGCCGCGCTGAATACTGAAAGCAAGACATGAGCAATACCGACGAGATCGAAGACAGCTCGGCCCCATTGATCGAGCATCTGGCAGAACTGCGCACGCGGTTGATTCACTGCGTCGTGGCGTTCCTGATCGGGATGATAATCTGTTTCACGGTCGCTACGCCGCTGTTTAACTTCCTGACGAATCCCTTGTGTCAGGTACTTGCTGATCGCGGACAGGATTGTGGACTGATCTTCATCTCACCGCAGGAAGGTTTCTTCGTCGCCATCAAGGTCTCGCTGCTGGGCGGCTTCATACTGGCGTTCCCCTATATCGGGATGCAGATGTGGCGGTTCGTGGCACCAGGCCTTTACCGGACAGAAAAGAATGCGTTCCTGCCGTTCATGCTGGCGTCGCCGTTCATGTTCCTGCTGGGGGCAAGCTTTGCATTTTACGTAGTCACGCCACTAGCTTACGACTTTTTCCTGGGCTTCCAGCAGTTTGGAGCTGAAGGCGAGGCAGTGGTTGACGGCACCGCCACAGCGCCGCTGAGCGTGGTCTTCCAGGGCTCGGCACAGGAATACCTGAACCTGACGATCAAATTCATCGTGGCTTTTGGGCTGTGTTTCCAGCTGCCGGTTCTATTGACCCTGATGGGCAAAGCCGGGTTGGTAACTGCCGAAGGTCTGGGGGGCGTGCGCAAATACGCTGTGGTTGCCATTCTGGTTCTGGCCGCGCTTGTGACACCGCCTGACGTGATCACGCAGGTCATCCTGTTCGTGGTCGTCTATGGGCTGTACGAGGTTTCGATCTTCCTGGTCGCACGTGTTGAGAAGAAGCGCGAGGAACAACTGCGCGCTGACGGCTACTACGACGACGAGGAAGAAGCCGACGAAGAGATCATTCAGGAAGAAGAAGGCAAGTAATCCTGATGATCGGTAACAATCAGGCGCGTCCGTCAGGGCGCGCCTTTTTTGTACGCGGCTCTTGTTGCGCCCGGCGGAACATGGTTTGAAACCAGCAAAACTGACCGGAGGCGCCCATGAACGACCAAGCCCTGAACCGTATCGCTGACGCCTTGGAACGCATGGCACCGGCCCCATTGGCCGCGCCCGACTTCGAAGCTGCCCCAGCTTTTGTCTGGCAAGTTGAGCCGGACCGGCTGGAGCCGGTCAAACAGGTCAACCGTGTCGATCTGGACCTGTTAGTGGGCATTAATCGTTCACGTGATACGCTGCTGGACAACACGCGCCGCTTTGCGGCCGGATACAAGGCCAACAACGCGCTGTTGTGGGGTGCACGGGGCATGGGTAAATCCAGCCTCGTCAAAGCCGTCCACGGTACGTTGCAGGAGGATTTTCCGGACCTCAAACTGGTCGAACTTCAGCGTGAAGACATGGGCTCGGTCGCGCGTCTTCTCAACCATCTGCGCGCAGCCCCACACCGGTTCATCCTATTCTGTGATGATCTGTCGTTCAGCCACGATGACCAGCACTACAAATCACTCAAGGCGGTGCTGGACGGAGGCATCGAGGGCCGTCCTGAAAACGTTGTTTTCTACGCGACGTCGAACCGCCGTCACCTGATGCCGCGGGACATGATCGAAAACGAACGCTCCAGCGCAATCAACCCGTCAGAGGCGGTCGAGGAAAAAGTCTCGCTCTCTGACCGGTTCGGCCTGTGGCTGGGTTTCCACCCCTGCGATCAGGATGAATACCTTGCGATGATTGACCGGTATTGCGCGGCTCATGGTGTATCCGTAGACGCCGATATCCTGCGCGCCGAGGCCATCGAATGGCAAGCCACTCGGGGCGGACGCTCGGGTCGCGTGGCATGGCAGTTCTTTGTAGATCTGGCTGGGCGCAACGGCGTACATATCGCGTAGACGGCCCGCTACATCTGGTCAAAAAATCCCCACCGGAGGCATGGCTTAAAGGGCTATTCCTACAATAGCGTCAGAATTCGGGCCGCCTCATCCGCAGGGCTAGTCAACACATCGCGGTCTTCGCCGGGATGGAACCGGGCGCGCACAGCCGTGGGCATTGGCGCGGGTTCCACGATCGACACGCGCGGACCCGTGCGTTCTGTCTCCACCGCCCAACTGCGGGCAAGCGCCAATTGCGCGGCCTTAGTTGCTCCATAGATGCCATAGAACTTCTCACCCGCTTTGGGATCGTCAAAAAACACCGCATGGCCGCTGTCGCCCAACAGGGGCGCGATATACGGGATCAGAACCGACGTGGCTGTTGCGTTGATGTTGACCGCCTTCGTCCATTCCTTGGGGTCCACGAAATGCACAGGCGTCAGGGCCGAGGTGTGGACTGCAGTGTGCATCCACAGATCAACTTTGCCCCATCGGTCATGGATTCCCCGGCACAGGGTCGCCATGGCGTTCGGGTCCGCGATGTCCATCGGCGCAAGCGTGGCCGCGCCACCTTTGGATTTGATACGGTCATCCAGCTCTTCCAACCCACCAGTGGTGCGGGCGACGGCGACGATGTGATACTCGGGTGCCAGAGCTTCGGCCAGGGCAGCACCCAATCCGCGCGAAGCCCCGGTGATGAGGGCAATTTTAGTCTGATCGGTCATAAGGGCGGTTTGAACCCATGCGCGCAGGGCGTCAAGACAGATTAACTTCCGGGGATGACGATCCGCTTGGTCTGGCCGCTTTGTCGCAGCATGACGCCTTCGTCATCAATGGCAATCACAGTGCCCGACGACACCCGGCTGCCGGGCTTGACCTCTTTGACCCGGCCTGACGACAGGCGCACCAACGCACGCATGTCAGCTTTTGGACCAAAGACGCCCAGCACAGAGACTGAGTTCTTCTTTAGCGCGCCCGTCTGTGTGGCCGCGTTTTTGACGTTGGCGTTTGACATAATTTTCGGCCTGGCCACGTTGGCCTGACCCCTTGTTTTATAAGTGGTTCGGCAAATGCGCTATCAAACGAAGGACAGGAACTAAAGAGGCGGGGATTGCGCGATAGCGCGGCTGAATAGCTGCGTCGCCGAAGTTCCTGCAATTGCGGTTTCTTCATCGAAAAGTTGTGCGCGAAAACCAACCGATCAGGCGCAGCCAATACGTGAAAAGGCCCGCATAGCAATTGCGAAACGGGCCATCACTGCAATCTGATTCGGGGGCGTATTCTTAGCCGGACGCCAGTTTGGCCGCATTCCAGGACCCGCCGGGCACCTGCATGTCCTGCTTTTTCTTGCTGACCCGGCTGCTGTTTTCGAGGCTGTCCAGATAGTCTTCGCTGACGCTGCCGGTAATGTAATTCCCGTCAAAGCACGAGCAATCGAAGGATTCGATATCCGGGTTACCTTCCTTGGCGGACCAAATCAGGTCATCGAGATCCTGATAGAACAGGGCGTCTGCGCCCAGCTCCTGACGGATATCCTCAATGTTCTTACCGTTTGCGATCAACTCATGCTTTGTGGGCATGTCGATACCATAAACGTTGGGGAACTTTACCGGTGGCGAGGCGCTGGCGATGAACACCTTCTTGGCCCCGGCTTCGCGGCACATCTGAACGATTTTTTTGATCGTGTTGCCGCGCACGATGGAGTCGTCGATCAGCAATACGTTGTGCCCTTTGAACTCCAACGGAACGGCGTTCAGCTTGCGGCGCACGGATTTCTGCCGCTCTTCCTGACCGGGCATGATGAATGTGCGGCCTACATAGCGGTTCTTGACCAGACCCTCACGGTAAGGAATGCCCGTGGCTTTCGCGACCTCAAGCGCCACTGGGCGTGCGCTATCGGGTACCGGGATGATGCGGTCGATCTCTAGCCCTGCAGCCTCAATCTGGCGCGCCAGCGTCTGACCCATACGCATCTGGGTTTTGTAGACCGAAACACCATCCAACAACGAATCCGGACGGGCCAGGTAGACGTACTCAAAGATACAAGGGGTCAGCTGACCATCGACTGCCTGGAACGTGTGCATGTTGCCGTCGAGGTCAATCAGGATGGCCTCACCCGGTTTCACATCGCGCAGCTTTTCAAACCCGTTGATACCGAAGGCGACATCCTCGGACGCAAAGGCATAGTCGTCGCCGTCCCCATCCACATCGCGCTTGGCAACCGACAGGGGGCGAATGCCGTAGGGATCGCGGAACGCCAGCATACCAACGCCGGCCACCAGACAGATCACTGAATAAGCACCCTGAACGCGTTCCATTGTCATCTTTACACCGGCAAAGATATTGCGGATGGGTTCGGCATTGCCGTTGACCTTGATTGCGTCGGCCACTTTGTCCGCCAGAACATTCAGCAGAATCTCTGAATCCGAAGTGGTGCGCAGATGGCGGCTGTATTTGGCTGTGACTTTCTCGCGCTGCTCGGCGGTGTTGGTGATATTGCCGTTATGGACTAGATAGATGCCATAGGGCGCGTTGACGAAAAACGGCTGCGCCTCAGCCGCGCTGAGCGATCCGGCCGTAGGATAGCGCACATGTCCCATACCGACCTGTCCCAGCAGGGTCTCGGCGTCACTGGCGTTAAAGACGTCCTTGACCAGCCCGTTGGCTTTCTTCTCACGGAAGAACTCACCAGTATAGGTCACGATCCCCGAGGCATCCTGACCCCGGTGCTGCAACATCAGCAGCCCGTCATAGATTTCCGCAAAGACATCATGTGTCCTGCTTGCGATCCCTAAAATGCCACACATATACGGGCTCCAATTTCCATGACGTGTTTATGTTGATTAGGTGTGCGGGTCGGGCCGTCTGGACAGCGGTATCTGTACGCATTGTCGCCCGGCCGATTGGCGGCGCAAACACGCCAGCGTCGCAAGGGCAAGCGCGTAAGAAAACAGATACAGCAAGATCGGCAGCTCCGATTCCATGTCAGTTCGCCACTCACATAATGCCTAAGCGCGCCTGTGTCATCAAAGGATCACATTCGCGATTTGACGCATGCGGATTTTGTCAAAAACAACATGAAAAGGTGACAGGGACCGCAGGCATGTGGTGTCATGGTCGACATAGTGAGTTTTCGGCAATGATAAAGGTTCGATCGGATACCCGCCATGTGGCAGCACAAACAAGGAAACAAAAAAGAAGAACCGGTAAAGCGCCGGTGTCACCGATGCAGGGGTATGGGGCGGGCACCTTGCCAGATCTGTAACGGATCGGGTGAAGTCATCAAAAGTCGCGACATTCACGGAAAGCCGATTTTTAATCGCTGCGACGGTTGTTTCGGTTTGAAGACGATCAGATGCACGGTTTGTGCAGGCGAAGGGTTCGTCTGAGCCCGAAGATCTACTAAGCAAAAAAAACGGGTGTAGCTGCGAACCAGTGCCCTTTTTTGTCGAAAAGAGATCTCGAAAACTTTTCAGCTAATTGTTTTTGTACTGGGCTCTGACAAGCGGATATCCGGTGACTCTGGTCGGGCGCCCGGAATGGGACCGGATTAGACGTGATTTCCTTCCGCAGTGCGCCATCAGCGTCAGTTTTTGGGGTTTTGGTGTCATTATGATACAATCCTAGCGTTGAGACTCTCTGGTAGCTCAACGGGAAAAGTAGTCATTACAATCTCGGATTTGTCGAAAAGGATGTGTTTCATGTCTTACGGACTTTGTAATTTTCAACTCAAAAGTGTGCGTTCATTTCTGAGCGTGGCAGTCATTGCTGCAGGCTTTGGAGCCATGACGACGACAACAGCGTTTGCGCAAGTTTTCATGACTCAGGAAGAGCTTCTTGCCACAATACCTGGCGGCCAGTTGTCTGGCGTCTCTAACAATGACGGAAAGACGCCGTGGATTCAGGCATACAGCAAGGCAACAAGCAAGAAGAACGGCAAACTCAACGGGCTTTGGGACGGTAAGGACAAATACACGGGGGACTGGTTCGTCAAAGACGATCAGTGGTGTGAGAAAGGGAGTTGGGGGCAAAAGTGCTGGAGCGTCGAACGCATCGGCGCAAATGAGTTTCGGATCTACGAAAACGGACAACCGAAAAAGAACACTTGGAAGCTCAAGTAGAAGTGCGCTTTTAGGAGGATTTTGATCGGGATGTGTGGGTTTTTTGAAGACCCGGCAAGACACCCAAGAAGTACTTAATGACAACCGTTCAGGGAAAGATCTTCCAAACAATTACAAAAAAAGCACGGGCACAAACGAAAACGAGCCGCCGGCAAAGCGGCGGCTCGTTTCAACAATTGCAGCATGGGTGGCACCCGTGCCAGGCATTTATTCCGTAGTTGTGGGGGCTGTCAGATCCTCGGCCGGTGCGGAACCTTCTGCGCAGCTGGCGACCAGTTCTTCATATTGGCGGGTGACCCAGCCAAGAGCCGCTTCGGGGTTCTGTTCTTCGATCTTGTCGCTGAACTGCTCGAACACCTTGGCCGAGCGGCTTTCGTCAACGATCGTATAGGACTGACCCGTCATCACCGTGTCATAGACAAAGAACGCGATGGCAACCAACAGGATGCCGCGGGCGATGCCGAAGAAAAAGCCAAGTGCCTGATCCAGTCCGCCCAAAGCAGATCGCTGGACGATCGACGAAAACAGGGGCGTAAAGATGCTGACAATAATAAGTGCAACTGCGAATACCGCAGCAAAGCCCGTGATGACGGACAATTCGCAGCTGTCGCGCAGGAAATCCCCAACAACCGGGATCTCTTTGACCAGTGGCACCGCTTGGGGTGCGAAAATAAAGGCCAGCACTGCGGCTGCGACCCAGCCTGCTATGGCCAGAACCTCACGTAAGAAGCCGCGCGAATAGGCAAGAATGCCTGAAACGACGACGATCAGGGCAACGACCCCGTCAATTATTGTAAAACCTTCCATGGCCCTCGCCTGTTTTTTTCTGCCCCTCAGGGGGCGACTTTAACCTGCTCCGAAGGTTTCGCCAACAAACCCAACCAAATCAGAGGGTCGGGTGAGTGTCAGACCTGCCACAGTACCGGTTTTGCCGCCCGCCGGAGCGATTGCCGATGTGAAACCAAGTTTTTGGGCTTCTTTCAACCTGTTTTCGGTCTGTGGGGCCGGTCTAAGTGCCCCAGATAACGAGATTTCTCCGAAAACAACGGTATCTGCGGGCAGGGCTGTGTCTTCTCGGGCACTCAGCAGGGCTGCGGCAACGGCCAGATCTGCGGCGGGTTCACCGATTTTCAATCCGCCGGCGACGTTGAGGTACACATCGAGACCTGCAAAAGGGATGCCACAGCGTGCTTCGAGCACGGCGAGGATCATCGCCAACCTGCCACTGTCCCAACCGACAACGGTCCGGCGCGGTTGTGAATGCGGGGACGGAGCTACAAGCGCTTGTAATTCAACCAAAACGGGGCGTGTGCCTTCGATCCCGGCAAATACGGCTGACCCAGGGCTGGGTGTGCCGCGCTCGGACAGAAACAAGGCCGATGGGTTGGTCACCTGTGCCAGGCCTTTGCCTGTCATTTCGAACACGCCAATCTCATCCGCAGGGCCAAAGCGGTTCTTGACCGCACGTAGGATGCGGAACTGATGGCCGCGCTCGCCTTCGAAGTAAAGAACGGTGTCGACCATATGTTCGACGACGCGAGGACCTGCAATTTGGCCTTCCTTGGTGACGTGGCCGACCATGATGATTGAAACACCGTGTCGTTTCGCAAACGTGGTCAATTCATGTGCTGCGGCCCGGACTTGTGACACCGAACCCGGTGCGCTGTCCACATTGTCGGCCCACATGGTCTGAATCGAGTCGATGATGGCCAGACCGGGTTTCTCAGCCTCAAGCGTCGTCAGAATGTTCCGCAGGTTGGTTTCGGCGGCTAGTTGAACCGGTGCGTCTTCTAGACCCAGACGGCGCGCGCGCATGCGCACCTGAGCGCTGGCTTCTTCGCCAGACACGTAAATCGTCTTGACGCCAGCACGTGCAAACCGCGCTGCGGCCTGTAACAGCAACGTCGACTTGCCGATACCTGGATCGCCCCCAACCAGCAGGGCCGAGGCCGGGACCAGACCGCCACCCAAAACGCGGTCCAGTTCTTCTACGCCGCACAAGGTGCGCGGCGGCGGTGTTTCCTCGGTCGACAGGTCCGTGAGTGTAATGGACTGGCCACGTTTGCCGCCGAGGGATTTCTTTGCAGGGCCAGCCGAAAGAGGCACGTCTTGCGTGATTGTGTTCCATTCACCGCAGCCGTCGCACCGACCGGACCACCGGGAATGCGTTGCGCCGCAGGCCGAGCAGGAGAAAGTTGTCTTTGCCATTCGGCCTTGGTGCCCGAGCGCGGGCGGTTCTTCAAGCCCTAGCAGGGCTTTCATCTCTGCCGATGGCGCACCGCGTCCTCAGGCCCGATGGGCCATCGTTCCCGGCGGGCGCTGTCGCGCCTATTCGGCGGCGCGGGGCGGCGACATTGCAATGACGCTCGATTTCTTGGGATCGCGGTCGTCGACGGGCGATTGAAGCTGTGCCGACAATTCGGGCAGCAGTTCAAACAGTTCGTCCCGCAAACGCGCCAGCTGCGATTTGGCAATGGATTCTTCCATCTCGATATCGTGGGTCCATTGGCGCAGCTCATGCTGGATGACCTGCGCTTCTTCGATCCGCTTCTGGAACGTTTCGATCTCTTCCTGACGTTGCTGCAGGAACGTGCGGGCGCGGCTGACACGAGCATCGCCATAGGTTTCTGCCAGCTCTTGGCTGATATGGCTCATCTGTGCGGCCAGCTCCAGGATTTCGGGTTCGAGCGATTGCAGGTCTGGGTGGTGGCGTAGGAAGGCCATTCTTTCCTTGACTGCGTCAAACTCAGACGACAGCAGGAACGTTTCGCCGCGATCTGCAGTATGGGCCAAGTGGTAGGCCTGAGCAACGTCGTGCATGTTTAGCGAGAACTTACGATGAGACCTCTCAAGGGCCATCATCCGGGCATTTGCAGGCAGATAGAACGCCAGCATGAGAATCAGCACCGTCAGACCAATCTGGACATACATACCTGCGTCCACAGCCGGAGCTGTGCCAAAACCGGCCTGCATGAATAGCCAGGGGAAAACCCCCAAAGCGGACAAAAGACACGCACCGACCGAGAAAAAGGCTGCGATGCAAATGAGGAAAAAAGTCAATCTTAAAAAGGCATTCTGAAATTGCAATGTGATGTTGTGGAGGGCGGTCATCTTAGACGAACTCCTTTTGAAACCGGAACACACCAGCCCAAAGCGGGAAACATCTAACACACACAGAATGATCCGCTCAGGACCGAAACTACAAAAATTTTCTGCTCGAAATATAAAGATGATACTCAGATAAGCGTTTTCAATCAATTACGTCTGAGGATTTCGTGATCTGCGTGTCATTTCGGTAATGTGGCCCAATGCGAGCGAGGCCAGAATGCACGCCGTAAACAGGTAAAGACCCCACGCGGTTTCGATGGTGGCGTAAGAGATTCCCTTGGCCAGCGTGATGTAAAGCGCGATGAGGAAAATGTCGGCCATAGCCAGTTTCCCGAGGATGTTGAGTGCGGGTTGGACGCGTGGGTCCAGCATGTCCCATTGGATCAGGGCGGTACCGATTGTTTTGATATAGGGCGCAAACAGGGCGAAGATGGTGACGATCAGTGCCAGAAAGACGTCTGATTTCCACAGCGACTGCAGGCCGGTGATGACGCTGATCTCGCTGAGGCCGAAGATCGGCAGGAACCCCGCGCGCATCAGCGGCGCGAACCACGCGATGGGATAGAGGATCAGGAGTGAAAGGGTGGCAAGGCGGAGCATGAATCTATATTTGGGTAATCAAAATAAACAATCCAACCAGAAAGCTTGCAAAGTCGATTTTCCATGCTTTTCCAGCCCATTTTCGCAAAAACAGTCTGCGGTAGTTAAGCCCTAAAAAGATGCACGTAATTCCCAGAGTGATATTCAGTGCAGGGATTTGTGCATTTTCTGCCCAGCGCATTCCAAAGTAGGCCACCGCGATTAGAACAACTACCGCTATCCAAGTCAGAGCGGTTGCTTTGGCATTGCTCTCGTCTTCGGCTAGCAGTCCGAAACTCCAGCCGAGCTGTTTTCTTTGAATAAGGGTCTGAGACTCGTCGTATTTGCTGTTCGAAAACTGTGACTTCGCGAAGGCGGGAAAAACGCCGGATGTAGAGATCACAATACCCGCCAAATACGCAAGGCCCAAAAGCCTTATGAAATCTGATAGTTCTATCAGGCTGACGTTCATCTTTATCTTACCGCCTCAATCGGCCCTTCCGCACTCCCACTGATGAACTGCTCGACATAAGGATCGCCCGAGGCATCCATCTGGCTGACCGGGCCGGTCCATTGGATGACCCCTCCGTGCAGCATGGCCACGTTGTCGGCAATCGCGCGGACCGAGCTCATGTCGTGAGTGATGGTCATCGCGGTGGCGCCCATCTCGGTCACGATCTCGCGGATCAGGTCGTTGATGACGCCGGACATGATCGGGTCGAGGCCGGTGGTGGGTTCGTCGAAAAAGATGATCTCGGGCTCGGCGGCGATGGCACGGGCAAGGCCCACGCGCTTCTGCATTCCGCCGGACAGTTCCGACGGAAAGCGGTCGGCGACATCGGATTTAAGGCCCACTCGGCGCAGTTTCTCGATAGCGATCTCACGCGCGTATTCAGCAGGGCGCTTCAACGGGCCGCGCAGCAGGCGGAAGGAAACGTTCTGCCAGACGGGCAGGGAATCGAACAGTGCCGCGCCCTGAAACAGCATTCCGAAGCGGGCCAGAAATTTATCACGATCGCCCTTGGCCGCGTCCTTACCGTTTACGTAGATCATCCCACTATCGGGTTTGATCAGGCCCAGAATGCACTTCAGCGCCACGGACTTGCCGGTGCCTGAACCACCGATGATGACCATCGACGTGCCCTTGGGGATCTCAAGGCTCATGCTCTGCAGAACCTGATTGTCGCCAAAGGCTTTTGCTACGTTCTCCATCCTGATCATACCGAGAAGAACACCCCTGTGAGAATGAAGTTGGCAGCGAGGATCATGATCGCGGCGGATTCGACCGATGACTTGGTCGCTCGGCCAACGCCTTGCGCTCCGCGGCCTGAATTCATGCCGTAGTAACAGCCCATGATGGCTGCGATCAGGCCAAAGGCTGCGCCTTTAACCAGCGATGACACGATGTCTTTGGTTTCAAGGAAATTGACCGTGTTTTGCAGGTACGTTGCCGCGTTGAAGCCCAGATTTTGGGTCGCAACCACATAGCCGCCTGCGATGCCGATGATATCACCGATACCGACCAGTAAGGGCACGGTGATGAGTGCGGCCAGAACCCGCGGCGCCGTCAGGTATTTCATCGGGTGGGTCGACAGGGTGACCAGCGCGTCAATCTGCTCGGTCACTTTCATCGTAGCGATTTCTGCTGCAATGGATGAGGTCACGCGCGCGGCGATCATAAGGCCAACCAGCACCGGCCCAAGTTCGCGCACCATGCCGATGGCGACGATCTGGGGTACTACGGCCTCGGCGTTGAAACGCGCACCGCCCGCATAGATTTGCAAGGCCAGCGCACCACCAGTGAAGATTGCGGTCAGGCCAACAACCGGCAGCGACAGCCAGCCCACATTCATCAGGGCAACGGCAAATTCGCGCGGATAGTAGGGTGGCCGAAAGATGTGTGAGATCGCGTCCAGCGCGAAAATTCCCACCTTGCCAAAGTTGGCAAGCATGGACAGGACAGCACGGCCCAGCCCACCCAGCACGGCCAAAGGGTTCATTCGACGTATCCCCGGGAAAAACGCGCGCCCAGCGACGTCAGGATTTCATATCCGATGGTGCCGGCGGCTTCGGCCAGGTCGTCGACTGTTTGATGTCCGTTCAGAATGCGCAGGCGTTCGGGATCTTCGGGCAGATCGGTGACGTCTACCGTGATCAGATCCATCGAAATGCGTCCGACAACAGGGCAGGGCTGGCTGCCGGAAAACGCGTCGATCCCACCGCCGATGGCGCGGTGCAAACCGTCTGCGTAACCAGCGGCAACGGTCGCAATGCGAGAGGGGCGGCGCGCGACCCAGCTGTTGCCGTATCCGACCGATTCACCGACCTCGACCGGGCGAACTTGGATCACCGGCAGGTCAACCGTCACCACCGGTTTCGCTTCGGCAAAAGGCATGCCGCCGTACAGACCGACGCCGGGGCGGCAGAAATCAAAGTGGAATTCGGGCCCAAGAAACGTACCGCCTGTGGCCGCCAGCGACCTTGGTGATGCGGTGCCATCAGTCATCTCGCGGAAGGTCTTTAGTTGCTGGCGATTCATTGGATGATCGGGTTCGTCCGAACAGGCTAGGTGCGACATCATTACGACGGGGTTCAGTGCCTCGGCCTTTGGGCGCAGTTCAGCCCAGTCAGCAGGTTCCAGACCAAGGCGGTTCATGCCGCTGTCCAGCTGAATGCCAAAGGGATGATCTGGAAGCGCCTGTTGATGGCGCATGAATTGCTCGGGCGCATTGATCAGCGGCATCAGATCGTGATCGCGTAGCAGATCGGTGTCACCTTCCATATGACCCGAGAATACAGCGATCATCGGTCCGGGGCCGATGGCTTTACGCACGGCAACCCCTTCTTCGGCAACTGCAACAAAGAATTTTCGAACGCCTTCCTCTGCCAGGGTCGCGGACACAGGCTCGGCCCCCAGGCCGTAGGCGTCAGCTTTGACCACGGCGCCGGTTTCGACATCCGTTTTTGCATCGAGCGCGCGCCAGTTGCTGGCCAGCGCCTGAAGATTAATCGTCAAACGTGCGGTACTCATGGAACCGTTCATGACATTGGATCACGGCAGGTCAAGGGGGTAGACGGCTATAAATGCAAACTTGTCCGCGTTCATGGGCAACTATTGGCCAACGGTGCAAGGCATTGGCGTAAAAACATGTTCGGCTCGCCTCTGCATCGCCATTGTATCCGTCCTATGTTCAACCGGGTGCATCGGCGTGTAATCGTTGAACCAGAAACAGACCCACGGACGATTGAAGAGAGTTCACCATGGAATTCACGACAGGGAAAGATGAATGGGAGGCCGCGCTGCCCGGCTTGTTCAGGAGGGTGTTCACGGCTTCAGAAAGCGATGAAGAAGGGACCGCGATCGGCGCGTTGGTTTCGGATCTGTTGGCCACAACGCCTGACGGCGATTTGAGTGCAGCCATTGCCCATGCTGGCCCCCAAGTGCTGGGTTGCATCCTGTTTTCGCGGCTGCTCTTTGACCAAGATCCGCGACAGGTGTTCCTGATGTCGCCGGTTGCCGTGCGTACGGATCGCCAGAAAGCGGGGATAGGGCAGCGACTGATCGCGTTTGGGTTGGACGAGCTGCGCCGTGACAAAGTGGATTTTGTGGTGACTTACGGCGATCCGAACTACTACGGCAAAACCGGGTTTTTTCCGATTTCAGAAAAAGTCGCCCAAGCTCCTCTGCCGTTAAGCCATCCGCACGGGTGGTTGGGGCAATCGTTGACAGGGGCTGAGATGGCGCCGTTCAAGGGGCCATCTCAATGTGTCAGTGCATTCAACAAACCCGAGCTGTGGTGAGGATTAATACCCCTCAATCTGTCCGTCCTGTTGCCAGGGTTTGACCAGATTTCCAAAACGGGTGAACTGCGCCTCGAACGAGAGGTCAACCGTGCCGATGGGACCGTGGCGCTGCTTACCTACAATGACTTCGGCCTTGCCGTGCAGACGCTCCATGGCCTGCTTCCACTCTTCCATCTTTTCAAGTTCGTGATCGCCGGGCTTTTCGCGTTCCTTGTAGTACTCCTCACGGTACACGAACATCACCACGTCGGCGTCCTGTTCGATCGAGCCTGACTCCCGCAAGTCGGACAGTTGTGGGCGCTTGTCGTCGCGGTTTTCAACCTGACGCGAAAGCTGGGACAGGGCGATCACCGGAATTTGCAATTCCTTGGCGATGGCTTTCATGCCCATCGAAATTTCGGCAATTTCGTTGACGCGGTTTTCGGCCATTCCCCTGCACAGCTGCAGGTAGTCGATAACGAGCAGGTCCAAACCATGTGTCCGTTTCAAACGGCGTGCCCGAGCCGCCAACTGCGAAATCGGCAGGGCGGGCGTGTCGTCAATGAAAAGCGGGCAGGCTTCCAGTTCCTTGGCCGCGTCGACAAAGCGGCGGAACTCGGACTCGGTCATGTCACCTTGGCGGATCTTATGGGATGAAATTTCGGAGGCTTCAGCCAGAACTCGGCCTGCCAGCTGTTCGGCACTCATTTCCAATGAGAAAAAGCCAACGACACCGCCGTCAACCGCGCCCTCTGAGCCGTCTGGTTTCAGCCCACGTTTGTACGCCTTGGCGACATTGAATGCCACGTTGGTCGCCAGAGAGGTTTTTCCCATCGACGGACGACCGGCAAGAATGATCAGGTCAGACGGGTGCAAGCCACCCAGTTGTTTGTCCAAGTCGGCCAGACCGGTGGAAATCCCTGCCATGCCACCACCGCGCTGGTACGCTTCGTTGGTGACGTTGACGGCTTCTGTGACCGCCTTGAGGAAGGATTGAAATCCCTGTTCGGTCTGGCCCTGCTCGGATAACTGATAAAGCTGTTGCTCGGCTTCGACGATTTGTTCTTTTGGTTCGCTGCTGATGTCGACCCGCGCTGCCTTGTCCGAGATATCGCGGCCCAGGCGGATCAGCTCGCGCCGGATTGCCAGATCATAAATCATCTGGGCATAGTCATGCACCGCAAAGGCGCTGATCGAAGCGCCCGCCAGTTTGACCAGATAGGCCGGGCCTCCCAGTTCCTGCAGGCCCTCATCCTCGGCCATGAAGGATTTCAACGTCACGGGCGAGGCCAGCGCATTCTTGGCGATCCGGGTCGAGGCGACCTCATAAATCCGGGAGTGAACCGGGTCATAGAAATGCTCGGCCCCGATGATTGAGGCGACCCGATCATAAAGATCGTTATTGGTCAGGATCGCACCCAGAAGCTGCTGTTCGGCCTCAATGGAATGCGGCATGGTTTCGGCGTTCTGAATCCGAGCTGCTGCCTGCTCGATGCTGCTTATCTCGTTCATTTTGTCCCCGCTGCCCTGCGGCGCTTTCTACACGCTATTTTGGCGTGTCGGCTATCTGGAAATACCTGTGGCTAACTATGGATAAAGCCTTGGGATAACTTTCCTGACAGTTTGGATACCTGTGTATGCGTAGCTTATTATGTAGGAATTGGGGGGAAAGTCACCAGATATCGTGGCCGGTCGACCGATTCTTCTGGGCTTATCCCCAATCTGTCCACAAGAGGTTTACGTGGATTTATTTGCTTCCTGCCAGCCACGCGGGTCTTTCAGGAAGGCTTCGACACCGTCAAGTGTTTCCTGATCAAAGGCTTTCTGCGCTTTGGCTTCGGCCAGAACATCCCACCATGTGCACAGGTGATGCAGTTGGATGCCGTGGTCGCCCAAGGTTTTTTCGGTCTCGGGGAAGATGCCATAGTAGAAAATGACCGCCGTGTGCCCACAAGTGGCACCTGTTTCGCGGATCGCATCCACGAAGGACAGCTTGGACCCGCCATCGGTGGTCAGATCCTCGACCAGCAGAACGCGCTCACCTTCGCTCATCGCGCCTTCGATACGGGCATTGCGGCCATAACCCTTGGGCTTTTTGCGCACATAGGTCATCGGCAGCGCCATACGTTCGGCGACCATAGCGGCGAATGGGATGCCCGCGGTCTCACCGCCAGCGATATTGTCGAATGCCTCAAACCCGGCATCTCGCATCACGGTGACCGTCAGGAAATCCATCAGGGTCGACCGTATGCGCGGATACGAGATCAGCTTGCGGCAGTCGATATAGGTCGGGCTGGGCAAGCCGCTGGCCAGTGTGAACGGCTCACGCGAATTGAAATGGACGGCCTTGATCTCCAGCAGCATCCGCGCGGTCAGGCGGGCGATTTCGGTGCTATCGGGGAAAGAGCTGGGGATCATGGTGCAACCTCGGGACAAAATGACGTTGCGGGCTGATAGCCTGTCCCCCGTCCCAGAGTCGAGAGGGGTGTGCGCAAAAGAAAAGCGGACCTCACGAAGAGGCCCGCTTTGGCCCTTGCGGGCAAGAGGCAGCCAAGGTGGGCTTAGCTGCTCATGTCATAGGCACGCTCGCCGTGTACCGAAAGATCGAGCCCGTTTGTCTCGGTTTCTGCATCTACGCGAAGCGGGGTGATCAGCGCAACCACCTTGATCAACACAAATGTGACAACTGCCGTAAAGACACCTACGATGACCAGCCCGCCCAACTGCGCGGTCCAGGCACCCAGGCCGAACACAGCGATCATGATGGTGCCAAAGATGCCGCCTACGCCGTGCACCGCGAACACGTCCAGAGTGTCGTCGATGTTCAGCTTGTTACGGATGATATTTACGGCCTCCTGACACAGCACACCTGCTACGGCACCGATGATCAGCGCCTGAACCGGATCGACATAGCCTGAGGCCGGAGTGATCGAGGCCAGACCCGCAATGGTACCTGTAACCAGGCCCACCATCGAGGCTTTGCCGTATTTGACACGTTCGTACAGCGCCCACGTCAGCGATGCGGTTGCAGCTGAGATATGCGTAACAGTTATCGCCATTGCGGCACCGCCATCTGCCGCCAATTGCGAACCGCCATTGAAGCCAAACCAGCCAACCCACAGCATCGCAGCGCCGATCATGACATAGCCCGGATTGTGCGGCGGGGTTGTGCGGTTGCGGCGCGGGCCAAGCGCCACAGCGATGATCAGCGCGGCCAGACCTGCCGTTTCATGCACCACAATGCCACCTGCAAAGTCACGTACGCCGATCTCACCCAGAATGCCGCCATCGGTCAGAATGCCGCCGCCCCAGATCCAGTGGACGACGGGTGCGTAGCACAGCAGCATCCACAGGCCTGAGAAGATCATGACAAACCCGTAACCCACACGCTCGACATAAGCGCCGATGATGAGGGCGGGGGTGATGATTGCGAATGTCATCTGGAAGGCAAAGAACAGAACCTCGGGCAGGGTGCCCGACAGGCTGTCGACATCAACTCCGTTCAGGAAGGCTTTGCCAAGACCGCCCCACAGGCCCGATCCGCCGTCACCAAATGCGATCGAGTATCCGGCGATCAGCCACAGGATGCTCATCAAACAGGCGATTGAGAAGCAGTGCATGAAAACGCTCAGCACGTTGCGGGCGCGCACGAGGCCGCCATAGAACAGGGCGAGGCCCGGCAATGTCATGAATAGGACCAGTGCAGTTGCAACTATGATCCAGGCGGTATCGGCTCCGTTCATCAGCCGGTCTCCTCTGTGGCGTCTTCAGCTTGCGTAGCTGGCGTTGAAGCGGAGAGAAGGCGGGGAAAAAAGAGGCAGAGGTGGTTTTTGACGCCTGTTTTAAGGGCCTTTTGTGAACCGGTGATTAAATGAGCGCCAAAATGAGTGGAGTGCTAGATTATTAAGCAATTGACGAAAGGCCGTGCGACAACAGGTCCAAGGCATGATCGCGGGCGGTCAGCCGCACCTTGTCACGCCCCAACGCTCCGAATTCCACGGTTTCGGTTATCGTCTTCTGCCCGTCCACTGCCAATCCAAAGCACACGCGGCCTTCGGGTTTGAATTCGGATCCACCTGGACCCGCTATGCCGGTGATGGACACAGTCAATTGCGCGTCTGAATTCCTCAACGCGCCATCGGCCATCTCTTGCGCCACTTCCTCGGACACCGCGCCATGAGTTTCCAGCGTTTCGGGCTGGACACCCAGCATCTGCTGCTTGGCTTCATTGGTGTAGGTGACAAACCCGCGATCCACCACGGCCGAGCTGCCTGGAATATCCGTCAGTGCGGCAGCGACCATGCCGCCGGTGCAGCTTTCGGCTGTCGCGATCATCACGCCTTGCGACTTGGCGCGGTCAAGCAAAGCGGCGACATTCATAGGCCCAAAACACCGTGTGAGATGCCGGCGAGAACCAGAACGCCGATCCCGGCAAAGACGCCGGCGATCACATCGTCCAGCATCACACCCATCGCGTCACCTTTGCGGTCAGCCCAACCCACCGGGCCGAGTTTCGTGATGTCGAACAGGCGAAACAGAAGGAAACCTGCGATCCAGCCGGGCCAAAGGGCTGTGATATCAATTCCATGCGCCCAAGATGGGTAGGAAATGGCCCAAAGCGCGATGAACTGCCCGGCTACTTCGTCGATGACGATTTCGGACGGGTCGTGATCTTCCTGCCCAGCAGTCATCACTTTGGTTGCCCACAGGCCACCGACAAAAACGGCCACAGTGGCGATGACCAACAAGGGAAAACCACCCAACGTATGCAGAACCCAGGCCAGGGGCAGGGCGGCCAGAGATCCCCATGTTCCGGGTGCCGGGCGCAGATATCCGACGCCGCAAACCGTCCCGATCAATTGCGCGGCGTTCATGACTTCACCAGACAAGTTGTCGCCAATGAGGCGATGCCTTCGCTTCGCCCGGTAAAACCAAGGCGTTCGGACGTGGTCGCCTTGACCGAGATCTGATCGACGCGCAGCCCCATAATGCGCGCCATTTCTTCACGCATCGCGGGCGCGTGCGGACCGATCTTTGGGTATTCGCAGACCAGCGTGCAATCAACATTCGAGATGTTGTAACCCATCTGGACCGACAGCTCGACCGCGTGGCGCAGGAAGATCTCGCTTGCCGCGCCCTTCCATTGCGGGTCCGTGGGCGGAAAGTGCTGGCCAATATCGCCCTGCGCCAGCGCGCCATAGATTGCATCAGTAACCGCATGCATGCCGACATCCGCATCCGAGTGGCCCTGTAGCCCCCGGTCATGCGGAATTTTGACGCCGCACAGGATCACGTGATCCCCGTCGCCAAAGCGATGCACGTCATAGCCGTTGCCCAGTCTTACATCCATGTCCGTCCCCAATATGCGTTCCGCCCGGGCAAAATCCTCGGGTCTTGTGATTTTGATGTTATCGGCGTCGCCTGGCACGATCACCACGTTCATGCCAGCGGCACGGGCGACCTCGACATCGTCCGCCGCGCCGCCAGAATGGGCCGCGTGCGCCGCGACAATCGCGTCATAGCGAAAACCCTGAGGGGTCTGGGCTGCAAAAAGACCCGTCCGGTCCTGCGTTCCGGTCACTACGGCTTCGTCACCGGTCCAAAGCGCATCTGTGACGGCCAGACCGGGTGCTGCAGCCTCATTCGTGGCTAGGGCGGTCAGGACGTCCGTAATAGTCTGGTTGTTCACGCAGGGGCGGGCGACGTCGTGAATCAGGACATGTTCGATCCCCATCCCATCCAATACATCCAGCCCGTTCCGTACCGAACCGGCGCGATCGCTGCCACCTTTTGCCAGCAGCAGATCAGAGCCTAAAAACTCGTCCCAAGCGGTCTGATCATCCTCGGACAGCACCAGAACAATATGGTCGACCTGATCGCGAAACCGGTCGATGGTCCAATCCGCAACTCTGCGTCCGGCCAATGGTCGCCATTGCTTGGGAATGCCGCCTCCGGCGCGCAACCCGCGTCCTGCGGCGACAATGATGGCGGCGGTGGTCATTGGGTGAATTCTCCGATGATTTGAGGGCAGTGTTTAAGCTGCGGTGAATGTAGAGGCAATCACCCGCGTCAAGTTGCTTAAAAAATAGGCAGTTGATGATTTTGCAAGCTTGTTTCCTGCCGTTTTGTTGTTCATATGCGCCGAATTCGATATCTAAGTCGCAACTGCCCAAGGATTAAGCACGTTGACCCTGCACCTCGCCGACAAAACCTTGAATCCGCCGGTCATGCTGGCTCCGATGGCCGGGATCACCGATCGACCGTTCCGCGATCTGGTGATGCGGTTTGGCGCGGGCATGGTCGTCAGCGAAATGGTCGCCAGTCAGGAAATGGTGCAGGCCAAACCGGGCGTGCGCGAGCGGGCCGAGCTGTCTGCTGACGTTGAAAACACCGCCGTACAACTGGCCGGGCGCGAGGCGCATTGGATGGCCGAGGCTGCGCGTCAGGTGGCCGATCGCGGGGCGCGGGTGATCGACATCAATATGGGCTGCCCGGCAAAGAAAGTGACGAATGGCTATTCCGGTTCGGCGCTGCTTAAGACGCCGGATCACGCGCTGACGCTGATTGAGGCCGTGGTCGAGGCTGTCGACATTCCGGTCACACTGAAAACTCGTCTGGGCTGGGACGACAACCTGCTGAACGCGCCGGACGTGGCGCGCCGGGCGCAAGGTGCGGGCATCCAACTGGTCACAATCCACGGGCGCACGCGGTGCCAATTCTACAAGGGACGCGCGGACTGGCAAGCGATCCGAGCGGTGAAAGAGGCGGTCTCGATCCCCGTCATCGCGAACGGGGATATCGTAGATACTAATGCAGCGCGCACGGCTTTGGACCAGTCAGGCGCTGATGGCGTCATGGTTGGGCGTGGGGCGCAGGGTAAGCCATGGCTGCTGGCCCAGATGTGCCACGATTTGTATGGCGCACAAGCGCCTGTCATCCCCGCCAATAGCGACCTGATCGACATGGTGCGCGGTCATTATGAGGCGATGCTGGACTTTTACGGCACCGATCTGGGGCTGCGCGTGGCGCGTAAACATCTGGGTTGGTACATGGATGAGGCCGCAACCCCGGCAACCATGCGCCGTGCGGTTTTGACCTCGCGGGATACCACCGAGGTGCTGCACCTGTTGGGTGATGCCCTGAACAGCGACGCAGAGGCAGCAGCATGACCTCGGACCAGAACATCTGGGCTTCACTGCCGGTTCCGGCTTTCATTATTGATGCCGATGACCGGATCACCGATGTGAATTCCGCCGGAGAGGGGTTCCTGAACGCCTCCCGTAATGCAGTTATCGGTCACCCGGTCTGGGACCAGATCGCCGTGGATGCCCCACTGGAAGAAGCGTTTTTGCGTGCACGCCAACAGGGCACACCGCTTTTCGTGAATGATGTGGATGTGGGGTCAGGTAATCGGGCGCCGCTGCAATGCGCTTTGCAAATTGCGCCGCTGCTTGGGCATCCGGGGTCGATGATCATGACCATGTCCCCACGCGAACTGGCGGGGCGGATGACACGGGGCAACACGGTAAAATCTGCGGCGCAATCGGCGATTGGCATGGCCGAAATGCTGGCGCATGAAATCAAGAACCCGTTGGCGGGGATTACCGGGGCCGCGCAGCTTCTGAGCATGAATATCAGCCAGCAAGACCTTGAACTTACAGATCTTATCGTTGCTGAAAGCCGCCGAGTAGTGAAGCTTTTGGAGCAGGTCGAGCAATTTGGGAACCTGACCCAGCCAGATTTCAAACCAGTCAATATCCATGACGTTCTGGACCGTGCGCGGCGCTCGGCGCTGTTGGGCTTTGGCGCGCATATGACGATTATTGAAGATTACGACCCCTCGTTGCCGCTGGCCTATGGTGACCCGGATCAACTTTTGCAGGTCGTACTGAACCTGCTCAAAAATGCATCCGAGGCGTCCCCCAAGGGCGGTACAATCCGCCTGCGGACATATTTCGAACATTCCTTCCGCCTGCGCCGCAGCGACGGTTCGGGGCATTCTTTGCCCCTGCAGATCGAAATCATCGATGACGGCCCGGGGCTGCCGGACAAGATCCGAAGCGACATTTTCGATCCGTTTGTGTCGGGCAGGGAAAACGGCACCGGTCTTGGGCTGGCGCTGGTCAGTAAAATCATCTCGGACCACGACGGCTGGATTTTGGCCGAGTCTGTTCCGGGACACACCGTATTCCGACTGTCCCTCAGACGCGCGCCGCGCGACGCGACCTGAGATGGACAACGGGGCAGACATAGTAAGGAGAGCACCTGATGGATGGCACAGTACTGGTCGCAGATGACGATCGCACAATCCGAACCGTACTGACTCAGGCCCTGACGCGGGCCGGGTGCAAGGTGCATGCGACATCCTCGCTGACCACTCTGATGCGCTGGGTCGGCGAGGGCAAAGGGGATGTTGTAATCTCGGACGTGGTTATGCCGGATGGCAACGGGCTCGAGATGTTGCCAAAAATCGCGCAGGACCGTCCGGGGCTGCCGGTCATCGTGATCTCGGCGCAGAACACGATCATGACCGCCATTCAGGCGGCCGAGGCGGACGCATATGACTATCTGCCCAAGCCTTTTGACCTGCCGGACCTGATGAAGCGGACCGCACGGGCCTTGGAGCAAAAGCAGCGTGTGCAGACGGATGCGATCGTACCTGCGGAAGACCGTCCTGAGGAGCTGCCGCTGGTTGGGCGTACTCCGGGGATGCAGGCGCTGTATCGCCTTGTGGCACGCGTGATGAATACCGATCTTTCGGTCATGATTTCCGGTGAAAGTGGTACCGGCAAGTCATTGATAGCACGGGCTATTCATGATTTTTCGGACCGGCGCACGCTGCCCTTCGTCACTGCGACTGCTGGTGATCTGCGTGACCTCGAAGGGCCTGCGCGCATAATGGCCAGGGTGCGAGGCGGTACTCTGTTGATTGATGAGATCGCTGATATCGAGGACGAGGTTCAGGCACGTATTGTCCGGATGATGGACACGCCCGGCGATCATCTTCCGCGTTTCATGGCGACCAGCCAATCGGATCTGACCGAAGCCATGGAAAGCGGGCGGGTGCGTCAGGATTTGTATTATCGACTGTGCGGTGCGACGATCCACGTGCCTGCGCTGCGCGAGCGGGTGGACGATATCACTTTGTTGGTTGATCACTTCCTTGCCCGCGAAGAACGGGAGCATGGCACAAAGCGCTGGCTCAGCCCCGAGGCCGTAGAACTGGTACGGCGGTATTCCTGGCCCGGTAATGTGCGACAGCTGGAAAACGCGATTCGACGTTTAAGCCTGACCAGCCGGGCCGAAGAAATATCGAAAGCCGAGGTTGAGATGGTTTTGGGCAGTCAGCCCGAAGCGGAACCGATTCTTGGTGACGGCGAAAGGGAGAAACTCTCGGCCTCTGTGGCCCGTCATTTGCGTCGCTATTTCGATCTGCACGGCAATTTGTTGCCACCTCCGGGCCTGTATCAGCGCATCCTACGCGAGGTTGAGGGCCCCTTGATCGAGCAGGCACTGGACGCAACCGGCGGAAATCAGGCGAAATGTGCGGATTTGCTGGGGATCAACAGGAATACGCTGCGCAAAAAAATCACCGATCTCGATATTCAGGTGACACGACGACGCAAACTGATGTAATATCGCCACACAAAGCGTGGCATCCGGGTACAAGCCCGGCAACGACCACGAGATATGGCGGTACGCCGCGTAAGCGGCACATCAGGATGAGGGCAGACGGTGGCAACCCGAGCACAGAGCGGGCTGATCCTATCGATTGATCGGTGGCGAAAATCCCGAAAGCTGCGCAATTTTAGCACCTTGGGGCTGGTCCTTTTGGGACCGCTTCTGGCGTTGGCCACATATTTGGTCATCGGTCCGTTTGATTTGGGTTCGGCAGCGCCCACGCTGCGGCTGATTCTGCTGGCGGATCTGGTTTATGTGCTGGTCGTTGCAGCACTTGTTCTGGGGCAAGTGTTCAGCCTGATCGCTGCACGCCGGGCAAAATCTGCCGGGTCTCGTCTGCACCTGCGGCTGATCGGTGCGTTCACCTTGCTGGCCCTAGTGCCGACAGTGACCGTCGCGATCTTTGCCGGCCTTACGGTGAATATCGGGCTTGAGGGATGGTTTTCGGATCGGGTCCGTCAGGTTGTCGGATCATCCCTGTCGGCGGCCGAAGCCTATGAGCTTGAACACCGCAGCGGCCTGACACAGGACGCCATCGTTCTTTCCCGATTCCTCGACAATGCGCGAACGCTGGACTTCTACATCTCGGATGCAGAACTGCGCGAGGTTCTGGCACAGGGACAATCGCAGATTCAGCGGGGCTTGCGCGAGGCCTATGTCATTGATGGCAGTGGAGAAATCAAATCCCGTGGCGACCGGTCTTACCTGTTCAACTATGAACCGCCGACACCGGAGCAGATGGTTGAAGCAACCGACAGCGGCCTTCTGATCATTGCAGATTGGCAAAACAACGAGTTCCGCGCGCTGGCGCCGTTGCAGGCTTATCTGGACCGGTATCTGTATGTTAGCCGCGAGGTGGATGGCGAACTGCTGAAATTGCTGGATGACACCAAGGAAACGGTTCAGTTCTACCAACAGCTTGAAAGTGAAAGGGGCCGGGTTCTTTTCGAGTTCGGGCTCCTGTACCTGGGCTTTGCGGTCATCCTGATCCTTGCCGCGATGTCGTTGGGGATGTGGTTCGCTGAACGCCTGTCGCGCCCGGTTGGCCGTCTGACTACAGCCGCACAAAGGGTCGGCGCCGGGGATCTGAGCGTTCAGGTCATCGAAGAGGCCAGCGATGACGAAATCGCCATGTTAGGTCGTTATTTCAATCAGATGACGCGGCAACTTAAAGGGCAGCGCGACACGTTATTGGAAAATACGCGTCAGATCGAACGCCGCCGCCGCCTGTTCGATTCGGTGCTTAGTTCGGTGACGTCTGGTGTGGTCGGCGTCGATTCAGATGGATGTGTCACATTCGTGAACCGTTCAGCCGAGCGTCTTCTGGATTGGTCGCGCGGTGAAGAACAATTGGCCATCGGCATCGCGGTCCCCGAATTCCTTCCCTTATTCGAAAATCTGAAAGGCAGCGGTCAAGAGGCCGTGCAGGGTGAGGTTAAGGTCACGCGTAAAGGGCGGTTGGAAAACTTACTGGTGCGAATGGCGATCCGGCGCGGCGAGGATGGAGGGCTGGAGGGCTACGTGGTGGCCTTCGATGATGTGACCGATCTGGTCAGTGCACAGCGTATGGCGGCCTGGGGCGATGTGGCCCGCCGTATTGCCCATGAGATCAAGAACCCGTTGACGCCCATCCAGCTTAGCGCGGAACGGATCAAGCGCAAATTCTCGCGCAAACTGGACGAAGAGGATTGTGACAGCCTTGTATCCATGACCGATGTGATCGTGCGGCAAACCAACGATCTGCGGCGGATCGTGGACGAATTCTCAAAATTCGCGCGGATGCCTGAACCCGATCGGCGTGAGGAAGACGTCGTCGGCTTGGTGCGCGAAGCTGTTCTGTTGCAGCAAGCCGGACAGCCGGATGTGCAGATCGACGCGACCCTACCGGACAAGCCCATCCTAGCGGATGTAGACGCGACGATGTTGAACCAAGCGCTGACGAATTTGATAAAGAACGCGGGCGAGGCCATTGAAACACTTAAGAAAAAAGACCCGCCAGAAAATTTGAAGCCACAGATCAAAGTGGACATTTCCAACGATGATGCGGGGACGGTCATTACAATAGCGGACAATGGCATAGGGCTGCCCGAAGATCGGGCGCGGTTGTTTGAACCCTATGTCACTACACGCGACGAGGGCACGGGTCTGGGCCTGCCCATAGTCAAGAAAATCATAGAAGAACATGGCGGAGCGCTGACCCTGGAAGACGCGCCCGTTTTTGACGGACAGGACCATTTCGGTGCGATGGCCGTGATCCGTTTGCCGGGGGGCAAAATTTCCCAGACTGCAGCGCCACAAAAGCAGGCAATTCATACTAACAAACTGAAAGCAGGCCAAAGATGAGCGACATTCTGATCGTAGATGACGAACGCGATATTCGCGAACTGGTGTCCGACATTCTGGAGGACGAAGGCTATTCAACCCGGCTGGCGGCAAACTCGGACGAGTGTATGTCGTCGATCAATTCCGAGCCACCGGGTCTGTTGATCCTTGATATCTGGCTGAAAGACAGCCGTATGGACGGGATCGATATCCTGAAGTCGGTCAAACGCGACAACCCCGACGTGCCGGTGGTGATCATTTCCGGTCACGGCAACATCGAAATTGCTGTGGCCGCCATCAAGCAGGGCGCTTACGATTTTATCGAAAAGCCGTTCAACATTGATCAGTTGATGGTCGTGATCCGCCGCGCCATGGAGACCTCGCGCTTGCGCCGTGAGAATGCTTCGCTCAAGCGGCGTGAGGTCACCAACTCGGACATGATCGGTAAGTCGGCCTCGTTCCGGGCGATGCAGAGCCAGTTGGACAAGGTCACCAAGTCGAACGGCCGCGTGATGTTGAGCGGGCCAGCTGGGTCGGGCAAAGAGATTGCCGCCCGCTATATTCACGCCCATTCCAACCGCGCCAACGCTCCTTTCGTCACCGTTAACTGCGCAGGGATTGAGCCTGAACGCGTCGAAGAGGTGCTATTCGGGCGCGAGTCATCGGAACGCGGGATCGAATCCGGCTTGCTGGAAGAGGCCCATGGCGGGGTGATCTACTTTGACGAAGTGGCGGACATGCCCTTGGGTACGCAATCCAAGATTCTGCGGGTTCTGGTCGACCAGCAATTCCAGCGGGTAGGCGGGTCTGACAAGGTGCGAGTGGATCTGAGGGTCATCTCGTCGACAAATCGCGATCTTGATGCCGAAATCGAAGCCGACCGGTTCCGTGAAGAGCTGTATCACCGCCTGAACGTCGTGCCGATCGCCGTGCCTTCGATGGAGGACCGGCGCGAGGATATTCCGGTTCTGGCACAGCATTTCATTGAAATGTGCAACGAATCCCAAGGCTTGCCAATTCGCGAGATCTCGGAAGAGGCGGTGGCATTGTTGCAGACCATGACCTGGCCCGGCAATGTGCGTCAGCTGAAGAACCTGATCGAGCGTGTCCTAATCTTGGGCGATGGAACAGGTCCAATCGAAGCCCGCGAATTGCCAACCGAAGAAGAGAAAACCGACGACTCGGGTCGCGTGGTTTTGTCTGGGGCACTGGCAACCCTGCCGCTGCGCGAAGCGCGCGAGGCGTTCGAGCGTGAGTACCTGCTGACCCAGATCAACCGTTTCGGTGGCAATATCAGTCGGACCGCCAGCTTTGTGGGCATGGAGCGCAGCGCGCTGCACCGTAAGCTGAAATCGCTTGGTGTTGTGACCTCGAACAAATCCGGGGCGCGGGTGGCGCAAATCGACGAACCGGAACCGGCGGAATAATCCGCCGGGACATCACCCTGCCTGACCCGGGTTGATGATCTGAAATGAGCCGTCGTCGAACTTCACATAGCAGGATTGGGTTCCCAGCGGCGGCAGTTTCGTTGTGCGCGCAGGTGGAACCTGAGACTTTACGCTCTGTTTGCAGGGCGGCAGGCTGATCGGACGAAAGCCTTTATTAGCCATGCATTGGGCCTCAACCTGATTGCGCAGGCCGGCATTCACGTCGACCGTATAAACGCGCCCGGGTTCCCACCAACCAGGCGAGCGATAGCAGTGCCCCCGGTTGTCGCAATAGGTGCGCCCTGGCCAGTATGTGGGCGGGCTTTGCCGCACCTGATTGGCGACGGGAACATCATTCACTGCCTTGACCTGACATTGCGTGGTCTCGGACTGCGCGCGCGACACGCTTTCACCTTCGCGGTAATACAGTGAAAGTGGGCCGCTGCAAGCGGACAGGATAGTCAGCGGAATTAGTAAGTGAAGCACTGATTTCATAGGGTTATCTTGCCCCAGCTTTGTCTGAATGACAATTCAATTGACCGCTATAGGGGCATCTGTCATTCAAGGATTTCAGGCAGAAGGGCCAGAAACATGAAGGTCATCATATGCGGTGCCGGTCAGGTCGGCTGGCAGATCGCACGTCACTTGTCGGGCGAACTGAATGACGTAACGGTGGTGGACAACAATCCCGATCTGGTGCGTCGGGCAACGGAAACGCTGGATGTTCAGGGGATTGCTGGGTTTGCAAGCTATCCTGACGTGCTTGAGCGTGCAGGCGCGCGTGATGCCGATATGATCATCGCAGCGACCCATTCGGACGAGGTGAATATGGTCACCTGTCAGATGGCGCATTCGATCTTTTCCATCCAGCGCAAGATCGCGCGGTTGCGGGCGAAATCGTATTTGCAGGCGATCCATTCGGATCTGTTCCGTCGTGACCACTTGCCCATCGACGTCGTGATTAGCCCTGAACGCGAAGTCGCAGCCGCTGCCATGCGCCGCCTTTCGGCCCCGTCCGCCTTTGATACTGAGATGTTCATGGATGGACAGGCGCAGCTTCTGGGCATCCGTATCGACGAAGATTGCCCCATCGTGAACACACCTCTGCGGCAGCTCACGGACCTGTTTTCGACGCTCAGCTCAATCGTTGTCGGAGTTCGGCGCGATGGCACGCTGTTTGCGCCTGAATCCGAAGATCAGCTGTTTGTCGGCGACGAATGCTATGTCTTTACCAATGTCAAAGACGTGGACCGCACGATGGAGGTTTTTGGCAAGGCCCAAAAGAAACAGGACCGCGTCGTGATCGTCGGCGGCGGCAATGTCGGGTTGGAAGTGGCCCGGACGTTGGAAGAGCGAGAAAGCCGGGTACGCGCCAAGGTGATCGAGCGTGATCGCCAAAGCGCTGAAATAGCGGCCGAAACACTGGAACGGACGATTGTCCTGAATGGCGACGGGCTGGATGCCGCCTTGTTGCGCGAGGCCGGGATCGAACGCGCCGACGCGATGCTGGCAGTCACCGATGACGACCGTGCCAACATGCTGGCTGCGGTGCGGGCCAAGGCCGAAGGTTGTGCCTTGGCAATTGCCTTGATCAATGATCCCAGCATGGTGGCCTTGATGGGGCCGCTGGGGATCGACGCTTACATTAACCCGCGTGCAACCACAGTCAGCTCGATCCTGCGCCATATTCGCCACGGTCGTGTGCGGCAGGTCTATTCTATCGGGGATGCCGAGGCAGAAGTGATCGAGGCCGAGGTGCTGTCGACTTCACCCATGGCAGGGCAGAAGCTGCGGGATATCGATTTTCCCGAAGGCGTTCTGGTAGGTGCCGTCCGAAAAGGCGATGAGCTTTTGCGCCCGACCGGCAGCCTGCGGATCGATGAAAAGGACGTGGTGGCAATCTTTGCGATGGCTAAGGACGTGCCCGAGGTCGAGCGCCTGATGCAGGTTTCAATCGATTTCTTCTGATGGCGCGCGCTCGGAGACAACAGATCACTTTGATACAGCGGCTGCCGCTGTTTCTGTTGATCTCGGGAATCGCTGCGTTGTCGATGTGGATTCCAGCGATTTACGCGCTGGCCTTGGATGATCACGACACGTCGCGATCCTTTTTCTATTCCGGCCTTCTGGGACTGTTCGTGGTATCAACGATCGCTGTGGCAGCATCAAACCGGGTGCCGCGACGTGGGACGCTGGGGCAATTGGCCGTGTTGCTGGGGTGTTTTACCGTTTTGCCGCTGTTTCTGGCGATTCCGCTGCATGATGCCTTGGGTACCACCACCTTTTTGAATGCGTATTTTGATATGGTCAGTGCTGTGACCACCACCGGTGCAGATCTGTTTCCGGACCCGGATCGCCTGACCGCACCGCTGCACCTGTGGCGTGCTTTGGTCGGCTGGATGGGCGGCTTGCTGATGTGGATTGCTGCGGCTGCAATTCTAGCGCCCTTGTCGCTGGGTGGGTTCGAGATTACGGCGCGCGGCCAGCCCGGTCGCCCGGTGTCGGGCGTCGCACAAAGCGAAGAGGTCGACCCCCGCGGCCGTCTGATCCGTGTGACCCGGACCTTGACACCAGTCTATACCGGTCTGACCGCAACCATATGGATCCTGCTGCTGATCGCCGGAGAAAACGGCCTGACTGCCGTGTGTCACGCCATGTCAACCATGGCCACGTCGGGGATATCTCCGGTCGGCGGGCTGGAGGGGGCGCAGGCAGGCATAACGGGCGAGGCGATCCTGTTTCTGTTCCTGTTCTTCGCCTTGTCGCGGCTGACGTTTTCGACCGATACGGCGACCACAGGCTATTCCCGGCTGGACCAAGACCCCGAATTCCGGATTGGCTTGATGATTGTGGGTGTCGTCGCGGCACTGTTGTTCGCGCGCGTCTGGGCCGGCGTCCTGGAAATCGGCAATCAGCTGGAACCGCTTCAGGCACTCAGCGTGATCTGGGGCATGATCTTTACGGCGTTGTCTTTCCTGACCACAGCCGGATTCGAAAGCGCAAACTGGAATGATGCCCAGCAATTATCCGGCCTTGGTACCCCCGGACTGATCCTGATGGGTCTCGCCCTGATCGGAGGAGGGGTGGCCACAACGGCGGGCGGGGTCAAACTGTTGCGGGTCTTTGCCCTGTACCTCAATGGCGCGCGCGAGATCGATCGGTTGATCTATCCCTCATCCGTTAGTGGCATTGGCGGCGGTAACCGTCGCATTCAAAGCGACGGGGCCTTTATCGCCTGGATCTTCCTGATGATGTTTGCCTTGACCGCAGCACTGTTCAATCTGCTGCTGGCCGCGATGGGGTCGGGGTTTGAACAGGCGATGGTCCTCAGCGTCGCGGCGCTCAGCACCACCGGGCCGTTGATTGAACTGGCCACCGATGTTCCCATCCGTCTGGTCGATTTGCCCTGGGGCGCAAAGCTGACCATGTGTGCAGCGATGGTGATCGGACGGTTGGAAACTTTGGCGATCATTGCGCTGATTACGCCAACCCTCTGGCGAGACTAAGAATCCTCACCTTTGCCGACACCTTATTTTTCATCTGGAATATCGGTTAACGACACTCCATACTCTGCCAGAGGGAGCGCGTTGGTCCGCAGCGCGTAGCAAGAACAATGGCGAGATTATAATAATATGGCTTCGGACAGACAGAATCTGCAGGACGCGTTCCTGAATAATGTACGGAAAGCAAAGGTCCCGGTCACAATTTTCCTGATCAACGGTGTGAAATTGCAGGGTGTCATCACCTGGTTCGACAATTTCTGCGTATTGTTGCGCCGCGACGGACAGTCGCAGCTGGTCTACAAACACGCAATTTCAACGATCATGCCGTCGCAGCCGATCAACCTGTATGAGGGCGAAGACGCCTCTTGATGGAACACGACAGGACGCGCACCCGGGCTTGGGTGCTGCATCCGGAAATCAAATCAGATGAACAGCGCCGTGTCCCTGGACCGGCGCTGGAAGAGGCGGTGGCACTGGCTGCCGCTTTGCCCGATCTGGATGTGATCGGGTCCGATATTGTGCGTCTGCCACGTGCCCAGCCGGGGCTGTTGTTCGGGACTGGCAAGATCGAGGAGCTGGGCGAACGGTTTCATGACGCCGAGGTCGAGCTGGTTCTGATCGATGGTCCCGTGACCCCAGTTCAGCAGCGCAATCTGGAAAAGGCTTGGAAAGTTAAAATCCTCGATAGGACCGGGTTGATTTTGGAGATTTTCAGCGACCGCGCTCGCACCCGTGAAGGTGTGCTGCAGGTCGAGATGGCCGCACTCAGCTATCAGCGTACGCGTCTGGTTCGCGCCTGGACCCACCTTGAACGTCAGCGGGGTGGATTGGGGTTTGTCGGTGGTCCCGGTGAAACCCAGATCGAGGCTGACCGAAGGGCGATCGACGATCAGCTTGTGCGCCTGCGCCGTCAATTGCAGAAGGTAATCAAGACCCGGACCTTGCACCGTGCTGCTCGGGCAAAGGTGCCGTATCCGATTGTTGCGCTGGTGGGCTATACGAACGCCGGTAAATCAACTTTGTTCAATCGCCTCACCGGGGCCGAGGTAATGGCAAAGGACATGCTGTTTGCCACGCTGGATCCGACCATGCGGCGGGTTGAACTGCCCGATGGTCCCGAGGTGATTCTGTCGGACACGGTGGGGTTCATTTCGAACTTGCCGACCGAACTGGTCGCGGCCTTCCGCGCCACACTTGAAGAGGTTTTGGGCGCAGATATCGTCGTGCATGTGCGCGACATCAGCCATGAAGACACCGAGGCGCAAGCCCGGGATGTCGAAACCATTTTGACCTCGTTGGGCGTTGATGATGAACGGCCCCGGCTTGAGGTCTGGAACAAAATCGACCTGTTGAACGAAGATGAGCGCGAGGCCACGTTTGCCCGGGCCGACCGCGACCCGTCGATCTTTGCCATTTCCGCCGTGACGGGCGAAGGCATCGAACCATTGCTGGCCGAGATCGCGGTTAATTTGCAAGGGGTTCGGCACGAGACAGTTCTGACGCTGGCGTTTGCCGAAGGCAACAAGCGTGCGTGGCTGTTCCGTCAGGATGTCGTTCAATCCGAAGAGCAGACGGATGACGGATTTCAGATCACCGTATTGTGGACCGACAAGCAAGCGGCGCAGTTCGCCGCGCTTTGATCGACAAGCGAGGTCACGATGGCAAAAGTTAAGGTGGTTCTGCGTGGTCATATTTCGGTGCCTGCCGACCGTGTCACACAGGTGCGGGAGGCGTTGCCGGACCACATCGCCCTGACTCGGGCCGAACCGGGTTGCATCACATTCGACGTTAAGGAAAACGCGGATATTCCCGGTCGGTTCAACGTACACGAAATTTTTAAAAACCAAGCGGCCTTTGACGCCCATCAAGCGCGAACCAAAGCCTCGACCTGGTTCAAGGTGACAGAAGGCATTCCGCGCGACTACCAGATCACGCGCGTTTAGGCGGGGCGTCCGCTACTGCCCGTCTATCTGGCGCTGATAGTCGTCAGCATCGAACCAACCCAGCGACGTTTGCACCTTGTTGTCAGCGGTCAATTCCCATTCTTCCCAACCACGCGTGACGACGTGGTTGCCGGTCTCTGAGTGATGGCCTTCCAGCGTCCAGACAAAAATCGCGTGTGATCCGGCCCAACGCAGCATGTCGCAGCGCACTTCCAGATCCGGGAAGTCGGCGTAGAATCCGCGCGCCATGTCTGCGACGGCGGCACGGCCGACAATTGGTTCACCCCGGTTGATCGTGATCTGCCCGTCGGGTGCAAAAAAGCTGGCAACTGCATTTGGGTCGCCCGAGCTCCACGCGATTGCGTAATCGCGTGCGAGATTGTTCAACATATCCCGAAAACTGGCCATCTGTACCCCCAAGGTCCCGAATTGTCGGCTTGCAGATCGTAGGCGAAAACACCTGCGCGCGTCCACGGCAGCTTGCAAAAGGGGCAAGGTCCTGCCGAAGCAGTGAAATCAGCGCGGGGTCAGGTTGGTTACGCCGACCGCTGCCGCGCGGGCCAGATCCATGTCCAGTGACATGGGGATATACTCACCTCGCCGCCAAAGCTGGGCCTGATCGTCGTAGTAGCGCGACAGGAAATGCCCCGACTGACCTGTGGCCGTGATAAAGACCGAACTGTTGGGATCGGCAAAATCATAGACACCGCGATATCCCGCACCGTGGACGTTTTGGAAAGGGTTGGGCCCTTCGCCCGATGTCCGCCCGCGCAGCAGGGTGTTGTCGCCGCCGCTGGTGGATTGGCGGATGTTGACGAAGAACCGCAGAACGGGAACCGTGCCCAGAACCGGGTGGTCATGCGTGGCCTGATGGGCGTCTCCCCAGCGCAGGGATTCCAGCGAACCACCGTATTTCTCGCTGATCCAGATCAGCGCATCGTCCAGCGCCAGTCGTGCCATGTCGGTACAGGTTTCCACGGGTGCGCTCTGGCGCACGTCGCACCAGACCGACGCGCCGTCGATATCGCGGTACACCCGTTCGATGAACAGCGGCTCAACATGTTTGTATTCGGCCGCCAGCGGCCCCAGCTCGTCCGAGATCAGCCGGATTTGCAGCGCGCGCAACCATGCGGCATAGATCAGCGGTTCAGGCAGGTGCTCGTTCATCTCACCGTTCCACTCGGCCAGCAGGGCCAGCGCGACCTGACGCTGGCGTTCCGGTGTGCCCTCGGGCGCAGAGGCTCCGGTAAACCAAAGATCGGCGCCGATTAGCGGCAGAAGCGAACGGGCGGTAAAGCTGACGGTATCAAGTTGCGCTTCGATAAAGCTGTCGCGGGTGTGAACCTCGCGCGATTGCATCAGGCGTTCCCAACGGTGCACCCTTTGGGTGTCACCCCATTCGTATGAGACGTGGTTGGGAAAGGGGCGGTCGATGATCTTGTTGTTTGTATTGCCCAGAATCCCGCCTGCTGGAGTCACGAATTCGGGGTTGTTTGCATAAGGCAAGCGGCCTTGCCACAGGTTCTCGGCCAACCAACCGGGCGTTGGGATACGGCCGCGGCTTTGGTTGCGAAGATCTCGGTTAGGCATTGCGCCGATCAGCTTCATGCCGATCGTGTCCTTGTCGACCAGCGACAGATTTTGCGACGGCGCAATGAACAGCTCGGCCACATCGATGGCTTCCCGCACACTGTCCGAATTCATTAAAGCCATCGAAGCCGTCATCGACGTGTCGCGCGGGCTAAGTGCGGTCCAGGCCAATGAGGCAACGTGCCCGGGCGGGGTGATCGTTTCCAGATCGTAATGGCTGCCGGGCAAGACGGGTCCGTTCTCGGTCCAGCGCAGGGTCAGGGTGATGGGGGCTTCGTCCTTGATCTCGATGATCGAGGGGCGCGAGCGGAACTGTTTATAACCTTCGGGCGACAGGTATTCTTCTGAGTTTTCAGGGTTCAGCTGTTCGATGTGAACATCCTGATCGTCCAGGTAAGACGACGTCAGACCCCAGCCTAGCCGGTCACTGCGGCCCGTCATGATCGCTGGAACGCCCGGAATGGTCGCACCGATGACACCGCCTTTGGCCAGCTCAAGCCGTGCCAGGTACCAAATGCCGGGTGCGGTCAGGCCCAGATGGGGGTCGTTGGCCAGCAGGGTGCCCCCGATCGCGGAACGCGAAGGCGCAGCCGACCACGCGTTCGACGCCCCGGCCAAGCCGCGTTTAGGGAATGGTGACAGAGGCGAGTCTGGCATCGGGGTGCCTTCGGCATAGCGCGGCAGTTCTGGGAACAAAGACGCATATTCCGGCAGCGCCGCGATACCCGCGCCCGGTACGTCTGGCAGGATATCGACAAGCCGCTGAGGATCGTTCAGCATCAGGGATGTGCGGGCGCGCAGGACCTCATCTTTCAAATGGCCGGACAGTTGCAGGCTCATCAGTTTGATGATCGCAATGCTGTCGCCGGGCTGCCACGGCGAAACAGATGCGTTGAACAGAAACATCTCGGGCGCGCCGCGTCCCAATGCGTTCTCATTGATCTCATCCAGACGGGCATTGACGCCCGCAGAATAAGCGCGCAGCGCAGCTTTGGTGTAATCGTCCTGCACCTCGACCGAGCGGTGGGCCAGACTGTACAGGTCAAACCGGCGCAAGAGCTTGTCGATAGGGACAGTGCGCTTGCCAAAAACTTCGGACAAACGGCCCTGCGCCGTGCGACGCATCACGGTCATCTGCCACAGGCGATCCTGCGCGTGGGCATAGCCCAGGCCAAAGAACACGTCCGGGTCGCTTTCGGCCAGAATATGCGGAACATTGGCGGTGTCGCGCACGATCTCGACCGGCGCACGCAGCCCGCTGACTTCGACGGTCTGGTCATAATCCGGCAGGGACTGGCTGGCCAGGAAGTAGACGAGACCCACAGCCGCAACGGCCAACAGGATCAGGCCCGTAGCAATCCGAACCAGCCAGCGAAAGACAAGACCCATGAACGCCCCATATCCCCATAAGAAATTATTGGCTGAACCCTACTGGAAGGACCGGGCAACCGAAAGAGGAACGCCGCGCGAACGTTGAGTTAACATGTTGAGATGAAAAACCCCGCCACATGGTTTTGAACATGTGGCGGGGTCCGTGGCAAAGGGGGGGTGGTATTCGGTATCAGGGGATAATGCGCGTGTACTTGGTGCCTTCGACGGTCGCGCCGAATTTCAAACCGGCCTGTCCGAAAACGGCGGCAAGTACCGGTTTGCGCAATTGGGTTGTGTCGGTTGAGAGCGAGTCGCCGGTGGCATCGACGACATAGCCGATATCCGCACCTGCGGTCCAACCGCTGGAACGGCGGAAGTCATCTAGGGCGTCCTGCGTCATAAAGAACAGGACATGCGCATATTGTTGCGCGCCGATCTGCAGACCAGCACTGCCGGATAGGGCCGAGTAATAGTCTACCGTTGCGCCGTTGATGCGCAGCGCGCCCTGGCCATAGGCACCGCCAAAGATGAAACCGGCCTCGGTGATCAACGGCATCACCAGCATGCCGTCGGCTTTTTCGGCGATCTCGACGGTGTTGGGGTACTTGCTGAACATTTCGTTCAGCGTCACGTTCACACGGGCGTCGATCTGGGCCGCATTGGAATTGCCTACACCGTTTCCGCATGCAGCGGTCAGTGTGAGCCCGGCCATGCCAAGCGCAAAGCCACGACGGTTTAGTCGGGGAGAGTTGGAACTGCTCATGTTTTTTTCTCTGTATAAACTGCCTGAAGTGTCGGGTGTTCCCGATCTTGTGTGCAAGAATACGCCGATTGCGCCTGTGTGTCACGGGAAAGCTGGCCCAACAGCGTTCACAATCGGCGAAAAATCGCGACCGCCCGGGGTTTTAGCCTTGAAGAACGCGTGCAACCTGCGGTGCAAAGTAGGTCAGGATTCCGTCGCAACCCGCACGTTTGAAGGCCAGCAGGCTTTCCAGCATGACCTTCTCACCATCAATCCAGCCGTTCTGCGCAGCTGCCTGTATCATCGCGTATTCACCGGACACCTGATAGGCATAGGTTGGCGCGCCAAACGTGTCTTTCACGCGGCGACAGATATCCAGATAGGGCATGCCTGGTTTGATCATAACCATGTCTGCGCCTTCTGTCAGGTCACGTTCGATCAGGCGCAGCGCCTCGTTCGAATTGGCCGGGTCCATCTGGTAGGTCTTCTTGTCTCCGGTCAGCGCACCGGACGCGCCCACTGCATCGCGGAAGGGGCCGTAGAATGCGCTGGCATATTTAGCGGCATAGCTGAGGATCATCACGTTGTGGTGCCCGGCGCCCTCAAGCGCGCGGCGCATTGCGCCGATGCGGCCATCCATCATGTCTGAGGGTCCAATGATGTCGGCCCCGGCCTCAGCCTGCGCCAGTGTCATTTTGACCAGCGCCTCGACGGTCTGATCGTTCACGATCTCGCCATCCACGACATAGCCGTCATGGCCATTGATGTTATATGGATCCAGCGCCACGTCGGTCATCACGGCGATATCGGGGGTCGCAGATTTGATCGCCCGAATGGCCCGGTTCGACAGATTGTCTGGGTTCCACGCCTCGGCGCAATCTTCGGTTTTCAGGCTGGGATCAGTATAAGGAAATATACAGATCGCCGGGATGCCCATAGCCTGTGCCTCAACTGCGGCCTTGGCGATCAGATCGACCGAGCGCCGCACAACGCCGGGCATCGAAGGTACGGGTTCTTCAATGCCTTCACCATCGCGCACAAAAACCGGCCAGATCAGATCGTCTGTCGTCAGCGTGTTTTCCCTTACCAACCCACGAATGGCATCGGATTGGCGCACCCGGCGAAATCGCGTAAGGGGGTAGGGGGCGATGGTCGGTTTCATGTCGCGCTCTCCTTGAATAATCGTGCATTGGGTGGCATGAATTCCCGATGGTCTCAAGGGTAACATTGGACGCGCCTGCGCGAAGAACGCCCCAAGGACAATGAACAAAGGGCTGATGCGTGGATTTGCACTCTTCGATTTTCGAACTCATCGACATGCGCAGCTTTTCGAATCTGTGGTACTGGATTGTGTTGGCGGTGCTCTGGTCGTCGGCCAGCCACTGGGCGATGGGGGTTCCCTACGATCTGCTTGTGCGTGCCCGTCGTGTTGGCGGTCAGTCCGAGCAGGACCTGCTGGATATCGTAAGGATCAACCGTAACAGGATGCTGTACATCGTTGATATGTCAGGCCTGGTTATTCTTGCCTTGAGCTGTTTCTTTTTTACCGGGCTTGCGATGCTGGGTTTCTATTATGGCGTTGAATTTGCACAGGCCGTGTTTTTGTTGCTGTTCCCGGTGAGTTTAGTAATGCTGATCAACATTCGCGCCGCGCGCAAGTTGCAAGGCATCGAGCCGGTGCTTGGAAGCGTGTCCAAGATCCTTGTGCGCTGCAGGATTTACACCCAGATCATCGGCATGATCTCAATTGTCATCACGTCACTTTGGGGTATGTACCAGAACGTCTCGATCGGCGTTCTCGGGGGATGAAAATCAGAAAGGCAAGGCGATGACAGCTCCGAACCATGTGACGGTTGGCGGCGCTCCCGAAGGGTTTGACGCACAGCTTGTTCTGAATGAGATCACGCGCGTTGGCGGGCCGGTCTGCCACGTTGCGCGTGACGATAAACGGATGGAGGCGATGCGGGCCGCACTGGCTTTCTTCGCCCCCGATATGCCGGTCTTTGTGTTTCCGGGGTGGGATTGTCTGCCATATGACCGGGTGTCGCCCAACGCCGACATAGCAGCGGCGCGTGTGGCGACTTTGGCGGCATTGGTGCATCAGATGCCGGAACGGTTTGTCCTGCTGACCACGCTGAACGCGGCAACCCAGCGCGTGCCTGCGCGGGATGTGCTGCGCGAGGCTGCTTTTACTGCTCGCGTGAATCACCGCGTCGATGAAACGGCGCTGCGGAACTTCCTTGTGCGCATGGGGTTCACCCAAAGTCCGACGGTGATGGAGCCGGGCGACTATGCCGTTCGCGGCGGTATCATCGACATTTTTCCCCCGGGCGAATCCGGTCCCGTACGTCTGGATCTGTTCGGAGACGTGTTGGACGGCGCGCGCCGGTTCGATCCGGTTTCGCAACGCACGACCGAAAAGCTGGATGTTGTCGAATTGGCCCCGGTTTCCGAGGTCATTCTGGATGACGCCGCCATCACGCGGTTCCGCCAAAACTATCGCATCGAATTTGGCGCGGCGGGCACCGATGATCCGCTGTATGAGGCGATCAGCGCGGGCCGCAAGCATCAGGGCATCGAACACTGGCTACCGTTCTTCCACGAAAAGCTGGAAACCCTGTTTGATTATCTGCCGGATGCGACGATCACTGTGGATGATCAGGTGACACCCACGCGGCTTGCCCGCTGGGACACAATAGCCGATCAGTATGAAACGCGGCGTCTGGCGCTGGAAAACCGTTCGCGCATGGATACGGTGTATAAGCCTACACCTCCCGGATTGCTCTATCTGGACGATGCCGCGTGGGAGCAGGCGGTCGGGGACCGGCGGGTGATGCAGTTCAGCCCGCTGCCTCAGGCCAGCGGTCCCGGTGTGATCGATGCAGGCGGGCGGATCGGCCGCAATTTCGCACCAGAGCGGCAGCAGGAAAACATCAGCCTGTTTGGTGCTTTGGCAAGCCATATCACCGACAAGATGGCCAAGGGACCCGTCTTGATTGCGTCGTATTCTGAAGGGGCGCGAGAGCGCCTGACCGGATTGATCGAGGATGAAGGCCTTGCCGAAGCCGTCCCTGTCACCGATGGCACCCGGATTGGCAAACGCGGATTGCATCTGGCTGTCTGGGCGCTTGAGCACGGGTTTGAAACGCCCGGTCTGACCGTGATCGCCGAGCAGGACGTGCTAGGTGACCGCCTCATCCGCCAGCCTAAGAAGCGCCGCAAGGCCGAGAACTTCCTAACCGAAACCCAATCGCTCAGCCCCGGTGATCTGGTGGTGCATGTCGATCATGGGATCGGGCGGTACATTGGGATGGAAGTGGTCACGGCGGCCGGCGCTGCGCACGAATGCCTGCTGCTGGAATATGCCGAACAGTCCAAGCTGTATCTACCGGTCGAGAACATCGAGCTGCTGTCGAAATACGGCCATGACGAAGGTCTGCTGGACCGCTTGGGTGGAGGTGCGTGGCAGGCTAAGAAAGCCAAGCTGAAAGAACGCATCCGCGAGATGGCGGACAAGCTGATCCGTATCGCCGCGGAACGCGCTTTGCGCAAAGCTCCGGTCATGGATCCGCCGCCCCACGCGTGGGAGGAGTTCAGCGCGCGCTTTCCATATCAGGAAACCGATGATCAGTTGCGCGCGATTTCCGAGGTGATGGAGGACATGCATTCCGGCGCGCCGATGGATCGGTTGATCTGTGGTGACGTGGGCTTTGGCAAAACCGAGGTTGCCATGCGCGCGGCCTTTGTCGCCGCGATGTCCGGTGTTCAGGTGGCCGTGATCGCACCGACCACCTTGCTGGCCCGACAGCATGCAGCCAGCTTCAAGGAACGGTTCCGTGGCTTTCCGTTGGAGGTGCGGCAGCTGTCGCGGTTTGTGTCCGCGAAAGATGCACAGCAGACCCGTGATGGTATGGCGCGCGGGACCGTCGACATCGTGATCGGCACCCATGCGTTGCTGGCCAAGGGTATCCGGTTCAACAATCTGGGCCTGTTGATCATCGACGAAGAACAGCATTTTGGCGTCGGTCACAAGGAACGCCTGAAACAGCTGCGCAGCGACATTCATGTTCTGACCCTAACCGCCACGCCGATCCCACGGACACTGCAACTGTCACTGACCGGCGTGCGCGATCTGTCGATTATCGGCACGCCGCCGATCGACCGTCTGGCTATTCGCACGTATGTCAGCGAATTCGACGCGGTTACCATTCGCGAGGCGCTGCTGCGCGAACACTATCGTGGCGGGCAGAGCTTCTATGTTGTTCCTCGTATCTCGGACCTGCCAGAGATCGAAGAGTTCTTGAAAGAACAGCTGCCCGAGCTGACTTATATGGTGGCACATGGGCAAATGGCGGCGGGCGAACTCGATGATCGTATGAACGCCTTTTATGACGGAAAATACGACGTGTTGTTGGCGACGACGATTGTCGAAAGCGGGCTGGATATTCCGACCGCCAACACGATGGTCGTGCACCGGGCGGATATGTTCGGCCTGGCGCAGCTCTATCAGATCCGTGGTCGGGTAGGACGGTCCAAAACCCGTGCCTATGCGTACCTGACCACCAAGCCGCGTCAGAAATTGACGACGACAGCCGAGAAACGCCTGCGGGTTCTGGGCTCGCTGGATACTCTGGGGGCCGGGTTCACGCTGGCATCGCAGGACCTGGACATTCGTGGCGCGGGCAACTTGCTGGGCGAGGAACAATCTGGCCAGATGCGGGATGTCGGCTATGAGCTGTATCAATCGATGCTGGAAGAGGCGATTGCCAAGATCAAAGCCGGTGAGATGGAAGGCCTGTCGGAAGCCGACGACCAATGGGCGCCACAGATCAATCTGGGCGTGCCAGTTCTGATCCCCGAAGATTATGTGCCCGATCTGGATGTGCGTTTGGGACTTTATCGTCGCCTGTCATCGCTTTCGACCAAGGTCGAACTGGAAGGTTTTGCCGCAGAACTGATTGACCGGTTCGGAACGCTACCGAAAGAGGTGAACACCCTGATGTTGGTCGTGCGTATCAAGGCGATGTGCAAGCGGGCAGGGATCGCCAAGCTGGATGGCGGGCCGAAAGGCGCGACAATCCAGTTCCACAACGACAAGTTCGCCTCGCCAGAGGGTTTGGTCGAGTTCATTCAGAACCAGCGCGGTTTGGCCAAGGTCAAGGACAACAAGATCGTCGTCAGACGCGATTGGAAGAAGGACAGCGACAAGATCAAAGGCGCATTCGCCATCGCCCGCGATCTGGCGGAAAAGGTCATGGCAGCGAAGAAGAAAAAGGCGAAAGCCTAGTCTCCGCTGACGAAAGTGCACAATTGCCATTCGCCCGCGTCGGATTTTACGAATGCGGCGCGGTGGCCTGTCATGGGCCAGAGAAAGTCGCCGTGCATGAATCCCCGCGTGCCGTCGGTCAGCATCACCGGTTGATAGTCGGCACCGTCGCGATAGTTCGGGACGATGACGATCTCGTAGCTGATGAGGCTCAGCGCTGGGGAGCCCGGCTCGGCAGCTTGCCGAAGGGTCACGTCCTCACCGGTCACAAAGTAGGCCACGTAAGGGTCCAATGAGGCAGGCAAGGTGATCTGCCATTGATGTGGCATCCAAAACTCGCCCTCGTCGTCGAAATAACCCGGTTGGGACAGGGTGGTTTCCAGATCTCTCCAATAGGCTTGGCGGATCTGATCTTCTTGAGAGCCGCTGGTTTCCGGGGCGAGGTACTCAAGGAATTCCCCGGGCCCGCCATTTCCGCCATGGCTGAGGTAGATGTCCGGGCAAGCGGCTGCGATCACGGCCTCGGCATCCCGCGCGGCCACGCTCGCCAACAAACTCTGCCGAAAGGCCACGAGGGTAGGATCGCGGTCTGCTTCATCGACCGGCGTAAAAGACTGGCGGTCAGCTAGGGCTGGGCCGCAAATCAACAAAGACAATAGCAGTGCACGGGTCATTCTGCGGCCTTCATTGCTGCCTGCGCGCAAAAACACGAGGCCCCGACGGCCCGGTCAGCGCGGGCAAGCGCCAGATCAAGACGTTGTTTGATCAATTTGATCTCAACTGTCTCACCGCGTGCTTTCAGACAATCATGCAGGCCCTTCAAACTCCAGACATTGTCGGGGTGGATTGAGGCGCGGCTCAGAGTGCCGCCAAGCCCTAGATCTTCGCGATACACTGCTTCGGCCTCGGGCACGTGGCCCTGTTCGTACAACAACGCACCAAGCGCGTGGCGCGCGGGTTGCATCCAACCCCAAGGCTCGTCGTAGGGCAACGTGTCGTCCAATTCGACCGAGCGCCTAAGATGGGCGAATGCGGCGTCATAGTTGCTTTTGCGATACTCAATCTCTCCGCGCAGCATTTCGCGGGCGATGTCCAGCAAGTCGATCACGCGGTTGTTGTGCAGCAGCCGGGTTTCCGGAACCCGATCCTTAGCGGCAAGGAACAGTTGCTCTTCGGCCTCTGCTTCGGCCACCTGACCGGTGGCCGCATAGGCGATTGCACGTGCGTAATGGGTGGTTGCGGTGACAGTACGGTAGAGGTCCTGATCCTTGGGCAAGGGCAGGGCCTTTGCTTCTTCCCACCGGCCAAACCGGATCAGGATATGCGGCCCCATCGACATGTAGCTTTCGAAGAAATCCGCCATGGGCGGGCTTTCCGTTCGGAGCATCTCTTCGGGGGTGGTGTCCCAGATGCCCTGATTAGCGCGCAGCGCGGGTTCCATCTGGCCAAGGAACAGCGCGCCATAGATGGCAAAATGATAGTCGTGCTGGCGATAGCCTGTGTAGATGTTGAACGCGCCTTCGCGCTCATAATACTTCAAGTCAGCCTCGGTCGCCTTTTCATTCCAGTGAACGACGCTCTGATAGTGCCCGCACAGCACATCGATATGGGTTGGCATATGCACCAAATGCCCCGCATCCGGGACCAATGTGCGCAACACATCGCCAGCCTTCAGAGCCTTTTCTGGTGTCGGCGACATCTCCATCAGATGAACATAGAGGTGCAGCAAGCCCGGGTGCGACATGGCTGCCGGGTCGTCGGCCATTGCGTCTTCCAGGGCTTTTTGCGCCTCCAACGTGGCTGCGCCTTCAGCAGGCTCACCGGTTCTCAAGTTCCACATCTGCCAAGGGGTCAGGTTGAGCAACGCCTCGACATAGATGGTCCGCAGATCAAGGTGATCCGACTGCTCAGCAAAGGCCGCCCGCATCGCATCGGCGAAATCGTGGTCCCAGCTATGCATGTTGTCGTCGGGATCGCGCTGTGGATACCGTGCGGGTAGGGTTCGGATCAGCGCCTGTTCCGTCGGGCTGCACCCTTGGGCCAAAGCCACGGCTTTCTGCGTGGCATCATAGGCCAGCGCCAGCGCCTTTCGCCGTCCACGGTCATCCAGCAGGTTCCAAGGCAGGTTGTAATTCGGGCCCGCGGCATAAGCCACGCCCCAGTGGGCCATCGCGCAGTCAGGGTCAAATTCAAGCGCGCGCTGAAAACACACAACAGCTTCGTCGTGGTTGTAGCCGTAGGTCCAATTCAGCCCCCGGTCGAACCAAAGCTGTGCGTCTGTTGAGGCCGTCGTTATCGGACAGGAATATGCGCCAAGATCGTAATAGTCGCTCACTGAAAAACTCCACTCATATTGAGCAGATGTTAGCCTGATTCACCGTTCCTGCACAGATCAGGCTGGAAGCCTGTTTTCGATCCGCCCCATATGCAGCATCAGGCCGAAGCCCGCGGCGCTCATGGCCAGGATGCCGACGGCCAGCGGGGTAATAGACCCGTCGAACATCTGCCCGATAGGCGCCGCAATCGCGGCAGCAAACACGGTCGAGATCGCTCCGATCACCGAGGCTGCCATGCCCGCGATATGTCCCATAGGCTCCATCGCGATGGCGTTCAGGTTGCCCATAGTCATGCCTGCCATAAAGAAAACCGCCGTTTGCCAGCTTACAAAAACGGCGAAGGACAGCGTGGGCGAAAGGTCTGCCGCATTCAGGGCGATGACGGCTGTGGTAAAGAGGACCTGCGCGCCTAACGCCCATGTCACGATCCGGCGCATGCCCAATTTAATAACGAGTGCCGCGTTTAGCAGGCTGGCTGAGCCCGCCACTAACGCCACGAACCCGAACCAGAACGGAAAACTGTCGGCACTGTCGTGGATGACATCGTAGACCGGTTGAACCATCGTCAGCATGGTGAACAACATGCCCAGACACAGTGTCTGAACCAAGATCGACAGTCGGACAGTTGGATGTGTGAACATCTGGCGCGCAGCGTCGAGTATAAGGGGCAGGCGCAGCGGGCGACGGTTTTCGGCCGACAAGGGTTCCGGAAGGCGCAGGCCCATCCAGACGATGGTGATCAGTGAGAACAGGATGAATGAGGCAAAGATACCCCGCCATCCGGTCAGTGCGATCACGCCGGCACCAAGCATTGGCGCAATCGCCGGTACCAGGGTGAAGATCATCATTGCAATCGATACAATCCGCGCCATCTCGCGGCCCGAATACAGGTCGCGAATAATTGCCATGGCCACCACGCGCGGGGCCGCACATCCGATCCCCTGGAAGACACGGGCGACCAATAGCATTTCGAGTGATGAACTGGCCCAGGCAGCTGCCGCAGCGATGATATATAGTGCCGATCCGACGTAAATCACTGGTTTGCGGCCAAAGGCGTCCGACAGCGGACCGGTGAAAAACGTGCCAATCCCCATGCCCAACACAAACGAAGTCAGGATCAGCTGGGCTTTGTTGACGTCGTTGGGGCTGAGTTGCGCGCCGATATTTGGCAGTGCAGGCAACATGGAATCGATCGAAAACGCGATTGTCGCAAACATCATTGCGACAAGTGCTACGAACTCACCCCGTGACATGCGATTGGCCATAACGCCCTCCTGATCTGTTCGCGCTATCACGGCAAATCAGTTGACGCTAGGTGTCAAATTGCACAGAGGTCTGTGCTAATTTGCAGGGGAAGCCTCAAGTTGAGACATGATTTCAGCAATCACTTTTTCCCACATTTCAGGGGGTTGCGCCCCGGGGACGGCATGTTGATTGGCAACGATGAACGTCGGGACAGAGCTGACGCCCATTTGCCTGGAATGGCTGTCACGGTTGCTGATATCCTCGCGATCGGCATCGGATTTCAGCAGTTTTAGAACGACTGCGGCGTCCATGCCCGCATTGTCGGCAATATCCGCCAGAACCTCATGATCGCCGATATCGCGGGCCTGTACGAAATAGCCATCGAACAGTGCATCGACCACGGCGTTCTGTTTGCCTTCAATCCCTGCCCAATGGATCAGGCGGTGCGCGTCCAGAGTGTTGGGCGTGCGATTCATACCTTCGAAGTCGATCTTAAGGCCTGCGTTCTCGGCATGATCAACAACCGGTGCATAGGCCCGCACAGCACCGTCCTTGCCCCCGAACTTGCGTTCGAGATATTCGCGGCGATCCATCCCGGCATCCGGCATGTCGGGGTTTAATTGGAATGGATGCCATTCGATCACAAACGGATGGTTCGGGATCGCCGCCAGCGCCTTGTCCAGATGGGTTTTGCCGATATAGCACCAAGGGCAGATCGGGTCGGACATGATATCAAGCTTGACGGTCTCGGTCATGGGTTGGTCGCCTTGAAATAGGCCGGCAGCGCCCGGCGCAGAAGTTTCCCGTTCCCGCCGGTGGGCAGTTCAGGCAGATGGATGAAGGCGCGCGGTTGCTTATAGCGCGCCAGATTTGCCTCGACATAGGTGCGCAGGGCGTCGTCGTCCAGCTTTTCCGGTCCTGTATAGAAGGCTGCTATCACAAATGTGTCCTGTTTAACCTCGACTGCCGCAGCCCCGACCTGCGCGATGCCGGGAAATCGGGACAGCGCGGCCTCGACCTCAACCGGTGACACCCTATAGCCGCCTGCATTCATCATATCGTCATCGCGGCCCAGATAGGTGATCTGGCCATCCACGGCCATGGCCCCTTGATCGCCGGTAAGGAACCAGTCGTCCTGCATCCGGGCTTCGGCCTCGTCCGGGGCGTTAAGATAGGTCAGCATCAGGCCGGGGTCGGACCTGTGTACGGCAATGGTGCCTTCCTGACCCTGAGGTACAGGACCATCAGGTCCCAGAATGGCCACACGGCGGCCAGGCTGCGGCTGGCCCAATGCATCGGACCGCGCTGGATGCGCCGGGCTGGACGAAATGAAAGTCGAACACTCGGACATGCCATAAGCTTCGTAGAGTTCAGTGCCGGTCGCTTGCGCCCACTGTTCATGCAGATGCCGTGACAGTTTTTCTCCGGCGCATAACCCATGCCGCAATTCCGGCAGGTCGAGGTCGTCTGTTGAGCTCACCACCTTACGGAATACGCCCGGTGCTGCAGCAAAGATGGTGACTTGATGATGGCGTAGCAGGGCAGGTAGTGCGTCCAGATCGGTGCCAGGCGCGGGGATAAGAGCCGTTGCGCCAATGGTCCACGGATCCATCAGACCGGTGCCCAAGGTATAGGTCCAGTTGAACGCGCCCGCGTGACACAGGCGATCGGTTTCACGCAGCCCGTACCAGCCATCCACCATCATCTGACGCGCCCAGATGGCACGATGGGCGTGGGCCACAGCCCTCGGTTTTCCCGATGTGCCCGAAGTATAGACGACATAGGCCATCCTTTCCGGGTCACCCATTTGAAACTCAGCAGCAGGCAGATCACGCATTCCGGCCAAATTGGACAGGTCAATCTGAACCGGGTGCGCGGCGCACGCAACCTGTGGGTCACGCAGAATGGCGGCAGGTCTGAGGTCCTTGATCATGCGCTCTGTTTCCGGCTCGGTCAGCTGCGATGACGTTGGGACCGGGATAATGCCGACAGCAATCGCTCCGAGATAGGCAATCGGGAAATCGACCGTGTTCCCAAGCCGCATCAACGCGATATCGCCGGGCTTCAAACCGGCATTCAACAACCCTGTGCCAGTGCCCAGAATGGCCTGCTGCAATTCGCGATACGTCCAATTCCGGGCATCCGTGGAACCCACGACGGACAGGGCGGTCTTGTCCGAAAGCCTGTCTGCACAGCGCAGTACATGCGCTGCCAGATTGAACGGAGACGGGCAGGCCGGCGGCGGCCCCTGATCAAAAATAGAAAGCATGGCAACTGGCTAGCGCGACCACTGCTGCGTTGCAAGCGCGACAGGCTGCGCCTATAGAATGACGCATGAGCACCCAAGACCAGACATCTTTGATCCGCATTGCCCGGGACTCGGGCGAACATACGGAAGTTGAACCATTGGACCTCGGAGCGCGTGTGCGCGAGCTGCGGAAAGCGCGGAAATGGACGCTTGAACAGGCGGCCACGCAGGCCGGTCTGGCGCGTTCAACGCTCAGCAAGATCGAAAACGGTCAGATGTCGCCCACCTATGACGCGCTGAAAAAGCTCGCGACCGGTCTTGAGATTTCGGTGCCGCAGCTGTTTACGGCGCCACAGCGGGACCAGGTGATCGGTCGGATGGCCGTGACGCGCATGGGCGAAGGGTCTGCCCATCCCACAACCACCTATGAACATGAACTGCTGGCCGAAACGCTGACAAAAAAGCAGATGTTGCCCTATCGGGCCCGTGTCCGCGCGCGGTCAATGGATGAGTTCGACGGCTGGGTCCGCCACGACGGAGAAGAGTTCTTGTATGTCCTGACGGGTGTTGTGCGCCTTTATACCGAGTTTTATGAACCAGTCGAAATGCGCCGCGGCGACAGCGCCTATTACGACGGGAGCATGGGTCACAATGTAATCTCGGTCAGCGACGAAGATGCAATGATCCTGTGGGTGACATCACTTACTTAACGACCGGCTGAATTCCCGGTTCAAACCTTCCGTGAACAAAAAGTCCTCAAGCTCTTCGTGGGCTTCGTTCATGGTCAGTTGATGGCGTTCAGCCAGATACGCTTCGAAACATTTGCGGTCTTGGCTTAACCGCACCATGTCCTGATCCCGCAGGTTTGGAAAGCGCCGTTTGGCGCGGGTATACATTGCACTCCAGTCTTGCGTCAGATCGGTCCATTTCAACATTAGACAGCTTTCCGTATTCATGGTTTCAAACCGCTCGTCCCAAGAACCAGCGTACGTATGTGATGGGGGCGTTCGGGTATGACAAAATGTCGCACCCGGGGTCGGGTGGCGGATTGATTTTTGGCGGGGTCGAAAGTGCCCGTTGCAGCCTATCCGCAACGGGCAGACGGACCTGATTTTTGAGTGAGTGGAGGCCGGTCCGTAGATTCGATGTGCTGCGCACCGGACGAAGAGTTACGTTTTGAATTTCAAAGCAATAATCAATTCGTGCAGCGCACTGCAGTATATGTACAAGCTATATCGCCAAAGCCCGTTCAGTAAAGCTTTTTGTGTGAGTTTTTTTAGGGAACACTTAACGTAGGGGCAGTTGCAACATGTCGGCGCGGCGGAAATTCGACCCGCAATATGCGGTGCCATATGGCTGTGTGCCGTTTTCCGCCTACGTCCTTTTGGAGCCGCGCGTGAACGGTTACTCTTCGTACCACCAAACCTGCGGCATGTACTCGGGCCCATCGCCATAGATCGGCAAGTTTTCCGGCTGCTTGAGTTCCTTGGCGTGGGCGATCCGGCCTACATCAAAGTTCCAGATCGGAATGACATAGCGCCCGGCGGTCAACACACGATCAAGCGCGCGCGTTGCAGCGACGAAATCCTCATGACTTTCCGATGCCAACATGGCGTCAATCATTCCGTCCACAGCGGGTGAAGCCACCCCCATCAGGTTGCGCGTGCCCGGAGTATTCGCGTTTTCGCTGCCCCAGTACAGGCGCTGCTCGTTGCCGGGTGACAGGGACAACGCACGACGGAAATAGGTCATGTCGAAATCCAGCTCGGATGTACGGCTGGTGAACTGGGCGCTGTCGACCTGTTCCGTGCTCACCGCGATGCCAAGACGTTCCAATGCGCGCGTGTAGATCTCGATTGCCGTTTCGCTTTCTGTGTCGCCCTGTTGCAGCAACACGGTCAGAGTAAAGGCATCCCCGTTTTCGTTACGCAGCACGCCGTCCTGGATGGTCCAGCCCGCCTCAGCCAACAGTTTGGTTGCAGCACGGATGTTTGAGCGGTTGCGGGCCGATCCGTCACTTTCCGGCAAGGTATAGCCTTCAAGCGTTCCGGGGGGCAGGTCGTCCTTGAATTCCAATAGCAGCTCTTCGACGCGATCACTTGCCGGGCCGGGCTGCATCGCAAGGTCCGAGCCCGAGAAATAGGATGAGATACGCGGCTGCGCGTTACCGGTAATCGTGTCGTTGATGAACTCGAAATTGAATGCCAGTGTCAGCGCCTCGCGGACACGCCAGTCGGCAAACGGCGCTTTGCGGGTGTTCATGACAAACCCGGTCATGCCCGAAGGCTTGCCGTGTGGGATCTCGGTCTTGACCACATCTCCACGCTGGACGGCCGGGAAATTGTATTGGTTCGCCCATTTGTCGGCATTGAATTCACGTACCGCAGTCAGTTCACCGGCTTTGAAGGCCTCAAACAGAACTGTGCCGTCGCCGTAAAACTCGATCCGCATTTCGTCCAAATTCATGGTGCCTTTACGGAAGGGAATATCAGTGCCCCAATAATCCGGGTTCCGCTTGAGGTTCACGTATCTACCGGCCTCATAGCTGTCGACGATGTAGGGCCCGGTTCCGACCGGAATGTCATGCAACCCGGCATTGGCAAAATCTTTACCTTCCCACTGGGCTTTCTGCAGGATCGGGCGCAGGCCTGCAATCAGGGCAAGCTCGCGGTCGGGCTCGTTGAAGGTGATGCGCACCGTGCGGGGACCGGTCTGTTCGATACTGTCTATCTTGCCCCACAACCCGCGATATCGCAGGTGGCCTTCGGTGCCTAAAGTCTCATACGACCAGATGACATCATCCACTGTGACTGGTGTACCATCCGAGAATTCGGCGTTCTCACGCAGGGTGAATTCGACCCAGGACCGGTCCGGCGCTGTCTCAACTGATTCGGCTAACAGCCCGTAAAGAGTGAAAGGTTCGTCCCAGGATCGACCCATCAGGCCCTCATGGGTCCAAAATCGCAATTGCCAGGGCGAGCTGCCTTTTTGCACGAACGGGTTCAAACTGTTATAGCCGCCCGTATTTCCGAACACGACTTTTCCGCCTTTTGGCGCGTCCGGATTTGCGTAGGGCAGGGACACAAAATCCGGTGGTAAGGCGGGGTCACCATACATAGCTATGCCATGGGTCGATTCTGCATAAGCAATTGACGTGCTCAAAAGTGCAGTGATTCCCGCGATCAATGGGCGAACGGGGCGTAGAAAATCGGGGCTCATTTTGGAAACAATCCTGCTCTGGCCTTATTTTGTTGGGATTCATCGTAGCTATGATTTTTCTTGTTTTCAAACTTTTAGCTTGGACGAACACAAGAAATTGCTTATAAAGGATGCACTGCTCGATAGGTTTCTTGCCTGTATGAAACCTGCCTCAATAACTTAACGCCCGCTTCGTGCGGGCGTTTTTTTTGTCCGGATCTGACGTAGGATGCGTCGCCCGAATGTTTCCCCGTTTTCTTTGCAGCTGCAGCATGGCACTGTGTCGCCAAAGTTGACTTTGTGGGAGTTCGGCCATGAGCCTTTCGGGAAAAACAGCCATTATCACCGGATCGAATTCAGGGATCGGATTAGGCGTCGCGCGCGAGCTGGCGAAGGCCGGGGCTAACGTGGTGCTGAATTCATTTACCGACCGCGACGAAGATCATGCGCTGGCCGCTGAGATTTCGAAAGAGACCGGGACCAGCGCACGCTATATCAAGGCGGACATGTCTAAGGGTGAAGAATGCCGCGCGCTGATCGAAAAGGCGGGGGCATGTGATATTCTGGTGAACAACGCGGGCATTCAGCATGTTGCGCCGGTTGATCAATTTCCGGTCGAAAAGTGGGATGCGATCATCGCGATCAATATGAACTCGACTTTTCATACGATGGCCGCCGCTTTGCCAATGATGCGCAAGGCCGGGTGGGGACGTATTGTGAATATCGCCTCGGCTCATGGGTTAACGGCGTCTCCGTTCAAGGCGGCCTATGTCGCGGCAAAGCACGGCGTGGTTGGTATGACCAAAACCGTGGCGCTGGAGACCGCGCAGGAGCCAATCACATGCAACGCGATCTGCCCGGGATACGTCCTGACACCATTGGTCGAGGCACAGATCCCAGGCACCATGAAGGAATACGGCATGAGCCGTGAGGACGTGATCAAGAACGTGATGCTTGAACGGCAACCTTCGAAAGAATTCGCAACGGTCGAGCAATTGGGTGGCACCGCGATCTTCCTATGCTCAGATGCGGCAGCGCAGATCACCGGGACCACGATCTCGGTCGATGGCGGTTGGACAGCGTTGTGAGTTTTGACGGGGGCGCTGCCCCCGTACCCCCGGAGTATTTTGGAAAAGATGAAGGGGCAGGACGGTGAAACGGATCAATCTGGCTTTGCAGGGTGGCGGCGCGCACGGTGCCTTTACCTGGGGCGTTCTGGACAGGCTGCTGGACGAAGAGGATATCGACGTCGCAGCCATCACTGGGACCTCGGCCGGGGCGCTGAATGGCGCTGCGTTCAAATCCGGGATGGTGCACAACGGACGCGACGGCGCGCGGGCTTGTCTGGACGGGCTATGGGCACGGATGGGTGCGGTGGGGGATATGCGCCTTGCCAACTGGATGCAGGCGCTGGAGCCTGCGCAGATTGCCCAGTCGATGGAGTATTCACTGCCATTCTCGGTTGGTGACGCCTGGTCGCGAATGGTGTCGCCTTATGCCTATGGTCCTTTTTACCGCAATCCTCTGGAACCGGTTGTGGATCGGTTCAACTTTGATGAGATTTGCACGGATCAAGGACCCCAGTTGTTTGTTTGCGCGACCTGTGTACGCAGCGGTAAGATCCGGGTGTTCACCGGGGAAGAGATTTCAACGGATGCCATTTTGGCCTCGGCCTGCCTGCCGAGCCTGTTTCAGGCCGTCGAGATATTTGACCCCAGCTCGGGCCGGACCGAGGCATATTGGGATGGTGGTTACACTGGAAACCCGGCGCTTTATCCTTTGTTTAACAGTGATTTGCCTGAAGACGTCGTGGTCGTGAACATCAACCCGCTTGAGCGTGATGAGGTGCCAAAAACTCCGCAGCAGATCCAGAACCGGATCAATGAGATCAGCTTTAACTCATCCCTGTTTCGCGAGCTGCGGGCGATCAACTTTGTTCAGCGTCTGTTGGCGGACGGCAAGCTGACGGCCGGAGAGATGAGCCGCGTATTTGTCCACATGATTGCGGATGACGAATTGATGAATGATTTGTCTGTGGCGACCAAGACGGTTCCCAACCCTGTGATCCTGCACAAGCTGAAGGAAGCCGGGCGCGCCGCGGCGCATCGGTTCATCGGCGATCACAAAGCTGATCTTGGCGCACGCAGCACCGTCGACCTGCCCGAGATGTTTGGCTGATCACTCGGGCGGCTGCGTCGGGTCTTTTTCGTTGGGATAAACAAGGCCTGCGGAAATCACCAGCTTTGCGGCGTCCTCGATTGTCATATCCAACAGGATCACATCCTCGGCCGGGAAGAACAATAGGAAGCCAGAGGTCGGGTTGGGCGTGGTCGGGACGAAGACACCTAGCAGTTCACCCCCGGTTTCAGCCCGCTCGCTGACTTCGCCTTTTGCCGCGGTAGAGACGAAACCAATCGCCCAGATACCGCGGCGCGGGTATTGGATCAGGCAGGCTTTTTCGAACGACCGTTCAGTCTGGGCAAACACCGTTTCCGAGATCTGCTTGATCCCCGAATAGACAGACCGGACAACGGGCATCCGGCTGACAAGACTTTCGGCAATTTGGATCAGGGACCGGCCCAGAATACCTTTGGCGATCCATCCTACCAGAACAGTGAAGATCAGGAAGATGACAACGCCGACGCCCCGCAGGTTGATGCCCACGTATTCCTGCGGCTGGAACCGTTGTGGAATTATGGGCAGAACCGCACTGTCGATCCAGCCGACCACGGACCAGATCAGCCAAATGGTCAGCCACACAGGCGCAATCACGACGATGCCCGTCAGGAATGACGCGCGCAGTCGCGAAAACAGGCCCGGGCGGCGTTGTGGTTCTTCGTCAAATGGCGTGTTCATTGCGGTCCTGAGCGGTTTTCTGCCAAATTAGTTAAGCAGTTGGGTGCCTTGGTACAATAGGCTTATGTCAATCGGTTCGGTCGGACAGCGCTCGAGCAATTCCGGCCGCCAGTCGTGCGTTATTACGAACCAGAGCAATATTGGCCGTCAGCGAACGCCCTTCGGTCTGCTCGTAAATCCGTTGCAGTAGGTAGGGCGTGACGCCCTTGCCGCTGATCCGGTGTGTATCTGCGTCGGCCTGTGCTGATGCAATGATGGGTGCCAGTTCTTCGGCCGGGATCTGATCGGCAGTCGGGATCGGGTTGGCGACCAACTGACCACCAGGCAGGCCAAGCGCGCGGCGCGTTGCGTGGGCCGTGGCGATGTCTTCGGCGCTGTCCATACGCAGGGGCGCGGCATAAGGAGATTTGGCCGACCAGAAGGCCGGGAATTCGTCCTGCCCGTAGGCGATGACAGGAACGCCCAGCGTTTCCAGAACCTCGAGCGTTTTTGCCAGATCGAGGATGGCCTTTGCGCCTGCAGCGACAACCGTAACCGGGGATTGCGCCAGCTCATGCAGATCGGCTGAGATATCAAAGGTCGTCTCGGCACCCTGATGCACGCCGCCGATGCCACCGGTGGCAAACACTTCGATCCCGGCATAATGCGCGGCGATCATCGTGGCCGCGACCGTGGTCGCGCCAGTGCCGCCGGTTGCCATGCAGGCGGCCATATCTGCGCGGGACAGCTTGGCGACGCCCTGCGCCTGACCCAGTGCTTTCAGCTCATCCGCCTCAAGGCCCACATGCAGTTTGCCTTTGATCACGGCCATGGTTGCTGGAACTGCACCCGCGTCGCGGATATCCTGTTCAACCTGTGCCGCAACCTCGATGTTCTGAGGGTAGGGCATCCCGTGGGTGATGATGGTGCTTTCCAGCGCAACGATGGGCTGGCCTGCGTCCTTGGCGGCGCGGACCTCGGCGGAATATTGAATGTCGATCACAGTGGGGTTTCTCCGGATACGTAAGTTGCGGCGGCGTTCAGCGCGCGGATCAGGGCCTCGGCGCTGGATGCTCCGTCGGATTCTGAGGCGATGTGGGCCGCCATAAAAGTGTCGCCTGCGCCGGTTACGCGGGTAACCAGAACGGACGGGGGTGTTTGGGTCAGGATTTCATCCGCATTACCAACCGTGGCCGAGCTTCCGCCGTCGGTGACCAACACCCGCAGCGCGCCGCGATCCAGCAGGCCTTTGGCGGCGCTTTCGGAATCCTTGAATTCACGCTGACACAGGATGCCGGCTTCTTCGAGGTTCACATACAGCGTTGCACGCGCATGTTTCAGGAACGGCAGCAAGCGTTCGGCTTTACCGGGCGAGGCCGGTGCGACACGCAGATCGGCGCGCGCAAAGGCGGGGCTTTGGGCGATTTCCTCAAGCAAGTTCAGAGTCAGATTGCCGTCCAGCGCGATAGGTCCTTCAAACGGCTCGTTTTCGTATCCTAGCGGCCCGTGCATCAGTGGACGCAGGATTTTGGCACCCGCGGCCTCAAGCGAATGCGCGTCGGCAATGGCCGCAATCAGGCCGTTGGCCCCTTCGACCGCCATGTAACGGTCGGTCGGCAAATCCTGTGAACGGTAAATGTGATCCGTCACCATGCCCAGCCGGGAACACGCATTTGCCAACTCATCGCCCTCAGGATCGCGCCCGATGGCGGTCAGCAGGGTGGGGGTCATGCCAAAACGCACCAGTGTCATGGCGATGTTCATGGCCACGCCACCCGGTAGGCGGGTGATCCGCCCCGGCACGTCCGACCCTTGCCGCATGGCGCTGGCGGACCGGCCAATCACGTCCCAAAGAACCGATCCGATACAAAGGATGTCGCTGTTTTGTGTCATGTCGTCGTCATGCCGCAGCCCCGGCGTAGGTGCAAGCGTTAACGCTCGCACCGATCAGCGCATCGCGTCGGTCAGCCCCTTCAGCGCGGCCAGAGGGTCATCCTGTGACCAGATCTCGTCCCCGATACCGAAAAAATCGGTGCAGGGGGTCAGATCGCGAACCAGGTCGGGGTTCAGGCCACCCTCGGCAACGACCGGAACTTCGATCGTCTCAGACCACCACTGGAACAGATCCATTTCGGCGATTGTGCCATCACCCAGCGTTGACGCGCCCACTGGTCCAAAGGCGACATAGTCCGCACCGGCCTCGCCAGCCGACATGCCGTCATGGCTGGACGCACCGCAAAAGCTGCCAACGATGGCTTCCGCGCCCAATTCCTTTCGTGCAAACCGGACCGAGCGCGCGGCGTCATCCAGATGCACCCCGTCCAGCCCCAACCGCTGCGCCAGCAGAACATGGTTCGAGATCACCAGTGCCACATCGCGCGCATGGGCAACCTCACGGCAGGCATCCGCCGCACGGGCGATCGTGTCTTCATCTCCACCAGCCAGCGCCAATCGGATACAGGCGATCTCTGCCCCGTCCAACACGCTGGCCAAACGGTTCGTAAAGGTGCTCAGTTCGATGGTCGGTGGCGTAATCAGGTAAATCTGCGGCTGCTCGGGGGTGTCCATTGGCGCGTCCTTCGCTTTCAGTCTTTTGCGCGGTTTAGCGGATTGCGGCGGGGAAGCAAACTTTTATGCTGGTTTCCGGCCCAAATGAAGGCGCGGATGGCTTGCCCTGCCTGTGCGCGCAGATTAGAGCAGGCGGAACTTTCGGAGACAGCCATGCCCAGTGATAAATCTCAGCCCTCATTCGTGCTTGTGCGCCCGCAGATGGGTGAAAACATCGGTGCCGCCGCGCGGGCGATGTGGAATTTCGGGCTGGATCGGATGCGGATCGTAGCACCTCGGGACGGATGGCCGAACCCCAAGGCTGTGGCGATGTCCAGCGGCGCCGGGCGTCTGTTGGATGAGGCGCAGCTGTATGACGATCTGGCCGGTGCGCTATCCGACAGCACTTTTGTTTTTGCGACGACGGCGCGGCAGCGTGGATTGACAAAGCCGGTCTACAGCCCGGAACGCGCAATGCAATTGGCTGCCGAAAAGGTTGCTGCTGGTGAAAAGGTCTGTGTTCTGTTTGGCCCGGAACGCGCAGGGCTCGAAAACGAAGACATCGCTAAGGCAAACGCGATCATCTCGGTTCCGGTAAACCCGGAATACGCCTCGCTAAACCTTGGGCAGTGCGTGTTGCTGACCGCCTATGAGTGGATGCGCCAAACCGGCGATGTGGTTCATGAGGCCACCGATCTGGGCAAGGGCGACTGGGCCACGGGTATCGAGGTCGAGAAACTGGTCGAACACTATGAAGACCGGCTGGAAGAAGCGGGCTTCTTCTACCCACCGGAAAAGGCCGAAGGCATGAAGACCAATCTGCGTAATCTGTGGTCCCGTATGCGGATGACCCGGTCCGATGTGCAGATGTTGCACGGGATAATGCGTCAGATGGTCCGCTGGAAAGACAAAGGCTGAGGCTGGACCTATGTTCCGCTTCACCCTAGCTTGCGACAAAATCCAAGGCACAAGAGGACAGCATGAGCGGTAAGCGCAGCATCTTCGAAGACGTCTCAGACACTGAAAAACAACAAGCCGTTCAACCGGGTATGATCGATCGTGGCCGCGGGGGTGCGCGCAAGGCCATTCGCGCCTGGCTGATGATCCTGTTTGCGCTGGTGGTCGTCATGATCGCTGTGGGCGGGCTGACCCGCCTGACTGACAGCGGGTTGTCGATCACCGAGTGGCGGCCGATTACCGGGGCCATCCCGCCGATGAATGAGGCGGACTGGCAAGCCGAGTTCGACAAATACAAGCAAATCGACCAGTGGCGCATTCAGAACCAATGGATGGAGCTGGGTGACTTCAAATCCATCTACTGGTGGGAATGGGGCCATCGTCAGCTAGGGCGCGTGATTGGGCTGGTCTGGGCTCTTGGCTTCTTTGGCTTCCTTATCGCGCGGAAAATACCAACCGGCTGGACCGGTAAGTTGTTGATTCCGGGCCTTTTGGGCGGTGTTCAGGGTGCAGTCGGTTGGTGGATGGTCGCCTCGGGCGTGACACAGGGCGAGGGGATGATTGCTGTGGCCAGCTATCGTCTGGCGATTCATCTGGGGCTGGCTTTTGTAATTCTCGGCTTCCTTGCATGGTACATCTTTGAGCTGGGCCGCGACGAACGTGACCTGATGCAGGCCCGACGCGCCAAAGAGGCGAAATTGTTCTCGCTATCCACCGGGTTGATGCATTTCGCCTTTTTGCAAATACTCATTGGTGCGCTTGTCGCCGGGATCGACGCCGGGCGGTCTTATACCGATTGGCCGCTGATCGGTGGTCAGCTTCTGCCGCCTGACATGACGATGCTCGAACCGATGTGGCGCAACTTCTTTGAAAGCCCGGGTCTGGTTCAGTTCATCCACCGTTGTGCGGGCTATCTGCTGTTCATCTTCGGCGTCGTCGTCTGGCGGCGCGGCAGCACTAGTGCACATCCGCAAACTCGCTTTGCCTTCAACGCGGCCTTCGCAGCGCTTTCGCTGCAGGTGGTGATTGGGATCGCGACCGTGATCTACGCAGCACCGTGGCAGATCGCCATCTTCCACCAGTTCATGGCCGTCGTCGTCTGGACCCTTATCCTGCGGGCGCGGTTCCTTACCACTTACCCTATAGCAACCTCTTTGCGCGGAGCCTGATACCGATGAGTGCTTATGACGATCTGATGGCATTTCAGCGCGAAACCTCGGCTCTCGGCGAAATTGCCGGGCGTTTGGGCTGGGATCAGGAAACGGTGATGCCGCGCGGCGCGGCCCCGCAGAGGGCCGAGGAAATGGCCGCGATTGAGGCTGTATTGCACAACCGCCGGTCCGACTCACGTGTGGCTGAATGGCTGGAACAAGCCGACCCTCAGGACCAGGTCGGTCAGGCGCAATTGCGCGAAATCCGCCGGTCCTATGAACGGACGGTCAAAGTGCCTGCTGAACTGGCAACGGCCATTGCGCGCGTAACATCTGCAGCACAGGGAACATGGGCCCAGGCCCGCGCAGACGAAGATGTTGCCGCTTTCCTGCCCGTGCTGGATGAGGTCGTGGCGCTAAAGCGTGAAGAAGGTGCTGCACTGGCGCAGGGTGGCAATATCTACGACGCGATGGTCGAGGATTATGAGCCTTACACGACGGGATCGCAAATCGCCGAAATCTTTGACCAAATGCGCCCGCGTCTGGTAGCACTGCGCGCCGCTGTTCTGGAAAAATCCGCACCTCAGGCATTGACGGGGAGTTTCGATGAGCTGAAACAGATGCAATTGTCGGAAAAACTGGCAACCACTTTCGGGTATGACCTGAATACAGGCCGCATCGACAAGGCCGTTCACCCGTTCAGCTCGGGCAGTGGATCGGATGTTCGGATCACCACCCGGACCAGTGAAAACGATCCGTTCAACTGTTTCTATTCGACAATCCACGAGGTAGGTCATGCCGCCTATGAACAAGGGATTGATCCGGCCTACGCCCTGACGCCTTTGGGGGGTGGCGTGTCGATGGGTGTGCACGAAAGCCAAAGCCGGATTTACGAGAACCAACTGGGCCGATCCCGTGCCTTTACCGGTTGGTTGTTTGGCCAAATGAAAGACGCGTTTGGCGATTTTGGCATCACCGACGCGGATACGTTCTATGCAACGGTCAACAGTGTTCACAACGGTTATATCCGCACCGAGGCGGATGAGGTGCAATACAACCTCCACATCATGCTGCGCTTTGATCTGGAACGCGCGCTGATGGCCGGTGACCTCCAAGTGGATGATCTTGAGGCCGCGTGGAACGACCGTTTCAAGGCGGATTTCGGATATGCGGTCGACAAACCTTCGAACGGATGTCTGCAGGATGTGCACTGGTCAGTGGGTCTGTTTGGTTATTTCCCAACCTATTCGCTGGGCAATGTCTATGCAGGATGCCTTTACCAAGCGTTGCGGAACGCTGTGCCAGAACTGGATGCGCAACTGGCAGCAGGTGACACGTCAGGCGCAACCGATTGGCTGCACGAGAATGTGCAGCAACATGGTGGGCTTTACGCTCCACGCGAGACCATTCAGCGTGCAAGCGGTATGGAACCCGGACCTGACCCGTTACTCGGGTATCTGGAACAGAAATTTGGCGGGTTATACGGGCTCTGAGGTCAGAAAACGTTTCGTCAAGTTGCCGTGTAGGTGCATTGGTTTTGACCTGAATGAGGGTAGGGTGGTTCGAACGGTTTTACCAAAGGAACCACCTTGTTCTTTGCAACACATGTCAAACCACACTTAGCGTCAATTCTGACCAGCAACACGCGCCTGGTGGCGCGTAGGCGCGTGCTGGAGGCAAAGCATCACGTGCTGAACCGCCCGCGCGTTGTCCATTATTTCCATGATGTTTCCGACCCATACTGTCACCTCACCGCACAGGTCTTGCAGCAGTTTCGAGACACCTATGATGTCGAGCTGCGCCCGCATCTGATTTCGGGCCCTCCGGCCGAGGCTTTGCCGGACCCGGCAGCATATCGGCAAAATGCCATCAAAGATGCGGCAAGCCTGGCCCGAAAGCTTGGTCTCAGCCCCCCTGAAGGCTCAGTTCCTGACGAGGCTTTCATTGCAGTTGCGGAAAAACAGATGGCAGCCGAACTGACGAACGATAGCTTTGTTAACAATGTCCGAGATATCAGCGAAGATCTTTGGTCGGGAAAGGGTTTTTCGTCTTCGGATCACCCCTTACCGGCTGCGCTGATCGAGGATGGCGACCAACAACTTTCCGATTTGGGTCACTATCTCGGCGGAACGTTTCACTACGATGGTGAATGGTATTGGGGCGTTGATCGTCTTCATTATCTCGAAGACCGGTTGCTGCACGCGGGTCTGGGAAGCGGGTCGTCACCGATAGTGTCTTTGCCTTCAGTGCAATTGGAACAAGAGAAGTCTCAGGATCAGGAGATTGAGTTCTTCTTTTCTTTCCGCAGCCCTTATTCGTATCTGGCATTTGACCGAGCTGTCGATTTGGCACGCCATTACAACGCACGACTGGTTCTGAGGCCGGTTTTGCCTATGTTGATGCGAGGCTTACCCGTCCCTCCACCCAAGTCCTCCTACATCCTTTATGATTGCGTGCGCGAAGCGCGGCGGTTGGGGATCCCATTTGGGCGTATCTGTGATCCTTTAGGCAAAGGGATCGAGCGTGGTTATGCCTTACTGGATTACGCCGAAGCGCAGGAAAAACTGCCTGAGTTCTGTTCCGCCTTCCTGCGCGGCGTCTGGTCAGAGGGTCTGAATGCTGCAACCGATCGGGGGCTTCGGATTATCGTCAAAAACGCGGGGTTGGATTGGCAGAGTGCGAAACCGAACGTTAGCTCAGATCGTTGGAGAGATCGGGTAGCGGTCAATCAGGACCGTCTGCAAGAGATCGGGTTGTGGGGTGTCCCAAGTTTCCGCGTCGCCGGGGAAAGTGTCTGGGGACAGGATCGCCTTTGGGCTGTTGAAGACCTTTTGATTTAAAAAAGGCGCCACACCCGAAAGTGTAGCGCCTGAATAGTGTTATGGATCAGTCGGTTACTCTTCCGCTTCGTCCTCGTCGCCCTGATCGGCAATCCAGGCGACGCTGACGACCACTTCGCCTTTGCCGGTGTTGAAGACCTTCACGCCACCGGCCGAGCGGGAACGGAACGAAATCCCATCAACCGGCACCCGTATCGATTGGCCTTTGGACGTCGCCAGCATGATCTGATCTTCCATATCGACCGGGAACGAGGCGACGAGTTCGCCACCACGCATCGCCTTGTCCATGGCGGCCACACCCATCCCGCCGCGTCCGCGTACAGGATAGTCGTGGCTGGAGCTCAGCTTGCCTGCGCCGCCCGCCGTGATCGTCAGGATCAGGTTTTCGGCCGCCGACATCTCGGCATACTTTTCCTGGTTGAAATCGCTGCTTGCTGCGGCTTCCTCGTCGTCACCAGCATCATCTTCGGTAAGCCCAGCAACCGCACGGCGCATTTTGAGGTAAGCCACACGATCTTCGGGGGTCGCTTCGAAGTGGCGGATCACCGACATCGAAACCACGCGGTCGCCATTGGACAGCCTGATACCGCGCACACCGGTGGATTCGCGCGAGTTGAACACCCGTACATCGGTGGTGCGGAAGCGGATTGCACGACCCGAATTGGTGACCAGCATCACATCTTCATCTTCTGAGCAGATGCGGGCGTTCACCAGCTCAACATCTTCGGGCAGCTTCATTGCGATCTTGCCGTTGCGCCGGACATTGGTGAAGTCTGACAAGCGGTTACGACGCACGTCGCCCGCGCTGGTGGCAAAGATGATCTGCAGATTTTCCCATTCTTCATCGGGTACATCCACCGGCATGATCGCGGCGATGGAAACACCGGTCGGGATCGGCAGGATGTTGACGATTGCCTTGCCCTTACCTGTGCGCCCTGACTGCGGTAGACGCCAGGTCTTGAGCTTGTAGACCATGCCATCCGTCGTGAAGAACAGCAGTTGCGTGTGTGTGTTGGCCACGAAGAGGTTGGTGACAACATCCTCTTCCTTGGTCTGCATCCCCGACAGGCCCTTGCCGCCGCGCTTTTGTGCGCGGAAATCGGCCAGCGGCGTACGCTTGATGTAGCCGCCCGACGTGACGGTCACGACCATATCCTCACGTTCGATCAGGTCCTCGTCTTCCATGTCGCCGGACCAATCGACGATCTCGGTGCGACGGGGCACGGCAAACTGTTCACGAACGCTGCGCAGCTCATCTCCGATGATCGACATGATGCGCTCTCGAGAGGACAGAATATCGAGGTATTCCTGGATCTTACCTGCCAGTTCTTCCAGCTCGTCCGTAACCTCTTTGACACCGATCTGAGTCAGTCGCTGCAGACGCAGGTCGAGGATGGCGCGGGCCTGAACTTCGGTCAGGTTATAGGTGCCGTCGTCGTTCATCTTGGACAGAGGATCGTCGATCAGGCGCAGATAACTTTCGATCTCAGCCGCGGGCCAGCGGCGGGTCATCAGCTTTTCACGCGCTTGCGCCGCGTCAGCGGATGACCGGATTGTGGCGACGACCTCATCAACGTTCGACACGGCCACGGCCAGGCCACACAGGATGTGGCTGCGTTCGCGGGCTTTGCGCAGGTCGTACGCAGTGCGACGGGCGACGACATCTTCACGGAAGTCAATAAAGGAGGTCAGGAACCGGCGCAGGGTCAACTGCTCTGGCCGGCCACCATTCAGCGCCAACATGTTGCAGCCAAACGAGGTCTGCATCGGCGAGAAACGGAAAAGCTGGTTCAAAACAACTTCGGGCGTCGCATCACGTTTGAGTTCGACCACGACACGCACCCCATTGCGGTCGGATTCGTCCTGAACGTGGCTGACGCCTTCGATGCGTTTTTCGCGAACGGCTTCGGCGATCTTTTCGATCATCGAGGCCTTGTTCACCTGATAGGGGATCTCGTCAACGACGATGGCGTAGCGGTCCTTGCGGATTTCCTCGACGCGGGTCTTGGAGCGGATTATGACGCTACCGCGCCCTTCCAGATAGGCTTTGCGCGCGCCGGAACGGCCCAACATCACACCACCGGTTGGGAAATCAGGGCCGGGGATATATTCGATCAGCTGTTCGGATGTCAGATCCGGTTCATCTATCAGCGCCAGCGTTGCGTCGATGACTTCGCCAAGGTTGTGCGGTGGGATGTTGGTTGCCATGCCGACGGCGATACCACCGGCACCGTTGACCAGCATGTTCGGGAAACGGGCGGGAAGAACCGTTGGTTCGCGGTCCTTGCCGTCATAGTTGTCCTGAAAATCGACCGTTTCTTTTTCAATATCGGCCAACAGAGATGCGGCGGGCTTGTCCATCCGCACTTCGGTATAGCGCATGGCCGCCGGGTTATCGCCGTCCATCGAGCCAAAGTTGCCCTGACCATCCAGCAGCGGCAGCGACATCGAGAAATCCTGTGCCATCCGCACCAGCGCGTCATAGATCGCGCTGTCACCATGCGGGTGGTACTTACCCATCACATCGCCAACCGGACGGGCCGATTTGCGGTATGACTTGTCGTGGGTATTGCCCGTCTCGTGCATGGCATAGAGGATGCGCCGGTGCACCGGTTTCAGGCCATCGCGCAGATCGGGGATCGCGCGGGACACGATGACCGACATCGCATAGTCCAGATAGGACGTGCGCATCTCGGATTCGATGGATACCGTCGGGCCGTCATATACGGGACGCTGGGGCGGTGTTTCATCCATGTTTTCTGGGGTTTCTGGCGTATCGCTCACGTAACCTGCCCGTTTATTGTGCTGGGTCTATATCTTGTGGATGTACCTTATCAGACCCGGCACATAAGGTGCAAGCAAGCAGCGCATTCTGGGCAAAAAACACCCGTAACACTGGGGTAACATATTGTTAACCAAGGGTTAGGTGGTTTCTGTGCTATGCTGAAGAGACCTTGCAACAATTTTGGAGGTCTGCATGGAGCAAAGCGAAACAGAACTGATGCTCAAGGGGTATGGGCTGACGACGGCCGAATTTTTTTATCACATGCCCGACTATATTCACGTGCTAAATACATTTATCTGGCAGGAATACGACCTTGCGCCGGATCATCCCAAACTATTCGATTTTATTGAATTCTGGCAGCGAGAGATCGAAGGACCGCTGCATTCCGTGCGGTTTACACATCGAAAAATGATCGCGCCCGGGGAATGGCGCAACGTGGTAGGCGAATTCCGAGTGAATTGACGCCCGGGCGCATCAGGCCCAAACCCATATACATTTCCGGTGCATCCGGTATCGTGGCGGCGAAGTCATTGGCCACAAGCGGAAACACGGAATGCCCAGAGTTTTATTGATTGCAGTTGCCATCTGCCTAGCCGGGCCGGTGTCGGCCGAAGGTGTCCTTGATAAAATCAAGAAGGGCGCTGAAAATACGGCTAATGCTGTCGGACGCGGGGCAGAAACCGTCGGGCAGACACTCGAAAAAGGGGCGAACGCGGTTGACGAAACCATCACGTCCACCTCTGATTTGCTGTCCAACGAGGCGACGCCCGAAGAGACACGCGCCAAGCTGGATGTTATGGCCGTCGATGTGTTGGCGCAGTTGCTTGCCGAAAATCCCGAAGCACAAGCGCTATATGATGTCAGTGCGGGATATGCTGCGTTCGATTCCCGCAAGGTGACAGTTTTCCCGGTGTCCGCAGGGTACGGGCGCGGTGTTGCCGTGAACAAAGACACTGGTCAGCACACCTACATGAATATGGGAACCGGCGGCGTGGGCGCGGCGATCGGTATCGGCGGGTTCGAGACCAAATTCGTGATCCTGTTTGAAACCCAAGCAGATTTGGACAGTTTTATCACGCAAGGTTACGACGCGACTGCGGAATCCGGCGCAATGTATGGAGATGAGCGCACCGATGAGACGCTCAGGTTCACAGACGGGCGGTCGTTTTTTGTGCTCAGCAAAAAGGGCTGGCGTGTTTCGGCTGGGGCGTCAGGCACAAAATACTGGAAATCGCCCGAGTTGAACTGATCAGCCCGAGCAGCTGGCGCCGCCCAGAACGCAGAACTTTGCGCAATGTGGGTGGTTGAGGTGCACGTCGGCCTCGGCCTCGGCCAGTGTGGTGCCCATTTCAAACTCAGGCTCGTACGGCAGTAGGGTACAGGCCAGAACGGCAGGCCGTTCTGCGCCTTTGCGTTTGACCACCATGCGGGCATTCGAACACATTACAGCCTCGGGTGGTTTATCCAGAATGCCCCAGCAAGCGGTTGTGATTTCGGGGACTTCGACAGTTTCGTCCATCTCGGGGAACAAAACGGTCTGGCCAGGATTCTGTGCGTCGATGTCAAAGCTGTGCTGCTTGAAGAACGCCTCATACCCGGCGCGGCTGTCGGCGTCGCTGTCACCCCAGACCGTGCGGCCTGCGATAGCGATATTGAACCCGTTGTCGCGCAACCACTCCATTCCAGTGATCGTCTTGTCAAAGCTGCCTTTTCCGCGTTCCTCGTCATGCAGTTCGGGGCGATAGTGGTCCACGGAAACTCGAAGTGTCAGCTTGTTTCCATAATTGCGCTTCAGATCCAGCAAACCCTCGCGCATCTTGCGGCGCATCATCGGGAGCATTGCATTTGTCAGGATCAAAACTTCATAGCCGCGTTCCAACGTTTCACGAGTCATGTCGATCATTTCCGGGTTCATAAAGGGCTCGCCCCCAGTGAACCCAATCTCACGCACCGGCCAGTCGCGTTCTTCGATCTGGTCCAAGTAGTCGCGCACCTCTTCGGTGGTGATATAGACCAGCGCGTCGTTGGTTGGACTACTGGCGATGTAGCAGTTGACGCATTCGATATTGCAAAGAGTGCCGGTATTGAACCACAACGTCTCGGGGTTTTTCAGCGCTACGGAAGCGCGGGTTTGCCCATCTGCTGTCACCAATTTGTTCTGAAACTTGCCGATATTGGCGGTCTGAGGCGCGTTGTCTTTCATTCCGGTATCCGGTTCTTTGAAGTTACTTCTGATGTAGCTGCTCGACTCGGATTAGTTAAGTCAGGCAAGTGCGACCTGACAGAGTTTTGATGATGGGGGATTTACGCTGACCGATTGCGCTAACATTGGACATGCCCGGCGGGGCAAGATAAGGAAAAACCATGGTTTCTCGCGTCATACCTGTTGATCCGTTCGATCTCGTCATTTTTGGCGGGACCGGCGACTTGGCGCAACGTAAGATTCTACCGGCCCTGTTTCGGCGCTTTTGTTCAGGGCAGTGGGCCGAAGGCGTCCAAATCATTGGCGCTGCGCGCACGGTCCACAATCGCGTGGGGTTTCAGGCAATGGTCGCCGAATCGCTGCGAACCCATGCTGCTGCGCAATGCCAGGACGAGGGCGCATTGCGCGCGTTTCTGGACCGCGTCGACTATGTGACACTCGACGGGTATTCGAATGAGGGCTGGGAACAGCTTGCCGACAAACTGAACCATGACCGGGTGCGGGCGTTCTATTTCTCGGTCGGTCCGCGCCTGTTCGGGCCTTTGGCCGAAAGGATCAAAGCGCATGATCTTGCAACGCCAAGCACGCGGATCGTCGTTGAAAAACCCTTTGGCCACGATCTGGAGAGTGCGCGGGCGTTAAACGCGACCTTGGCTGAGCATTTTCGGGAAAGCCAGATCTACCGGATCGATCACTATCTGGGAAAGGAAACCGTCCAGAACCTGATGGCCGTCCGCTTTGGCAATATGCTGTTCGAACCGCTGTGGAACAGCCAGTATGTCGATCACATCCAGATCACGGTGGCCGAATCCGTAGGTATCGACGGGCGGGAAGAGTATTATGAGCGCGCAGGTGCCATGCGCGACATGATGCAGAATCACCTGATGCAGTTACTGTGCCTAATCGCGATGGAGCCGCCGGCGAAGTTTGATCCGGATGCCGTGCGGGACGAAAAGCTCAAGGTTATTCGTGCCCTTGATCAAGTTGAACCGCACCACATCGTGCGTGGACAGTTCGATGGCCGCGGCGGCCGAAAAGGATACCGCGAAATTGTGGGCAACCCACGTTCGACCACCGAAAGCTATGTGGCGCTGCGGGCGCATATCAGCAATTGGCGTTGGGCGGGCACGCCGTTCTATCTACGCACGGGCAAACGTCTGGTTGCGCGGTCATCGGTGATCAATGTGATGTTTAAAGACGCGCCGCATTCAATTTTCGGCGAAGAGGCTGGACGCCACGCGAATGTCCTGTCGATCCGGCTGCAGCCGAACGAAGGAATAACGCTGAAGGTGACGATCAAGGAACCGGGCCCGGGTGGTATGCGCCTGGTCGATGTGCCCTTGGACATGAGTTTTGCCGAGGCGCTAGGGTCAGGAAATCAAGACCCCCCGGATGCATATGAACGGCTGGTCATGGACGTGATCCGGGGCAACCAGACACTGTTCATGCGCGGGGATGAGGTCGAGGCCGCATGGGCCTGGACCGACCCGATCATTGCCGGCTGGCACGCGCGCGGTGACGTACCAAAACCATACGAAAGCGGCAGCACAGGTCCGGGCGACGCCGAGCTGTTGATGAAACGAGATGGTCGCCGTTGGCAAGGAATAAACCCATGAAGATTCAGGAATATGCCGATCGCGACATGCTGGCGATTGACGTGGCAAACGCCTTGGCCGGAGAGTTGGAGGCTGCCTTGCTGCATCACGACATGGTTTCGTTGGCCGTGCCGGGCGGCACGACCCCCGGGCCGGTATTCGATGGCCTGTGCGCGGCTGATCTGGAATGGGACCGTGTGCGGGTTTTACCCACGGACGAACGCTGTGTTCCGGGTGATAGCGACCGTTCGAACGAACGGCTGATCCGGCAGCGCTTGCTGACAAACCGTGCTTCGGCTGCTCAATACGTGCCGCTGTATGTTGAAGGTAAAGAACCGGACGATGTCCTGCCGGAAATCGAATCCTTGATTACACCAGTCTTGCCGCTTTCGGTTCTGGTTCTTGGAATGGGCGAGGATATGCACACAGCTTCTCTGTTTCCGGGGATGGAGGGGCTTGAAGACGCGCTGGATAGTCACGCGCCACCGCTTGCAGTCGCCCGTCCCGAAACCCAGCCAGAGGCGCGGATCACGCTGACTGGCCCCGTGTTGGATGGAGCGCTATCCAAACACCTGATTATCTTTGGCGCCACCAAGCGCGATGCGTTGGATAAGGCCATGTCTCTGCCTCCGGAAGAGGCCCCGATCGCTGCCGCGCTGACCGGCATGACGGTTCATTGGGCGGAGTGACACAGATGCAGTTGGACCCGCTCAAAAATCTAGCATCCGAAGTGCAGGACGAGGCCATCCTCGGGCTGTTTGAAAGCGATCCGAACCGGGCTCAGACTTTTTCCGCGTCCACCGGAGATCTGCTGTTTGATTATTCCAAAACCCAGATCACAGATGACGTCCGAAAGGCCTTGATCGCGTTGTGTGATGAGGCTGGCCTGGCTTCGCGCCGCGCGGCGATGTTCGATGGTGAAAAGATCAACGAAACCGAAGGCCGTGCCGTTCTACACACAGCGCTGCGTAATCTGGATGGTGGCCCGGTTGAGGTCGATGGTCTGGACGTCATGCCTGATGTTCTGGACACTCTGCAACGGATGCGTGTCTTCGCAGAAGAGGTGCGCGGCGGGGCGGTCACCGGGGCAGGGGGCGCCTTTACCGATGTGGTCAATATCGGGATCGGTGGTTCGGATTTGGGCCCAGTGATGGCGACGCATGCGCTGTCCCCGTATCATGATGGACCAAGACTGCACTATGTCTCGAATGTGGACGGCGCACATATCGCCGATACGCTGCGCCAGCTTGATCCAACGCGGACACTGGTGATTGTTGCCTCCAAAACTTTCACGACCATCGAGACGATGACCAATGCCCGAACCGCGCGAGCTTGGATGGAAGATGGCGGCGGCGATCCGGGCAAGCAGTTTGCCGCCGTGTCCAGCGCGCTGGACAAAACCCAAGCCTTTGGTATTCCCCAAGAGCGCGTTTTCGGTTTTGCCGATTGGGTTGGCGGGCGCTATTCGGTCTGGGGCCCAGTGGGCCTGCCGGTAATGATCGCCGTAGGGTCAAATGCTTTTGACGCATTCTTGCGCGGCGGGCAGGCGATGGATGTACATTTCCGCGCCGCCGACTGGGTCGAAAATATGCCCGTTATGCTGGCATTGGTCGGCATTTGGCATCGTCAGGTTCTGGGCCACGCTAGCCGGGCCGTGCTGCCGTACGATCAAAGACTGCTGCGTCTACCCGCGTATTTTCAACAGCTCGAGATGGAATCGAACGGCAAATCTGTTGCCATGGACGGCAACACTCTGACCATTCCCTCGGGTCCCGTCGTTTGGGGTGAGCCGGGCACCAATGGGCAGCATGCATTTTATCAGTTGATCCACCAAGGCACCGACGTGATCCCCTGTGAGTTCATGGTTGCGGCCGAAGGGCACGAACCGGAATTGACCCACCATCACCGCCTGTTGCTGGCCAATTGCCTTGCGCAGTCCGAAGCTCTGATGCGCGGACGGTCGCTGGGTGAAGCACGGCAACGGATGGCGGAGAAGGGGCTGGAAGGGGACGAGCTGGAACGGCAAGCCCGTCACCGTGTTTTTCCGGGCAACCGTCCTTCGACAACGTTGATGTATCCAATGCTCACGCCGTTTGTTCTGGGCCAGATCATCGCGCTTTACGAACATCGTGTGTTTGTCGAGGGCGTCCTATTGGACATCAACTCGTTCGACCAGTGGGGCGTTGAGCTGGGCAAGGAACTTGCGACATCTCTCGGCCCGATCGTCGACGGAGAAGAAAGCGCGACTGGCAAGGACGGCTCGACCGCTGCCCTGGTTGCCTATGCAATGCGCCACCGCGATTATTAACGCGGTTTTTTGCAGTCTGCCGTGAAGGCAGGCTGCATTCTTTTATTGTCAGACAATTAAATGATTGGCAGGGTCTGTTCTTAGGGAACGCCCTGAACACTTTGCTTTGCGCACGCTGGCGAGTGGCATCAGGCAAGCAGACAGCACTGCCCAATAGAGGCGACGCTGATAATGGGAGGATGTCCATGCTGGGACAGATGATGACGCAGCCTTTGCTGATTTCGTCGCTGATTGATCACGCCGAACGCTATCATGGCCAGACCGAGATCTACTCGGTCGAAACCGATGGATCGGTCACCGAAACCACATGGGAGCAAGTGGCGCAAAACGCGCGAAAACTGGGATCAGCGCTGACCAAGCTGGGGTTGGAGCCGCAGGATCGAATTGGCACGTTGGCCTGGAACAACCGGCGACATCTGGAGATCTACTATGCCACCTCCGGCGCGGGTTTTGTGTGCCACACGGTGAACCCCCGGCTTTTCCCGGAACAGCTGACTTACATTATCAACCACGCCAAAGACCGGGTTCTGTTCTTTGATGCGACATTCATCCCTCTGGTCGCGGCCCTGCACGAACACCTGACCGAAGTGCGCCATTTCGTTTTGATGGGCCCACGGAATGAAGACGCCGTTGCCCAAATCCCTGGCGTCGCGTTCTATGATGACCTGATCGAAACTGGCGATGGCGATTTTCAGTGGCCGAGTTTCGATGAAAACACAGCGTCCAGCCTGTGTTACACCTCGGGCACGACGGGCAATCCCAAAGGCGTTCTGTATTCCCATCGTTCCACAGTCCTGCACAGTTTTGGATCGAACACGCGAGATGTCATAGGCTTTTCTGCTATGGATGTCGTGATGCCGGTGGTTCCAATGTTCCATGTCAACGCCTGGGGGTCGCCCTATGCCTGCGCCATGTCGGGTTCACGCATGGTGCTGCCCGGGCCGGGTCTACATGGCGAAGCACTGGTGAATCTGGTCGATACATATGGCGTGACGCTGGCAATGGGGGTTCCGACGATCTGGCAAGGCTTGCTGGCACATGCCGAGAAGTCAGGTAGCAAACTGGCCAGCTTGAACCGCACTGTGATTGGCGGTGCTGCGTGCCCGCCCTCGATGATCGAAACTTTCCGCGAGACCTATGGTGTCGATACGGTTCACGCCTGGGGCATGAGCGAGATGAGTCCGCTGGGAAGCACGAACAACCCACTGGCCAAACATCTGGACCTTCCGCCTGAAGAACAACACAAGCTGCGCGAAAGCCAGGGTCGTCCGCCCTATGGGGTCGAGTTGAAAATCGTCGATGATGACGGCAATGATCTGCCGCATGACGGCGTTACGCAGGGCGATCTGCTGGTGCGCGGTCATTGGGTGTTGGACAGCTATTTCCAAATGCAGGATGAAGACCTACTGCAGGACGGATGGTTCGCGACCGGAGACGTGGCAACGCTGGACCCCGACGGGTACATGACTATCCGCGACCGGTCCAAGGACATCATCAAATCCGGGGGCGAGTGGATCAGCTCGGTCGAGTTGGAAAACATCGCCGTAGCCCACCCGCAACTTGCCACTGCAGCCGTTGTTGGTGTGCCGCATCCCAAATGGGACGAACGCCCCTTGTTGGTGGCGGTCAAAGCCGAAGGCGCGGACCCGAGTGAAGCGGAGTTGCTAGCTTTCTTCGACGGTAAAATCGCCAAGTGGCAGGTGCCCGATAAGGTAGTATTTGTGGATGCATTGCCACTGAACGCGACCGGCAAGGTCCTAAAGCGCAACCTGCGCGCAGACTTCGAGAGTGCCTTGATCGGCTAAGCGCCTGATATTGTTGGAAATGGCTCCGGCGGTAGGGATCGAACCTACGACCAATTGATTAACAGTCAACTGCTCTACCGCTGAGCTACGCCGGAAC